>NZ_JWMA01000044.1 GCF_000812465.1 Cupriavidus sp. IDO | reverse complement strand
TCACCGGCCGACCCCGCAACCCTTGCCAGTGCTGCCTTGCAGCGCCGCGTTGTGTTGCGAGGGGGCGAATATTAAGGGACGAACGCCGGGCTGGCAAGGGGTTCTCCGAAATAATTCGAAAAAGCAATAAAAGCGCCGCAATCAGCACAACTGTCGCGGCGGTGACAGCTGGCGGGCGCGGTCTGCCTTAAGCTCGGTACACCCGGGGAGCAAGTCGCTGCGGGTCTATATATCTATCAGTGCCAGCAGAGCAGTGGAAGGAGACAAGATGATCACATCCGTACAGGCCGGCCATTCCCTTGTGACCGGTGCTACCGACGTTCCACTTTCCGATGACACGATCCCGGCCTTGCTGGCGCGGACCGTCGACGCAAACCCGGAGGGGCCCGCAGTTGTTTTTCGCGAGCAGGGCGTCCGCTGGAGCTGGGCGGCGTTCAGCCGGCAGGTCGACTCGCTGGCAGCGGGATTGCTGGAGCGCGGCATCGTTCGCGGCGACCGGGTCGGCATCTGGTCGCCCAATCGCGTCGAGTGGCTCGTGACCCAGTTCGCCACCGCGCGCATTGGCGCCATTCTGGTGAACATCAATCCGGCCTACCGGCAATCGGAGCTCGAGTACGCGCTCAACAAGGCAGGGGTGCGCATGCTGATCAGCGCCGTGCGCTTCAAATCCAGCGACTACCTGGGGATGCTCCAGGCGTTGGCGCCGGAACTGGCGGCGTGCCGGCCGGGCGAGTTGCGTGCGGCGCGGTTGCCGCACCTGCAATGGGTGGTGCGCATGGGCGCCGAGGTCACGCCGGGGATGCTGAACTACGAGCAACTGCTGGCGACGGCCGATGCGCAAAAGCTGGATGTGGCGACTGCTGCACTCGACACGCACGATGCCATCAATATCCAGTTCACCAGCGGTACCACCGGCAACCCGAAAGGCGCGACGCTGACCCACCACAACGTGGTCAACAACGGACGCTTCGTCGCCATGGCGATGCGCCTCGGGCCGGCCGACACACTTTGCATCCCCGTCCCGCTCTATCACTGCTTCGGGATGGTGCTGTCGGTACTGGCCTGCGTATCGGTCGGCGCCTGCATGGTGTTCCCCGGAGAGGCTTTCGATCCACTTGCCACCATGCATGCCGTCAGCGAGGAGCGCTGCACCGCCCTGCATGGCGTGCCGACGATGTTCATCGCACAGCTGGATCATCCGGAGTTCGGGCGATTCGACTTCTCCACCCTGCGCACCGGCATCATGGCCGGCGCGCCCTGCCCCATCGAGGTAATGAAGCGGGTCATTGCGGACCTGCATATGGCCGAAGTCACCATCGCTTACGGCATGACCGAGACTAGCCCGGTGTCATTCCAGAGCGCCACCGACGATCCGCTCGACAAGCGGGTCTCGACCGTTGGCCGCGTCCAGCCTCACCTTCAGTGCAAGGTTGTCGATGGCGGCGGCGAGATCGTACCGCTCGGCACGACCGGCGAGCTTTGCACGCGCGGCTACTCGGTGATGCTGGGCTACTGGGAAGATGAGGCGCGCACCAAGGAGTCGATCCGCGACGGCTGGATGTACACCGGCGACCTGGCCACCATCGATGCCGAGGGCTATTGCAATATCGTCGGCCGGGTCAAGGACATGCTGATTCGCGGTGGCGAGAACATCTACCCGCGCGAGATCGAGGAATTCCTGTTCCGCCATCCAAAAGTACAAGCCGTGCAGGTCTTCGGCGTCCCTGACCAGAAGTACGGCGAGGAAGTCTGCGCCTGGATCGTGCTCAAACCCGGCAAGACTGCGACCGAGGACGAGATCCGCGAGTTTTGCCGCGACCAGATCGCGCACTACAAGATCCCGCGCTACATCCGTTTTGTGGCGGAGATGCCGATGACGGTCACGGGCAAAGTGCAGAAGTTTGTCATGCGCGACACCATGATTCATGATCTGGGACTTCAGCAAAGCGCGACCGCTTGAGCGGCTTCGTCCATGACCATTCACATCGTGAAACTCGGATCGCCTCGCAGCGCCGGTGAAGGCCTGCGTATCGGAACCGTACGCAGGCCGCCCCGCGGCGTTCCCAAATCGGAGTTCGCCAGCCGGGATTTCTATGACGTCTGGTATCCCGCGCTGTCGCCGTCGGCGGAGCTGGTCGCCCAGGCGCTGGCGGCTGCCGACGACAAGGCCTGGAACGCCTTCGTGCGGCATTTCCGCAAGGAGATGGCGGAGCCCGATGCGAGCCGTACGCTGGACCTGCTGGCGGCCCTGTCGCACCAGACCAATTTCTCGCTCGGGTGCTATTGCGAGGACGAGGCGCGCTGCCACCGCTCGGTGCTGCGCGCCTTGCTGGCCGACCGCGGCGCCGCACTGGCGTAGTTCCGCCCCATCCGGGCAGGCGGCACCGGACCGCCGCGGACACCCTGACGAGTCACGCAGCTATGATGCGGGACTTGTCCGGCTCCGCTGGCTCCGGCTGGCACCTCCAACCGCTCCGAATCTTCGATGGCACTGAACCTGGTCTGGCTCGGCTTTTTCCTGCTTGCCTTTGTCGCGGCGTGCGTGCGCCTGCTCAGCGGCGACGTCACGGTCTTCCCGGCCATGCTGGCGAGCCTGTTCGACAGCGCCCGCACGGCATTCGAAATCTCGCTGGGACTGGCCGGAGTGATGAGCCTGTGGATCGGCATCATGCGCATTGGCGAGCGCGCCGGCGTGGTCGACAGCTTCGCGCGCCTGGTGAACCCGCTGCTGCGGCATTTCTTTCCCGGCGTGCCCCAGGGCCATCCGGCGCAGGGCGCGATGATGATGAACGTGTCGGCCAACCTGCTGGGCCTGGACAACGCCGCCACGCCGCTCGGACTCAACGCTATGCGCGAGCTGCAGACGCTCAATCACCGCCCCGACGTCGCCAGCAATGCGCAGATCATGTTCATCGTCCTGAACACGGCCGGGCTGACGCTGATCCCGACTTCGGTCATCGCCATCCGGCAGGCGATTGCCGTCAAGCAGGGTCTGGTCGGATTCAATGCGGCCGACATCTTCCTGCCAACCTTGCTCGCGACCGGCGCCTCCTGCCTGGCCGGGCTGCTGGCCGTGGCGTGGGTGCAGCGGCTCAACCTGCTCAAACCCGCGGTGCTGCTGGCCTTTGGGTTGACCGCCGCGGGTGTGGGCGGCCTCTTCCTGTGGCTGCGCCATGCGCCGCCCGCAGAAGTAAGCAGCCTGGCCGCGCTGGCAGGCAGCGGCTTCATCCTGTCGCTGATCATGCTCTTCCTGGTGTGTGGGGCGATCCGGCGCGTGAATGTCTATGAAGCGTTCATCGATGGCGCCAAGGAAGGCTTTGGCGTCGCGGTGCAGATCATTCCCTATCTGGTAGCGATCCTCGTCGCAATCGGCCTGTTCCGCGTAAGCGGCTGCATGGACGTGCTGATGCGCGGCCTGACAGCCGGCTTCGCCTGGCTGGGCATGAACACGGACTTCGTCCCGGCCCTGCCGGTAGGTCTGATGAAGATCCTGTCGGGCGCGGGTGCGCGCGGGCTGATGGTGGATGTGATGACCACCTACGGGGTCGATTCCTTCCAGGGACGGCTCGCAGCGATCATCCAGGGCTCCACGGAAACCACTTTCTATGTGCTGGCTGTCTATTTCGGCAGCGTCAATGTGCGCAACACCCGGCACGCGTTGGGGTGCGCGCTCTTTGCCGATCTGGTCGGCCTCGCCTGCGCGGTCTGGATTGCCTACCTTTTCCGCTAGGTTTTCCAGTCGTTCCGGGGCCGGCAGCGGCGTATTAAGCATTTAAAGAATAGGCATGTTGCACGAAAGCAACGGTATTGTGCTCATCGGCAGACATCTGTTCTGCGCGCCTTGGTGCGTCGCAACAAACCATGTATAGTGAAGTCTGTCTCCTCCACCACCTCGGTGGATTCCAGCCCGCGCACAACACTGCGCGGGTTTTTTTTGCCCGTTTTCCGGCGCTGCCCTTTGCTGCGATTCCAATTTCGCCTGGCGGCGCGCTGCAAGTGCAAATTGCGCACCACAACGGGCCGCCGCGCGCCATGGCGGTGCTGCTTCCGACAAATCGCCGCCCATCTGCCACACACAGGCGATTTTGTTGCGACGCAACAATCCATGCCGTAGAGTGGCAGCGGACCATTCGCATTTGAGCGGATGCCCTGATGCCTGACGTTGCCACTCTCAAGCCCGCCCCTCATGCTCGCCCTGCCGCGCTTCCTTCCGAACTGGCCAGAAGCTCCGTTGATACGGCGCGGCGTGATCTATGCGCTATCGTTCCTGTCGCTGGCAGGACTGGGCTGGCTGACCGGCGACAGCGGGTACATATGGTCGGCAACGGCATCGATCTGGACCTGCCTGGCCGATCGTGACGGCACCGCGGCCACCAGGCTTGCCAGCCTTGGCGCGGTCGGTATCGGCGGCGGTCTGGCGAGCGCGCTCGGTGCCGCCGTGGCACTGATGCCCTGGCTGGCGTTCGTCGTGGCGCTGGTAGCGGGGCTTGGCGCCGGCCTGGCCGAGACGCGCGGCCCGGCAAGCGCGCTGTGTGCCAAGCTGCTCTATGTGGTGCTGGTCGCAGCCTGCCTGCAACCTGCCGGCAACGTCGAGCTGGCGACACACGTACTCGGCACCGGCCTCGACTACCTGCGCGGCGGCGTTTTCGCCTGCCTGGTCTGCCTCGCGCTGATCCCTTCGCAACGCGACACACGCCCGCGCACCGAGACAGTTGCCGTCTTCGACGCCCTGCTGCGCTTTGCCGCCGCACTGGCAGATACCGCCCACGAGCCGGACATCACCGTCTGCAAGCAGGATGTGCGCAACCGCATCGAAGCCGCACGCCGCGCCATCCATGCCGGCCGCAGCCCGCGCGAGGCATACAGCCTGCTCCATTACGCCTACGTGGTCGGCGTCGCGGATGTCCTGTTCGCGCTGCTGATCGTCGCGGCCGAGCTTCGCGAGCGCGCGGGAGCCGGGCACGGGCTGCCGTTGCGCCACGTGGCTCGCTGCCTGGCCGATGCGCGGGAACAGGTCAACGACGCCATGGCACGGCACGCTGCCGACCTGCCCTCTCTCAGCGCCGCGCTCCACCGCGAACTCAGGCGCGTGGTCGCCCCCATGCCCAACGCCAGCGCCCCGCCGCCCTACCAGTCGGCCCTTGCGGCCCTGTCGCGGCATCCGGATTTCGAGCGCTGGCGCGCCGGCTTCGACTGGCCGCGCCGGGGACTGTGGCACGCCTTCGACCGCGTGCGCAGCGCAGTGGGCGAGCACGCCGCCCGCGACGCCCTGGCCACGCGCCACGCGGTGCGGCTGGCCCTGGCCGGCAGCCTGAGCCTGGTGCCGGCGCACTTTTGGCAGGTCGATCATGGCTACTGGGTTGCGGTCACGGTGATCATGGTGCTGAGTCCGCAACTGCAGACCACCCGGCGGATCTCTTTCAAGCGCTTTGCCGGCTCGCTCGCGGGCGCCCTGCTCGCTTGCGGCATCGGGCTGGCCCACCCGGCCCCGGCGCTGGCCCTGGCTATCAGTGCCGCATTCCTGGCCGGCGCCTATGCCAGCAGGCTGGCCGGTCAGCCGGGCGGATTCGCTTTCTGCCTGACGCCGGCGGTGATCCTGTTCTCGTGGGTCGCCGCGCCGGCGGTAGACAGCAGCCACTTCGCTGCCCTGCGCGGCATCGATACCGCCCTCGGCTGCCTGATCGCGCTGGCCAGCTATTACGTGCTCGCGCCGCGCGTGGAAATGTCGCGGGTATTCCGGCACAGCCTGGACGCGCTGGCGGTCAACGCCGTCTATCTGCGTGCGGCATTCGCGGCCAGCCGCACGATGGCCCCGGCCACAACGCGTCTCGAGGCACTGCGGGTTGCCGCCGGCCGGGCCTCGACTCGCGCCGAACAGACGCTCGGCCAGTCGGCCAGCAGCCTTGCGCCCGGAATGGCGTCGGCCTACCCGCAACTGCATGCCACGGTGCGGCGCATGGCGGCGCTGAGCGGCGTGGTGCGGGCCGGCACCGAATCGGGTGCGTTCGAGCTCGCGCCGCGTCCTGCTACGCAGGCCATGCTGCTCGAGCTGGAGACGCGGCTGGCGGAAGTTGCCGTGCGGCCCGGGCTGGCGGCGGAGAACGACAATCGACAGGCGCGGCCTGGGGCCGGCCTGTCCGACGATCGGCCATTCGAGCAGTTCCTCGCCGAACAGGCTGACTATGCCGGGTCGCATATCGCGGCCGCGCACGCCGGGGTCGCCGCCTTGCGTGAACTGGCGGGTACGGCCACGCCTCCGTCCGCTCTCCACCAGGCCCATCCGGGTTGAGCGCCGAAGCGAATACCGATGGCCGGTGTGCAGCGCAGCCGACACTCGCGCGGCTTCTGGTGGCCAGCTACCCCGGGGCTTTACCGGCAGCGGCAATGACCTAGAATGTTGTCATTCCACCGTCGCCCTGCACGAGGTACGCCATGTCCGATGTCACGTTCCCTCGCAGCGTCCCGGCCTACTGCGCGGCCAGCCTGACGCTTTCGTGCCCTGCCACGGTCAACGGCACGCCCACCCAGTATTCCGTCACCGCTGAAGCGCTCGAGGCGCATTTCGGTGCGCGCTCGCCGCGCGAGGAAGACCTGGTGGCGGCCTTCACCAGCAACCGCCAGCGCATCGAAAGCCTCGCCGAAAGCCTGTTCGAACTGACCGAGGCACGAGAAATCGTGCTGCGAAGCGGGCATTTCCGCTTCGCAGGCTGAACGGATCCAGGAAGGCCGGCAGCAGGCCCGCGTCAGTTCCCTGTCGCTTCGCCGCGCACCAGCAGCACCGGCATGCTGGACTGGCGGATCACGGCTTCGGCCACACTGCCCAGCACCAGGCGGCGCACGCCACGGCGCCCGTGCGTACCAATGACCAGCAGGTCGGCGCCCCACTTCCTTGCGGCTTCATTGATCGAGGCACCAATATCGCCCGGCACGGCCGCTTCGTTCACAAGCTGCGTTTCGTGCGGCACGTTGGCCGCGGCCAGCCGTCTGGCGGCACTCTGCAGGGCACGTTCGCCGCTTTCGACAAAGGCTTTCTGCAACTGGCCCGGATCGTAGTAGCCGGCATCGAAGAGTGGCGTGGCGCTGTCCACGACATAGAGGGCGAGCACCGTTGCGCCACTCTGGCCGGCATTCCGAATGGCCTCGGCCAGTGCCAGGTCCGATGTGCTGCTGCCATCCACGGCCACCACGATCTTGCTATACGCCGCGCGAGTCATTTGCGTTACCTCCGGAGAAATGAAAAAGGAAGGGGGCTTGCACCGCCTGCATCGATACTACACATGCCTGAGCCGGCACGTGGCGGGTCCCGGTCAACCGCCTGACGCGCCGGCCGGCCGCGCCTGCTGGCCTGCAGCCGGAGCATGCACAGCCGAGTCGACCACGACCAGGTAGCGGCCCGGGTCGGCCACCGGGGAGCGGTCCGGACTCAGCACCCAGAGCGAGTCGCCGCGCCCGGCAGCGGCGAGGTAGTCCGCATCGAGCAGGCCATAGTGGTCGATCAGCCGGTTCAGCGCAGCCGGAATGCGCACGCATCCCTTGGAGGCCGGACGGCCCAGCCGGGATTCGAGCCGGTCGGGATCTGTCGCATGCATCTGCAGGCGCATCTCGCTCTCTCCGCCCCTGCCCCATCCGCGTTCTGCGTCGACCCAGCCGAAATCGAAGACTCGCATGCCGCGCGCGCCGTAGCCGCGGATGCCGTTCTCGTTGAGCGTGCCCTCGGCGCGGAAGTCCAGGTTGTCGAGGCTGTGGTCGAACACGCCGAGCGGCGTCACAAAGTGATCGAACTCGCCGGGCCGCCCCGTGGAGACCGGCGTGGCGCCGATCCATTGCCAGGGCGCATCGGCAGCCGTGCGGCCATAAAGCATGATGGCCTGCACACGTGGGTTGCGATCGACCAGGAGCACCCAGTGCCCGGCTTCCGCTCCGAGCCCGGCCGTGCGCAAGGCATCGCCGAGCATTCCCGCATAAAGCTTTGCCGAGGCCGCCGGCAGATTGCGGCGCGGTTTGACTTGCCTGAGGAAGGCCTGCTGTACGCGGGCCAGGTCGGCGACCGCGTCGGTGGACGCCGGCCCCGGAGGATTCGGCAGGTTGGCTGCCGCCGCCGGTATGGAAAGCGCAGCTGCGAGCACGCTGACGGTCAGTATCCGGAACAAGCGGACCCGCCGCGCGGCGGCCTGCCAGGATGAAGACGAGAAAGGCTGTGGGTACGACATGCTGCGTCCTGCCGGCCTGCCCTCTCCCTCCTAGCGGCAACAGGCCTTCTATATAAATAGACAACAACGCCGCGCGGAATTTCCCGCGCATGATCGCAATCCGGTCCTTGGCACCATCCGCAGCAAAAATTGACCGACCGGTCGGTTTATATATAATAGGAGGGACTATTGCTGACCCGGCCACGACAAGAACGGGCGGCCTCGACCAAGGAGGCTTTATGTACACCCAGAGTCTGGATCTGCCCGGCAACGCGCAAACCGCCGGCCAACCCGACCCCGATCTGAACGAAGCCGGTCGACAGGCCGCATTCGACGCGCGCATGGCCGCCGACGACAAGATCGAGCCGCAGGACTGGATGCCCGAGGCCTACCGCAAGACGCTGGTCCGGCAGATCTCGCAGCACGCGCATTCCGAAATCGTCGGCATGCTCCCTGAAGGCAACTGGATCAGCCGCGCGCCGTCGCTCAAGCGCAAGGCCATCCTGCTGGCCAAGGTGCAGGACGAAGGCGGCCATGGGCTTTACCTGTATTCCGCCGCCGAAACGCTCGATGCCTCGCGCGACGACCTGGTCGATGCGTTGCATTCGGGCAAGGCCAAGTATTCGTCGATCTTCAACTACCCGACGCTGACCTGGGCCGATGTCGGCGTAATCGGCTGGCTGGTCGACGGCGCCGCGATCATGAACCAGATTCCGCTGTGCCGCTGCTCGTACGGGCCGTATGCGCGCGCGATGATCCGCATCTGCAAGGAAGAGTCCTTCCACCAGCGCCAGGGCTTTGACGCCCTGCTCGCCATGATGCGCGGCACCGACGCTCAGCGCGAGATGGTGCAGGACGCGGTCAACCGCTGGTGGTTCCCGGTGCTGATGATGTTCGGCCCGCCCGATGCGGCCTCGACCAACAGCGCGCAGACCATGGCCTGGGGCATCAAGCGCATTTCGAACGATGACCTGCGCCAGAAATTTGTCGATGCCACTGTCGAGCAGGCCCGCATACTCGGCGTGACGCTGCCCGACCCTGGCCTGCAATGGAATGCCGGGCGCGGCCACTACGACTACAGTCCGCTCGACTGGGACGAATTCTGGCGTGTGATCAACGGTGACGGCCCCTGCAACAAGGAGCGCCTCGCCACCCGCGTCAAGGCGCACGATGACGGCGCCTGGGTGCGCAAAGCCGCGCTCGCCCATGCCGCCAAGGTAGTCGAGCGCGAAGCGCGCACCAGCCGCGCCGCGGCCTGAACACAGGAGACAAGGATGAACCGGAAAGAATGGCCGCTGTGGGAAGTCTTCGTACGCAGCAAGCAGGGCCTGGAACACAAGCATTGCGGCAGCCTGCACGCCGCCGACGCCCAGCAGGCGCTGCACATGGCGCGAGATGTCTACACGCGGCGCCAGGAAGGTGTGTCGATCTGGGTGGTGCCGTCGAACGCCATCACCGCCAGTGCGCCGGAGGAAAAGCCGGAGCTGTTCGACCCGATGGCCGACAAGATCTACCGGCACCCGACGTTCTACCAATTG
Organism: Cupriavidus sp. IDO; assembly: GCF_000812465.1. Lineage (GTDB taxonomy): Bacteria > Pseudomonadota > Gammaproteobacteria > Burkholderiales > Burkholderiaceae > Cupriavidus. Next base: position 302,411 of record NZ_JWMA01000044.1, on the reverse strand, counting down.
CCCGACGAAGTCAATCACATGTAAGGGCCCGGCATCATGAGCCAATCCCCGCAACCCGCCTCGCCTGCGCATCTGCCGCTGGCACGCACCGCCGCGCTCCAGTACTTGCTGCGGCTGGCGGACAACGCCCTGATCCTTGGCCAGCGCAATGCCGAATGGTGCGGCCACGGCCCGGCGCTGGAAGAGGACATCGCGCTCGCCAACATCAGCCTCGACCTGGTCGGGCAGGCGCGCCTGCTCTATGCCCATGCCGGCATGCTGGAAGGCGAGCTGACCGGGCTGCCCCGTCACGAGGACGAGTACGCCTACTGGCGAGCCGAGCGGGAATTCCACAACTGGACCCTGCTGGAACTGCCGCATAGCGGCCCGCTGGCGGGCACGGTCCGCACCGAGCGGGACTACGCCGTCACGATCATGCGTAACTTCCTGTACAGCGCGCTGATGGTCGAACTATGGGCCGCGCTGGAAGGCAGCAACGATGCGGGCCTGGCTGCGATCGCTGCCAAGTCCGTCAAGGAGGCCCGCTACCACCTGCATCACGCCGCCGGCTGGGTGGTGCGGCTGGGCGATGGCACGGACGAGTCCCACGCGCGCATGCAAGGCGCGCTCAACCACCTGATGCCGTACATGAACGAGTGTTTTGCCACCGACCCGGTCGAGCAGGAAGCCGCCGCACAAGGCGTGGCAGTCCCGACCGCTGACTTGCGCGACGCCTGGCAAGCCACCGTGAACGAGACGCTCGAAGCCGCCACGCTGACCATGCCGGCCGCCAGCGCGTTCCTGTCGACCGGCAAGCACGGCGTGCACTCCGAGCATATGAGCTACCTGCTGGGCGAGCTGCAGAGCCTGGCCCGCGCCCATCCGGGCGCGCAATGGTGAGCGCACGATTTCTGCCAGAGGCATGACCAGCATGAGCCCATCGCCAGCACCCAGCGCAAACTCGGCCGCCACTGCGGATCGCGCAGCGCGGGCCTGGGCGGTGCTGGAATCGGTGCCAGATCCCGAGATCCCGGTGGTTTCGATCCGAGACCTCGGCATCCTGCGCGATATAGCCGTCGCTGACGACGCCGCGCTCGAAGTCGTCATCACGCCGACCTACTCCGGCTGCCCCGCCATGTCGCAGATCGCCGAGGACATCGGCCTGGCGCTCGACGCGGCCGGGCTAGGCCCCTGGCGCATCCGGACCACGCTGTCGCCGGCCTGGACCACGGACTGGATCAGCGAGGCCGGCCGGGAACGGCTGCGCGCCTATGGCATTGCACCGCCCGGCCAGTGCAGCCAGGCGCCCGCAGCCGCGCGGCCGATGCGCTTCGTGCCGCGCGCCGCCCGTGCCGGCGCCCCTGACCTGGTGCCATGCCCGCGCTGCGGCAGCCACCACACCCAGGAAATCTCGCGCTTTGCCTCCACGGCCTGCAAGGCGCTGTACCGCTGCCTGGACTGCCGCGAGCCGTTCGACTACTTCAAACCCTACTGACCCCCGCCGGCCCGAGCCGAAAGCGCCATGACCCCACAGTTCCATCCGCTGCGCGTGGCGCAGGTACGCCCCGAGACCGCCGACACCATCTCGATTGCCTTCGAGGTGCCGGCGGAGCTGCGCGACGCTTACCGCTTTACGCAGGGCCAGTTCCTGACGCTCAAGGCGCCGGTCGACGGCCAGGACGTGCGCCGCTCGTACTCGATCTGCTGCGGCGTGCAGGATTACGACGAGCGTGGCGAGCTGCGCGTGGCGGTCAAGCTGGTGGAAGACGGCCTGTTCTCCAGCTATCTGCACGACGCCATCTCGCCGGGCCAGGTCTTCGACGTGATGACGCCGGACGGCCGCTTCTACGTGCCGCTCGATGCGGACAGCGCGCGCCATTACGTGGCCTTCGCCGCCGGCAGCGGCATCACGCCGGTGCTCTCGCTGATCCGCACCACGCTGGAGCGCGAGCCGGGCAGCCGCTTCACACTGGTCTACGGCAACCGCAGCGTCGACACCATCATCTTTTCCGAAGCGCTGGAAGACCTGAAGAACCAGTACCTGTCGCGCTTCACGCTGTATCACGTGCTGTCGCGCCAGCCGCAGGAGGTCGAGCTGCTGCACGGCCGCCTCGACCACGCGCGCGTGACCGCCTTCCTGCAGACGCTGATCCCGGCCGAGGACATCGACGCCGCCTTCGTCTGCGGGCCGGCCTCAATGATCGACGAAGTCGAGAACGCGCTTCGCGACGCCGGCGTCGATCCGCACCGCATCCATGCCGAACGCTTTGGCGTGCCGGTCGCTCAACAGAAGCGTACGCCGGCACACGCCGCCACCGATCATGCCGGCACCGCCGAGCTGGTGGTGGTGCTGGATGGCAAGCAGCACAAGATGAGGCTGCCGCTGGAAGACGGAAAAGTGCTGGACACCGCGCTGGCCGCCGGGCTGGATCTGCCCTATGCCTGCAAGAGCGGGGTCTGCTGTACCTGCCGCGCCAAGGTGCTCGAGGGCAAGGTCGAAATGGAAAAGAACTACACGCTGGAACCGTGGGAGATGGAAAAGGGCTTCGTGCTCACCTGCCAGGCGCGCGCGCTTACGCCCCGGGTCGTGGTCAGCTACGACGAACGCTGAAACGCGCCCTGCCGGACGCAGCCCGACAGGCGCGCCGGCCCGCCGTGATTACAATGGCGTAAGACAGCCCACCGCGCGTGCCGGATTGACAGGCCTGCCGTATGCGCGAGGCCACAGGTGTCTGGGAACCATCTCACGCGTATACAATCACGGCCATGCAATATATCCATGTCGTCAACGGTGATGTAGCGGGCAACACACTGCGCCAGGCGCTGGCGCAGGCTGCCCGGCCGGACCCGGTGGTCGTGCTGCGCGACGACCTCGCCGTGGGTCCGCTCGCCGATGTCGACAGCACGGGCCTGATCCGCTCGGGCTTCTGGCAGCGCGTGGCCCCGCACACCGATATCGACTTCGCCGCCGAGATGCGTCAGGCGCTGAGCCAGCTGCAGGGGCTGCGGCAGGGCGACATGGAAGTGTCGATCTGGCACGGCCAGAGCGCCGCCGACCAGTTGATGCTGCGCCGGGTCGTGTTCCACCTCTACCAGGCGCCGCAGCGGATCAACGAGGTCGCCATGGACCCGCGCGAGCTCGAAATACCCGCCCAGGGCAACCTGACCGCCATCGGCATGTACACGCCGGCCCGGCTGGCGCGGCGGTTTTCCACCATCGCGCCGGTCTCGGTGCTGCGACTGGGCCGCCTGGGCTACGAATGGCAGCAGAACGTCAAGGAAAACGCCGACGTGCGGCTCTGGAAGGGCAACACGTTGGTGCCGGCGGCGTACCACACCATCGATGAAATCATCATGGAACGCGCTCCGGCCGAATGGACGCCGGCTGCGCAAGTGGTAGGCAGCGTGATGGGCGCGATCGAAGGGCTGCTCGCCAGCGACTGGTTCGTGTTCTGGCGTTGCCGCGAGCTGATCGCCGCCGGCCTGATGGTGCTGCGTGGCAACGCCGACTCGCTGCAGACCTGCGAGCTGCGCCGCCACCTGCCCGCCAGCGCGGAATAAGCCGAACCAAGCCGAACCAAGTCGGAACCAGCCGGACATATATGGCCCGTACCAAGGCGCCCGATTTCGAGGCACAACGCGAACAGATCCTGGAGCTGGCAGCCGCCGCTTTCGCCAACAGCAGCTATCCGAGCACGTCGATGGCAGACCTGGCCGCGGCCTGCGGCACGTCCAAGGCGCGGCTGTACCATTACTACGAAAGCAAGGAAGCGATCCTGTTCGACCTGCTCGACCGCTACACGCGCCGGCTGATGCTGATCGTCACCGAGGTCGAGTCCGATGCCGAGCGGCAAGGCCGCACCGACCAGGAGGGCTTTGCCAACCTGATCCGCGCCTTCCTCGCCGAGTATGAAAACTCGCAGACGCGCCATATCGCCCTGATCAATGACGTCAAGTTCCTGGCCGACGAACAGCGCGACGTCATCCTTGGCCGCGAGCGCGACGTGGTCGCCGGCTTTTCGCGCCTGCTGCGCCGCGCCTATCCGGAGCGCGTCACCCGCGACAACCAGACCGCGCTGACCATGACGGTGTTCGGCATGATCAACTGGACCTTCACCTGGCTCAAGCCGGGCGGCAAACTGTCGTACGCAGACTTTGCCGACATGGTGCTCGACCTGCTCGACGGCGGCCTGCCGGGCAAACCGGCGAAGGCCGCAGTATTGCGCTGAGGGGCGCCCGGCGCCCTCCCATCAGTTCAGGACCAATCCGCCTCCTCGCGCTGGCGCCGCTGCTCGCGGTCCTGGCGGAACATTTCCTGCAGCTCGTCGCGCGCCTGGCGTGCCAGCGAGACCAGCTTTTTCTGGTCCGTGTAGTGCGGATAGAAGCGGTCGATGGCCTGGATGTTGTGGCGGCGAAAGCGCAGCGCCACATTGCGTGCCTCGGCCGGATCGAATCCCAGCCCTTCCAGCACGCGCCGGCCCAGCATCAGCGAGCCCTCGAACATTTCCCGCTCGAATAGCTGCACGCCACGGTCCTTGAGCTGGTAGATGTGCGACACGTGGCGAGCCCGCGCATAGATCTGCAGTTGCGGGAAGCGTTCGCGCACGCGGTCGATCAGTTGCAGGCTGTCGTCCATGCCGTCGATGGCAACCACCAGGATCCTGGCTTTGGCGATGCCGGCGGCTTCGAGCAGGTCGATGCGCGTGGCGTCGCCGTAGAAGATCTTGAAGCCGTACTGGCGCAGGAACTCGATCTGGTCCGGATCGTGGTCCAGCACCGTGACGCCGATCCCCTGCGCGTACAGCAGGCGCCCGATGATCTGGCCGAAGCGGCCGAAGCCGGCAATCAATACCGGATTGTCCTGCGGCGTGATCTTGTCGTCCGGCCGCTTCGACAGCGCACCCACATGCGGAGCTACCAGCCGGTCGTAGGCCAGCAGCAGCAACGGCGTCGCCACCATCGACAGTGCCACCACCAGCACCAGCAGCGCCTCGGTCCCGCGCGGCAGCAGCCCTGCTGTGCCCGCCACGCCGAAAACCACGAAGGCGAACTCGCCGCCCTGCGAGATCAGCAGCGCGAACAGCAGGCGCTGGCCGCGCGCAATTGAAAAGTAGCGGGCGAGCAAGGCAAGCACGGCGGTCTTCCCCACCACGAAGGCGGCCACCAGCCCCAGCACCCGCCAGGGCGAGCTTGCCAGCACGGCGAAGTCGATCGACATCCCGACCGCCATGAAGAAGAGCCCCAGCAGCAGCCCCTTGAATGGCTCCAGGTCGGCCTCCAGCGCGTGGCGATACTCGGAATCGGCCAGCAGCACGCCCGCCACGAAGGTGCCGAGCGCCATCGACAGGCCCACCGCATCCATCATCAGCGCGATCCCCACCACCAGCAGCAGGGCAAAGGCGGTGAACATCTCGCGCATGTCGGTGCGCGCGATGAAGCGCAGCGCCGGGCGCACCAGGTAACGGCCGCCCGCCACCACCGCCCCGATCACCGCCACTGCCTTGCCCGCGGCCAGCCAGCCGGCCGTGCCACCCGCATCGGCGGCGCTTTCGGCTGCGAGCAGCGGCAGCAGCGCGATCATGGGAATGGCCGCGATGTCCTGGAACAGCAGGATGCCAAAGCTGGCCGTGCCGGCCGGGGTGCCGAACAGGTTGCGCTCGGTCAGCGTCGCCAGGGCGATGGCCGTCGACGACAGGGCCAGCCCCAGCCCGGCTACCAGTGCCACCGGCCAGGGCGCGCCAGCCAGTGCCGCCACCACCCCGATCAGGAGCGCGCACGCGGCCAGCTGGGCGCCGCCGTAGCCGAAGATGCTCCGGCGTAGCGCCCAGAGCTTGCGCGGCTCCAGTTCCAGCCCGATGACGAACATCATCAGCACCACGCCGAACTCGGAGAAATGCAGGATCGATTCGACATTGGTCACCAGCCGCAGCGCGAACGGCCCGATGGCCGCGCCCGCCAGCAGGTAGCCGAGCACGGCGCCCAGGCCCGAGCGCCGCGCCAGCGGCACCGCCACCACCGCCGCGATCAGGAACACCACCAGTGCAATCAGGAAGTCGTGCTGGTTCATGCGCGGGCCCCGCTGGTTCCGGCGTGGGACGTGCCGAGCCGTCCGCAGACGTGGGCGATGTGGTCGGCCAGCGCAGTGGCGTCGGCATTGTCCGCGTCATGCAGGACGACTGGCGGCAGCCAGTTCATGCCGCACAGGACCGCGGTCTGCTCGAGCGGCAGCAGGAACTCGTCGATGGTGTGGCCATGGTTGCCGTCCGCGCCATATGAGTCGGCAGTGCCGCCGGTACTGACCACCACCAGCAGGGACTTGCCGCGCAGCGCGGTCCCGCCCGGCCCATAGGCCCAGCCGGGTTCGAGCACTTCGTCCAGCCACAGCTTGAGCAAGGCCGGCACGCTGTACCAGCGCACCGGGTATTGCAGGACGACGGTGTCGGACACGGCCAGCACGCGCTGCTCGGCCACGACGTCGATGTCGTAATCGACATATTTGCGGTAGAGATCGCGTACCTGAACCTGCGGGAGCGCCGCCAGCGCATCGGCCAGGGGCCGGTTCACGCGCGATCGGCTGGGGGTGGGATGCGCGTAGATCACAACAATAGGAGGCTCGGTCATCAGAGGTTCGGGGGCGTTGGCGTAAGCGCGTTGGATGCCAGGACAAAGTGCCGTCACAGCGCGACTTGCGGCGTTGCAACAAGTCCACACCTTGATCGGGCTAACGATTCTTCACAATTTCTTATGCCGTTGATTTTATTCGATTTTCTTTTGATCCAAAGCAGGTGTTGCAGCTGCTGCGTCGCACGAAGCTTACGCAGAACTGACAATCCCGCTACAATACTTTTCGCGCCGCATCAAGTTAGTGTTTGCCCGAAGTTTGCACCGATCCAGTGAAAAGTGCATGGATAAACACCACGGCAGTGCTATTTTTATTCTGATCGCACCAGGAAGGAAACAACGTGAATCCGCTCGAACTGAGCAAGGCCGTCGGCGCCATTTCCGACGAAGATCTTCGCAAGGCAGCCGAAGCCGCACAGGCCGCCCAGCGCGCTACCGTTCTGGTACGCGAGCTGGCAGCCCACCACCGCTCGCGCCTGCTGAAGCATTTTCTCGCCCTCGGCGAGGAAGACCGCCTGCTACGTTTTGGCCAGTCCGTTGGCAACCATGTGATCGAAGCCTACGTCGACAGCATTGATTTCGACCATGATTCCGTGTTCGGCGTCTATGACGACAAGCTCGAACTGATCGGCGTCGGCCACTTCGCCAACCTGCGCGACAACGCCCAGGGCCGCGTGGCGGAATTCGGCGTTTCGGTGTCGAGCAGCGCACGTGGCCGCGGCATCGGCAGCGCCCTGTTCGAACGCGCGGCCATCCATGGCCGCAATACCAACGTGCGCACGCTGTACATGCACTGCCTGTCGCGCAACGCCGCCATGATGCACATTGCCAAGAAAGCGGGGATGAAGGTGCAGTACGCCTATGGCGAGGCCGATGCCTACCTGGAGCTGCCGCCCGCCGATACGGTCAGCCGCCTGACCGAGGCGCTGGACGAACAGGTCGCCGACCTGGACTACATGGTCCGCCGCAATCTGCGCGACGCGCGCCGTTTCGGCCTGCGCTTCTGGCGCTCGATGGTGCCGCAGAAGCATACGGCCTGACCGGCACCGGGCCAGTTACCGCAAGACGGCGTCCCTCGGGGCGCCGTTTTTGTTTTGGGCACTCAGCCGCCGGCCACCGGCAGCGCCGTGGTGTCCTTGATACTTTCCAGCGCAAAGCTGGAGCGCACGTCGATCACGGATGGATGGGCGAGCAATTGCTCCTGCATGAAGCGCGCAAAGTGCTCCATGTCTTCCACATAGACCTTGAGCAGCAGATCCATTTCGCCCGTCATGGCATGGCAGGCCGCCACTTCCGGCCAGACTGCAATCGATGCGCGGAACAGGTCCAGCGGCGCCTTGCCCTTGGGCGCGCCGCCATGCTTCTCGAGCCGCACGTTGATGTAGGCAAGCAGTCCGAGGCCGATCTTGCCGGGCTCCAGCAGCGCCGCATACTGGCGGATCACGCCGATCTCCTCCAACCGCCGGATGCGCCGCAGGCAGGGGCTGGGCGACAGGTTCACGCGCTCGGCCACCTCCAGGTTGGTCAGCCGGCCGTTGGTCTGGAGGACCTCGAGGATCTTCCGGTCGATCTTGTCCAACTCCACCTTGCTCACGATTTTGTTGCTCCGCAATATGTTTATTGGCAATTTTTTTGCGCAAATTTAACAAGCCGTGCACAAGTACGCAATTTTTTTGACACTATCGCTCTTCGTACCGCCTTATCGATCACTCGCGATACAGCCGGATGGGCTGAACATTCCGGCTCTGGCAAGGCTGCCCGGCAATTCGCCAGGTATCTCAAGAGCGGTATTGGAGGCAAGGATGGTGCCAAGCCCGGTGAATCGGGCAGCGGCATTCTAAGGGCGTTTGCCACCACATCCGGCTTTTTTACAGATAGAAAAAAGAAAACGCGCGACCTGGAAGGTCGCGCGTCGTGGAATGCATCAGCGCCCGGTGCGGGCGCCGGCATCAGCCGCCCTTGCTGGAGGGCGCCCCAGGTGCGCCAGGCGCACCGGGGCCGCCGCGCGGCATGCGCTGCATGCGCTCCTCGTGCATTTTTTGCATGCCTGCCTTGATCTCGTCCATGGTCAGCTTGCCGTCATGGTTGGCATCAAGCTGGTCGAAATGCTTCGCCAGCCGCGGCAGCCCGGCCTGGACTTCGGCCTTGGTCAGCGCACCGTCACCGTTCTTGTCGGCCGCCTTGAACTTGGCCTCGAATTCCGCCTGCATCTCTGCGCGCCGCTGCTCCCACATTGTTTTGTGGTAGGCCGCCAGTTCGGCCTTGTCGAGCTTGCCGTCATGGTTGGTATCGATGCGGTTGAACAGCGCGTCGAACTCGGCCTTGGAGATGGTGCCATCGTGGTCGGTGTCGATCGACTTCAACCACATTCCGCCACCTTCGTGACCCATGTGGTGGCCATGCATGGGACCGCCTTGCGGCCCCGCTGCAGGCGCGCTGGCCTGGGCGAAGGCGCCACCGGCAACCAGGAAGACGGCCGAAGCGGCCAGGAACTGCTTGAGGATGTGCGACTTGTGATTGCGTTGCATGTCTTGCTCCTTTTCATCACGTGGGCATGTACGGATTAGAACGCAGACGATGCAGGGAAGTTGGCGCTTTTAATACGATGTTACGCCACTCACAGATAACACCCCTCCCGTAAGGGAACGCAAGCAAGCGCTAATAGTTGCGCCGGGGGCCAGCTCAATCCTTGGCTGACAGGGGCTCGCCGGCTGGTACTTGCGGAGCCATCGCCGGCTGGAGCTGGCGAGGATCGATGGGCTGAGGCTGGCCTTGGGGCTGGGGCTGGGATTGCTGTTGTTGTTGCGGCGGCGGCTGTTGCGGCTGCGGCTGGCTGACTGCGGGGGGAGGCGCAGGCATCGGCGTTGCCATCGGAGCGGCCGCACCGGATGGCGGCGGCGCTGTCGTGGCAGGCGTGCCACCAGCGCGCGAAATGCCCGTCTGGATCGGCAATTCGATCTCCTGCCGTACGCCGTTGCGCTCGATCACGACCGAGCGGCCATGGATCGCCACCAGCCGGATCTGCTGCGACAAGGCCGTGCCGGCACGCACCGCCTTGGCCGGGCCGCCGTCCAGCGACACGATGGCGGCCCCCGCGCCGTCATCCACGTCCGCCACCACGCCGATCAGCTGCACGTCGCGTACCCCGCTCTGCGCCGAACCGCCGAACAGGGTGGCTATGGCGCCTGTCTCGATGGCTTCGGTCTGCGCCACCCGAGCGGTCTGCGGCACCGGGATGGTCCGCATCGCGCTGAAGGTAAGCACCCAGTAGGTCGCCAGCGCGCACAACGCGATGAACAGCACCAGGCTGGCTGCGCGCGGCAACCAGGCAGCGGAGGAATCAAGGCGGAAGACAGGCCGGAGGGAATATTGCACGGGACGGTACGCTCGACGAGGACGCGCCAAGCGTACCAGACAGACATGACGATGTCTGTCGCGCGGTTGCTGCGGGCTAGCGACTTATAGGAGGTCGTCCAGCAGATCCGGGCCGAACACTTCGCGGTGGATATGCCCCACCGGCACGCCTGCGCTGATCAGCGCGTGCCGCTGCGCCTGCATGAATCCAAGCGGGCCGCACATGTAGAAGCGGCCGTCCATGAAGCGCTGCGTTGCAGGCGCTTCCAGCAACGCCGCGACGGGCATGGTGCCGGCGTGGTCGTAGTCGCGTCCGGCCTGATCGGCAGGCTCGGGATTCTCATAGCTGATATGGGTATGCAGCTGCGGCATCCGTTCGCGCGCCCATTGCAGGTCGGCGCGGTGCGCGTGATGACGGCCGCCGCGCGCGGCGTGCGCGAACAGCACCGGGCGCCCGGGCTGCTCGGTTGCCAGCGTGCGCAGCACCGACACCATCGGCGTGATGCCGATGCCCGCCGACAGCAGCACCAGCGGGCGGCTGCCCTCCAGCGCCGGGGCGAAATCGCCGAACGGCGCGCTCACGGCCAGCTCCGTGCCTTCTTGAGCGTTGGCATGCAGCCAGTTGGAGACGGCGCCGGCCGGCGTCTGGTGATCGCCGTCTTCGCGCTTGACCGAGATCCGCCAGGTCGGCAGACCGCGCTCTGCCGACAACGAATACTGGCGCAGTTGCCGGTGGCCATCGTCCAGGCGGGCTTCGACGCTGATGTACTGGCCCGGCTTGAAATCGCGCAGCGGCTTGCCGTCGGCCGCGGCCAGCGTCAGCGCCACCACGTTGTCGCCCTGGGCTTCGCGGCGGACCACACGCACCGCGGTCAGCTCGCCCGGCGTGACGCCGGTGCTGTGGTACAGGCGCGCTTCGGCGGCGATCAGCTCGCCGGCAAGCAGCCAGTAGGCCTCGTCCCAGGCGGCCAGCAGTTCCGGCGTGGCGGCCTCGCCCAGCACGGCGCCGATGGCGCCCAGCAGGTGACGGCCGACGATGGGATAGTGCGAAGGCGTCAGGCCCACAGCCGCGTGCTTGTGCACGATGCGCTCCACCACCGGGGCCAGCGCCGCGCCGTTGTCGATATTGGCGGCATAGGCGAACACGGCCGACGCCAGCGATTGCTGCTGCGAGCCGTTGGCCTGGTTGCCCATGTTGAACAACTGCGTCAGCTCTGGCCGGTCCGCGAACATCTCGCGGTAGAAATGCGTGGTGATGGCCAGACCATGTTCGCGCAGCACCGGAACGCTGGCATCGATATAGGGGCGGGAAGCAGCGGACAACATCAGTCAAGACTCCATTTATTTCATGCAAACGAAATGCATGTTTTTACTCACAATAAAACCGGCGCTCGTCGGCGCCCGAACGGAACAGGCCCGTTCAGGCCGAACGCCGGTTCAGGAAATCGCGATGCAGGCGGATGATCGACTCCGCGGTCTGGCTGCCGCTGACATCGGCCAACGTGACATCGTCGAGTGCGCGGTAAAACGCCTGTTCGGCGACATCCAGCGCACGCCGCAAGCGGCAGTTGCCGGTCAGGGCGCAGGGCGGGTTCTGGCAGTCGATGATCGCCTTGTGCCCTTCCAGCTCGCGCAGGATGGTGCCGATGGTCAGTTGCTCCGCCTGCGGCCCCAGTTGCAGCCCGCCGTGGCGCCCGCGCGTGGCCGAGATCCAGCCCAGCTTCGACAGCCGCGCCGCCACCTTGACCAGGTGGTTGTGCGAGATGTCGAACTGCTGCCCCACCTCGGCAATGGTGATGGGCCGGCTGCCGTCGCCCCTGGCAACATACATCAGCAGGCGCAGCGCATAGTCGGAAAAGCGGGTCAGTTGCATCGTGGGTCCGATCATAAATAACATGCATTGCAAATGCAAGTTATCGACTGGCCAAGTTGCGCAGTGTGATCTGGATCAGACTCCGCGATGCGCGGTTTCCGCTCCACATCTAAGAGTCATGTGGTGCCGGTTATACTGGCTGGCGAATCCGGCCCCGCCACTGCCAGGCGCGGCCCTTGCCACTTATGCGACACACAAGCAAAAGGTCCAGATACGATGCGCAGATTCGCAGTCCCTTCCGCCCGCTCTCAATCCCTTCGTTCCCGTGGTGCACGCGGCTTCACCCTGATCGAGATCATGGTGGTGATCGTCATCCTCGGCGTGCTCGCGGCGCTGGTGGTGCCCAAGATCATGAGCCGTCCGGACGAAGCTCGCATCGTGGCGGCACGCCAGGACATCTCGTCGATCATGCAGGCACTCAAGCTCTACCGCCTCGACAACAGCCGCTACCCGACCACCGAGCAGGGTCTGGCCGCCCTGGTGACCAAGCCCACCACCGAGCCGGTGCCCAACAACTGGAAGGGCGGCGGCTACCTGGAAAAGCTGCCGAAGGACCCGTGGGGCCATCCCTACCAGTACCTGAACCCGGGCGTGCGCGGCGAAATCGATGTGTTCAGCTTTGGCGCTGACGGCCAGGCCGGTGGCAGCGGCAACGACGCCGACATCGGCAACTGGGAATAAGGCCCCTCCCGTCTCATGAAACCGGCGTCGCGCGGTTGCACCGCCATCCTTCGGCGCCGGGGTTTCACCCTGCTGGAACTGCTGGTGGTGATGGTCATCGCCGGCATCGTCATCTCCATGGTGGCGATCAATGCCTCGCCCAATGAGCGCGGCCGCGTGCTCGACGACGGCCAGCGCATCGCCCGGCTGTTCGAACTGGCGCAGGAAGAAGCGCAACTCGGCGCCCGTCCGATCGCCTGGGAAGGCGACGCCAGCGGCTGGCGCTTCCTCGAATCGACCCCGAACGGCTGGATCCCGATGCGTGCCGATGTCTTCGCCCCCGGCCACTGGCGCCTGGCGCTGGACCAGGTGATCGTGGCCGAAGGCGGCCGCAATCCCGGCAACGGCGCCCCGCCCCGGCTTATCTTCGGCCGCGAGCTGATCGACAGCCCGCAACGCCTGGTGCTGGTGCGCGGCGACATCCGCGTCGACGTCACGGGCGACGGCGGCGGCCGCTACTACGCCAGCACGCCATGAGCCACGCTGCCCATCGCGCACGGCCTGCCGGCTTTACGCTGATCGAGGTGCTGGTGGCACTGACCATCCTCGCCGTCGCGCTCACCGCGGCCATGCGCGCGATGGGGTCGATGGTGGATGCCAGCGCCTCGCTGCAGTCGCGCATGCTGGCCGAATGGAGCGCCGAGAACCATCTCGCCTCGCTGCGCCTTTCCAAGACCTGGCCCGAGCCTGGCGTGAGCGGCTACGCCTGCCCGCAGGGCGGCACCCCGCTCTACTGTGAGCAGACCATCTCGGGCACGCCAAACCCGGCGTTCCGCCGCGTCGAGATCGCGGTCTACCCTTCCGCCAGCGACAAGTCCGTGCGTCTGGCATGGCTGGTCACCATCATCCCGAATGAAACCCGCAACCTGCTCTGAACGCCGCCGCGCAGCCGGCAGGCGCGGCTTCACCCTGCTCGAGATGCTGGTGGCCATTACGCTGCTGGCCGTGATGGCGGTGATCGGCTGGCGCGCGCTCGACAGCATGACGCGCAGCCGCGAGCGCCTGACCGACCACGACAGCCGGCTCGATGCCCTCAAGGTGCTCTACGGCCAGTTCCAGGCCGATTGCGAGCATCTGGCGGACCCGACGCTGCTGCAGGGCAGCCCCGTCGAAATCACTCCCGGCCAGGTCCTGATGGTGCGCGACCGCCGCGAGGAGGGCCAGCCGCCGATGTGGCAGGCACTTGCCTACCAGGTCGACGGCAACACCCTGCTGCGCGTCGCCGCCCCGCCCGTCGGCACCCGCGCTGCCGTGCAGTCATCGCTGCTGAATCTGCGGCAGCCCGGCAACAGCAACGTCCAGGTGCGGCGCGTGCTGAACGATGTCGACAGCCTGAGCGCGCGCGCGTGGATCGAGCCGGCCGGCTGGCAGGCCGATTCAGGCCGGATCAGGAACGCCCTGTTCACCGGCAACGCGGCCAGCGCCGTGGCGGCCTCGGCGGTTGGCGCGGCATTGCCGACCACTGCGGTGCGCGCGGTCGAGCTGACCGTCCAGGCACGCATGGGCGACGGCGACGCGCCGCGGCTGTTCCAGAAAATCTGCATGACCGGCCTGTGATGCTAACGCGCCCGCCCGCCAGGATGCCCCGCCGGCCACGCCATGCGCGCGGCGCAGCCGTCGTGACCGCGCTGCTCATCGTCACGCTTGCCGTGGTAGTGGTATCCGGCATGCTGTGGCGCCAGCAGGTGCAGATCCGCGGCATCGAGAACCAGCGCCTGCAAGCCCAGGCGACCTGGATCGAACGCGCTGCCGTGGACTGGGCACGCCTGATCCTGCGCGACGACCAGCGCCGCACCAGTGTCGACGAGCTTGGCGAGCCGTGGGCCGTGCCGATCGCCGAAACGCGGCTGTCGGACTTCCTCGGCGCCGCCCTGCGCACTGACCAGGCGGGCGAGACCTCGTTCCTGTCTGGCCGCATTCAGGACGCGCAGGCCCGCTTCAACCTGGCCAACCTGGTGGTGTGGACTTCCACGGCCACGCAGGGCCGGGCCGCCTCGGTCGATCCGCTTGCACTGGCGAGCTATCGCCGGTTGCTGCAGACGGCGGGCCTCAATCCGGGACTGGCCGAAGACACCGCCCGCTTCATGCTGCAGGCCGCCCAGGGCGGCAGCAACGGCCAGCCCGCGCCGCGCCCTCTCGACAGCGCCCAGGGCCTGCTGGCCGTACCGGGCTACACGCCCGACACCGTCGCTGCGCTGGAACCCTTCATCACCGTCCTGCCTGAACGGACCCTGGTCAACGCCAACACCGCCGACGCCGAGGTGCTGGCCGCCGTCATCAACAACCTGCCGCTCGAGCGCGCGCGGGAACTGGTTCGCCAGCGCGACCGCGCCTACTTCAACAATGTTGGCGATGTGCAGACCCAGCTGCGCGCCGTGGCGCCTCAGGCCGATGTCAGTACCCTGAGCAGCCTGGTCGACGTGCGCACGCACTACTTCCTGATCTACGGCCTGGTTCGCCACGAGCGCGCCAGCCGGCTGCAGGTCTCGCTGGTCTACCGCGGCGAGGCACTGGGTAACGCCAATACCACCCGGGTGTTGTGGATCCATGACACCGACCGCCTGCCCGAATTGCGTTAATTGTCGATATTTCTCCCGCGACGATCGCTCTATTCCGAAAATACCGGGCGATATAGCCGGGGAGAATGCTATTGACGTGGTTTAGTCACACAGGCAAGGTATGCTGCGGCGTTGGCGCAAGCGTGATTCCACGCGCCCCTGCCTGTCCGGCCAGTGCCCGGCCACCGGCATTTCCGGGCCTCGGCACGGCCGCGCGATCCGCCTTCCAAGCTGTTCAATTTGACGCCAACGCAAGGAAATCTTGAGCACCACCCTGTACGTCCGCCTGCCGCACCGGCCGCATGACCAGCCGCAACCGTGGCAGTTCGGCGCCTTGCCGTTTGCCCTGGTTCGAACGCCCGTTGCGGACAAGCGACGGCGCGCGGATGCCCGCGCTGCCCCGGAAGTGTTGCGCGAAGGCCACGCCCAGATCGCAGAACTGCCGCCCGCCGAGCGCCTGGTGTTGATCCTGGCCGCCAGCGACGTGCTGCTGACCACCGCCAGCGTGCCGCCGCTGGCGCCCGCGCGGCTGAAGCTCGCGCTGCCCAACCTGGTGGAAGATGCGCTGGCCACGGACGCCCAGCCTTGCCATATCGGCGTCGGCCCCGCGCTCGATGCCGAGACCGCCAGCGCCTCCCGCGGCCCGCGCCGCCGGCTGCTCATGGTGGCCGACCGAGCCTGGCTGCGCGCCGTGCTCGATGCCTTCGGCGAACACCGCCATCGCCGAAGGCAGGTCGTTGCCGCCCAGTTATGCCTGCCGCTGGCCGCGCCTGCCGGCGAAGACGGCGATGAAGCCGAGACCGCCAGCCAGCCCGCCACGCTGGTGGTGGAAGCCGCGGCCGCGGCGCTCGCCGACACCGCCGCGCTGCTCGACGCCACGCCGGCCGCCGCCGCGCCGCAGGCCAGTGCCCGCCAGTGGCAGCTCACCGTACGTACCGGGCAGTTCGAAGGCTACGGCCTGCTGCTTGGCGACGATGCCCTCGCCGCCTGGCAGGCCCTGGCACCCGAAGGCACCTGGTACGGCGACCGTGAAGCCGTGGCCGACGCGCCGGTGCCGGCGCTGCGCCAGGCCCGCTCGCCGGACTGGCGCATGTGGATCGAAGGCGCGCAGACCACCCTGCGCGATCCGGCTTTCGACCTCGCCCAGTTCGAATTCGCCCAGGGACGCGCCGACCGCTGGAACCTGCTGGCATGGCGCCTGCCGCTGGCGCTGGCCGCGGCAATCGTGCTGGTGCAGGTCCTCGGCATGAACATTCACTGGCTGATGCTGCGCAACGCGCAGCATCAGCTGGAAGCGGCGCAGGTACAGACCCTGCGCAGCGCTTTCCCGCAAATCCAGACGATTCTGGATGCGCCGCTGCAGATGCGCCGCCAGGTCGAACAATTGCGGCTGGCCAGCGGGCGCAGCACGCCCGACGACTTCCTGCCGCTGGCCGACCGCTTCGCCCAGGCCGCACGCCAGTTGCCGCCGGACGGCCTGCAGGCGCTGGAATATCGCGGCCGCGCCCTGGCCGTCACGCTCAAGCCCGGCACCGATACCGCCGCGCTGCGCGGTGCGGCCCGCCAGGCCGGACTGCAAATGGAAGAGGACCAGAGTCCCGCCGACGCCGGCCGGGGCGCAGCCGCACCCGCGGGTCCAGGCCCGGCCGGTTCGCGCTGGACCGTAAAGCCCGGACTGTGAGCATGAGCCCAATGAAAGACTCCGCCCGCGCCCAGCCGCCTCGCCACAACCAGCCGCCCGCCCGTGGCAACGGCCAGCCGGATCTGCGCGCGCGCCTGGCGCGCCTGCGTCCCCGTGTGCCGCAGGCATGGCAAGACCAGTTCAACGCCTTCTGGTCCGCACGCAATCCGCGCGAGCAGGCCATCCTTGCCAGCGGTGCCGCGGTGCTCGCGCTGGTGATCGGCTACTCCGTGCTGTGGGAGCCCGCCGCCGACGGCCGCGCGCGCCTGGCACGCAGCCTGCCGGTTCTGCGCGCCGACCTCGCTGAAATGGAAACGCTGGCGCAGGAAGCGCGCGGCCTGAACGCCAGTCCGGCGCCCGCCCTGCGCGGCGATGCACTGACGCAGGCGCTACAGGACAGCCTCGGCCAGCACGGCCTGAAGGCGACGCGGCTCGCAGCCGGCGCCGACAACAGCGTGCAGCTGCAGCTCGACAAGGTGCCGTTCGGCGCCGTCACCAGCTGGCTGCAGGACGTGCGCCAGCAGCAGCGCCTGAAGATCATCGATGCCCGCATCGTCTATGTCGGCGCGACCGCGCTGGTCAATGTGAGTGCGACCCTGCAGGGTCCGGGCGGCCGCAGTTGATGGTCAGGCTGGAATCCCTGCGCCTGCCGCGCCGCAAGCTCCGGCAAACGCCCGTCTGGCGGCGCGTCGGCTGGCTGGCGCTCGGCGTGCTGACGGCTGTCGTCATGGTGGCGGCAATGCTGCCCGCCGCGTGGATCGCCGACAGCGTGGCGGTGCATACGCAGCGCCGGGTCCTGCTGGCCGATGCCAGCGGCTCGCTGTGGCATGGCAGCGCCACCCTCGCGCTGTCGGCCGGCGCCGGCAGCCAGACCGCGACCGTATTGCCGGGCCGCCTGCAGTGGTCGGTGGCCTTCTGGCCGCTGCTGACTGGCACCGTGCGGATGGTGCTGACGCATTCCGAAGCCATGCCCGCGCCGGTCGGCCTATCCGTCACGCCCGCCGGCTGGAGCGCGCAGGCCGGCGCCATCCGCCTGCCTGCGGCACTGCTCGAGGGCGTCGGCGCGCCGTTCAACACGCTGCGCCCGGACGGCCTGATGCGGGTGGACTGGTCCGCGCTGCAAGGCAAGTTTGCCGGCGGGCTGATGTTTGGCCACCTGACGCTGCGCTTCGAACATGTGTCGTCCGCGGTCAGCCGCCTGCGGCCGCTGGGCAGCTATCGGGCCGAGATCGACTGGAACGGCGCCGATGGCACGCTGCAGCTGAGCACCATCGACGGGCCGCTGAAGCTGGAAGGCAGCGGCACGCTGGGACGGCGGGCGCGTTTCGACGGGACCGCCGACGCCGATCCCGAGGCCGCGACGCAACTGGTGAGCCTGCTGAGCTTGCTGGGACGACGAGAAAACAATGTGACAAGGCTGCGCTTCTGACGAGCCAGATCTGCCAGATCCAGAAGCCGCCCGGAACCGATGATGAAAACCCAAGCCACCCGACCTCTCTTCCAGACCGCCTGTGCCCGCGCCGTGGTGCTGTTGTGCGGGCTTTCGCTGCTGGCGCCTGCGCCGCTGTGGGCGCAGCAGCCGGCCGGCGCGCGCCCCGAGGCCCCGCCCGACATCACGCCCCGCAACCGCGACCAGGTGGTGCTGAACTTCGTCAACGCCGATCTCGAATCCGTGGTCAAGGCGGTCGGACAGGCCACCGGCAAGAATTTCGTCGTCGATCCGCGCGTCAAGGGCTCGGTCAACCTGGTGACCGAGCAGCCTGTCTCACGCGCACAGGCGCTTGAAACGCTGGGTTCGGTGCTGCGCATGCAGGGCTATGCGATGGTCGAGAGCAACGGCTTCACCAAGGTCGTGCCCGAGGCGGACGCCAAGCTGCAGGGCTCGCCCACCGTGATCGGCGGCGGCGGCGGGCGTGGCGACCAGGTGGTGACGCAGGTATTTCGCCTGAATTACGAATCGGCCAACAACCTGGTGCCGGTACTGCGGCCGATGATCGCGCCGAACAACACCATCACCGCCTACCCGGCCAACAACACGCTGGTCATCACCGACTACGCTGAAAACCTGCGGCGCATCGGCCGCATCATCGCCGCCATCGATGCGCCAGTATCGGGCGAAGTTGAACTGGTGCCGCTCAAGAACGCCGTTGCCAGCGACACCGCGCTGGTCCTGCAGAAGCTGCTCGACCCTGCCGCCGCCGGCCCCGGCGGCACTGGCGGTGCGGGCGTGGACGCCAGCCTGCGCACCAGCGTGGTGGCCGAGCCGCGCAGCAATTCGCTGATGATCCGCGCGTCGAGCCGGGCCCGCCTGCAGCAGGCCCGCCAGCTCATCGAGAAACTCGACCAGCCCTATGCACGCCCCGGCAACATCTGGGTCGTGCCGCTGAAGAACGCCGATGCGGTCAAGCTGGCGGCCACGCTGCGCGCGATCGTCGCGGCGGACAGCAGCTTCACCACCTCGACCCAGCCGGGCGCCGCCGGCGCGGCGGGCGGCGCTGGCGGACTCGGCAACGTGGCAACGCCGACAGGCGGCCAGTTCACCGGCGGCACCACCGGCACCCAGATGGGCGGGCGCACCGGCACCTCCGGCACCGGCGGCGGCGCCTACGGCAACTCGGCCTTCGCCGCGTCGTTCGGCACCAATACCCAGCCCACCACCGGCGGCATCATCCAGGCCGACCCCGCCACCAACTCCCTGATCATTACCGCCAGCGAGCCGGTCTACCGCAATCTGCGCGGGGTGATCGACGACCTCGACGCACGGCGCGCCCAGGTCTATATCGAGTCGATGATCGTGGAGGTCACTTCCACGCAGGCCACCGAACTCGGCATCCAGTGGCAAGGCCTGATCCGTTCGGACAGCGGCAACAACAACCTCTTTGCCGGCACCAACTTCGGCACCGGCGGCCAGAACATCCTCAACCTGTCGCTGGCCGCTGCCGCCTACAACGCCAACCACGCGGCCGGCATCACCGCCGCCACGCAACTGGTGCCGGACCTCGGCGGCCTGAACCTGGGCGTGGTCAACAAGGCTCTCGGCCTGGGCGCGCTGCTGCGCGCACTGGGCAGCAATGGCAGCGTCAACCTGCTGTCGACCCCGAACCTGATCACGCTGGAGAATGAAGAGGCCAAGATCCTGATCGGCCAGAACATCCCGATCACCACCGGCTCCTATGCGCAGACGGGGGCCGCGGCCACGGTGACGCCGTTCCAGACCTTCGACCGCAAGGACGTTGGCATCACGCTGCGCGTCAAGCCGCAGATCACCGACGGCGGGCTGGTGAAAATGCAGATCTTCCAGGAGTCGTCATCGGTGGTGCAGGCCACGGCCAACTTGATCCAGGGCCCGACCACCAATGTGCGCTCGATCGAGACCAATGTGCTGGTCGACGACGGCCAGATCATCGTGCTGGGCGGCCTGATCGAGGACTCCTACAACGACGGCGTGCAGAAGGTGCCGCTGCTGGGTGACATCCCCTGGATCGGCGGCCTGTTCCGCTCCGAGAACAAGAACCGCAGCAAGACCAACCTGCTGGTGTTCCTGCGTCCCTATGTGATGCGCACGACCGACGCGACCGACCGCCTGACGGCAGACCGCTACGGGTACATGCGCGCCCAACAACAGGGCTTTGTTTCGCCTAACATCATGGTGCGCGACGCCAATACGCCGATGCTGCCGCCGGCCGACGCGCCGAGCACACCGTTCGTCGATCCGCGCGGAACTGGCCCGGTGCCGGGACCGCTGCCCCTGCCGCAGACCATTCCGCAGCCGGCGCAGCCCCAGCCGATGCAACAGCCAGCACCGCAGCCGCTGTCGCAGCAAGGCGGCACCGCTACCGTGGCCGCCGGCCAGGGCACCGGTTCGGGCCGCGGCAACTGAGCCGGACCATGGCAAGCGAAGTCCAAACTGCACTCTCTGTGCCCGTCGCACCCGCAGCGGCGCCTGAAACCCTGGAGCCGCCATCGCCGATGGCGGCGCGCCTGGTTTCGTATGGCTTCGCGCGCGAGGCCCCGCTGCTGATCGCGCACCAGCGCCCCGACGGCCTCGAAGTCTGGGTCAGCCGCGCCACCTCCCCGGCCGCACTGGCCGAGGTGGCGCGCGTGCACGGCGCGCTGCGCCTGCGCGTGCTGGAGCCCGACGCGCTGGAACGTGCCATGTCCGACGCCTACAACCGCCAGGACGGCAGCGCCGCGCAGGTGGTGGGCGAGGTAGAAGGTGAAGTCGACCTCTCGCGCCTGATGCAGGACATTCCCGCCGTGGAAGACCTGCTCGAATCCGAGGACGACGCGCCGATCATCCGCATGATCAACGCCCTGCTCACGCAGGCCGCGCGCGAGGGCGCCTCGGATATCCATATCGAGCCGTTCGAATCGTCGTCGGTGGTGCGCTTCCGCGTGGACGGCACGCTGCGCGACGTGGTGCGGCCCAAGAAGGCGCTGCACGGCGCGCTGATCTCGCGCATCAAGATCATGGCGCAGCTCGATATTGCCGAGAAGCGCCTGCCGCAGGACGGCCGCATCACGCTGCGCGTGGGCGGGCGCCCGGTGGATGTGCGTGTCTCGACGCTGCCCACCGGCCACGGCGAGCGCGCGGTGCTGCGTCTGCTCGACAAGGAAGCCGGCCGGCTCGACTTGGCCAAGCTCGGCATGGCGCCCGGCACCCTGCGCGGCTTCGACCACCTGATCCGCCAGCCGCACGGCATCGTGCTGGTGACCGGGCCGACCGGCTCGGGCAAGACCACCACGCTGTACGCGGCACTGTCGCGGCTGGACTCGCGCACCACCAACATCATGACGGTCGAGGACCCGATCGAATACGACCTCGACGGCATCGGCCAGACCCAGGTCAACCCGCGCATCGACATGACCTTCGGCAAGGCCCTGCGCGCCATCCTGCGCCAGGACCCGGACGTGGTGATGATCGGCGAAATCCGCGACCTGGAAACCGCGCAGATCGCGGTGCAGGCCTCGCTTACCGGCCACCTGGTGCTGGCCACGCTGCACACCAACGACTCGGCATCGGCCGTGACGCGTCTGGTCGACATGGGGATCGAGCCGTTCCTGCTGTCGTCATCGCTGCTGGGGGTGCTCGCGCAGCGGCTGGTACGGCGCCTGTGCCCGCATTGCAAGCGCGAGGAAGTGATCGAAATCACGCCGGAAGACGCCGATGTCCTGCACGCGCAGGGCAAGCCGCTCCAGCATGTATGGCACCCGGTGGGCTGCGACAAGTGCGGCCAGTCGGGCTACCAGGGCCGCATGGGCGTGTATGAATTGCTGACCGTCGACGACGAGATCCGCACCATGATCCACCGCCAGTCGCCCGAGTCCGAGATCAAGCAGCTCGCGCTCGCGCACGGCATGCACACCATGCGCGGCGACGCGCAGCGCTGGATCGACAGCGGCGCCACCGCGCTGGAAGAAGTGCTGCGCGTGACGCGCGACTAAGCGGGAGCCGCAGACATGCCCGCCTTCCGCTACGAAGCCGCCGACGCCGCCGGCAAGACCGACCGCGGCGTGATCGAGGCCGACAGCCCGAGGCAGGCCCGCACGCAACTGCGCGCGCGCGGCCTGACTCCGCTGATCGTCGACCCGCTGGCCGGTGCCGGCATGGCGCCGCGCAGCGGCAGCCAGCTGTTCGTGCGCCGGCTCTCCACGCAGGAACAGGCGCTCTTCACCCGCCAGCTTGCCAGCCTGATCGTGGCCGGCCTGCCGCTGGACGAGGCGCTCGGCGCGCTGGCCGACCAGGCCGAGCGGCCCTACGTGCACGAATTGCTGGCAGGCATCCGCGCCGAGGTCATGGGCGGCAGCTCGCTCTCGGTGGCGCTGGCCCAGCATCCGCGCGACTTCCCGGACATCTACCGCGCGCTGGTCTCCGCCGGCGAGCACTCCGGCCACCTCGGACTGGTGCTGGAGCGGCTGGCCGGCTATATCGAATCGCGCAACACGCTGACCTCCAAGATCCGGCTGGCCTTCACCTACCCGGCCATCGTCACGGTAGTGGCGTTTGCCATCGTGATCTTCCTGCTGTCGTATGTGGTGCCGCAGGTGGTGAGCGTGTTCGCCAACACCAAGCAGAAGCTGCCGACGCTGACCATCATCATGCTGGCGCTGTCGGATTTCGTGCGGAACTGGTGGTGGGCGGCGCTGGCGGTGCTTGCGGTGATTGCGCTCATTATCCGCAGCCTGCTGCGGCAACCGGCGGTACGGCTCGAATGGCACCGCTGGCTGCTGACCGCGCCGTTGCTGGGCAAGTTGATCCGGGGCTACAACACCGCACGTTTCGCGGGGACGCTGGCGATCCTGGTTTCAGCCGGGGTGCCGATCCTGCGCAGCCTGCAGGCCGCCGGCGAGACGCTGACCAACGAGGCATTGCGGGCGAACGTGGAGGACGCCAACACGCGAGTGCGCGAAGGGGCGTCGCTCGCGCGCGCGCTGGCGGCCCAGAACCAGTTTCCGCCGGTGCTGGTGCACCTGATCCGCTCCGGCGAGGCCACCGGCAACCTGCCGGTGATGCTGGACCGGGCAGCGCAAGGGGAGGCGCAGGAACTGGAACGGCGCACACTGTTCCTGACCAGCCTGCTGGAGCCGCTGCTGATCCTGACGATGGGGGTGGTGGTGCTGCTGATCGTGCTGGCGGTGCTGATGCCGATCATCGAGATCAATCAGCTGGTGCGGTAAGCCCGGCGGGGCAGCAACATTGCCCCGCCAGCACTACCTCGTCATTCCGCCTTCTTGGCCGTACGCTTGCGCCCTGCCCCGGCCCGTGGCTTCCTGGCTGGCTTGGCTTCTTCCGCGCCGCCGGCTGCCGAGACCGGATCCGCTGTCTCCACCTGCGCGGTCAACACCGTGGCACCCGGCGCCGCAAACACCGACTGATCGATCGGCCACGGCGTCTCGCTCAATGCCACGTCCGGCCGCCGTGCCGCGCGCTTGCGGGCACCGGGCCTGGCCTTCGCCGCCGGCTCCGGCTCAACGACGCTCGCGTCGACCACTTCAGGCTCCGCGGCCACGACATCCGGTGCCTCGCGCACTGGCTCCGGCGCAGGTTCGGGTTCGCGCGCCGGCTCAGGCTCGATGACCTCCACAACCGGCGCCGGCACTTCAACCGGCGCAGCCACGGGCTGCTGCCCGCGCCGTGCGTCAGCCTGCTGAGGCTGACGGGCGGCAGGCTCCTGCCGCGCCTGAGGATTGCGGCCATCGCCTTCCGCGCCGCCCCTGGCGCGCTTCTTCAGCCGCACCCAGATCGTCTTGTTGTTGCCGCCATTGCGCGTCTCGACCTCGAACAGGCCGGTGGCGGCTACCAGCTCGGAGAGCTTGCCGTAGCCGTAGTTGCGCGAGTCGAACTCCGGCGCCTGCTTGGCGATGTGGTTGCCCATGCCGCCCAGCGTCAGCCAGCCGTCTTCGTCGGAGACAGCCTGCGCGGCGCTCTGCAGCAGGCGGACCAGGCGCGAATCCTGGCGCAGCTCGCCGGTGCTGCGCTTGCGGGCAGGCGTGGCGGTTTCGTCGGTCTCGGCATCGGCCTCGGCGCGCAGCACGTCGGAGTAGATGAACTTGTCGCAGGCGGTGACGAAGGGCTTGGGCGTCTTGCGTTCGCCGAAGCCGTAGACGGTCAGCCCCTGTTCGCGGATGCGGGAGGCCAGCCGCGTGAAGTCGCTGTCGCTCGAGACGATGCAGAAGCCGTCGAAGCGGCCGGTATAGAGCAGGTCCATCGCATCGATGATCATCGCGCTGTCGGTGGCGTTCTTGCCGACCGTGTAGCGGAACTGCTGGATCGGCTGGATCGAGTGCGACAGCAGGCGCTCCTTCCAGCTGGCGAGGTTGGGCTTGGTCCAGTCGCCGTAGATGCGCTTGACGGCGGCGACGCCGTACTTGGCGACTTCGGCCAGCAGGCCTTCGACGATGGCTGGCGCCGCATTGTCGGCGTCGATCAGTACGGCCAGGGTGGCTGTGCCCTGGCGGGGGGGATTGGTCATGTTCGGTCCTGCGGAGGATGGCCCCTGGCCGGTGCGGCCGGGAGCGGGTTGCACCGCGCCCGTTCCGGATACCGGTGATGCGGGCGCTGCATTTGCCTATGGATTGTGCAAGTGCGGTGCGACTTAGATGCAACGCAGTGTACACGCGAAGCCCTGTCCATACGGGAAATCACGGGCGCCTTGGGCACGCTTTGTGCTGCATTGCAAGGTACCGCCGTCCCGGCGGCGGTGCTACCATGCCGCGCAGAGACACGACCGCCCAATGCCTTCACAAGAGGCTGCGAAGCGGTTGCCCACAACTGTAGGTGTCGGTGATCCCGACAGCACGCCCATAGAGGAGCACCTATGAATGCCCCCCTGACCACTCCGGTCAGCGACGCCATCCGCCGCGCGCTCGAAAACGTTTCCCTCGAAGACAAATACACGCTGGAGCGTGGCCGCATTTATATCAGCGGCACGCAGGCGCTGGTACGCCTCCCCATGCTGCAGCAGGAACGCGACCGCGTTGCCGGCCTGAATACCGCCGGCTTTATCTCCGGCTACCGGGGCTCGCCGCTGGGCGCCCTGGACCTGTCGCTGTGGAAGGCCAAGAAGCATCTCGCCGCGCACAATATCGTGTTCCAGGCCGGCCTGAACGAGGACCTCGCCGCCACGTCGGTGTGGGGCTCGCAGCAGGTCAATATGTACCCGGACGCCAAGTTCGATGGCGTGTTCGGCATGTGGTACGGCAAGGGTCCTGGTGTGGACCGCACCGGCGACGTGTTCAAGCACGCCAACTCGGCCGGCTCCTCGAAACATGGCGGCGTGCTGGTGCTGGCGGGGGACGACCATTCGGCCAAGTCCTCGACGCTGGCGCACCAGTCGGAACATATCTTCAAGGCCTGCGGCCTGCCGGTACTGTACCCGTCGAACGTGCAGGAATACCTCGACTTCGGGCTGCACGGCTGGGCCATGAGCCGCTACTCGGGCCTGTGGGTGGCGATGAAGTGCGTGACCGACGTGGTGGAATCGTCGGCCTCGGTCGAACTCGATCCGCACCGCGTGCAGATCGTGCTGCCGGACGACTTCATCCTGCCGCCGGGCGGGCTCAATATCCGCTGGCCGGACCCGCCGCTGGAGCAGGAAGCGCGCCTGCTCGACTACAAGTGGTACGCGGGCCTGGCCTATGTGCGTGCCAACAAGATCGACCGCATCGAGATCGATTCGCCGCACGCGCGCTTCGGCATCATGACCGGCGGCAAGGCCTACCTCGACACGCGCCAGGCGCTGGCCGACCTGGGCCTGGACGATGCTACCTGCGCACAGATCGGCATCCGCCTGTACAAGGTCGGCTGCGTGTGGCCGCTGGAAGCGCATGGCGCGCGCGCCTTCGCCGAGGGCCTGCAGGAAATCCTGGTGGTCGAAGAGAAGCGCCAGATCATGGAGTACGCGCTCAAGGAAGAGCTGTACAACTGGCGTGACGACGTGCGCCCCAAGGTCTACGGCAAGTTCGACGAGAAGGACAACGCGGGCGGCGAATGGTCGATCCCGCAAAGCAACTGGCTGCTGCCCGCGCACTATGAGCTGTCGCCGGCGATCATCGCCAAGGCCATCGCCACGCGGCTGGACAAGTTCGAGCTGCCGGTCGACGTGCGCGCGCGCATCGCCGCGCGCCTGGCCATCATCGAGGCCAAGGAAAAGGCGCTGGCTACCCCGCGCGTGATCGGGCAGGAAAAGGCGGAGCGCAAGCCGTGGTTCTGCTCGGGCTGCCCGCACAACACTTCGACCAATGTGCCCGAAGGCTCGCGCGCGCTGGCCGGCATCGGCTGCCACTACATGACGGTGTGGATGGACCGTAATACCAGCACCTTCAGCCAGATGGGCGGCGAAGGCGTGGCGTGGATCGGCCAGGCGCCGTTCGCGGGCGACAAGCATGTGTTCGCCAACCTGGGCGACGGCACGTACTTCCACTCGGGGTTGCTGGCGATCCGCGCCTCGATCGCGGCGAACGTCAACATCACCTACAAGATCCTCTACAACGATGCGGTGGCGATGACCGGCGGCCAGCCGGTGGACGGCCAGTTGTCGGTGCGGGACATCGCCTGGCAGGTGCACAGCGAAGGCGCGAAGAAGATCGTCATCGTCAGCGACCAGCCGGAGAAGTACAACGCGGCGATCAAGCTGCCCGAGGGCATCGCGATCCATCACCGCGACCAGCTTGATAACGTCCAGCGCGAACTGCGCGAGGTCCCGGGCTGCACCATCCTGATCTACGACCAGACCTGCGCCACCGAAAAGCGCCGCCGCCGCAAGCGCGGCACGATGGAAGATCCGCAGCGCCGCGCCTTTATCAACGACGCGGTGTGCGAAGGCTGCGGCGATTGCTCGGTGAAATCCAACTGCCTGTCGGTCGAACCGCTGGAAACCGAGTTCGGCACCAAGCGCCAGATCAACCAGTCGTCGTGCAACAAGGACTTCTCGTGCGTGAACGGCTTCTGCCCGAGCTTTGTCACGGCCGAAGGCGCGCAGGTGCGCAAGCCCGAGCAGCATGGCGTGTCGATGGACAGCCTGCCCGCGCTGCCTGAGCCGGTCCTGCCGGCGATCACGCGCGCCTACGGCGTGCTGGTCACGGGCGTCGGCGGCACCGGCGTGGTCACCATCGGCGGCCTGCTGGGCATGGCCGCGCACCTGGAAAACAAGGGCGTGACCGTGCTCGACATGGCGGGCCTGGCGCAGAAGGGCGGCGCGGTGCTGTCGCACGTGCAGATCGCCGCGCGTCCGGACGACCTGCATGCGACGCGCATCGCGATGGGCGAGGCGGACCTGGTAATCGGCTGCGATGCCATCGTGTCGGCCACCGACGAAGTCATCTCCAGGACGCAGACGGGCCGCACCCGCGCCGTGGTCAATACCGCGCAGACGCCGACGGCGGATTTCATCAAGAACCCGAAGTGGCAGTTCCCGGGCCTGTCGGCGGAGCAGGACGTGCGCACCGCCGTGGGCGAGAAGTGCGAGTTCATCAACGCCACCGGCCTGGCCGTGGCGCTGCTCGGCGACGCGATCTACACCAACCCGCTGGTGCTGGGCTACGCCTGGCAGAAGGGCTGGATCCCGCTGACGCTGCAGGCGCTGGAGCGCGCCATCGAGCTGAACGGCGTCGCAGTGGAGAAGAACAAGGCCGCGTTCGACTGGGGCCGCCACATGGCGCACGACCCCGAGCACGTGCTGTCGCTGACCGGCAAGCTCAAGAGCACGGCCGAAGGCGCTGACGTAGTCAAGCTGCCGACCTCGACAGGTGCGATGCTGGAAAAACTGATCGCCCGCCGCGTGGATCACCTGACCGCGTACCAGGATGCCGCCTATGCCCGCACCTACGGCGAAGCCATCGACCGCGTGCGCGCGGCCGAGAGCGCGCTGGCGGGCAGCGGCAAGCCGCTGCCGCTGACCGAGGCCGCCGCGCGCAACCTCGCAAAGCTGATGGCGTACAAGGACGAGTACGAAGTGGCGCGGCTCTACACGGACCCCGTCTTCCTCGACAAGCTGCGCGCGCAGTTCGAAGGCGAGCCTGGCCGCGACTACCAGCTCAACTTCTGGCTGGCGCCGCCGACGACCTCGAAGCGCGACGACAAGGGGCACCTGGTCAAGCGCAAGTTCGGGCCGTCGACGATGAAGCTGTTCCGTGTGCTGGCGAAGATGAAGGGCCTGCGCGGCGGCATGTTCGATATCTTCGGCAAGACCGAAGAACGCCGCACCGAGCGCGCGCTGATCGGCGAGTATCGGGCGCTGCTGGATGAGCTGGTGTCGGGCCTGAGCCTGGCCAACTATGACACTGCGGTATCGCTGGCGAACCTGCCGGACGATATCCGCGGCTTTGGCCATGTGAAGGAAAACAACCTCAAGGCCGTGCGCGGGCGCTGGGCGAAGCTGCTGGAGCAGTTCCGGCATCCGGAAACCGCACAGCGCGCGGCCTGACCGGCAGCCGGTAGGTACTGCAATGCCCTCGCTTCGCAAGGAGCGAGGGCATTTTGCATTCAGGGCTGCGCGAGCGCCTTCTCCCCGGGCTTCACATACATCGAGTTGCGCGGGTGCGAGAGCACGCGCCGCACCATCGGCTCGAAGAACGACATTGGCAGCGTGTCGTAGTCC
Source organism: Cupriavidus sp. IDO (assembly GCF_000812465.1). GTDB lineage: Bacteria > Pseudomonadota > Gammaproteobacteria > Burkholderiales > Burkholderiaceae > Cupriavidus. Next base: position 273,527 of record NZ_JWMA01000044.1, on the reverse strand, counting down.
GTCATGAACGCCGCGGCGTCGTACTTGCGGCAGAACTCGGCGGTGCGCTCGAACAACTCCGGCTGGTTCCGGTACTGCTCGCGCAGGTTGCGGTCCAGGCCGAGGTGGTGGAAGAAGTAGTAGCCCTGGAAGACACCGTGCTTTTCCACCATCCACAGGTTCTCGGCGCTGACGAAGGGCTTGAGGATGGCGGCGGCGATATCGGGATGGTTGTAGCTGCCCAGCGTGTCGCCGATGTCGTGCAGCAGCGCGCAGACCACGTACTCTTCATCCCGCCCGTCGCGGTGCGCCAGCGTGGCGGTCTGCAGTGAGTGCGTCAGGCGATCCACCGGGAAGCCGCCGCAGTCGCCCTCGAGCAGCCGCAGGTGCGCCAGCACGCGCTCGGGCAGGGCCTTCGCGAAAGGCATGAACTCCGCGGAAATGGCCGCCCAGTCTTCGCGGGTGCCGTGCTCCATGTGACTGAAAGTGGCGTGTGCCTGTGCGTGGGTTTCGCTCATGCTGGTCTCCTTGGCGGCGGGGATTGCCATTGTCATGAAATGCGTTACGGAGATTGTGTCACCGGCACGCCCGCTACACTGTCAAAAAGCTAACAATGTGCCGGCATACTGCAGTGCACCAGAACCCCATGCTGATCCGTCCATTCCGTCCTGAAGACGAAGCCCAGATCGTTGCACTGTGGCAGGCATGCGGCCTGACGCGGCCGTGGAACGATCCGCACCGTGACATCGCACGCAAGCTGACCGAGCAGCCCGAGTTGTTCCTGGTTGGCGAAGTCTCCGGGCAGCCGGTGGCCTCCGCCATGGTGGGGTTCGACGGACATCGCGGCTGGGTCTACTATCTGGCGGTGCATCCGGCACTGCAGGGCAAGGGCTACGGGCGCATGCTGATGGCGCACGCCGAGCAGTTGCTGATCGAGCGCGGCTGCCCGAAGGTCAACCTGCTGGTGCGTGCCGGCAATCGCGCCGTGATCGATTTCTACGACAAGCTCGGCTATGCGCCCGACGAGGTCGTCAGCCTTGGCAAGCGGCTGATTGCAGACACCTAACCCCGGCAACAAAAACAAGGAGACGATATGACGTTCCATGGAAGCTGCCACTGCGGCGCTATCTCCTACGAAGTCGAAGCCGACAACATCCCCAGCGTGATCCGCTGCAACTGCTCGATCTGCCGGCGCCGCGGACACCTGCTGTGGTTCGTGCCGCGCGCATCGTTCAAGCTGGAAACGCCCGAGAGCAACGCATCCACCTATCGCTTCAACACCATGAAGATCGCCCACCGCTTCTGCCCGGTGTGCGGCTGCGGCCCTTACGCGGACGGACAGGACAAGGACGGCAGGCCGATGGCGGCGGTCAATGTGCGGTGCCTGGACGACGTGGACCTCGACAGCCTGAAGATCATCGACTACGACGGCCTGCACCACTGACCCTGTCGCCATGTTCCGCATCCTCGGCATCGATCACCTCGTGCTGCGCACCGCAGACGTGGATGCGCTGCGGCGCTTCTACGTGGAGGTGCTCGGCTGCAGCGTCGAGCGCGAGCAGCCGGACTTCGGCCTGACGCAGTTGCGCGCGGGCAGCGGGCTGATCGACCTGGTCTCGCTCGACGGCCCGCTGGGCCGCGCCGGCGGCGCGGGCCCGGGTGCCGAAGGCCGCAACCTGGACCACTTCTGCCTGCGCATCGATCCGTTCGACGCCGATGCCCTGCGCGCGTGGCTGGCGCAGCATGGCGTGCAGGCAAGCGCAGTCGAGCAGCGCTTTGGCGCCGAGGGCAAGGGTCCGTCGCTTTACGTGCAGGATCCCGACGGCAACGTGGTCGAACTCAAGGGTCCGCCCGAAGACCGCACAGGATAGTGGCGGGCAAAGTGGCGCAACGTCAGCACGGCGCGCTGTTGATGGCTACAATTTCCGCTTAGCCCGTCGCATCGTCACTGTCCCTGCCGCGCCTGCGGCGCACTGGCGCCGGGCGCGCCATGACCAGACAAGACGCCTGCCCCGACGCGGACTCCGCCCCGCTCCCCGTTTCACCCGCCCCTGGCCATGCCGGCTCCCTCGGGCCGCCCCGCCATCTGGTCTGGACGCTTGGCCTGACCGAGACCATCTCGTGGGGCACCCTGTATTTCGCCTTCACCGTGTTCATCGCGCCGATGAGCCAGACGCTGGGCTATTCCAAGCCCTTCCTGGCCGGCGGCTATTCGCTTGGGCTGCTGGTGTGGGCGATGTGCTCGTTTGCAGTGGGCCGCCTGCTGGACCGCGTGCCGGCGCGCAAGGTGATGGGCACGGGCTCGGTGCTGGCCGGGACCGGCCTGCTGCTGTGGGCGTGGACGCCGTCGCCGGCCGTGTTCCTGCTGATGTGGATACCGATCGGCCTGGCGATGGCGACGACGCTGTACGAGCCTGCCTTCGTGGTGCTGCGCCAGGCCTATGGCGACGGCTACCAGAAGCCGATCGTCACCGTCACGCTGATGGCCGGCTTTGCCAGCACGATCTTCGTGCCGCTGGCGCAATGGCTGGTGATCCATATCGGCTGGCGCCCGACACTGGCCGGCTTTGCCGCGCTGAACCTGCTGGTCTGCGCGCCCTTGCACGCGCGCATGCGCTACGCCTTGCACGCAACGTACGCCTCGGTCCATCCCGCTTCGCCGCTGCCGATGGGCGATGCCGGCAACGGCGGCATCGCCCGCTCCACGCTGCGCCAGCCGGTGTTCTGGGCCGTGGTGCTGGCCTTTACGGCCACGGTGATGGTGGCCTCGCTGCTGGGTGCGCACCTGATCCCGATGCTGACGGAAAAGGGCCTGCCCGTGGCGCAGCAGCTGGTAGTGGCGGCGCTGATCGGCCCGGCGCAGGTGGTGGGCCGCATGCTGATGATGCGCGCGGCGGTCCCGCACCCGGTGCGCTTGTCGTTGCCGGTCTACACGGTGATGAGCCTGGGGCTGCTGTGCTTGGCGCTCGGGCACGGCATTTGGCTGATGGTCGCAGCCGTACTGTATGGCTGCGCCAACGGCGTCAACACCATGCTGCGCGCGATGGCGATGCCGGAGCTGATCTCGCGCCATCACTACGCCACGCTCAATGGCCTGATGATGACGCCGGTGCTGCTGATGCAGGCGGCCGCCCCGTGGCTGGGCGCCCTGCTCTGGCGCGCGGCCGGCGGTTACTGGCTGATGCTGTGGGTGATGGTTGCGCTGGCGCTGGCGGCACTGCTCGCGTTCGGCTTTGCGCTGCACCGGCGCGGGCTGTTGCGGCCCGCGTAGCGGGAAACGTCCGCGTCATGCGACGATCAAGGCGTTGCGGGACGATGCATGCTTCGGCGCAAACGGCGTTCAGGCCGCGGCCTGCAACGGCGGGCGCTTGCGGGCGCCCAGCCCGTTGAAGACGAAGGTGTCCATCGCCAGCACGCCGTAGGTGACTTCGTCGGCCACGCGGACCACCTCGGCTGGCGTTCCGGCTGCGCCCGCGTCGCGCGGTCCCAGCGCAGCGCCCAGCGCCACGTAGAACGGCAGCAGGTGTTCGTCGGTCGGGTGGGCCCGGCGCGCGAAAGGCGCCTGCTCGCGGTAATCGGCAATGCGGCTGGTGTCGCCACCGGCGAGCGCCTCTTCCAGCGCGTCGATCATCCAGCTGCGGAAGGCATCGACGTACGGCTCGGTGTCCGGGCCATGCTGCGCGCGGCGTCCGCCACCGAACACTTCCTGCAGGTTGTGCGTGAAGCTGCCAGAAGCCAGCACCAGCACGCCCTCGGCACGCAGCGGCGCCAGTGCGCGGCCGATCTCGATCTGCGTCGCTGGCGGCAGATAGGGGTTGAGCGCGAGCTGTACGACCGGCATGTCGGCATCGGGGAAGAAGTGCCGCATCGGCATCCAGGCGCCGTGGTCGAGCGGGCGTTCCTCGTCCTGGCCGACAAACCCGGCGCCGTGGATGCCGGCCGCCTCGACCAGCGTCTTCACGCGCGCAGCCAGTTCCGGCGAGCCCGGCGCGTCGTAGCGCAGCGCATACAGTTCGCGCGGGAAGCCGCCGAAGTCGTGCCATGCCTCTTGCCGCTCGCGGCTGCCGACCGCCAGCGTGCTGTAGATCCAGTGCGCCGAAATCACCAGCACCGCCTTCGGTCGCTGCGCGCGCAGGCTCACGCCGAGCGCGTCGAATACCGCGCCGGTGGGGCCGGGGTCGATGGCGAGCATCGGGGAACCGTGCGAGACATAAATCGAGGGAAGCATGGCGTTTGCCTTCAAATCGTTTGTGTACCTGTAGTGAGTTTGGCAAAGAATCCACCCGCCGGTGGCAGGTGTTTGCGGATACGTCGTGCAAAAAACTTGAAGGACCGACGCCGGGTGCGCAAGCCGTCTCGCCAGGGCAGCGTGAGGTGCCCCACACAGCGCATCGCGCCGGTGCGCCGGCGGGCTCGGAATCGGCCTATGATGCAGTCGGGGAGCCCACCCGGCTCGCCGAGATGCCCGTCACGGGCACCCCGCGCTACCCACAACGCATGCGCCCGCCGCACTACCGTGCCCCCGGGCTGGAGAGAACCGTGGTACAGCGCACCTCACGCCGCCCGGCGCGGCTCGCACCGATCCGCCTGCTCTGGTGGCAGCCTGGCGTGTACGCCAGCGTTCCGGCGGTCGTGCTGTGGATCGTGGCGCGCCTGCCGGCAGACTTCCTCGGCAGCCTGTTCGGTTCGCCCGCTGCCTCGCCCTGGCTCAACCATGCCGGCGATACCGTGTTCGTGACCGGCTGGGTAGCAAGCGCGGCCTGGCTCTGGTTCACCCGGCGACGTCCGCCGCCTGCGCCTGAGCGCGAACCCGGCGATGCCTCGGGGCACGCCGAGCACCAGCACCACCACGTCAGCTAGATCCCGCGACGGCGCAATCCGTTGCGGCTACGCAGCAATCGCGCGGAGATTCCCACATGCCAGCGGATCGGTCGTAACATTCCGCCGGTAGCATGCCGTATCCGGGACAGCCCTGCCGCCCGGAACCGACCTCGGAAAACTCCGCAGAGCGATTTCGCATGTCCGCACTCCAGCATTTCCGCCGGTTTGCCCTGCCAGCCTTGCTGACGGGACTTGGCGCCCTCGCGCCGGTGCAAGTGCAGGCGCAGGCGACGCCGGGGTTCCGCATCGCTGGCGCGAACGTGCAGAAGCACGCCAATGCTGTGCTGGCGCTGATGTCCTACTCGGTGGTGCCGGACCTGACGTCCAGTTCGCTGTCGATCAACAATACGTCGACCGAAGACCCCGGCATCGTCATGTCGCAACTGGGCGGCGGCTTCACCATCAGCAAGTCCTTCCCGCTCTACCTGGAAGGCGCCATCGCCTACAGCCGCTACGACCCGACCTTCATCGCCACCAACGGCACTGAGTCGCGGCCGCTGCCAACGAGGTGGAACACGGTCTCGGGCACCATCGGCATCGGCTGGGATTTCCCGCTCACGGCCAACAAGGAGCTAGTGTTCCGGCCGATCTTCAATGCCTCGCTGGGCAACGTTTCCAGCGATCTCTCGGTGGCGAAGTTCGTCGTCGAGCAGGCCACCGACCGCCAGATCAACTTCCTTGATCACGGCAGCCTCAATGCCTATGGCCTGGGCGGCTCGGTCATGCTCGACTGGGAACACTATCGCGAGAAGTACGAGATAGATGTCGAGCTGCGCTACACCAACATCCACCTGCAGTCCTTCGGCGGCACCAGCAGCGGCGTGACCGGCACAGCCACGGCGCAGACCGCCAACCTGTGGGCGCGCTGGCGCGCCCCGACCGGCATGCACGCGCTGGACCGGCCGGTGCGCTACGTGCTGGAGCTGTCGCACTCGCACTACCTGGGCAGCCAGGCTGGCGTGCTCGGCTTCAACTACCTGACCACGGTCGGTACCGGGCTGGAGCTGGATACCAGCGCACATGAGATATTCGTCACACGCGTGCGTGCGGTGGTGCGGTACGTCTTTGGCAATAACGTTTCGGGGTTCTCGCTGGGCCTGGCAGCCAGCTTCTGAGACCAGCCGGTCTCGCCCCAGGCACAAGACGGGTTTAAGGAATCGCTTAAGATGGCGCTATCCCACTCCCGTGCGCGCCTTCCGCTGCCCCTGGCAGCGCGATGGCGCCTCGGCATTTTCCCGACCCAAGAGCGCCATGATCGCTACCACCGCCCCAATCCCCGACATTTCCGCCGCGACCCGACGAAAGGCCATCGTCGCCGCCACCATCGGCAATGGCCTGGAATGGTTCGACTTCACCGTCTACAGCTTCTTTGCCGTCATCATCGCTAAGCTGTTCTTCCCGACCGGCAATGACCTGACCTCGTTCCTGCTGACCGTCGCCACCTTTGGCGTCGGCTTCTTCATGCGCCCGGTGGGCGCCATCGTGCTCGGTGTCTACGCCGACCGCGTGGGCCGCAAGGCGGCGTTGACGCTGACCATCCTGCTGATGGCGCTCGGCACAGCCATCATCGGCCTGGCGCCCACCTACAACCAGATCGGCCTGTGGGCGCCGGCGCTGATCGTGCTGGCCCGCCTGATCCAGGGCTTTTCGGCCGGTGGCGAGGTTGGCGGCGCAACGGCCTTCCTGATCGAGCACGCCCCCGACGCCGAGCGCGGCGCCTACGCCAGCTGGCAGCAGGCCAGCCAGGGCATCTCGTTCATGCTGGGCGCCGCTATGGGCGCGCTGGTCACCAACGGCCTGGAGCCGGCGCAGATCGACGCCTGGGGCTGGCGCATCCCGTTCCTGTTCGGCCTGCTGATCGGTCCGGTCGGCATGTACATCCGCTCGCACCTGCACGAGCCGCCAGAGTTCGAGGCACGCCAGGCCGCGCGCAAGGCCGCCAATGTCAAGTTCTCGCCGCTCACGCAGGTGCTGCGCGACCATCCGCGCGAAGTGCTCTGGCCGGCCTGGGCGTGACCATCCTGTGGACGGTCTGCACCTACGTGCTGGTGTTCTACATGCCGTCGTACGCCAAGCAGCAGCTCGGCCTGCCGCTGGGCGCCACCTTCAAGTCGACCGCGCTGTGCGGCGCGATCATCCTGGTGCTGTGCCCGCTGATGGGCATGCTGTCGGACCGCATGGGCCGCAAGCGCATGCTGGGCATCGTGGCGCTGCTGATCGGCGTGCTGGCCTATCCGCTGTTCCACTGGCTGAACGTTTCGCCGAGCACGCAGACGCTGCTGCAGGTGCAGATCGTGCTGGGCATCCTGCTGGCGGCCTTCACGGGCCCGGCGCCGGCGGTGCTGGCCGAGCAGTTCCCGACCGAGGTGCGCTCGACCGGGCTGTCGCTAGCGTACAACTTCGCGGTGACCATCTTTGGCGGCTTCGCCCCGCTGATCGTGACCTGGCTGATCGAATCGACGCAGAACAAGCTGGCGCCGGCGTACTACGTGATTGCCGCCGCCGCAATCAGCTTTGTCGCGCTGGTGTTCATGCACGACCGGACCGGTAAGAAGCTGGCCTGAGCCGGGGCATTGCGTCCAATGCAAAAAAGCCAGCCGCGAGCTGGCTTTTTTGCTGTCCGCGGGCGGCCTAGCCCGCCTCGCCGCCTTCGTCGTCGTCCTTGTGGATATTGATCACATGGCGCGCCTCGAAGCACAGCGGCATGCCCGGGTTCATCTCCTCGGTGCAGTAGGGCTGGTTGTCCAGCTCGCCGGTGTAAAGGCTGCCCTCGCGGCCGGTGACGACGACCCACATCCGCTCGACGTGAACCTCTTCGCGGCCGGATTCGTCCTCGGTCAGGATGCGGAAGATCAGCTTGACGAGCTGGCCAGGGACCAGCGCATCGCGCTCCTCCTTCTGCGGAATCCAGAACGTCTCGGGGTGGGCGGCGGCAATGGGCTCGCCGTCATCCAGCTCCCACCCGTCTTCGTCCATCGTTGTCAGTCGCATGTCCATTTTCATGCCTTCCGCAATGTCTCAGGTGCGGGCATGATCGCAGCAAACGCGCCGGCCCGGGAGAGGGTCGCCGGCGCCCGGTTATCTCAAGAGGGAAAGGGTACGCATGACGAGCAGGAAGGAAACGCCGCCCGGGCAGGTACGCTGCGGCTGGTGCGGCACGCTGGAAGACTATTGCCATTACCACGACAACGAGTGGGGCTTTCCGGTCGCGGATGACCGCCGGCTGTTCGAGAAACTGTGCCTGGAGGGCTTCCAGGCCGGGCTGAGCTGGCTGACCATCCTGCGCAAGCGCGAGGCCTTCCGCAAGGCCTTCGCCAATTTCGACATCGAGAAACTCGCCCGCTTTGGCGAGCGCGACATCCAGCGCCTGCTGGGCGATGCCGGCATCGTGCGCCATCGCGGCAAGATCGAGGCCGCCATCAACAATGCCCAGCGGGCACGTGAGCTGCTGGAAACCGAATCCTCGCTGGCCGCCTATTTCTGGCGCTTCGAACCGGATCCGGCGAGCCGGCCGAAGGTCCTGACGCCGGAAGTCCTGCGCACGCTGGCGACCTCGCCCGAGTCGGTGGCGCTGTCGAAGGATCTCAAGAAGCGTGGCTGGCGCTTTGTCGGGCCGACCACCATGTATGCGCTGATGCAGGCGATCGGGCTGGTCAACGACCATCAGGACGGCTGCTGGACGCGCGAGCAGGCGCTACGGGCGCGCAAGGCGTTCAAGGTGCCGAAGTAGACGCTGTGGCGGCCGTATACGCACGGCAACCTGCACACGTATACGGCCGATAGTGCGATCCAGGCAATGGTCTGTTTACTGTCTTCAGTATTGTTTACGTATACATAAATAGTAGTAGTAGGTAAACGCGGCCCCCGGCCGTGGATAACCCGATTTTCGTCTTTCGGATCAGTCACTTGCAGAAAAGATAACTGTTCAGGGATAACCCTGATAGGCTGGGACAGGTCGGGGTGGACGTATACGTGGCGGTAAATCGACTCCGAGTTGTACGTATACATCCCACAGCGCACCCCCAGCGAGGGCACAGCTTTCCCGCGCAGTTATCCCCAGCGGGGGCCGGAGATGTCCACAGCCTGGCCGGCGTGCGCGTATACCGGGTCCACGTGCGTCATGACGTTCAGCACGTTGTGGGTTTCCAGCGTGCGGCGCCGCGCCTCGACCGCGATGGCGTGGCCTTGCGCCACGCTGAGGCCGGCGTCGATCTCGAGGTGCACGTCGACCAGCACCTGGTCGCCCATCTTGCGCGTGCGCAGGTCGTGCAGGCCCAGCACGCCGGGCGTCGCCAGCATGGTCTGTCGGATGGCGGCAACGGTCTCGTCGTCGGCGGCGCGGTCCATCAGGTCATTGAGTGCGTCCCAGCCGAAGCGCAGGCCCATGCGCGCCACCATCAGGCCGACCACGACGGCCGCCACCGGGTCGAGCACGTGGTAGCCGAGCATGTTGCCGCCGATGCCCAGCGCCACCACCAGCGACGAGGCCGCATCGGAACGCGCATGCCAGGCGTTGGCGACCAGCATGCCGGAGCGCACCCGCTTGGCGACGGCCAGCATGTAGCGGAACAGCAATTCCTTGGAGGCCAGCGCTGCCAGCGCGACCCACAGTGCAACCGGCTGGACGGGCTGCAACACCTGCGGATGCTGCAGCTTGCCGACTGCCGACCACAACATGCCGCCTCCGACCGCCAGCAGCAGGCCGCCCAGCGCCAGCGATGCCGCCGTCTCGAAGCGCAGGTGGCCATACTGGTGATCCGCGTCCGCGCCCTTGCGGCTCTGCCGGGCCGCGATCAGCACGACGAAGTCGGACAGCAGGTCGGACAGCGAATGCGCGGCGTCTGCGATCAGGGCCTGCGAGCCGGCCACGATGCCGGCCACCGCCTGCAGGCAGGTCAGGACGATGTTGACCACCACGCTGACCAGCGTGCTGCGCCGGCCGGCCACGTGGCGGGCTTCGATTTCGGCGCTGCTGTCTTCGGTTGAATCGGCTGGAAGGCCGGCCAAGTCGGGTCTCATGGGCGATTCCGCTCCACGGCTGTCGCCAGATTGCCGCGCACGCGCTGCAACAGCGCAATGAGTTGTTCATGCTCGGCCTGGCTCAACCCCTGCAGGGCCTCCGCCGCGATTTCGTCGCCGACACGCCGCGCCTTGTCGAGTGCCTTGGCCGCCTTGGCCGTCATGCGCACCAGCCGTTCGCGCCGGTCGTCCGGATTGGGCCGGCGCACGATCCAGCCGCCCTCCTCCATCCGGTCCAGCAGGCGCCCCGCGGAGATGGGGGCGACTTCCAGGATCTCGGCCAGGCTTGCCTGGCTGATTTCGCCGTGGTGCGAGAGATAGGCCAGCGCGCGGCACTGGGCGCGCGTGAGGTCGAGGGTGGACTTCGCCAGGTCGTCGAAGCGCTTGCCGCACAGGCGGCCGACGTCGGTGACCAGGAAGCCAAAGCGTTTCTCGGATTCAGATTCCATCGCGCGACTATAGCCGAAGAGTCCGGCGCGGTGATGGCACAGGCACCTGTCGTCAGCGCCCGCCAATGCTTGCCGCACCTGGCCCCGGTCGTATAATAAGCACGCTTATTATTTCAACGCCCAAGGTCTCTAGCCCCCTCCCCCATGTCAGCCCAAGCCCTGCCGGCCAGCACAAGCGCGCCGCTCAACCGGCCCATGATCACTGTCTCGATCATGCTCGCGACACTGATGCAGACGCTGGACAGCACCATCGCCAACGTCGCGCTGCCGCACATGCAGGGCACGCTGTCGGCCTCGCAGGACGAGATCACCTGGGTGCTGACGTCGTATATCGTCGCCGCCGCCATCGCCACGCCGCTGACCGGCTGGCTATCGGACCGGCTCAGCGTGAAACGGCTGCTGCTGGTGGCGATCAGCGGGTTCACGGTGGCATCGGCGTTCTGCGGAATTTCGGAGACGCTGCCGCAGATGGTGGCGTCGCGGCTGCTGCAGGGTATCTTCGGCGCCTCGCTGGTGCCGCTCTCGCAATCGATCCTGCTCGACATCAACCCGCGCGAGAAGCAGGGCCAGGCAATGGCGGTCTGGGGCATGGGTGTGATGGTGGGGCCGATCCTGGGCCCGACGCTGGGCGGCTGGCTGACCGACAGCTACAACTGGCGCTGGGTGTTCTTCATCAACGTGCCGGTCGGCGCCTTCGCACTGTTCGGCGTCATGACCTTCCTGCCCGGCCGGGCGCCGCGGCGCGAGGTGAAGTTCGACGCCTTCGGCTTTGCTACGCTGAGTCTCGCCATCGGCGCGCTGCAGGCCATGCTCGACCGCGGCGAGCAGCTCGACTGGTTCAGCTCGCTGGAGATCCGCATCGAGGCCCTGCTGGCGGTGATCAGCTTTGCCTATTTCGTGGTGCACACCGCCACCGCGGGATCGAAATCATTCTTCCGCTACGAACTGCTGAAGGATCGGAATTTCGCCACGGGCACCTGCTTTATCTTCGTGATCGGCGCGGTGATGTACGCCACGCGCGCACTGCTGCCGCCAATGCTGCAGAACCTGATGAACTACCCGGTCGCCACCACCGGCCTGGTGACCGCACCCAGCGGCATCGGCACCATGATCGCCATGCTGCTGGCCGGACGCCTGCTCAGGCATATCGACGCGCGCCTGATGCTGTTGTCCGGCTTCCTGATCTCGGCGTTTGCGCTGTGGCAGATGATGCAGTACACGGTGGTGCTGTCGATGTCCGACATCGTCTGGCCCGGCGTGATCCAGGGCTTCGGGCTCGGGCTGGTGTTCGTGCCGCTGAGCTCCCTGACCTTCTCCACGCTCATGCCCGAGCTGCGCGCCGATGGCACCGCCACCTACAGTCTGCTCCGCAATATCGGCAGCAGCATCGGCATCTCCATCATCCAGGCGCTGATGACGCGCAACACCCAGGTGGCCCATGCCGACCTGGCCGCCCATGTCAGCATCTTCAACCCCAACCTGCAGTCCATGCTTGCCAACGGCTCGCGCGCGGACCTCGTGGCGCTGAACCACACCATCACGCAGCAGGCTTCGATGATCGCCTACCTGAATGACTTCAAGGTCATGTTCCTGGCAACACTGCTGGTGGTTCCGCTGATCCTGTTCGTGCGGCCGGCGCGCCACGATCAGGACCTCGCAAGCGCGCATGCCGCGATGGATTGAGCACCTTCCGACACCCGGAGCGGAAGGCGCCGCTTTCGCATGCTGCCGTGCGAAAGCTGGTAACAGTGCTGGCGATCTGCCGATGACGCACTAACGTACAGAGCGAGGCACTCTCGATTTCATTAAGGACTCTGTTATGGCTATCCGGTCGCTCGCTTCGCACAGTTCATCGCAGTTACGCCGCCTTATCGGGCAGATGCAGGCTGAAGTCGACGCACTTGAGCAGCTTTCCAGTTCCGATGCCGATGCGCAGAGCCGCCTGGGCTATGCGACAGCGCGGCTGCGCGATGGCATCGAAGCAGTGGAAGACGCCTTGCAGTCGCTGCGGGCGCTGCAACAGGTCCGGCCTTCGGCAATGAAGGCCAGGCGCACCCCACGTGTGGCTTGAGGTAGCGACACTACGCCCCCTTATCCCGACCGGCTCGCTTCGTGCGCGGCCAGCAGCCGCGCAATGTCGTGCAGGCCGGCGGCCTCGGCCATCTCGCGCGGGGTTTCGCAATCGTCGATGCGCGTCCGGCACGCCGGATCGGCACCCGCCCCAAGCAGCAATTCCACCGCTCGCAGGTTGCGCACGCTCACTGCCATGTGCAGCGCGGTGTAGTCGTTGATGCCGCGATGGGCGGGATCGGCTCCGAAAGACAGCAGCAATCCGAGCATCTCCGGCACGTCCGTTCGCGCGGGTGCGCCGGGCCGGTCGCTACTGCATGAAAGCGCCGCAATCAGCGGCGGAAAACCCGCGTGATCCGCCGGCCGGGGATCCGCGCCGATCTCGAGCAAGGTGCGGATAAAGGGCAGTGGACTGTGGTAGACCGAGTACTCGAGGCAAGGGCCTATCCCGGGCGGCATCAGCCCGTTGGGAAAGCTGGCCGGATCGTCGACCGCGGCCCGCAGCGCATCGATATCGCCGGCGCGGAAGGCCGTATCGATCATCCTGAACTGCCGGTATGCCTCGCATCGCTGGCTGTCGTCTGGCTTCATCTTTTCGTATTGGCGGAGTGAAGCCCATTCTAGCCTTCCGGAACCTGGCAGGATCGGTAGCGCGCCGGCGACTGCGCCAGACTGGCACAGCGGGCAGACGTGAAAAAGGCCAGAGCGTTGCTCTGGCCTTTTGAAGATGGTGGACCGAAGGAGGATCGAACTCCCGACCTCTGCATTGCGAACGCAGCGCTCTCCCAGCTGAGCTATCGGCCCGTCGCGGAGGATTGTAGCGTACTTCCTCCTGCGGCTTCAATCGGGGGAAGCTGGCCGATGATGATCCTGCGCAACATCACGCCGCCATGCCCGGATTACGGTCCATGCCGCGGACTTGCGGCAGGTTCAGCGGGCGGGCGGTGACCTCCTTGCTGGCCCGCAGCCACTGCGCCATCACGTCCCAGATCGGCGCGCCGCCGGCCTGGCGCGCTTCCTCCGCCACCGGTGCCCAACCCGCCACCTTGTAGCTCTTGCCGGCTTCGAGCGGCTTGCCGTTGAGGCGCATGTCGCTAATGCGCCGCCCCATGCCCGCATTGGGATCGATGGTGTACTGCAGGCCGCCCACGCGCACCATGTCGCCGCCCTGCTGGTAGTACGGATCCGGGTTGAACAGGTTGTCGGCGACGTCTTCGAGGATGGTCTTGATGGTGTCGCCGCTCATGCTGGTCACCGTGGTGTACGGATAGGTGATGGCGGTCTGGTCCATCAGGTGTTCCATGGTGATGGCCTCGCCGGGCAGCAACGTGGTGCCCCAGCGGAAGCCCGGCGAGAAGGCGATCTCGGCGCCCTGCACTTCCATCAGGCCGTCCAGGATCAGTTGGTCGAAGGTGCCGTTGAAATTGCCGCGCCGGTACAGCAGGCCGCGGTTGAGGGCCAGCACCTCGCCGAGCTTCTGCTCGTACGGCGCGCGCACCCTCGTGATCAGCGCCTCCATCGCTGGATCGGCTGGCAGGTAGTTGGCGAACACCGGCAGCAAGCGGTAGCGGAAGTCCGTCACCTTGCCATTTTTCACGTCGAAATCGAGCACGCCGAGGAACTTGCCGTTGGAGCCGGCATTGGTCACCAGCGTGCTGCCGCCGGCGTTCTTCACCGGCACCGGCGCCGGCACGCCGTCATGCGTATGGCCGCCCAGGATGGCATCGAGCCCGCTGACGCGCGAGGCGAGCTTGAGGTCCACGTCCATGCCGTTGTGCGACAGCAGCACCACCACCTCCGCGCCCTTGCCGCGCGCATCGTTGATGACCTGCTGCAGGTTTTCCTCCTGGATGCCGAAAGTCCAGTCCGGCACGAAGTAGCGTGGATTGGCGATCGGCGTGTACGGGAAGGCCTGGCCGATGATGGCCACGGCCACACCGTTGATGTCGCGGATCACGTACGGGTCGAAGACCGGGTCGCCGAAATCGTTGGTCTTGATGTTCTGCGCGAGAAAGGAGACCTTGTCCTTGAAATCCTTCTCGACGATTTCCTTGACGCGGTCGGCGCCGAGCGTCATTTCCCAGTGCGGCGTCATCACGTTCACGCCCAGCGCCAGCGCGGCGTCGACCATGTCCTGCCCCTTGGTCCACAGCGCGGTGGCCGAGCCCTGCCAGGTATCGCCGCCATCGAGCAGCAGCGCGCCGGGGCGCCCCGCCTTGAGGCGCTTGACCAGCGTGGCTAGGTGCGCAAACCCGCCGACCTTGCCGTAGCGGCGGGCGGCCTCGTTGAAGTCGAGGTACGTGAACGCATGCGCCTGCGGCGTGCCAGGGCGGATGCCGTAGTGGCGCAGCAAGGCGTCGCCGACCAGGTGCGGCGGCTTGCCGGCATAGGCGCCGATGCCGAGGTTGACGTTGGGTTCGCGAAAATTCACCGGCCGCAGCTGCGCGTGGCAGTCGGTGAAGTGCAGCAGGTGGACGTTGCCGAAACGCGGCAGGTCGTACATCGCCTGGGCGGACTGCGCGGCTTGCGCATCCTGGCTGGGGAACGTCATGCCGCCGGCACCGGCAATGGCCAGCACCTGCAGGAACTCGCGTCGGTTCATGTCTCTTCCTGTGGAATCGTCGTACCGGTGGGCCGTGGACGGGGCATCCGGCATCGTCTGGCTAGTGTCCTGCTCCGCAAGTAACTTGCCAAAATGAAATCGTCCAGTTGCTCGTCAGGCTAGGCGCGAGGAGGCGCCATAGCCGTAGCTATGGCAACGACGAGCAACGACGCATGGCGGGCAACTGGGCGATTTCATGGCAAGGTATTTGCGGAACAGGACACTAATGTGCGTATCGCTCCAGCGCCGCCACTTCTTCTTCGAGCATCTCGCCCACTTCCTTCTGCACCACGCGGCCGCGGGCGTCGATCACATACAGCTCCGGCAGACCCTTGCGCTTGCCGAACGCGTTTTGCAGCGCGGGCGAGTCCATCGTCACCGGAAAGGTGTAGCCGCGCTGCTTCAGGTACGCGCCGGCTTCGCGCGGGTCCTTGTCGATGCTGATGGTCAGCACCTGGAGCGGCGAGCCGCGCGTGCGTTCGTAGAGCTTCTGCAGGCGCGGATTCTGGAGCGCGCAGAACGGACACCACGACGCCCACACCTCCACGATCAGCGGCTTGCCGGCCAGGGCTGAAGCCGGCAGCGTGCGCCCGTCGAGCGTCTGCACGTCTGGCAGGCGCACAGTGTCGCCGACTTCCAGCGCGGCAGCACCGCCGCTCCCGACCGCCAGGCCAATCGCCAGCAGCCAGGACAGGATGGCGGCGCGCGCGCGCATCGCCGGCCGCCTTACTGGTTGACCGGCGAAGCCGGGTCGAGCAGCAGCGCCATCACGTCGCGGATCTGCGCCTCGGTCAGGATGCCCTTGTGGCCGAAGCGCGGCATGTTGGAGCAGGCGGCGTAGGCACTGGAATCCCAGATCTTGCCCCAGGTGTACCTGACGACTTCCTCGGAGTTGCCGCGCAGCTTGCCGTACTGGTACAGCGACGGCCCGATGTTGCCGAACGAGATCTCGGCCTTGGTCATCTGGTGGCAGGCGTAGCAGTTGCCGCCGTTGGCGCCGCCGACCTGGTCGGAGAACTGCATGCCGCGGCCGTTCTGGGCGGTCTTCTCGCCTTCCTTCCAGTCGCCCAGCCAGTTCTTGTCGGCCGGGTATCTGACCTGCTTCAGCTCGGCGGCCTCGATCTTCTTCGCGACCTTCGCCGGCACCTTGGTGCGGTCCGGGTACTGGCTGCACGCCTGCTGCATGCCGTCCTGGTTGAGCACGCCTTCGACGGTGGCCGGGCCTTTGGACGAGAACGAACCCTCGATCAGGTGCTTCATGTCGGCGCTGCTGACCGCATCGACCTTGCCCTTGGCGGGGCGTGCCTTGGCGCTGTCCTGTGCATAGGCGCCGGCGGCGAGGAGCGTCATCACGGCCGCGATGGCCAGGCGCGGGGCGCGCGCTTTGTTCTGTCGTTGCATATTGTCTCCCGTACTCGTCAGCGCTTCATGGCCGGGCCATCGTAGGTGCCGCCATTGGCGTTCCTGGCCAGGAACATGGTCAGCGCGGTGATCACGTCCGAGCCATAGGCGGGTTCGGGAAAGCGCTGCTGGCGCAGGCAGTCGTACAGGCGGTGCTGCATGGTGCGTACCTCGCCCTGCGAGACGCGGTAGGCAGGCCATGTGGTGTAGGCGGCCTGCGCGCCCTTCTCGGTCAGCAGGTTGGGCAGGTCTTGCAGGCGGATGCGCTGGCCATCCACGGCATGGCAGGTGGCGCAGGCAAAGTCATAGGCACCGCCGCGGTAGAAGAACATCTTCTGGCCCAGCGCGTAGGTGCGCTGCTCTTCCGGATGGCTGAGCTGCACGTTCATCTTCACGCCGCGCGATTCGGCGGTCAGGTACGCCGCCAGCCGCTCGATGTCCGACGGCTGGCCCGACGACGAGAACGGGTTCTTCATCGCCTCTTGCTTCGTGAGCCCCTGCAGCGTCACGCGGCAGTACGCCAGGCGCTGCTCCAGGTCCATCACCCTGTTGGTGTCCTTGAAGTAGCGCGGCAGCTCGGCGTAGGCGCCCTTGGTCACGCCCGGGCCCTTGCCCAGGTCGCACTGTTCGAGCGAGGCGTTTTTCGGGCCGGCCGGCTTCTTCCAGAGCTCCTCGCCGGCGGCTTCCCACAGCTCGGCGGGATTGCCTTCGGCCAGCATCTGGCGGTACTTGGCGATTTCGTCGGCGGTGCTGCCCTGCGCATGCACGGCAACGGCACCGGTCAGGGCCGCAGCGCCGGCCGCGGCCAGCACGGCGCCGCCGAGCAGGCGTCGGAAATGAGTCATGGGGCTTCTCCTCGCGACCTCGCCATGCAGCGGGCCGTTCTGTTTTGTCTTGCCTGGGCCGGGCGGCTCCCGCGGCTCAGGGCTTGATGTAGACGTAACCTTCTTCGGCCTGCAGGCGGGCGATCTCCACCACGCCCGCCGGTACGACCTTGGCTTCCATCAGCAGGCTCGATTCAGCAATCTTGCGCGCGTTCAGCGTATTGCGGCAGACGCGGAACTCGACGCCGGACGCGGCCAGCGCGCCCACCGGTGCTTCGAATGCATTGCCGCGTGAATCCTTGGCGCCTTCCACCAGGAAATCGACGCCGTAGCCGAAAGCGACTACCACGAGCTTGGTATCGGGCGCGCCGTTCAGGTGGTTGCGCAGGTTGCCCATCGCGCGCACGGCCTGGTCGATGCCTTCCGACAACTGGTACACGACCTTGATGCGGCCGCCCTTGCCCGCGCTCGCGGGCGTCGCCTGTGCCGCTTTGGCCGCCAGGCCGATGGCAGCCAGCGCCGCCGATGCTCGAATAAATGCTCGCCGCATGATCTTCCTTCCGGCCGGGCCAATCCCGGCATCCGACCAGCACCTTAGCAGAGGACGGCAAGCCCTGCCGGCCCTGTATCGCTCAGGCGATGGTCGCTTCGTCGGTACGCTTGTCGCCGCGGTTGTCGATCCAGGTCACGGTGACCTTGTCGCCCTTGGCGCCACCCTTGAACTTGAAGTTCAGGAATGGATCTTTCGAGACTGCCGGGCCGAACTGGGCATGGAACACTTCCTTGCCCTTGCACTGGGCAATTACGGTCTGGATATGCCATGCCGGGATGGTCTTGCCGGACGCGTCCTTGCGCTGGCCGGTTTCCATGTCGTGCTTCATCAAGATCTTGACGTCGACCACGCCGCCGTTTTCGGTGGCGCGTACGCGCATCGGGTCTGCCATGTGTTTCTCCTGTTGCGGTGGGGCGGGAAATGGTGTCGTGCGTGGCCTCAGCCGCCGCAGCCGCCCAGCGTGACCTTGATTTCCTTCGAGGCCACGTACCACTTGCCGCCGGCCTTGACGGCCGCGTACACGACCGAAGTCTGGCCCATCTTCACGCGCGTGGAGACGAACGGTTCGGTGCCAGCCGGAATGACGAAATCGGCCGCCAGCGTGTTCGGGTTCTTTTCGACCAGGATCGCGATCTGCTCGGTATCCGGGATATTGCTCGTCACGGCCACCGGGACCACGGCGCCGTTCTCGGCGATATCCGGGGCGGTGAAGGTGATGGCGGTGCTCTTCTCGGTGCCGCTGCCGCCCAGTGCCTTGATCACGTCGGCCACGCTCTTGCCGTCAAAAGCGTTCTTGTTCCACTCGGCTGCCTGCGCTTCGCTGATCAGGCCGGTGGCCGCCATCAGCGACAGGACAGCGGTGACCCGCAGCATTTCTCGTCGTTTGGAATTCATTGTGCTTTGCTCTCCGGCTACTCCGTTCCCAGTCGGTCTTCTTCATGCGGCCGGTGCATCGCCGGCCGCTGTCTTTACTGCCAGGCCGGAACGGCTTTCACCATCCGGCCCGTTGCATCGGCGGACTGACCGCCGGAGGCGGTGCTTACTTGGCGGGCGCGCCAGCCAGGACCCACTCCACCACGGTCTTGAGGTCGGCGTCGCTCACGCCCGCGTTGGCGGGCATCGGCACCGGACCCCAGACCCCCGAACCACCGGCCTTGACCTTCTTGGTCAGGGTCGCAAGGGCGTTCTTGTCGCCCTTGTACTTGGCAGCCACGTCCTTGTAGGCCGGGCCGACCAGCTTCTTGTCGACCTGGTGGCAACCCATGCAGGCGTTCTTGTTGGCGATCTCCTGTGCCTTGGCGGCATCAACCGCGTGGGCCGATGCGGCGGCTCCCAGCATCAGCGCTGCGATGACAAACTGCTTCATTATTAAGCTCCAAGCTTTTGTATAGCCGTGGGGACGGCAAAGGCCGCGCAGCAGGAATGCCCTGCCACGCGACACACACTGGCCGCCGCCTGGGGGCACTGCTGCGGCCAGCCCGCTATTTTGCCTCAAGAATCCACCCCACCATGGCCTGAATGTCCGAATCAGGGATCTGTGGCTGCGCCGGCATTGGCACGCTGCCCCAGGCGCCCTGCCCGCCCGACTTCACTTTGCGGGCCAGGGCGGCATGCGCGTCCCGGCCGCGGTACTTGCCGGCGATATCGGCAAACGACGGCCCCACCAGCTTGCGGTCGACGGCGTGGCACGCCATGCACTGGTACTGGCCGGTCAGCCGAGCGCCCGCAGGCGGGGTGGCCAAGGCAACCGATGCGCCACTTTCCTTCGCGCCGTTCGCGGCAACGCCGCGCGTGGGACCGAAGCCGCGCTGCTGCTGCGACAGGTCGCCATGCGCGTCGCGCGCATAGTCCGGCATCGAAGAGGCAATGGTCACCTTGTCCGTGCAGTCCTTCATGCAGGCCGTATTGCGGGTGTCCGGCCGGCCCCGCCCCGGCCACATGCCATGGTTCGTGGTCATGCCGTCGCGGTTGGGCATCTTGCCTTGCACCTCCGCGATGTTGGCGTCAGACAACGTGAAATTGGCCGGCACGATCTCGCCCAGGTTCAGCAGGTAGGCGGTGACGGCATAGACCTCTTCGGTGCTCAGGCTCTTGGGCGCGTTCCACGGCATGGCGCGCCGGATGTAGTCCCACAGCGTGCTGACGGTGCTGACCTTCATCAGCGTGGTGCGATAGGGCTGGTTGCCGGTCATCGCCGCCACGCGTCCGCTCCGGACGTCGTCCGCAGTGGTGCCGCCAACGATGGGCGAGAACACCTCATTCGATTCGCCGAAGTCCCCGTGGCACGAGGCACACTTGCCATCCCAGACCTTCTGCCCTTGCGCGACCGTGCCGCTGCCCTTGGGCAGGCCCTGGAAGTCGGGACGCACGTCGATGTCCCAGGCCGCGACTTCCGCTGGCGTTGCGGTCCGGCCAAGTGCCGCACGGGCCGCAGCGGAGTCGGCAGCACCGGCCCAGCCGCTGGCCGTGCATGCCGCGGCCAGCACGAGCGCGCGCGCGGTATCAGCCCACATGGACATTGGACACCTCGCCGCCCTGCGCCACCTGCCAGCTCTGGATCGCGTTGTTGTGATAGATCGAGCGCGTGCCGCGCACCGCGCGCAATTGCGCCAGCTTCGGCTGCACGTAGCCCGTGTCGTCGATGGCCCGGCTCTGCAGGATGGCGGGGCCGCCGTCCCAGACCCAGTCGAGGTTGAAGCGCGTCAGGCACTTGGACAGCACCGGCGACTCCAGCCGCGCGCTGCGCCAGTTGCGCCCGCCGTCGGTGGAGACATCCACGCGCCGGATGCGGCCGCGCCCCGACCACGCCAGCCCGCTGATGTTGTAGAAGCCCTTGCCCACCAGCTGCTGCCCGCCGGACGGCGTGGTGATGACCGACTTGCACTCCTGGATCGAGGTGTACTGGCGCAGCATGCCGTCCGGCATCATGTCCACGTAGTGGATGGTCTCGTCCTTGGCATTCCACGGCTTGTCGCCCAGCTCCAGCCGGCGCAGCCATTTCACCCACGACACGCCTTGCACGCCGGGCACCACCAGCCGCAGCGGGTAGCCGTTCTCGGGGCGCAGCATCTCGCCGTTCATGGCCCAGGCGACGATGATCTCGTCGGCCAGCTCCATCGGGATGGTGCGCGTCATTGAAGACCCGTCGCCGCCCTCGGCCAGCAGGTAGCGGCCGCGGCGCTGGTCCGCGCGTGCATCGTCGAGCAGCACCCTGAGCGGTACCCCCGTGAATTCGCAGCACGACAGCATGCCGTGCGTGTACTGCACGGTGGGCACCGCCACGTTGCCCCATTCCATGCCGGTGTTGGCACCGCACTCGATGAAGTGCATGCGCGAGACGGCCGGCAGCCGCATCAGGTCGTCCATGGTGTAGACGCGCGGCGCCTTCACCAGCCCGTTGATCATCAGGCGGTGGCGGGCCGGATCGATGTCCTGCCAGCCCTGGTGATGGCGCTCGAAATGCAGGCCGTTGGGCGTGATGATGCCGAAAAAGCCCTGCAGCGGCGCGAAGGCGACGGATGCAGCCGAGACGCGCGTCAGGCCCGGAGATTCACGCCGGACGAGGTTCTTTTCATAGACCGAAGGCTGTCCATACGGCCGCGCCGCGACCGGCTGGCCGAGCGAAGTGGCCCAGGGCTGGGCTTCGAGGATGGCAGGGTCGCCGTCGGCAGCCAGTGCATGCCGGCCGATGCCGGCGGCCGCGATGCCGGCAGCCGCGCCGAGAAAGCTCTTGCGCAGGAAGTCCCGCCGCGGGCTGTCCAGTCCGTGCCGGTCGATATCCTGCTGCAGCGAAGTGCTGACGAAGTGCTGGGGCGCGGGCACGATGCGCCCGGGCCGGTTCCGTTCCTGCAAAGCGGTCTCCTCCGGCTCGCTCGCATGGCTTGTCCAATCATGCGGCGTGCCTGTTGTCGGTCAGCTGCAACGATGTGCAGCAGCCATCCGTTTGCCGGAAGAGCCGGCGCGTGCGCGGCTAGCTTGTCGCGGGACGACGGCGACGTGCGGGCTGCACGGGCTCGGGCGCGGGCTGTGCCATGAAGCGGTCCACCACGCCGGAGGACAAGGCGCTGTCCTCCAGCCGGCTCGCCACCTGCACGCAGACCGTGCGGCACAGCTCGATCACGCTTTCGTCCGCAATGGTGTAGAAGACGAGATTCGCCTCCTTGCGGCGCGACAGCACGCCCGAGCGGTACATCGCGTTGAGATGCCGCGACACATTGGTCTGCGACGAACCCACCGTCTCGACCACCGTATTCACCGGCTTCTCGCCATCGCACAAGGCGTGCAGGATCTTCAGCCGCGTCGGCTCCGCCAACAGGCTGAAGTAGCCCGATACCTTCTCGAAAACGCGATCCAGCTCTTCCATGCCGTCTAATATATTCGTATATGCGTAATTGCGCATATAGTGTTTACCCATTGATGCAGAACAGCATGATTGTGCCGCCAGTGGCTCGGCGGCACCAGTGAATGCAGGAAATGACGAGCGAAGGCTAGCGCCGCGCCAGCGCGGGACCTGGCCAGAAGCGGCCGCCGAAGACATTGACGAGCAGCCCCGCCATCACCACGGCGGCGCCGATCCACTGCGCGGCAGAGAGATCTTCGCCAAGCAGCACATGTGCCGAGACCAACCCCACCACCGGCACCAGCAGCGTCAGCGGCGCAACCTGGCTGGCCGGATAGCGCGTCAGCAGCCGGCCCCACATGGTGTAGCCGAACACGGTCGCCGCAAAGGCCAGGTACAGCACGGCGAAGACGCCCATCCCCGACACATGGGTCACGCTGGCGACGATGCGCGCGGGCCCCTCGAACCATAGCGACAGCAGCGCAAACGGCACGATCGGGATCAGCGCGCCCCAGATCACCAGCCCGAGCAGGTCCACCGGGCCGATCTTCTTGCTGACGATATTGCCGCTCGCCCAGCAGAACGCCCCGCAGAGCGTGAGCAGGAAGCCCGCGATGCTCATCCCGCCCGAAGCGGCACCCGCGCCGATCAGCGCCAGCCCGGCCCCCGCCACCACCATGCCGGCGACGTTGTTCCAGCGGATCGGCTCGCCCAGCCAGAGCGCAGCGATCGCGAGCGTAAAGAAGGCCTGCGACTGCAGTACCAGTGACGCCAGCCCGGCCGGCATGCCGACCGCCATGGCATAGAACAGGAAGGCGAACTGGCCCAGGCTGATGGTCGCGCCGTACGCTATCAGCATGCGCCATGGCACGCGCGGGCGCGGAACGAAGAAGATCGCCGGAAACACCACCAGGCAGAAACGCAGCGCGCCGAGCAGCATCGGCGGCACACCGGCCAGGCCGACCTTGATGACGACGAAATTGACGCCCCAGACGCACACGATGGCGAGGGCGAGGAAACGGTCTCTGGCTTGCATGGTCGGCTGGCGCTGCCGCGCGCGGGAATGGATTCGGGAAGGTCCCAGCGTAGCAGCGCCCGGCGCGGGCGCATTGCACGATCTTGCGGTTTTGTGCGCGCCCTACGAAAGCATGTCCGCCCAGATACCCCTCGCCCATGCCAGCGCGTAATCTCCCTCCAGCGCATTCGGCGCGCTCGACAGCCCGCCCGAACCCGGCACCGTCACCATCGTCTTCTGCTCCGCATCGTACCGGTGCACGCTGGCGACGTGCACGGCTTCGCGGTCGGAGGTGAAGCTGTAGCAGGTGTTGTTGTAGAACGGCTCGGGATCCGGCGCGCGGCCCGACAGCAGCGCCACGATGGCGGCGGCGGCGACCTTGCCGTGCTGGTTGGCCATGTGTCCGGACTTGGGCATCAGCGGGGCGATCTGGATGGCGTCGCCCAGCACGTGGATGTCCGGCACGGCATGCGATTCGAAGCTCAGGAAATCCACCTCGCACCAGCGCGCGTTGGCGGTGGCCAGCCCGGCCGAGACGGCAATCGCGCCGGCGCGCTGCGGCGGCAGCACGTTGAGCACGTCGGCGCGCTCGTCGTCCTGTACTTCGAATTTGATCGTGCGCGTGGCGGCATCGACATCGACGGCGTTGTACTGCGGGCGGTACTCGACCATGCCCTGGTAGCGCGATCCCCACACCTGGCGGAACAGCGCGGCCTTGGAGGTGATGTCCGGATTGGCGTCGAGGATCAGCACCTTGCTGCGCGGCTTGTGCTGCTTGAAGTAGCTCGCCACCTGGCAGGCGCGCTCGTAGGGGCCGGGCGGGCAGCGGTACGGGGCGAGCGGGATGGTGATGGCGAAGGTGCCGCCATCCGGCATGGCCTCCAGCTGGCGCCGCAGCGCCAGGGTCTGCGGACCTGCCTTCCAGGCGTGCAGGACCTGGTCGCCGCCGGGCTGCTTCAGGCCTGGCAGCGCGTCGCTCATCATTTCCACGCCCGGCGACAGTACCAGCCGGTCATAAGGCAGCGTGCTGCCGCCGGCCAGGCGCACGTTGCGCCTGGCGGCGTCGATAGCGACCGCGGTGTCGCGCACCAGCCGCACGCCATGGCGGCGCGCCAGCGCGTCGTACGACAGCGTGATGTCTTCCATGCACCGGCTGCCGCCGATCACGAGGTTGGACAGCGGGCAGGAAACAAAGGTGGGATTGGATTCGACCAGCGTGACGTCGATGGCAT
The DNA here is from genome assembly GCF_000812465.1 of Cupriavidus sp. IDO. Lineage (GTDB taxonomy): Bacteria > Pseudomonadota > Gammaproteobacteria > Burkholderiales > Burkholderiaceae > Cupriavidus. The sequence goes on along the minus strand of NZ_JWMA01000044.1, from coordinate 249,163 downwards.
GGCCGCTCCACTCGCGCAGGTAGCGCGCCGCGGTGGCGCCGCCGTAGCCGCCGCCCACCACGACGACCCTGGCCGGTGCGGCAGCGCGCGCGGCGTGGGTGCCCAGCGTACCCAATACAGCGGCGCCGGCCGCGACGCCCAGGAAGCTTCGTCTTTGCATGGGAGCTGTTCCATAAAATCTGCTCAAAGTTGAGCATTGGATTTATCCGCACTTCGTTGACGCGGCTTGCGCCGCCCAACTGAAGCCGCTTGACGCTCAGTTGCGCCGGAGGAGCGCGCGAGCAGAATCTGCTTCACCTGGAGGTGAGGCATATACCGGGTGATTTCCCGGTCGTGAATCCTGTCCCGCACGTTCCGCGCTGCATTGGTATCCGCCTGCAGAACGTCCCCGTTGGCACGGTAAAACTTGTCGCCCTCGCGCTTGCCTTGCAGCAAGCCCGTGAACGAGTCCATTTGCGACGTGTAGGCGGCGTTGACGACGACGTGCGTCGCCCCACGCTGCGTGCAAACTTCATCGAGCGCTTGAGCCAGTACACCCTTGGCCCATGCGCTCATGCGGCGGTTGTAGCTCCGCCACTGCCCCCTCCACTTGATGGGCGACGTCAGATCTTCCGAACCGACCACCGCCGCCTTGTCCACGATGGTATGGGCGCACTGGTAGGCAATCGTGCGCAACCGCTGCTTCGTGCGGTCCCTGCGCGCCTGCAGTTTCACGCGTCCGAGGTTGCACTTCCTGATGCGCTCGGCCTTGGCGATGCGACCGGCTTTCCGATGGGCTTTTTCGAGGGCATGCAGCCGGTTTCGTGCTTTGCCGGTCTTCGAAACCTGGTCGCTGTAAGCGCTCAGCACGGCGCCGAACGTCTGACCATGATGCTCGCCATCTGAGTCGGCGAAAGCCTCGGTGTAGCCTTTGTCGACGCCAATTTCCCCTGTGCCGCAGGGGCGCCCTTCGGGCTTCGCGGTAGCGTAGTGGATTTCGACCGCGTCACCCTTCACGATCACACGCAGGTTGCAACCGGTGAGGTCCACGTCCTTGCCGTTGCTGTTCGTCGTGAGCTCGATCGGAGGGCCGTATTGCCTGGCGATGTGGATGGTGATGACAAGGTGCCCGTCCCTGACGCGGCTCTGATGCTTGTCCGAGCGGACGATGAACTGATTGTCGCAACTCGAAACGCCGTGCCGAAAGTACTTGCGCATCATCCGGTGCAGGTACTTGTCTTCGAGCCACTTGTCACTTTTGAGCAGGGTATAGAGCCGCTTTCGCTCTGCCTCGTCGGAGGTCCGCTTCGCGATGGCTTGTCGCACCTTCGCGCATGCGGCCACCTTGTACGTCAGGATGTCGTTGACGGCATCCTTCGTGGTCTCGGCTCGGATCGTGCCGTCCACCGCGAGCGACGCATACCAGCCGCCAGCCGTCACTTCCTTGCGGATGTCGGCCGCACTCTTGCCGACGTTCCCCAGCGCACCGTAGCGACGCCAGAGGTCCGCTCGGACAAACGCCGTCGCCCTGCACACCGCGCGAAGCGCAAGCACGCACGACGACGTCGCATAGAGCGTGCGGGTGACGGTTGTCATTCCAGAATTTCCTTCGGTTCCTGCTACCCGGATAGTCTTCCTTGATCTGCTTTTTGTACTTGCGCATGCCGTACAGGCGGCACGAGAACGTCTGGACGATCGCAAGCAGGTCCTCAACCATTTCCTGCTCTGGCGACAGCGATTCCTGATTCACCACGATGATCTCGCAACCGTTCTCGCGCGCAAGATGATCGAGCAGGTCGAATCCGAAGCGAACGAGCCGGTCCTTGTGGGCGATGAGAACTCGCTCAATCTCACCACGCTGGATGCGCTCAATCAGCACGAGGAAACGCTTGCGCTTGAAGTTCATGCCGCCGCCGACTTCCTGAATCCACTCGTCAACAGCAATTGCGCCAGCCCGGCAATATTCCTCCATCGCCGCCACCTGAGATTGCAAGTCGTCGCGATGCCCAGCGCTACTGACGCGGCAGTACACGACTGTCGATCGCTTCTCAGGCCCGCCGCCAAGTATCGCCCGAACATCGGACTCGTCAAAGTGCCGATGTCCGGAAGGCAGGCGCTTAGCCGCCAGGATGCCCTCGCGCTCCCAGCGGCGCACCGTGCTTGGAGCCCGTCCGATGCGCTTTGCGAATTCGTTGATCCGATAAACCTTGCTCATGGCGAGCAATTATAAATACTTTTGAGCAAGAATGGAGTATCAGTTGCTCGCTCCTCAGCGCACGGCGGCGAACCACGCCACGATGGCGTTGATCTGCTCGTCGCTGTAGCCCCTGGCGATCTGGTGCATGACCGTGGCCTGGCGCGTGCCGGCCTTGAAGGCCTGCATCTGCGCGACCAGCTGGGACCGGGGACGGCCGGCCAGCCCGGGAATCGGGCTGCCGGCGGGGGCGCGGCCTTCAGGGCCGTGGCAGTTCGTGCAGGCCGCGGCCTGGTTGCGGGCCCGCAATGCGGTGGCGTCCTGGGCTTCGGCAGCCAGCGCGGGGGCGGCGCCGTACAGCGCCGGCAGCGCCAGCAATGCGATCGCCGCGGGCGTGGGGATCCTTGTCATGGTCTCGCTCCGTGATCGGCCCGGCGGAACCGGGCCGCGCCGCCAGGCCAGGCGGCGTGGCAACCGTATCACATACGGCGGGAGCGAGGTGCTGCGCAATCCGCACGACGTCGGGCGGCACAAGCATTTGCGATGCGCACAGCCAACGGCCGCGCCGGCCATGAGGCGCGGCGCGGGTGAGGCGCATCAGGGCAGGTTGCGGCCCGGCGGCAGGGCCATCGGCGAGGTCACCGGCGAGCTGACCGGGCTGGTGGCCGCCCCCGAGGTGGTGGCGTCCGCAGGCGCCCCGGACGGACCGCCCACGCCCGGCACGGACTGCACCGGCGCCGGCGTGCCGACCGTGCCGTCAGGCTGCGGGTTCTGCGAGGTGGAAGCCTGGTCCAGGCGCGCGCGCTCGGTGTCGCTGACATAGTCGAAGGCCTTGACCACCTTGGTCACGCCGCTGGTATTGCGCGCCACCTCGGTGGCGCGGTCGCCTTCGGCAGTGGTGACGATGCCCAGCAAGTAGACCACGCTCTTCTCGGTGGTGACCTTGATCGAGTTGGAAGGCACGCCCTCGGCCGTCACCAGCTGGGCCTTGACCTTGCTGGTCAGGTAGGCGTCCTGGCTCTGCGTCATGAATGACGGCGAATTGACAATCTCCAGCTCGTTGATCACCACGCGCGCGTTAGGCAGGCCGCGCACGTACTGGTCGACCTGCTGCTTGACGTTGTCGTTGCTGGCCTCGCCGGTCAGCAGCACCTTGCGGTTGAACACCGTCACGCTGACGCGCGCCTGGCCGTTGTAGCGCGAGCTGAGGGTGCTGTCCGCTTCCAGCTGCAGGCCGCGATCGACAGTCTGCGTGGCGGTCGGGCGGCGGTCGGTAGCCATGGTCACGCCGCCGGCGACCGCGCCGGCCATCACGGGGAAGCAGCCGGTCAGTTGCGTGGCCGACACCAGCAGCGCCGCTGCGGTCAGCGCGGTGCGGGTGATGCGGGAAACCCGGCGCGTGCCGCCGGTGCGGGAATCGTGCGAGAGGGTCAGGTTCGTCATGCGGTCCTTGCTGTGTCTATAGCTGCTGAATGGGTCAGGCTTCTCCCAGCAATGCCTCGTCGATGCCATCGCACAGGCAATGCAGGGTAAGCAGGTGGACTTCCTGGATGCGCGCCGTGCGGTCGCTCGGCACGCAAAGGTGAATGTCGAATTCGTCGAGCATGGCGCCGATCTTGCCGCCGCCCTTGCCGGTCAGCGCGATTACGCTCATGTCGCGCTGGCGCGCGGCGCCGATGGCCGCGAGCACGTTGGCCGAGTTGCCCGAGGTGGACAGCGCCAGCAGGATGTCGCCGGGCTGGCCGAGCGCCTCGACCTGCTTGGAAAACACCATGCTGAAGTCATAGTCGTTGCCGATCGCGGTCAGGATAGAGCTGTCCGTGGTCAGCGCAATCGCCGCCAGGCCCGGACGGTCGCGCTCGAAGCGCCCGACCAGCTCGGCGGCAAAGTGCTGGGCGTCGGCGGCCGAGCCGCCGTTCCCGCAGGCGAGGATCTTGTTGCCGCTGGTCAGTGCGCCCACCATGCGCTCCACGGCGGCGTCGATGTACGGCGCCATCACGGCCGCGGCCTGGCGCTTGGTTTCCGCACTGTCTAGAAAATGCTGCTGGATACTTTCGATACTCATGGCTCTGTTGGCCTTTGCTGTTCCTGCCTGGGTTCTGTCGCGGCAATGGCCGCAGTACTGCGCATTATGAACCAGCCGCGGCCGCGTCAAGGCCGAAGGCATCGCGCAGCCACTCAAGCCTGCCCGGCTCCATCGCCACCACGTCGAAGCGGCACGGCGGCGTGTGCGCCAGCGTGGCCAGGTAGTGCGACGCCGCCAGCAACAGGCGCCGCTGCTTGGCCGGGGTCACGCTCGCGGCCGCGCCGCCGAAGCCCCGTCCGCTGCGCTGGCGGACCTCGACGAAAACCACCGTGCCATCGGGCGCACGCATCACCAGGTCGATCTCGCCGCCTTTGCAGCGATAATTGCGAACCACGGCCACCAGGCCCTGGCGCTGCAGATGGGCCAGCGCACGGTCCTCGGCCTGCGCCCCGCGCGTCTGCGTGGTGGTTTTGAATGATCGAATCAACGGAAGTTCTCAAGCATGAGTGACTGGATCTCGCTGGCAGCCGGCCAGTCCTACCCGCCCGGCACGCTGTATGTGGTGGCGACCCCGATCGGCAATGTGGCGGACCTGTCGCTGCGCGCGCTGCATGTGCTCGGCCTGGCCGATGCCATTGCCTGCGAGGACACGCGCAATACCGGCCAGCTGCTGTCGCGCGTCGGCCTGCAGCGCCCGCTGGTGGCAGTGCACGAGCACAACGAGCGCGAAGCCGCCAGGCGCATCGTGACGCGCCTGGCCGCCGGCGAGCGCATTGCCTACGTGTCGGACGCCGGTACACCGGGCATTTCCGATCCTGGCGCCCGGCTGGTGGAAGCAGTCCGCGCCGCCGGGCTGGCGGTGGTGCCGCTGCCGGGCCCGAGCGCGGCAGTGGCGGCGCTGTCCGTGGCCGGCGAGATGCTCGATGCCGGCGAGGGAAGGTTCACCTTCATCGGGTTCCTGCCGAACAAGCCCAAGGCGCGCACCGAGGCCATCGCCGCACTGGCCGGCCTGGACCACGCCTGGGTGTTGTACGAAGCCCCGCACCGCATCGCCGATACCCTGGCGGCACTGGCCGCGGGCCTGCCCGCCGCACGCCGCCTGCTGGTCGGGCGCGAGCTGACCAAGCTGTTCGAGGAAACCCCGGTCATGACCGTGGCGGAGGGTCCGGCCTGGCTGGCGGCCGAGCCGACGCGCGCAAAGGGAGAATTCGTACTGGTGGTCGAAGGTGCCGGCAAGGCGGTGGCCGACGCCGATGCCCCGGACGCCGAGGCGCAGCGCGTGCTGTCGCTGCTGTTGGCCGAGCTGCCGGCCAAGCGCGCCGCCAAGCTGGCTGCCGCGATCACCGGCGCCGGCACGGATGCGCTTTACCGGCTCGCGCTGGCGCAGCGGGCCGACGACTGAGCCAGCCCCGGCGGAGATTCGGAATTCTGAGGGGAAAGGAAACGGGAAGGTGTCAGCGCGCGGCGGCATTCGTCGGCGCTGGCGAGGTCAGCGGCGCTTGCGCTTGACCGCCGGCTTGTGCGGCCTGGCCGCCGGCGCCAGCGAGTTGGCGAGTTCCGGCACGGACGCGTCGTCGTCGCCAGTCCCGTCACCGGCCTCATTGCCGCCCGCGTCCATCTGCGGGCCCAGCGCTGCGACCTCGGTGCGCGACAGGCGCCGGATCTCTACCTGGGTGGCGCCGTGGTCGACAAACCCGAGCCGGCGCGCGGCGCCGTACGAGACATCGAGTACGCGGTTGCCGTGGTACGGGCCGCGGTCATTGATGCGCAGCACCGCCACCTTGTTGTTGCGCAGGTTGCGCACCAGCACCCAGCTGTCGAGCGGTAGCGATGGATGGGCCGCGGTCATCCCGCGCATGTCGAAGCGCTCGCCGTTGGCGGTCTTGCGCCCGTGGAAGCCCTTGCCGTACCAGGACGCCATGCCACGCTGCTCAAACGTACCCACGTCTGCACGCAGGCCATCCAGCGAACGCCCGCTCAGGCTTTCGCTCTGCTCGTAGCCGAACAGGTTCCAGCTGCCGGCATCCGACTTCGCAGCCTTGTCGGACTTGTCCATCTTGCTGGTCTTCGCGGACTTGGTCGGCACCGCGCCGGACGTCCCCGACGTTGCCGTGCCATCGCCCTCGGGAGGCGTCGCACAGGCGGCCAGCACCAGGGCGCATGCGGTGCATGTGCCGAGCTTTGCCAGCTGCTGCCAGCGCGAGGAGATTATGGTCGTCCAGGACATCCGCGCGAGTCTATCATCGACATGATTCAGCTATAGCATTGATTTTGTTACGAAATATGTGCGATCTCGCACCAATGGACCGTCAATTCCGCGGAATCCACCAGCTGGCGCGGGATTCAGCCGATCGGAACCACTTTGCACAGACGTGCCTTATCGAGCATATTCAAACAGTCGAACGAGCCGTTGAGCCCGCCGGCGGTACAATGCGAGGCACCCTCCGCGCCATGGCCGGCACCCTCGCAAACGCCTGGCCGGACTGCGCGCGGACCACGAAAAAAACCCATGAAAGTCCTGCTTATTCCCGTCACGCCCTTCCAGCAGAATTGCTCGCTGCTGATCGATGAAAGCACCGGCCGTGCCGCCGTCTGCGACCCGGGCGGCGACCTGGACCGCATCCTGGCCGCCGTGAAAGAGGAAGGCGTCACGCTCGAAAAAATCTTCCTGACCCACGGGCACGTCGATCACTGCGCTGGCGCAGCATCACTCTCGCGCCAGCTCGGCATTCCGATCGAGGGCCCGCAGCAGGACGAACGCTTCTGGATCGAGCAGTTGCCGGAGCAGACCCGCCGCTTCGGCTTTGGCCAGGCCGAGGCGTTCGAGCCCGATCGCTGGCTGGACGACGGCGATACCGTGCAGTTCGGCAATGAAACGCTGGAGGTCTACCATTGCCCCGGCCATACGCCCGGACACGTGGTGTTCTTTTCGCGCGGCAACCGGCTGGCGATGGTGGGCGACGTGCTGTTCGCGGGCTCGATCGGGCGCACCGACTTCCCGCGCGGCAACCACGCGGACCTGATCCGCTCGATCCGCACACAGCTGTGGCCGCTGGGCGAGGACGTGACCTTCATCCCCGGCCACGGCCCGGTCTCGACCTTCGGCGAGGAACGCCGCAACAACCCGTTCGTGGCCGACCACCTGATCGACGTGGCCTGATCCGGCCCGGCGATCGCCAGACGACATGGCCAAGCGACAGGCTCCCGATACCCGGCCGGAAATCTACGTCAGCACCGATGTCGAGGCCGACGGCCCGATTCCGGGCCCGCACTCGATGCTCTCGTTCGCGTCCGCGGCGATGCTGCCCGACAAGACGGTGGTCGGCACCTTCTCGGCCAACCTGGAAACCCTGCCCGGCGCCGCTGGCCATCCCGTGCAGATGCAGTGGTGGGAAACCCAGCCCGAGGCCTGGACCGCCTGCCGGCGCGACCTGCAGCGCCCCGAGGACGCCATGGTCCGCTACGTGGAATGGGTGGAAAGCCTGCCGGGCAAGCCGGTCTTCGTGGCCTTTCCGGCGGGGTTCGATTTCACCTGGATGTTCTGGTACATGATGCGCTTTGCCGGGCGATCGCCGTTCGGCTGGGCGGCGCTGGACATCAAGACGCTGGGCTTTGCCCTGACCGGGCTGCCCTACCGGAAGGCGGTCAAGCCGGCGTTCCCGGCCGAGTGGAAAGACCCGCTGCCGCATACGCATGTGGCGCTGGACGATGCGCTGGAGCAAGGCGCGCTGTTCTGCAATATGCTGGCCGCGCTGCGAGAGAAGGATGCGGCACTGGCCGTGGCAAAGACTCCTGACGCTAGCGAGCCCTCACCTCCGTCTGATCCGTCCTGAATCGGCCATTTGCACGGGTAAGAATGTCTCGCCCAAGGCTCGCATCTCGCGCCAGTCCGCCTATAGTGAAGATGTATATGGCGGCACCGGGCGAAGCCAGGCTCTTGCAGATTCGGGGCACTCGTGCAGCAGCGCCATATGCATCCGTGTACCACGTTGCCCGGCCTGCGCGGCTCCGGCCGAGGAGGTGTCGATCATGCGTTTTCCTTCCGACTTGCACTTCAGGGGACTTGCCGGGCGGATGCACTGGCCGCATCCCTCCAGGGACACTACGCCAATCGCGCACCGTCACACCTCCGATGAAGACGCCGAGGTCGCCAAGGCCACGCTCTATGTGAGCACGGTGACGCTGGTGGTTCTACTGGTGGTGCTTGCCGCCATCGCTTTCGGTCAGGAGGCCATGCACTGGCTGGGTGTTCATTAGACGACTCGCCTGAAGCTATCCAGTCTGTCTGACCGGGCCGGCCCCCACATCGCGTGCGGGCCGGTTTTATTTGGATGGAGGCAGCTTCAAAATGATTCTGGCGTCGTTGCGCGGCCTTGCCGTACCACTACTGTCTGCGGCCGCGCGTCTAGCCAGAACCGCTTCGCTTCATGTTGAAGCAGCCTCCAGGGCGCATTGCCATCCATGGGAAAGAATGCCGCCGCTCAGGCCAGAAGCGGCGCGACGTTCTCCGGCGGCCGGCCGATGGCGGCCCGGCGGTTGCGCACCACGACGGGGCGCTGCAGCAGGATGGGGTTATCCACCACCGCCGCAAGCAGCTCGGCATCGGTCAGGCCGGGATCGGCCAGGTCGAGTTCCTTGTAGGGCGCCTCGTTGTCGCGCAGCATTTCCCGGACCGGCACGCCCAGCATGGTGTGGAGCTGGCGCAGCGTCGACAGGGACGGCGGCGTCTTCAGGTATTCCACGATCTCAACCGGTTCGCCTAGCCGCGCCGCAGCGGCTTCGACCAGGGCAAGCGTCTCGCGCGACTTGGAGCAGCGGGGGTTGTGGTAGATGGTGATCATGGTGCGTCCTTCCGAGGCAGGTTCGGTTGCTGATGACATGGCACTAAGCCGGTGCAAATATTTCCGCACTATATACAAGACGATAGGGCCAGCGCACGGTAACGTATGCGTTTTGTGCCCGGCACGTATCCTGCATCGCAGAAGTCCGATGCAAACACCTGCCCAGGCCTGTCCACAGCCCGTTTCCAGATGACCGCCGCAACTGCTTCCGCCATGCCGGCACCTGCTGCCACCCGCAAGTCCTTCCAGATCCGCGACGCCCGACCCGGCGACGTGCCCGCCATCCAGGCCATTTACGTCCACCATGTCCTGCACGGCCGTGCCTCGTTCGAGGAAGTACCGCCATCGGTCGACGACATGCACGTGCGCTTTGCCGAAGTCCTGCGCAAGGGCCTGCCGTACATCGTCGCCGAGCGCGACGGCGAAGTACTGGGCTATGCCTATGCGTCCTCGTACCGGGCCCGCAGCGCCTATCGGTTTGCCATCGAGGATTCGATCTATATCGACCACCGCCGCGTCGGCGAAGGCCTGGGCCAGGCCCTGCTGGCCGAGCTGATTGCGCGCTGCGAGACCGGGCCCTGGCGCCAGATGGTGGCCGTGGTGGCCTGCACCGCCAGCGGCGAAGGCGCCGGATCGCTGGCTGTCCATGAGCGGCTGGGTTTCCGCACCATCGGACGGCTGGAGGCGGTGGGGTTCAAGCACGGCCAGTGGATTGATACGGTGCTGATGCAGCGGCCTTTGGGGGTGGGGGCGCAAACTCTCCCGGAGTAGGCGGCCAGACAAAAAAGGCCCGCGGCATAGCCGCGGGCCCTCTCTCATTTCCAGCGCCGCTTCCCGGCGGCCCGTCGTTACTTCATCAGATCCGACAGCGCCAGCGCCACCACCTTGGTTGCGCGGTTCAGGTCGTTCAGGCGCAGGTTCTCGTCCGAGTTGTGGCCGCGGGCTTCCATCAGCGTGCGCGGGCCGGCGCCGTACAGCACGGTCGGGATGCCGCGCTTGGTGTAGTGGCGGGCGTCCGTGTACAGCGGCACGCCCTGCACCGGGACCTCCACGCCGAACACCGACTCAGCACGGGTCTTGAGTGCGCCGATCAGCTTTTCCACGCCCGGCAGTTCCGACAGCGGCTCGGCCAGGATGATGCGCTCGACCTTCACTTCGATGCCCGGGCGGTCCTTGGCGGCCTTCTCGACCACGGCGCGGATCTCGCCTTCGGCATCAAAGCCGATTTCCTCGGGGATCATGCGGCGGTCGACGCGGAAGGTCACCAGGTCCGGCACCACATTGGTATTGATGCCGCCCTTGATCAGGCCGACGTTCAGCGTGGCGGTGTCGATGCCAGGCACCTTCGACTTGCGCGTGGCCAGCTCGGCACGCAGGCCGTAGATGGCTTGCAGGATGTGGGTGGCGGCCTCGATGGCGTCCACGCCGGTGTGCGGCATGGCGGCGTGGCCCTGCTTGCCCTTGACGGTGACTTCAACGTGCAAGCAGCCGTTGTGCGAGGACGTGATGCCGTACGAGAAGCCGGCCGAGATGGCGTAGTCGGCCTTGCTCAGGTTGTTGTCGAGCAGGAACTTGGGACCGATGTCGCCGCCGGTTTCCTCGTCATAGGTGAACTGCAGTTCCACTGCGCCGTTGATCCTGGCGCCCTGCTTTTCGGCTTCCATCAATGCCAGCACGGCGTAGGTGTAGGTAGCGAAGTCCGACTTGGATACCGCCACGCCGCGGCCGTACATGACCGGGCCGTGCTCGCTGTCGGCAATCTCGCCGCCGTACGGGTCCTTGGTCCAGCCCAGGCCCGGAGGCACCACGTCGCCGTGGGCGTTCATGGCGATGGTCGGACCGCCCGTGCCGAATTGCTTGCGCACCACCAGGTTGGTGGCGCTGACCATGCCGGCTGCCTTCACTTGCGCGTCAGGCACCTTGTGCGCTTCCACCGCGAAGCCCAGACCTTCGAGCAGTTCCCTGGCGCGCTTGCCGTGAGCATCGCAGTCGCCTGCGGGATTGTCCGACGGCACCTTGACCAGTTCAGCCAGGAAGGCTTCCTGTTGCGGGCGGTGCTGGTCGATGAACTGGGTCAGCGTGGTTTCGATGGGGTTCATGTTGTCTCGTGCGGTCATGAATTGTTCTCGTAACTACTCAGGAGGGTTCGGGTGGGGTTCCGGCGGTGCGCGGCTTACTGCTGCAGCCGGAAGTGCTCGACGAAATCGCTGAACACGCTGGCGGACAGGGCGGCGTCCCCGGCGGTCATGGTTTCGGTGGGATGGTGGCTGATGCCGCCATTGCCGCATCGCACAAACAGCATGGCGACGTCGGCGATCGCGGCAATGGCCATGGCGTCGTGCCCGGCGCCGGAGGGCAGGTGGCGCACCGGCACGCCCTGGCGGGCGATGGCGGCGGCCCATTGCTCTTGCAGCCACGGGGCGCAGGGGACGCTCGTTGCCTCGTGGGTCTTGCGGATCTGCGGGCGCACATTGCGGCGCGCGCAGACGCGCTCGATCTCGGCCAGCACGTCATTGACGGCGGCCTCGCGCTCGGCATCGATGCCGGCGCGGATATCGATGGAGAACACGGCCCGGCCCGGCACCACGTTGGCAGCGCCATTGGGCACGTTGAACTGGCCGACGGTGCCGACCAGGCCCGGCTTGCCGCCGCAGCGCTTCTCGATATACAGGCCGATCTCGGCGCCGGCCATGGCGGCATCGCGGCGCATGTCCATCGGCACCGTGCCGGCATGGCCGGCCAGGCCTTCGAGTTCAACGATAAAGCGGGTGGCGCCCGAGATGGCTGTCACCACGCCGACCGGCAGGTTTTCATTGAGCAGGACCGGGCCTTGCTCGATATGGACTTCGACAAAGGCCAGCACCTTGCTGCGGTCATGTTTGGCAGCGGGCAAGGCGGCGGCGTCGAAGCCGGCCTCGCGCATCACTTCGCGCATGGTCTTGCCGGAGTCGTCGACGTTGTCGAGCACATTGGTGTCGAAGGTGCCGGCGATGGCGCGGCTGCCCAGCAGCGTGGCCTTGAAGCGCACACCCTCTTCTTCCGCGAAGCCGACCACCTCGATCGCAAACGGGAAGCGCTTGCCCTGGCGGTTCCACTCCGCCACGCAGGCAATCGGCAGGATCACGCCGAGGTTGCCGTCATAGCGGCCGCCATCGCGCACGGTGTCGAAGTGCGAGCCAGTCAGCAGCGCGGGCGCGTCGGGCGAGGTGCCTTCGTAGCGGCCGATCACGTTGCCGGCGGCATCGCGCCGTACCGTCATCCCGGCCTGCTGCATCCATTCGGCCAGCAACGCGGCGGCGCCATGATGAGCCTCGGTCAGGTAGGTACGGGTGAGCATGCCGGGCTGCTCAGTATGGACGGCCAGGGCGTCGGCCCAGCCCATGATGCGCGTGCCTGCCTCTGCGGACGGCGACAAGTTTGCTGCCATGCGTGTCTCCTGCTGGAAGTGCGTGAATGCGACGGCGGCACTGCTGGCGGTCCTTGCCAGTGCGGGATAACCCGGGGCCGAAGCTCTATTCTGTGCGATTCATGTTAGCACAGTGAATTCAAAAATTGCATACAAAAATGATATGCACTATATTCGCTTCCACGTACAGACAATCTGCCTCGGACAATCCGGTCCGGACAGCGGATTGCGTGGATTCCGTCCCAACAGGGGGGCTCTCCGCGAAGCGGCGTGCTTCCGACCGGAGGCCGCGCACTGAGCGTCAGGCCGGCAGCCCACAGCCAGTAGAGAACATGGGGCCCCGCCGGTAATTCCTGAATCAAATCGGGCTTGCCAGACAGTCTGGACCTGCCCGGCACGGAGACAACAATGCAGCACGCAGTTCCCTCGCAGCCCCGCCCCGGCGCTCGCCTGCACACCCGCTTCACCCGCTCCCTGTTCGGTCAGGTGCTGATCGCCCTGGTGATTGGCACGCTACTTGGCCTGTTCTTCCCCGAATTTGCCGCCAAGCTCAAGCCGCTGGGCGACGCCTTCATCAAGCTGGTCAAGATGCTGATCGGCCCCATCGTCTTCTGCGTGGTGGTTGCCGGCATCTGTGGCGCTGGCGAGCTGAAGAAGGTCGGCCGCGTGGGCCTCAAGGCGGTGGTGTACTTCGAGATCGTCACCACCATCGCGCTGGCGCTGGGCATCCTGCTCGCGTACGTGTTTCATCCGGGTACCGGCATGAATGTGGATCCGCGCTCGCTCGATGCCTCGGCCATCGCCGGCTATATCGAGAATGCCACCAAGGTGAAGAGTTCGGGCACGGCCGACTTCCTGCTCAAGCTGATCCCCAACACGATCATGGGCGCATTCGCCAGCGGCGACGTGCTCCAGGTGTTGCTGGTCTCGGTCCTGTTCGGCTGCGCGCTGTCGCTGGTGGGTGAGCCGGCACAGCCGCTGGTCAGGCTGATCGACAACTTCTCGCACACCATGTTCAAGATGATGGGCTTCATCATCAAGCTGGCGCCGATCGGCGTGCTGGGCGCGGTGGCGTTCACGGTGGGTAAGTACGGGATCGGCTCGCTCAAGCAGCTCGGCTTCCTGGTCGTGCTGTTCTATGGCGCGGTGACCCTGTTCGTGCTGGTGGTGCTTGGCACCATCATGCGGGTGTGCGGCTTTTCGGTGATCAAGCTGATCCGCTACCTGCGCGCGGAGCTGCTGGTGGTGCTGGGCACGGCCTCTTCCGACAGCGTGCTGCCGCAGGTGATGAAGAAGCTCGAGTTCATGGGCATCAAGAAGTCCGTAGTGGGCCTAGTGATCCCGACCGGCTACTCGTTCAACCTTGACGCCTTCTCGATCTACCTGACGCTGGCGGCCGTGTTCATCGCCCAGGCAACCAACACCCCGCTGTCGCTGCCGGACCTGCTCGGCATCCTGGCGGTGGCGCTGGTCACGTCCAAGGGCGCGCACGGCATTCCCGGTTCAGCCATCGTGATCCTGGCGGCTACGCTGTCGGCGCACCCGGCCATTCCCGCCATCGGGCTGGTGCTGGTGCTGTCGGTGGACTGGTTCATCGGCATCGCGCGCGCGCTGGGCAACCTGATCGGCAACTGCGTGGCGACTGTGGTGGTGGCGGCCTGGGAAAAAGACATCGACCGGGAGCGTGCCCACAACGTGCTGAACGGCACGCTGGCGGCCACCGACCTGGATGAAGGCCTGGCGGCCATGGCTGCCGACAGCGAAACGGCTATTTCGCCGGCAACGCTGCCCGGCCCGGTCGCGGGACGCTAGAATTCGGCATCTCCCCTACCGCGCAGCCTCTGCGCAAGTGCGCTGCCATGCCCGAGCATATCGATCCTGACATGACCGCCGAAGCGATCGCCGAAGACATCGTCGCGGCAATCGTTTCGCACCGCCTGCCTCCCGGCACCAAGCTGCGGGAGGAGGCGCTGGCCAGCGTCTATCGCGTCAGCCGCACCAAAGTGCGCGCCGCGCTGCTGATGCTGTCCAAGGACAAGGTCATCCAGATCGTGCCGGACAAGGGCGCCTTCGTCGCCAAGCCCAGCGCGGAAGAGGCGCGTGAAGTCTTCGCCGTGCGCCGCATCCTGGAAGCGGCCCTGGCGCGCGAGTTCGTCGCCAGGGCCACGGCGGCCGACTACAAGCGCATCGACAAGCATCTGTCTTCCGAGCGCAAGGCCCTGGGCGGCGTCGATGCCCAGGTGCGCACGCGCCTACTGGGTGACTTCCATATCGTGCTGGCCGAGGTGGTCGGCAACGGCGTGCTGACCGAGATGATGCGCGAGCTGTCGGCGCGCAGCGCGGTCATCACCATGCTCTACCAGTCCCGCCGCGATGCGGCGTGCTCCTCCGACGAGCACCGCGAATTCATCGAAGCGGCCCGTGCCGGCGATGTCGAACGCGCCGTGACGCTGATGGTGGACCACCTGAGCCACGTCGAAGCCGCGCTGCATTTCGAGGAAAGCCCGCCAGCCTCCCGCGGCAAGGACCTGGTCACCGCGCTGCTGGCGTGAGCGCTTGATATGAGTCAAAGCAGACACTGACGCTCCGGCGCAATATCGACCCCGCCATGAAGACGCGGGGGCGCACTTCATGAGCACTCTGCCTCCGAGGTTCCTCTCCCGGACGGCCGCCCGCACACTGCAATGGTGTGCGGGCTCTTCTTTTGGTTATTCGCCGATTTGTGGGGTTGGGGTATTGGAGGGGCCGCTGCTGGTGCGCCTCAGGTTGGTGGCTGCGGTTTGGCGCTGTCGTAGGTCGACGGCCCCGTTTCGCCCTGCCGGGCGAGTTACTTTCTGACGGGCCGCCAGAAAGTAACCAAAGAGCGCCTGCTTGCCCGCCGGGCGGGAGTCTTATCGTAGTCTGCCTGCGTTTTTGTACGGTACGGGTATACGCTTCAGGGCATAGCTACGATGCCTGCCGCGTTGGGACGAGACGGCGCGAGGCATTGATAGGCCGTCCTCCCGACCTCGTGAGAGGGGAGTGGTACGCGGCTTGAGGTCCGTCCGTCTGCGCAGCGACATCGCGCACCACCGTCGTGATCCAGAACCTCTTGCCGCAGGCACGCCGTTCGATCACTGAGCCACTCCGCTCTCACGAGGTCGGGAGGACAGCGCTGTTCCCGGCGTTGCCCTTGGCGATCTGCGCGGCAGGCAGTCCAGCTATGCGCTGAAGCAAATACCCGTACAAAAACCGTAGCTCACTACGATAAGACTCCCGCCCGGCGGGCAAGAAAGCGCTTTTTGCTTCCTTTTTGGCGCAGTCAAAAAGGGAGTCGCCGGCTACGCCGGCGAAACAGCAGAGCATCCAAGAACCCAGTCCCGCGATCCGGCGGCGAACCTTTCATTTATTGGGGCAGCCTCCGCGCCAGGCCCCGTCATTGTTTCCTGGTCAGCCGGCCGCCATTGCCCCGCCTGCAGGTGATCGAATCCCGGCTTCGGAGTAGCATGGCGGAGGCCCGAGCCAGAGGCCCGCCGCGCAGCGCGCGCGAGCACCAGAAAAGACAACGGACTGGAGACAACATGCACTTTCCCGCCCTGCCAGCGCGGCCACCCGCAAAGACGCCTGCACGCCATCGCGCTGCAACTGCGTAGCCGCTCGCTCCCGATTCCGCCGTTCCAGATCCTGACTGTCGCGCCCTGCCCGGCAGGCGCGGCTGCTTCGCATTCACCGACCCCGAGAGGTATCCCATGTCCAGTGCTTTCCGCGCCGATGCGCTTGCCGGCAAGAACGTGTTCATCGCCGGTGCTTCGTCCGGCATCAATCTTGGCATTGCGCAGGGCTTTGCCCGCGCCGGCGCGAAGCTGGCGCTGATCAGCCGCACCCCCGAGCGCATCGCCGCTGCGGCGGCCACCATCACCGGCGCCGGCGGCACCGCCATCGGCATCGCCGCCGACGTGCGCGATTACGCTGCCGTCGAGGCCGCCATCCGCCAGGCGCACGATACGCTGGGCCCGCTCGACGTCGTCATCTCCGGCGCCGCCGGTAACTTCCTGGCGCCGGTGGTGGGCATGTCGGCCAACGGCTTCAAGACAGTCGTCGACATCGACCTGATCGGCACCTTCAACGTGTTCCGCGCATCGTTCGATCACCTGAACACGCCGGGCGCGTCGCTGATCGCGATTACCGCGCCGCAGGCCGTCAACGCGATGATGTTCCAGGCCCATGCCTGCGCGGCCAAGGCCGGTATCAACATGCTCATCAAGTGCCTGGCGATGGAATGGGGGCCGGCTGGCGTGCGCGTCAATGGCATCTCGCCCGGTCCGATCGCCGACACCGAAGGCATGGCCCGCCTGGCCCCCACCCCCGAGGTGGAGGCGCGCTACAAGGCACGCCTGGCGCTGCGCGACTACGGCACCAAGGACGACATCGCCGACTCGGCCCTCTTCCTGTGCTCCGACAACGCGCGCTACATCACTGGCACCATTCTCGACTGCGACGGCGGCAGCAAGCTGGGCGACGCCTCGGCCAACGCGCTGAAGACCACCTGATCCCTCCCATACGACTCAACAAACCGACCCTTGACGGAGACCTGACCATGACATCACCCGTGCTCTACCACGCCAGCGAAGGCGTCGCGACCATCACCCTGAACCGGCCCGAGGTGCTCAACGCGCTCAACGCCGAGCTCCTGAGCGAATTGCGCGCCGCCGTCGAGCGCGCAGCGCAGGATGACGCCGTGCGTGCCGCGGTGCTCACCGGCGCCGGCCGCGGCTTCTCCTCGGGCGCGGACCTGGCCGCGCGCCAGACTGGCAATGGCGGGCTTTCCGACTCGGGCACGTTGCTGCGCGAGCGCTATCACCCGATCATCCTGGCGCTGCGCGCGATGCCCAAGCCGGTCATCACCGCGGTCAACGGCGTTGCCGCCGGTGCTGGCATGAGCTTCGCGCTGGCCGGCGATGTCGTGCTGGCCGCCCGATCGGCTACTTTCCTGCAGGCCTTCTCGAAGATCGGCCTTGTTCCCGATGCCGGCAGCACCTACTTCGTCCCGCGCTATGCAGGCGAAATGCGCGCGCGCGCGCTGGCCATCCTGGCCGAGAAGCTCGATGCCGAGGAAGCGCAGCGCATCGGACTGGTGTGGAAGGTCCACGCGGATGACGCGCTGATGAGCGAAGCCGGCAAGCTTGCCCATCACCTGGCGACCATGCCCACCGCCGCCTACGGCATGATCAAGGAAGCGCTCAACGCGACCTTCGACAATGACCTGCCGGCCCAGCTCGAGGTGGAAGCGACGCTGCAGTCGAAGGCGTGCCGCAGCGAGGATTTCCGCGAGGGCGTTGCCGCGTTCGTGGAGAAGCGCAAGCCGCAATTCAGGGGCCGCTAAGCCCTGTCGTGCCGTATGCAGCAAATCCGGTGCGCATGCACCGGAGCATTCAGGAACAACAAACAAGGGAGACGCATCATGCTGGGCCTCATGCAAGACCGTCCGTTGTTGATTTCTTCGCTGATCGAGTACGCCGCGGCCTACCACCCGCAACAGGAGATCATCTCCCGCACGGTCGAAGGCGGCACCGTGCGCAGCAACTATGAGCAGGTGCACCGGCGCGCCAGGCGCGTCGCCAATGCGCTGGCCGCGCTGGGCGTGCAGCCCGGCGACCGCGTCGGCACGCTGGCATGGAACACGCACCGGCACCTGGAGCTGTACTTCGGCGTGTCGGGCGCCGGCGTGGTGCTGCATACGGTCAATCCACGGCTCTTCCCGGAGCAGATCGACTACATCGTCAACCATGCCGAAGACAGCGTGCTGTGCTTCGACACCACCTTTGCTCCGCTGGTTGCGAAGCTGGCGCCGCAACTCACTAGCGTGCGCCACTACGTTGCGCTGACCGACCGCGAGCACATGGCCGCGCTCGCCGGGCTGGGCATCCCCAACCTGCTCTGCTACGAGGATCTGCTGGCAAACGCCAGCGAGGACTACGCGTGGCCGCAGTTCGACGAACGCACCGCATCGTCGCTGTGCTACACCTCGGGGACCACCGGCAATCCCAAGGGCGTGCTCTATTCGCACCGCTCGACCGTGCTGCACAGCCTCAAGGCAAGTGCGGCCGATACCTTCGGCGTGAATCCCGAGAGCTGCATCCTGATGATCGTGCCGCTGTTCCATGCCAATGCATGGGGCCTGCCCTACGCGTGCACCATGAACGGCGCCAAGATGGTCCTGCCCGCGCAGCACCTGGACGGCGAAAGCGTGTACCGGCTGCTGCGCGACGAACACGTGACGTATTCCACTGCTGTGCCGACGGTGTGGCTGATGCTGTTCCAGTACCTCGACGCGCATCCCGAAATCGACCCGGGCCAGCTCGACCTGCGCGTCGCCGGCGTCGGCGGCTCGGCGGCACCCGCGGCCATGATCCGGCGCTTCGCACAGCAGTTCGGCGCGCAGCTGGTGCAGGGCTGGGGCATGACAGAGACCAGCCCGATCGGTGTCATCAACACGCTGCTCCCGCGCCATGCAACGCTGAGCGAGGAGGAGCAGCTCAAGATCAGGCTCAAGCAGGGCCGCGCGCTATGGGGCGTGGACCTGCGCATCGAGGACGATGAAGGCAACGCGCTGCCGCACGACGGCAAGGCCTTTGGCCGGCTGAAGGTGCGCGGTCCGTGGATTGCATCGGGCTACTTCAGGGTGGACCACGACGCGCTCGATGCCAACGGCTGGTTCGATACCGGCGACGTGGCCAACATCGATCCCGAAGGCTACGTGCAGCTGGTGGACCGCGCCAAGGACGTGATCAAGTCTGGCGGCGAATGGATTTCGTCGATTGACCTGGAGAACGCGACGATGGGTCACCCGGCCGTTGCCGAAGCCGCCGTGATCGGCGTGCCGCACCCCAAGTGGCAGGAACGGCCGTTGCTGGTCGTGGTGAAGCGGCCGGGCCAGGAGGTCAGCGCGGCGGGGCTGCTGAATTTCCTGGCCGGCAAGGTGGTGCGCTGGTGGGTGCCGGACGACGTGGTGTTCGTCGATGCGCTGCCGCATACCGCTACCGGCAAGCTGCTGAAGGTGAAGCTGAGGGAACAGTTTCGCGACTACGAATTGCCGACTGTGAAAGACGAATGGACGGCGTAGTGAATGACATGCGCTCTTCTCCCATGTGGGAGAGGCGCGCAGCTTGGTGGAACAAGAGACAAGGAGCACCGCATGACCGACAGCAGCACCCAACGCATCACCCTGACCATCGAAGACGGCGTGGCCGAAGTCCGGCTCAACCGCCCCGACAAGATGAACGCGCTCGACCCCGCGATGTTCGATGCGCTGATCGCCACCGGCCAACAGCTGGCACAGGTCGCTGACCTGCGTGCCGTGGTGCTGTCGGGCGAAGGGCGCGCCTTCTGTGCGGGGCTCGATATGGAAAGCATGTCGGGCATGCTCGGCTCTGGTGGCGGCGAAGGCGATTCTGGCATCGGGGCGGGCCGCCTTGCTGCGCGCACCAATGGCATCTCGAACCGCCCGCAGTACGCGTGCATGGTCTGGCGCGAGCTGGCCGTTCCCGTGTTCGCGGCCGTGCACGGCGTGGCCTTTGGCGGCGGACTGCAGGTAGCACTCGGCGCCGACGTGCGCTACGTGACGGCCGATACCAGGCTCTCTGTCATGGAAATCAAATGGGGGCTGGTGCCCGATATGGCAGGCATGGTGCTGACGCGCGGACTGGTGCGGCCGGACCTGTTGCGCGAACTGATCTACACCGGCCGCATTGTCACGGGCGCCGAGGCCTGCGAACTGGGGCTCGCCACTCGCGTGGTGGAAGATCCGCGCGCTGCCGCGCTCGAAGCTGCGCGTCAGGTGGCGCAGAAGAATCCGGATGCGATCCGCGCCGCCAAGCGGCTGATGCAGGTCGTGGAAGACAGCGGCAACGCTGCCGTGCTGCTGGCCGAGTCCGTGGAGCAGGACAAGCTGATCGGCTCGTCCAATCAGCGCGAAGCGGTGCGCGCCAACCTGGAAAAGCGCGCGCCGCGTTTCGAGCCAGTGCGCCACTAAGCCGGATCAGCGTCGTCGCGCGCTGGCGCGGCGACGCCACCAGATCGCGTAGATCAGCACATTGACGATCAGCACGACCGTACCCAGCAATAGCTGGATGCCGGGCGTGAGGCCTGCGGGGTAGATCACCGGCAGCAGGTAGCGTTCGACAAAACCGCCGCCATAACCTGCGTGCCCTGCCTCGCGGCGCAGCGCGTTTTCCAGCGGCGTGAGCGGGCAGATCCATCCGGCCCACTCCACTACCACGCCCCATGCCGCTGCCGGGAGGTGCACCCATGCCAGCCGTGGCCAGCGGAACAGCAGCAGCGCGCCAGCGACCACAAACAGGATAAAGAGGAAGTGCACGACGACGACGGAGTCGGCAAGCCATGCAGTCGTCGCCATGTTCGTTACCCCGGACTCAGTCCCCGCCTGCCAGCCAGTAGCCGGGGCGCGCGAACTGCGCCTTCAGGTGCTCGATGAAAAAGCGGATCTTGGCTGGCACCGGCCGCTGCTGGGGGTACACCGCGAGGATGTCGTAGTCAGGCAGCGCGTACTCGTCCAGCACCGTGATCAGCTCGCCGCTCTCAAGCTGCGGCAGGATTTCCCAGGTCGAGCGCCAGCCCAGCCCCAGGCCCTCGCCGGTCCAGCGGTGCAGTAGTTCGCCGTCGTTGCAGTCGAGGTTGCCATTGACCCGCACCGTCACCGTCTTGCCGTTCTGGCTGAAGTACCAGCCGCGCTGCTGACCGCCCTGCAGGTTGAAGGCCAGGCAGTTGTGATGCTCGAGGTCTTCCAGCGTCTGTGGCACGCCGTATTTGGCAAAGTACGCCGGCGTACCGCACACGACACGCTTGTTGGTCGCCAGCTTGATCGCGACAAAGTTCGGATCGATGGCGCCGCCGATGCGGATGCCGACGTCATAGCCCTCGCGCACCAGGTCCACCACGCGGTCGGTCAGGTTGAAGGAAATCTGCACTTCCGGGTTGGCCGCCAGGAAGGCCGGCGCGTGCGGCGCCACGTGCTTGCGCCCGAATGCCGCCGGCGCCGACACGATCAGGTGGCCGGTGGCCTTGTGCTTGCCTTCGGCGATCAGCATCTCGGCACGGTCGAGGTCGGCCAGTGCCTTCTTGCACTGCTCCATGAAGGCTGCGCCCTGCTCCGTCACCACGATGCGGCGCGTCGAGCGGTGCAGCAGCTTGACGCCGATGCGGGCTTCCAGCGCGTTGATGCGGCGGCCGATCATTACCGGTGTGACGTTCTGCGTCAGCGCCGCGGCGGCCATGCTGCCGTGTTCCACGACGGCGATAAAGGCTTCGATCTGTTTGAGTTTGTCCATATGGTGTTGCGTCTCCTGGCCGCCATTGTGCGGCATCGGCGGCGCTCTGGCACCTTGCCGCCACTTATGAGGAGGATCTGGCCTTGCGCATAGCGGCCAGCGGCTCGGCCCGCTCGCGGGCACAGTGACGCACTTCGCGGGTGAACTCAGCGCACACGTGGGTCATCAGGTCGACGGAGCGATAGACCAGGAACACGCGGAAATCGGGCAGTTCGTCCTGGATCGGCAGCGGCACGAGCGCGTCGCTGACCAGCCGCAGCGGGCCGCCCGTACCGTGGAAGACAAAATCGGACCACATGCTGATCAGGTCCGTCTTGGTCGCCAGCTGCAGGCCGAGCAGGTTCGAGGCGCTCTGCACCACGCGCCGCGGCATCTCCAGGCGATGCAGGCGCATCAGGCTGGCCAGCGGGCTGCCGGCATCGTCGACCGGGTCGAGCACCAGCCAGTCGGCATCGAGCAGCGGTCGCAGCCGGCGCGTGCGGCGCAACGGGTGGCCGGCACGCACCGCGAGCTTCATGCCCACGGAAAAAAGCGGCTCCCACTGCAGCGACGCCGAACCGGGGCCGCTGTTAGTGGAGATCAGCCCGAGGTCCAGCCGGCCTTCGCGCAGCCCTTCCTGGATCTGCTGCGGCCGCAGCTCGATGGCGCGCAGCGCCACGTTCGGGAAGCGTTGCCGGAATGCCGCCATGGCATCGGGCAGCGGCCCGCTGGAGGCCACCGCGGTGAAGCCGATATTGAGCTCGGCTTCCGCGTGGCCGCGGATCGATTCGATATCTTCCAGCGCATGCCGCAGCTCCTGCTCTACCACGCTGGCCCGCTTGACCAGCGCCAGCCCGTAGGCAGTCAGGCTCACCCCGCGCACCGAGCGCGACATCAGCGTCACGCCGAGTTCGCGCTCGAGCGCGGCAATCGCCTTCGACAGCGCCGGCTGCGAGATATGCAGCGCGCGCGAGGCCTCATGGATGCTGCCGTGCTCGGCCACCGCCAGCAGGACGCGCAGTTGATGCAGTTTCATCGGTCTCCTTTTCTTCCGCCATGCACTACGGACGACGCCCATCCCCGGGGCATGGCGCCCCATCGGCGCGCGTGGGCCGCCATGCGCGCGAGGCGCCGCTTTTCGGGTCATCCCGCACCGGCAAAGGCCTGCCGGCCATGGATCGGTAGTTATCCGGATACCGGCTTGCACCCGGTTATGACGGCGATTCGATTTGGTTATCAGGATGAAAATATATGATTTTTTGTCCTGCCTGGTTTGCCTGAATACTTCATCGCCACAGGTTGCCAACCTGACGGCCAGCGCGGTGTTCCCCAATCCGGCAAGAACAGAACCGGTCTTCCGCGCGCCGACCCGCCACCAGTTCGTGGAGACCCTGCATGAACGACGCCACCCTTACCGCCAATCCGGCCAGCCCTGCCGCCACGGTTGCCGCATCCATCGCCCCGCGCAAGCAAAGCCAGTTCCGCCTGATCGCGGCGTGCTCGCTGGGTAATGCGCTGGAGATGTTCGACTTCACCGTCTACAGCTTCTTCTCGCTGCTGATCGGCAAGCTGTTCTTTCCGTCCGACAGTGCCTATGGTTCGCTGCTGCTGGCCGTGGCAACATTCGGCATCGGCTTCGTGATGCGTCCGCTTGGCGGCGTGGTGATCGGCAGCTACGCCGACCGCCGCGGCCCAAGGCGGCGATGACGCTGACCATCGGCATGATGGTGGCCGGCACCCTGTGCATCGCGCTGGCGCCGACGTATGCGTCTGCCGGCATCGCGGGCTCGCTGATGATCGTGGCCGGCCGCCTGCTGCAGGGCTTTTCGCTCGGCGGCGAGATCGGCGCTTCCACCGCCATGCTGATGGAAGCCGGCGGCGTGCGCGGGCGCGGCTGGCGAGTGAGCTGGCAGCTCGGCAGCCAGGGCATCTCGGCGCTGCTGGGCGCGCTGACGGGGGCAGGACTGTACGCGCTGCTGCCCACCGCTTCGCTCGAAAGCTGGGGCTGGCGCCTGCCGTTCCTGGTCGGGCTGCTGATTGCGCCGGTGGGGCTCTACATCCGCGCCAACCTCGATGAAACGCACCAGGCCGACGCCCATGCGCCCAGCCCGCTCGGCGAGCTGTTCCGCAATCACGGGGCCACCGTGCTCAAGGGCATCCTGGCCACCACCGCCGGCACCGCAACGATGTACCTGGTGGTGTTCTTCATGCCCACCTACATGATCCGCGTGCTGCATATGCCTGCATCGCTCTCGTTCCTGTCGGGCTGCGTCACGGGCCTGACGCTCACGGCGGTGTCGCTGATCGCCGGCCGCCTGGCCGACCGGCTGACGCACCGCAAGCCGCTGGTGGTGGCTTCGCTCGTGTTCAGCATGCTTGCCGTGTACCCGGCGTTCTGGCTGATCAACGCCTATCCCAGCGTACCGCTGGTGCTGTGCCTGTCGGCGCTGCTGACCGCGGGCATCAACCTCGGCACCACTCCGATGTTCCTGATGATGCTCGAGATGCTGCCCGCCGGCGTGCGCGCCAGTGGCCTGTCGGTGATCTACAGCGTGGGCGTGACCGTGTTCGGCGGCTCGTCGCAGTTCATCGTCACGTGGATGCTGTCGCGCACCGGCAATCCGATGTCGCCGGCCTGGTACATGCTGGCCTGCGGCGCGATTACGCTGCTGGCGGTCTTGCGCATCCGCGAAACCCGCGCCCATTGATTCCACAAATTCCCGGAGACCCTTCCATGACCCGCGCCCCCACGCTCAAGCCGTTCCAGTACCTGCCGCACCTGCTGCCCGCCATCGATATCGATACCGACACCTTCGTCGACATCCGCCGCCAGATCCACGCGAATCCGGAGCTTGGCTTCGAAGTGGGCGCGACCAGCCGGCTCGTTGCGACGCTGCTGGCGGCCTGGGGCTACGAGGTGCATACCGGCATCGGCAAGAGCGGCGTGGTCGGGCAGCTCAAGCGCGGTACCGGCACACGCCGGCTGGGCATCCGCGCCGACATGGATGCGCTGCCAGTCGTCGAGGCGACCGGCCTCCCCTACGCCAGCCAGCAGCACGGCAAGATGCACGCCTGCGGCCACGATGGCCACACCGCGATCCTGCTGGCCGCCGCCAAGGCGATTGCCGACCAGCCCGATTTCGACGGCACGCTCAACCTGATTTTCCAGCCCGACGAGGAAAACCTGTGCGGCGCGCGCGCAATGATCGAGGACGGCCTGTTCGAGCGTTTTCCATGCGACGCGGTCTTCGCGCTGCACAACATGCCCGGCGTGCCGGCCGGCACCTTCCGCGTGCTGCCCGGACCGGTGAGCCTGTCGTCGGACGTGGCGGACGTGACCATCCGCGGCGTAGGCGGCCATGGCGCGATGCCGCACCGCGCGCGTGATCCGATCGCGGCATCTGCCGCCATCGTCACGGCGCTGCAGACCGTGGTGGCGCGCAACGTGGCGCCGGACGATACCGCCGTGGTCTCGGTCGGCTTCATCCGTGGCGGTGCCACGCACAACGTGATTCCGGAATCGGTGACGATCGGGCTGAATGTGCGCGCCGCGCGGCCCGAAACGCGCGCGCTGGTGGAGCAGCGCATCCGCGAGATCGTGTCGCTGACGGCGCAGGCGCACGGCGTGTCGGCCGAGATCGACTACCGGCAGCTGACGCCGCCGATGGTCAACACGGAAGCCGAGACGGCACTGGCGCAGCGTGTTTGTACGGAGCTGGTTGGCGCCGGCAACGTTGTTACGCAGGCGCCGAAGGGCCTGAATGGCAGCGAAGACTTCGCGTGGATGCTGAATGCCGTGCCGGGGTGCTACCTGATCCTGGGCAACGGCGAAGGCGAATTCGGCGGCTGCATGGTCCACAACCCGGGCTACGATTTCAACGACGCCGTGCTGCCACTGGGCGCCGCAGCCTGGGTACGCCTTGCCCAGACCTATCTGGTTGCGGCCTGACTGACAGCGAACCCTACCGGGGCGGCGTGGGGTCGGAAGCCACCGGCCGCCCGCCGAGCCTGGCATTGATCTCCGCCGCCTCGCCCAGCACATGCAGCAGCCGCCGCAACGGCCGGCTGCACTGCACGTGCACGTACAGGTAGAACGCGGCGCCAACCACCACCATCACGGCGTAGAGCCACAGCAGCGAAGCCACCATCTCATGCTGCCGTGGCAGCGGATACAACCCGCTTACCAGCACCAGCATCGCCGGCGCAATCGCCAGCAGCAAGCCCACGGTGCGCGCCGCACCTTCCCACAGCCTGAGCTGCAGCGCCACGCGCCGCTGGCGCGCCTGCAACTGCAGGGGCGGAATCCGCCCGAGGCGCCGCAGCAGCGCGTTCTCGATAGCACTGTCCAGGTCCATCTCGCTGGCTTGCCAGCGCAGCGGATTGCGCAGCATGGCCATTACCGCCGGTGTGCGCATCATCCCTGCCCCCACGTAGCAGGCGGCGGAGACCGCCAGCAGCGCCTCGACTGCGCGCAACGACCACACCGGCATCGGATGCTTGAGCACCAGCCGCCAGACCGCCAGTGACAGCGCGGCCAGCAGCGTCGACACCAGCGCCGCCACGAAGCTTCGCCACAATCCCTGGCCCAGTCGCCGGCTCAGGGACATCCCGGCGGGCTCCAGCAGGGAATCCGGGACGGGCGCCGGCGCCGGCGCGGCCGAGAGGGCCTCAAGCAATTCGTAGGTGGGCGGCAGCCGGGAATACATGGATCTGGACAGGGAAACGGACAATGCGTGGCCGATGCGCCACGACGAGAATGCCGACATTTTCGCCGCAGTCGGGCCTGGCGGGTAGCGGATATCGCCTCCCCGCCGGCCTGAGTGTGTATCCGGTTCATCACACCGGATATCCAATCCCGTGATTCCACACGCCCCCGCCGACCACCGGAGCAGTCTTCCCGGGCTGAATTCGAAACCCCACGTATCGAATCAACTGATCTCCCTTCCCTTTATCCCGCCCCCGGTGCGGGAATAGGATCGACTCCAACAGAAATCCCACCACCATTGGAGACAAGATCATGGCAAAGATGAGAGCAATCGACGCGGCCATCGCGGTTCTGGAGAAGGAAGGCGTGACCACGGCGTTCGGCGTGCCCGGCGCGGCCATCAACCCGTTCTACTCGGCAATGCGCAAGTCCGGCAACATCAGCCACGTGCTGGCCCGTCACGTCGAAGGCGCCTCGCACATGGCCGAGGGCTACACCCGTGCTGAACCCGGCAACATCGGCGTCTGCGTCGGTACCTCGGGCCCCGCCGGCACCGACATGATCACCGGCCTGTACTCGGCCTGGGCCGATTCGATCCCCATCCTCTGCATTACCGGCCAGGCCCCGCGCGCCCGCCTGTACAAGGAAGACTTCCAGGCCGTCGATATCGAATCGATCGCCAAGCCCGTGACCAAGTGGGCCGTGACCGTGCGCGAGCCGGCGCTGGTGCCGCAGGTGTTCCAGCAGGCTTTCCATCTGATGCGCTCGGGCCGCCCGGGTCCGGTGCTGATCGATCTGCCGTTCGACGTGCAGGTCGCCGAGATCGAATTCGATCCCGAGACCTACCAGCCGCTGCAGCCGTACAAGCCGGCCGCCTCGCGCGCCCAGATCGAGAAGGCCATCGCCATGCTCAACGCGGCCGAGCGCCCGCTGATCGTCTGCGGCGGCGGCGTGATCAACGCTGATGCGTCGGAGCTGCTGGTCGAGTTCGCCGAGCTGGTCAACGTGCCGGTCGTGCCGACGCTGATGGGCTGGGGCGTGCTGGCCGACGACCATCCGCTGCAAGCCGGCATGGTCGGCCTGCAGACTTCGCACCGCTACGGCAACGCCACGCTGCTGGCTTCGGACTTCGTGATGGGCATCGGCAACCGCTGGGCCAACCGCCACACCGGCAGCGTCGACGTCTACACCAAGGGCCGCAAGTTCGTGCACGTGGATATCGAGCCCACCCAGATCGGCCGCGTATTCGGTCCGGACCTGGGCATCGTGTCGGACGCCAAGGCCGCGCTGGAGCTGTTCGTCGAAGTCGCCCGTGAAATGAAGATGGCCGGCCGCCTGCCGTGCCGCAAGGCGTGGGTGGCCGACGTGCAGAAGCGCCGCCGCACCATGAAGCGCAAGAGCGACTTCGACAACGTGCCGGTCAAGCCGCAGCGCGTGTACCGCGAGATGAACCAGTACTTCCCGCGCGACGTGCGCTACGTCAGCACCATCGGCCTGTCGCAGATCGCTGCCGCGCAGTTCCTGTCGGTCAACCAGCCGCGCCACTGGATCAACTGCGGCCAGGCCGGCCCGCTGGGCTGGACCATCCCGGCCGCGATCGGCGTGAAGACCGCTTCGCCGGATTCCGACGTGGTGGCGATCTCGGGCGACTACGACTTCCAGTTCATGATCGAAGAACTGGCCGTGGCCGCGCAGTTCAAGGTGCCGTACATCCACGTGGTGGTGAACAACTCCTACCTCGGCCTGATCCGCCAGGCGCAGCGCAACTTCGAGATGGACTACTGCGTGCAGCTGGCCTTCGAGAACGTCAACTCGCCTGAACTGAACGGCTACGGCGTGGACCACGTCAAGGTGGTGGAAGGCCTGGGCTGCAAGGCGATCCGCGTGTTCAAGCCGGAAGACATCGCGCCGGCCTTTGCCGAAGCACGCGACCTGATGGCCGAGTTCTCGGTGCCGGTGGTGGTCGAGGTGATCCTGGAGCGCGTGACCAATATCGCGATGGGTACCGAGATCGACAACATCAACGAGTTCGAGCCGATCGAAGACATCGAGGACGCCGACGAGGCGATCCTGAAGGAAGAAGTGGAAACGGCGTAAGCAGCACCAATCCAACATGGAAGCGCGGGCTACGGCCCGCGCAAATCCAGCGCCCCTGCATCACCGGTTCTGCACCGGCAGAACGACAACACAACTAAACCGGAGAGACTCATGACTAAACTTGCGGCCAACCTCACCATGCTGTTCAACGAAGTGGGTTTTCTCGACCGCTTCGAAGCCGCCGCGCGCGCGGGCTTCCGCGGCGTGGAATTCCTCTTCCCCTATGCGTTCCATGCGGACCAGATCGCTGACCGCCTGAACCGCTTCCAGCTGGACCTGGTGCTGCACAACCTGCCCGCCGGCAAGTGGGAAGCGGGCGAGCGCGGCATTGCCTGCCACCCGGACCGCGTGGGCGAGTTCCAGGACGGCGTGGGCGAGGCCATCAAGTACGCCAAGGTGCTGGGCGTGCGCCAGCTGAACTGCCTGGTCGGCATCCAGCCGCAGAACGTCAAGCGCGAGCAGGCGCAGGAAACGCTTGTGGAGAACCTGCGCTTCGCCGCCAGCGCACTGGCCGGCGAGCACATCGACCTGCTGATCGAGCCGATCAACACTTTCGACATCCCGGGCTTCTTTCTGTCGCGCACGCAGCAGGCGCTGGACCTGATCAACCAGGTCAACGCACCGAACCTGTACGTGCAGTACGACATCTATCACATGCAGCGGATGGAAGGCGAAATCGCCGCCACCCTCAAGGCAAACCTGCCGAAGATCAGGCACGTGCAGCTGGCCGACAACCCGGGCCGCAACGAACCGGGAACCGGCGAGCTGAACTACCACTTCCTGTTCAAGTTCCTGGACGAGATCGGCTACAACGGCTGGATCGGCTGCGAGTACAAGCCGAAGACCACCACCGAAGCCGGCCTGGGCTGGCGCGCCGAGCACGGCGTGCAGTAACGGGTTACCACCTACGCCAACGAAGACAGACTTAATCTCATTCAAGGAGACATCAATATGGCAAACCAACGCAACGTCGGCTTCATCGGCCTGGGCATCATGGGCGCACCGATGGCGGGTCACCTGCGCGCCGCCGGCCACACGCTGTTCGTGCATGACGTCAACCCGGCTCCGCAAGCGCTGGTCGATGCAGGCGTGACCGTCTGCACCAGCGCCGAGGAAGTCGCCAAGCGTGCCGACATCATTGTCATCATGGTGCCGGACACCCCGCACGTAGAAGCCGTGCTGTTCAGCGAGAAGGGCGTTGCTGCAGCACTCAAGGCCGCCGGCAAGGAAGCCAGCCACAGCAAGATCGTGGTGGACATGAGCTCGATCTCGCCGATCGCCACCAAGGACTTCGCCGCGCGCATCAACAAGCTGGGTGCATCGTACCTGGACGCGCCGGTGTCGGGCGGCGAAGTCGGCGCCAAGGCCGCGTCGCTGACCATCATGGTGGGCGGCCCGCAGGAAGCCTATGACCAGGTCAAGCCGCTGTTCGACCTGATGGGCAAGAACGTCACGCTGGTGGGCGGCAACGGCGACGGCCAGACCACCAAGGTGGCCAACCAGATCATCGTCGCGCTGAACATCCAGGCCGTGTCCGAAGCGCTGCTGTTCGCCTCCAAGGCCGGCGCCGATCCGGCCAAGGTGCGCCAGGCGCTGATGGGCGGCTTTGCTGCCTCGCGCATCCTGGAAGTGCACGGCGAGCGCATGGTCAAGCGCACCTTCGACCCGGGCTTCCGCATCGAGCTGCACCAGAAGGACCTGAACCTGGCCCTGCAAGGCGCCAAGGCGCTCGGCGTGGCGCTGCCCAACACCGCTACCGCACAGGAGCTGTTTAACACCTGCGCCGCCAACGGCCTGGGCAAGCAGGACCACTCTGCACTGTGCCGCGCGATCGAGATCATGTCTAACCACCAGATCGCGAAGTAAGAAGTGCCCCAGTCGTCCCCGCCCCGCGGGGACGACACGCTTTCGCTGTCAGTCAGTACCCGTCAGTACCAGGATCCGTCATGCTCGCCACCGAACCTCAAGCCGCCCTGCTGTCGTCCCAGCGCCCGGCAGGCCATCCCGAACAGATCAATCCCCGCGCGCTGCTGCGCGAGCTGTTCGATACCGCGGTCGCCGCCGTCAGCGCCAGCCACTGCCTGCCGCCGCACCTGCCGTCGCCGCCCAGGGGCCGCACCGTAGTGATCGGCGCCGGCAAGGCCGCCGCCGCGATGGCGCAGGCAGTCGAGGCGAACTGGCAAGGCGAGGTGTCGGGGCTGGTGGTGACGCGCTACGGCCACGGCGCCGACTGCAAGCGCATTGAAGTCGTCGAAGCCGCGCACCCCGTTCCCGATGAAGCCGGCCAGCGCGCCGCGCAACGGATGGTGGAACTGGTGCAGGGCCTGACTGCCGACGACCTCGTGCTGTGCCTGATTTCAGGCGGCGGCTCGGCCCTGCTGGCGGCACCCGCGCCGGGCATCTCGCTGGCCGACAAGCAGGCCGTCAACAAGGCGCTGCTGCGCAGCGGCGCGAGCATCGGCGAGATGAACTGCGTGCGCAAGCACCTGTCGGCGCTCAAGGGCGGCCGGCTGGCGCTGCACTGCGCGCCGGCACGCGTCGAGACACTGCTGATTTCCGATATTCCCGGCGACGACCCGACCCTCATCGCGAGCGGCCCGACGTTGCCCGATGCCACTACCTGCGCCGATGCGCTGGCGGTCATCGCCAAGTATGCGATCGACGTGCCTGCCAATGTGCGCGCCCACCTGGAAAGCGGCGCCGGCGAAACGCCCAAGCCGGGCGACGCCCGCTTCGAAGGCCATCGCAACGTGACGCTGGCCACCGCGCAGCAATCGCTCGAAGCTGCCGCGGCACGCGCCCGTGAACTCGGCTACGAGGCCCACATCCTGTCCGATTGCATCGAAGGTGAAGCGCGCGACGTGGCGCTCGT
Organism: Cupriavidus sp. IDO; assembly: GCF_000812465.1. Lineage (GTDB taxonomy): Bacteria > Pseudomonadota > Gammaproteobacteria > Burkholderiales > Burkholderiaceae > Cupriavidus. Next base: position 217,738 of record NZ_JWMA01000044.1, on the reverse strand, counting down.
GCATGCCGCCATTGCGCGCCAGATCGCGCAGCACGGCCAGCCGTTCGCGAAGCCGTGTGTGCTGCTGTCCGGCGGCGAAACCACCGTGACCGTGCGCGGCAAGGGCCGCGGCGGGCGCAATGCCGAATTCCTGCTGTCGCTCGCGGTGGCGCTCGACGGCCTGCCCAGCGTGCACGCGATTGCGTGCGATACCGACGGCATCGACGGATCCGAGGACAACGCCGGTGCCCTGCTGGCACCCGATACGCTGACCCGCGCCGCGGCGCGTGGCCTGTCCGCGCGTGCGCACCTCGAGAACAACGACGGCTACGGCTTCTTTGCCGGCGTGGACGACCTGATCGTCACCAATCCGACCCGTACCAACGTGAACGACTTCCGCGCGATCCTGATCGTGTAGGCCTTCTGCCGTTATTGCAGTACCGCAGTACCGAACCTGTAGTCCACCTGAACAGCATTACCCGGCGCGCCATGTGGCGCGCCGTCCGAGAATGGAAGAGGAGACATCATGAGACGCCAGCGCAAAGCGAAGATCGTTGCCACGCTCGGCCCTGCCAGTACCGACATCGCGGTGATCCGCGAGCTGTTCGAGGCGGGCGCCGACGTATTCCGGCTCAACTTCAGCCACGGCACGCACGAAGACCACCGCGCGCGCTATGACGCCGTGCGCAAGATCGAGGCCGAGACCGGCCGCCCGATCGCGATCCTGGCCGACCTGCAGGGCCCCAAGCTGCGCATCGGCGTCTTTGCCGCGGGCAAGGTCGCGGTCAGGGCCGGCGACGTATTCGTGCTCGACAGCGACCCGACCCCTGGCGACGGCACCCGCGTGCACCTGCCGCACCCCGAGCTGTTTCGCGCCGCGCAGCCCGGCCAGTCGCTGCTGATCGACGACGGCAAGGTGCGCCTGGCGATCGAAGCCGTGTCCGCCGGCAGCATCACCACGCGCGTGGTCAACAACGGCACGCTGTCTGACCGCAAGGGTGTGAACGTGCCCGACGCCGTGATCCCCATCCCCGCGCTGACGGAAAAGGACCGCAAGGACCTGGACTTCGCGCTGTCGCTCGGTGCTGACTGGATCGGCCTGTCCTTCGTGCAGCGTCCGTCCGATATCGTCGAGGCACGCGAGATCGTCGGCACCCGTGCCGGCATCCTGTCCAAGATCGAAAAGCCGGCCGCGCTGCAGCAGCTCGAAGAGATCGTGCGCGTGTCGGATTCGGTGATGGTGGCGCGCGGCGACCTCGGCGTGGAACTGCCGCCCGAGCGTGTGCCCGGCGTGCAGAAGCGCATCCTGCGCGTGTGCCGCCAGCTCGGCAAACCCGTGGTGATCGCCACGCAGATGCTGGAATCGATGATTGATTCGCCGGTGCCGACCCGCGCCGAAGCATCCGACGTGGCCAGCGCCATCTACGAAGGCGCCGATGCTGTGATGCTGTCGGCCGAATCGGCCAATGGCCGCTACCCGGTGCCGGCGGTGTCGATGATGAACCGCATCGTCACCGAGGTCGAACGCGATCCGCTCTACCGCAACCTGCTCGACGCGCAGCATGAAACACCGCTGAACACGCGGCAGGATGCCATCTGCGCGGCACTGCGCGAAGTCACGCAGATCATCGGCGCGGCCGCGACGGTGACCTACACGTCGTCGGGTGCGACCGCGCTGCGCGCGGCACGCGAGCGTCCGTGCGCGCCGATCGTCAGCATCACGCCGAACCTGGAAATCGCGCGCCGCCTGGCGATTGCCTGGGGCGTCCACTCCACCGTGAGCCCGGACGTGCAGAGCGTGGACGAGATGGTCGAAGCCGCCACGCGCGCCGCGCTGGTGGAAGGCTACGCCGCGCCAGGTGACCAGATCACCATCGCCGCAGGCATGCCGTTCGGCCAGGGTGGCACCACCAACCTGCTGCGCGTTGCCGAAGTCACCGGCAACGCAGTCGCCGGCACCGGCGCCGCACGCGAAGCCGCGCTGGCCTGAGCGCAGTATCCGGCGTTCGGTTGAGGGAACGTCCAGGCAGCACCGCCACGCTTGCCGCACACCGCCCGCATCGCCCATCTCCAGGGCTGCGCGGGCGGTGTTTTTTTATGGCTGCGCTGGCCAGCCCGCGGCAAATCGCATTGCTATACTGACTGCCACCCAATCAGACCAGCAAGAACGGAGTCCCCATGCGCCTCGATGACGAAGCCGAAAGCCAGAACGTTGAAGACCGCCGCGGCGGATTCGGCGGTGGCGGGTTCGGCGGGCCGACGACCATTGGGATCGGTACCATCGTCATTGCGCTGGCCGCTTCCTATTTCTTCGGCATCGATCCGTCGGTGATCATGCAAGGCGCGTCGGTCCTGCAAGGCTCGCAGCCGCAGCATCAGCATCAGCAAGCCAACCGGCCGCCCGCCACCGACCATATGACGGTGTTCACACGCAAGGTGCTTGGCAATACCGAGCGCACGTGGGAGCACATCTTCGAGACGGAACTGAACCGCCGCTACGCGCCACCCACGCTGGTGATGTTTTCTGGCGCCACGCCTACGGCATGCGGCACCGGCCAGTCGGCAATGGGGCCGTTCTATTGCCCCGGCGACCAGAAGGTCTATATCGACCTGGCCTTCTATGACGAGCTGCGCCAGCGCTTCGGTGCCGGTGGCGATTTTGCCCAGGCGTACGTGATCGCACATGAGATCGGCCACCATGTGCAGAACCTGCTCGGCGTGTCGGCCAAGGTCGACAACGCCCGCCGCCGCATGGGCGAGGCGCAGGCCAACCAGCTTTCCGTGCGCATGGAACTGCAGGCCGATTGCCTGGCAGGCGTGTGGGCCGCCAACGCGCAGAAGGCCAACCAGCAGCTGCTGGAACCGGGCGATATCGAGGAAGGCCTGAAGGCCGCCGCCGCGATCGGCGACGACCGCCTGCAGCGGCAGGCCCAGGGCTACGTCGTGCCGGAGGCCTTTACGCACGGCACCAGCGAGCAGCGGGTGCGCTGGCTGCGGCAGGGACTGACCACGGGCGACATCCGCAAGTGCGACACGTTCGCGGCACGGCAGCCCTGAATCGCGGCACGCGAACTGGATAGCGGCAGCAGCGGACCGTTCAGACGGGCGGACGCAACACGTTCGCACCTGCATCGGCGCAGCGCGTACAAATCAGCGTAAGGGGAAAAATCGCCTGCCCGGCGGAGAGAGAAGGAGGAGGAGGTCGGTCGGGCAGGCGGAAGAGAAACTTGCGGTCGCCGGTGCGTCCAAAACTAGCGGCCACCGAGGTGGCCGCCAGAGGTCCCGGGAGACCAGGCCCGCGTCAGACGCGGTAGCCGTAAAGCGAGCCGTCGCCAGTGCGGGAGTTGTCCAGCGAGCTGGCTGCGATTTCGCCGCTGAAGCTGTGCGTACCTTCACTGAAGGTATCGAACTTGCCCTGCTTGGAAATCTCGCCGCTGAAGGTATGCGTGCCTTCACTGAAGCTGTCGAACTTGCCGCCGCTGCGCGAGCCTTCCGAGTACGTATCGAACCTGCCCTGGCGGGCGCCGTCCGTGTACGTATCGAACTTGCCTTGCTTGGCGCCGTCGGTATAGACGTCATACTTGCCAACGCGCAGCGCGTCGGCATAGACATCGAATTTGCCAACCTTGCTGGTGGCGGGGGCAGCTATCGCCGCGGCCGATGCGGCCACTGCCGCAAACACGAGCGCGCCGCCGAGGATGCGTCTGGCGATCATTTCGGACTCCTTCAACTGAGTATTCGTCTTTCTTGTATGTGACCAGCTAACTCCTTGCCGCTTAGCAATCTTTGTTGCCATGCAAGCACGGACTGAAGGTTAGTTGCTGATCGCGCCACCAGAAATACTGCTGCGACGAATGGTGCGTTGCGAGTCGTGAAACGCCGGGCATGCGGACGAATGGTGCGGCCGGAAATCGCCAGCGGCACACCGGCGCGCCGTCAATTGCGTGGACGCCCCGGCGCATGTCGACCGGGCGCCACGCTTCAAAGGGTGTACTGGCCGCTGGCTTCCGGCTGGAACGCAATCTCGACCACCGTCACGTTCTGCTCGCGCCGGTCCGGCAGGCGGTAGCTGACGGTCTGGCCGGCACGCGCGCCGAGCAGCGCCTGGCCCACCGGCGACAGCACCGAGAGCTGGCCGGCTTCGAAATCCGCAGCATCGGGGTACACCAGCGTCCAGTTGCGCGGCGTGCTGTCGCCTTCGAGCGAGCAGACCAGGCGGGAATTCATGGTGACCACGTCGGTCGGGATATCCTCCGGCGCCACGATGGCGGCGCGCGCGAGCAGGTCATCCAGCATCTCGGCGAGCTGGGCAGCGCCTGCGCGCCCGGCGATGCGTTCCAGGCGCGTCACATCGAGCTCGGTCAGGTAAAGGGTCGGGGCAATCGGCTTGGAGGCAGTCATGGCAAGTCCTCGGACAGATAACAAGTTAAGGGTGACCCGGGATCCGCGCGGGGCGGCGACAGCCGCAGGCTGCGCAGACAGGGCGACGCACAATCAGGAATCAACAAAGCAAAGGCAGGGCGCCGGGAGACTGGCGGATGCCGGCAACGAAAAGACGCTGGCTCGGGCCCGGTTCGGCCCCGGACCCCTTAGTGGGAGACTGTCAGGCTGGGAACCGGGCGGGATCAGGCGGTGCGCCGATCCGGCGGGGCGTCGCGCGCATGGCCTGGCTGGCCAGCGCGGCGGTCGCGCAGGCGCGCGTGCACACCTGCCGCGCAAGGCGGGCGGGCGCTACGGGCAGCAGCGGCTGGCGATCGGACATGACAGTTACGTAGGAAGAATCAGGAAAATCAGCCGGGTACCGTCTTCGATACGACATCACAACGATAGTGATGGCTGACTATCGCAAGCGGTCCCCGGCAATGCCCGCTGCACCGGGCTGGTGCGAGCGCAGGAATCTCCATCCTAGCACAGCGCTCAGCCGTGCGAATGGCACTCGCACGCGGCACCGACTGCGGCCTGCTGCAGGTTCTGCAGGATCCCGCATTCGCTCGCAGGCTGGTGATGGTGGTGGTGGCAGGTCTCGCGCAGCGCGCGCAACTGCCCTTCCAGTGCTTCCAGCGACATGCGCTGCGCATGGATCTGCTCGATCTGGCGGTCCAGCAGCGCGTTGATGTCGTCGCAATCCTGGGACGGATTGCGTTCGAAGTCGCGCAGCCGGCGTACGTCGGAAAGGCTCATGCCGAGCGAACGGCAATGGCGGACGAAGTTGAGCTGGACCAGGTGGGCGTCGCCATAGCGCCGATAGCCGTTGTCTTCGCGCTGAGGCAGGTCGAGCAGGCCTTCGCGCTCGTAGTAGCGGATGGTTTCGACATCGCAGCCGCTGGTACGGGAGAGTTCACCGATGCGCATGAGGGGAGTTCCTTGTAGTTCCTACAGGGTTTCGTCTAGTGTAGGGGAAAACCGCCGGACCTGCGGAAGTGTCTCTTGCGGCCCCTTGTCCGTGGGCCCTTCGCAGTTGCGTCCCCGCTCCCCTCGCCTCGTCCCGACCCGGCGGCATCCTGTAGAATTCCCGCAACTGATGTCGACAGATCATCCCCGCGTGCGCCCCATCCGGCTTTTCCTGCTGGTCTTGCTGCTGGCCCTGATGCCCTTCCAGGCATGGGCCAGTTCGCCCGCGCTCGCGACGGCGGCCGAAAGCGCCGCGCAGACGACACTGTACGCGCCGGCTCCGATGCCACTGTCGGATAGCGATGCCGCCGGGCCTGCACTACCCGCGGACGCCGACCCGGCGGAACCGCAACAACCCGGCGCCGACCTCGCTGAACAGCTCCTGCCCGCGCCGCGGCCTCGCTTCATGGCCGTCCCCGGCCGCGCGGATCCGCCGCGCTACGCCGGCGCCGCCCTGCCCGACCCCGACCTGCCTTTGCTGTCGCGCCCTCCGCGCGGCTGATCCCCGCCAGCGCGGCAACCGCCGCGCACCCGTTCCTGCGCGCCGCGCCGATGCACGGCGCGCGCCTGCGGCCCGTCCGCATCTTACTGTCGTACTGCCCCACTCTCATGAAACGCGTCCTGCTTTTCCTGGCGACCAACCTCGCCGTCATGCTTGTCCTCAGCATCACTGCCAGCGTACTAGGCGTGAACCGCTTCCTGACCGCCAACGGTCTCAACCTCGGCATGCTGCTGGTCTTTGCCGCCCTGATGGGCTTCGGCGGCGCCTTTATCTCGCTGCTGATGTCCAAGACCATCGCCAAATGGTCCACCGGCGCCCAGGTCATCACCCACCCGGGCACCAGCACCGAGCTCTGGCTGGTCCAGACCGTGGAAAAGCTGGCCACCCGCGCCGGCCTGCCTATGCCTGAAGTCGCCATCTATGACGGTGAGCCCAATGCGTTCGCCACCGGCGCCACCAGGAACAGCTCGCTGGTGGCGGTCTCGACCGGCTTGCTGCAGTCGATGTCGCACGAGGAAGTGGAAGCCGTGCTGGCGCACGAAGTCGCGCACGTCGCCAATGGCGACATGGTGACGCTCACGCTGATCCAGGGTGTGGTCAATACCTTCGTGATCTTCCTGGCGCGCGTGGTCGGCTACTTTGTCGATTCGATGCTGCGCAAGAGCGATGAAGAATCCAGCGGCCCGGGCATCGGCTACATGATCACCGTGATCGTCTGCGAGATCGTCTTCGGCATCCTGGCCAGCATCATCGTGGCCACCTTCTCGCGCCGCCGCGAGTTCCGCGCGGATGCGGGCGCTGCCGGCCTTATGGGTTCGCCGGCGCCGATGGTGTCGGCGCTGCGACGCCTCGGCGGGCTCGATGCGGATGGCCTGCCGCAGAACATGCAGGCCATGGGCATTGCGGGCGGCAAGTCGTGGATGGCGCTGTTCTCCAGCCACCCGCCGATCGAGCAGCGCATTGCGGCGCTGCAATCGGCACGCTGAGAGGCTGCTGCCTGGAAGACTAGTCCAGCACCTTGCCGCGCAACGCCTTGACCTGGCTGCGCTGGCTCTTGCCTTCCAGCCGCCGCAGCTTCGAACCCATGGTCGGGCGCGTGGCGCGGCGGGTCCGCGGCGGCGTCGCGACGCTCTGCACGAGCTCATGCAGGCGCCGCACCGCGTCTTCGCGATTCTGTTCGAGACTGCGGAATTGCTGGGCCTTGATGACCACCACGCCGTCACGCGTGATGCGATGGTCGTGCAGCTGCAGCAGGCGTTCCTTGTGATCCGGCGGCAGCGAAGACGCACGCACGTCGTAGCGCAGGTGCACGGCGTTCGAGACCTTGTTGATGTTCTGCCCGCCCGCACCCTGCGCACGGATCGCAGTGATGTCGTACTCGTGGTGGGGAATCAGGAAGTCGTCGGGCATGCGCGAATGATAGCAAGGCGCATGCCCTCCGATGTTACGTCGCCGGCGCGATGTTCTGGTTCATGCGGAACAGGTTTCCCGGATCGTATTTCTGCTTGATGTGCGCCAGCCGCTCGAAGTTGGGGCCATACGCCGCGCCGATGCGCCCGGCTTCGTCTTCGGTCAGGAAGTTCACATAGACGCCGCCGGTCGCATACGGTTCGGTGGCACGGAAGAAGTCACGGGCCCAGGCAATACAGGCGGCGTCTTCGTCAGGCCGCTCCCAACGCGTATGCACGTTCATCACGAAGCGCGCGTCGCGATGGTGGTAGGCCGTCGCATCGGCCGCAACGCGGTTTGCGACGCCGCCCACGTAACCGATGAAGATCTCGGAGTGCGGTGACGGCAGCCGGCCGGAATAATCGATCATGGCCTCGAGCGCCTCGTCCGGAAGCTGCGCGAAGTTGTGCGACTTCCAGTAGTTGCGCGCGCCTGGCGTCAGCAATGGATCGAATGCCTGTTGCCACGCGGTGTAGGGCATCGGGCCGGCGTGCTCGCCGACCGGCGTGCCGAACGCGCGCAACGGCGCAAGCAGCGGCGCGCCCTGTGCCGGATCGCCGGCGTAGAACACCGCCAGCACCACCACGTCGGTGCCATGCACGGCCTGAGGCAGGAACGGCAGCGGCGGTGCCTGGCGCATCACGACCCAGATGTTCATGTCCTCGGCCATGGTCTCGGTGAACACGCGGTACTGGCTCAGCACCGACTTGCCCTGCTCGGCGGGAAATACCAGCAAGCCGGCCATGATCCACGGCCCGACCGGATGCAGCCGGAACTCGAACAACGTCACCACGCCGAAATTCCCGCCGCCACCGCGCAGGGCCCAGAACAGGTCGGCGTTCTCCTTCTCGCTGGCATGCAGACGCTTGCCGTCCGCCGTGATGACTTCGGCCGACAGCAGGTTATCCACCGTCATGCCGTACTTGCGCGTCAGCCAGCCGAACCCACCGCCAAGCGTCAGCCCGGCCACGCCCGTGGTCGAGTTGATGCCCAGCGGCGTGGCCAGCCCACAAGCCTGGGCCTCGTGGTCGAAGTCGGCAAGCAAGGCACCGGGTTCCACCCACGCGCGCCGCGAGCCTGTATCGATATGCACGGCACGCATCGGCGACAGGTCGATGACCAGCCCGTCGTCGCAGATCGCCTTGCCGGCAATATTGTGGCCACCACCGCGCACCGCCAGCAGCAGCCCGTGGTCGCGGGCAAAGCCGATGGCCGTGGCGACATCGGCGGCACCGGCGCACTGCACGATCAGCGCGGGCCGGCGGTCGATCGTCGCATTCCAGATGGCACGCGCCTGGTCAAAGCCAGGATCGTCGGACACCAGGACCTTGCCGCGCACCGACTGGCGCAGTGACGCTAGCTGTTCATTCGGGATCGCGGGCATGGCACACCTCCACATCAAACGCCTCGGGCCGCCTCGCGCACACGTGGGCACGGGCCATGGCGGCCACGTCCAAAGGGGAAACGACGCAATTTGCGAGCCATGCTCGCTGGCGTATCGACGCGGCGGACAAGATGCGTCCGCTGCCCGCGGGGATGGGCGCCAGATCGAGCAATCTGTTTCAGTACTGATGCAAGGCGTCCACCCTCGTGCGGCGGCAAGCCGTCATCGCACCGCGCGTAGTGACGGCGAGCCGACGTGAAGCGCCGGACAGAGTGTTACAGCAGCGACACAGCGGGTGCCTATCGACGGCGATAACGGGAAAGCGAGGTGATCACCGCACACCTTGAGAGAACGCAAGAACCGGAATTGGCCGAAGCCGGAGACTCGTGAGTGGCGCGCCCGGCTGGGATCGAACCAGCAACCCCTGCCTTCGGAGGGCAGTACTCTATCCATTGAGCTACGGGCGCGCGGAGGGCGGTTTTGACGCCGGCGGCCTGTCTGGCCGCTTTCACTACAGGTTGCGACGGCGAGCGCCGGCGCAGGAAAGTCGCATAGGATACCGTGTTTGCCGTCAGGCGTCCATGTCAGGGTGACCGCAGCTGTGCCGGAACGTCTCGCAACCGCCGCTTTTCGTCCTAGGAAGAGGCCTTTGGAGCTATAATCGCGAGCTATTTGCGTCCAGACGCAGCCGCACGCCGGCCGCCAATGGGAGACAGGTCCGGGACAGTCCGGACACGCAGATAGCGACAGACCCAAGCCAGATTAGGGCCAGACAAAGCAAGCCGAGCGTGAGCGGCCAGAAGGTTTCCTGCAAAACTGAGAGTTCTGTATGAGCGACGTCCACAACGAACACGACGAACACGAGTCTCCCATCAAGACGCCCAAGCAGCTGATTGCAGTGGTGATCGCAGCCTTCCTGGTGCCGATCATCGTGATCATCCTGCTGGTCAATTTTGTCGGACATGGCTCCACGGAAAGTGCCGGAGCTGTCACCACGGCGGAAGCCGTCAACAACCGCATCAAGCCGGTCGCCTCGCTCGAAATCAAGGATCCCAACGCGCCGCGCGTCTACAAGACCGGCGAACAGGTCTACAAGGAAGTCTGCGCGGCGTGCCACGCCACGGGTGCCGCGGGCGCGCCGAAGTACAGCAACGCAGGTGACTGGGCCGGCCGCATCAGCCAGGGCTTCCAGGGCCTGCTGAACTCGGTGCTGCACGGCAAGGGCGCCATGCAGCCGCGCGCCGGCACCACGGCCGACGACTACGCCGACTTCGAACTCGCCCGCGCCGTGGTGTTCATGGCCGACGCTGGCGGCGCCAAGTTCCCCGAGCCGCCGGCTCCGGCAGCCGCAGCGCCGGCCACTGCCGCCGCATCGGAGGCAGGCGCAGCACCGGCCGCAGCAGCTGCGCCGGCTCCGGCTGCCGCACCCGCCCCGGCAGCTGCCGCTCCTGCCGCCGCCGCAGCGCCTGCCGTGGCTTCGGCCGACACCGGCAAGAAGGTCTATGAACAAGTCTGCGCAGCCTGCCACGCCGCTGGTGTTGCCGGCGCGCCCAAGTTCGGCGACAAGGCCGCCTGGGCCCCGCGACTGAAGGAAGGCATGGACGCCGTTCACAACTTCGCCCTGAAGGGCAAGGGCGTGATGCCGCCGAAGGGTGGCTACGGCGGCCCGGACGCCGACGTGATCGCCGCTGCGGACTACATGGCCGGCGCCGCCAAGTAAGTCTGCAAACGGATAGCAAAAGCCCGCGATTGCCGCGGGCTTTTTTTATGGTTCGCCGAAGGTATGGCCAGCTACACCACACGCGAATATTTCGCCTTTGGCACCAGCCGGATCACTTGCGAGCCGTCGTTTGCCAGCTCCGGGACGCGCTCCGCCGCACGCGCCGCGTCTTCCCGCAGATAGCGGTCGAACACCATCGCCACACGCCGGACCAGCAGGCGGCCGAGCGGTGTCACTTCGATGCTCCCCGGCTCGCGCCGCACCAGGCCGTCGAGCGCCAGGCGATCGAGATCTTCCAGCTCCGCCGCGAACGTCGCGGCAAAATCGACGCCATGGCGGGCTTCCACCCCGGCGATGTCTAGCACGCCATTGCACATCAGCGCGCCGATGATTTCCTTGCGCAGATGGTCGTCGGTCGTCATGGCAAAGCCGCGGATCACCGGCAAGCGGCCGGCATCGAGGGCGCCGTAATAGTCGTCCAGCGTGCGGGCGTTCTGCACGTAGCGCCCCGCCACCGCGCCAATGGCGGAGATGCCCAGGCCAAGCTGGTCATAGCCGGCATGCGTGGAATAGCCCTGGAAATTGCGCTGCAGGCGTCCCTCGCGTTGCGCGATGGCAAGGTCATCGTCAGGCAGTGCGAAGTGATCCATGCCGATATAGACATAACCGGCCGCCGTCAGCCGCTCGATGGTCGACACCAGGATATCGAGCTTCTCGCCGGCGGGTGGCAAGGCGGTTTCGTCGATGCGCCGCTGCGGCTTGAATACATGCGGCAGGTGCGCATAGCTGTAGACCGACAGCCGGTCCGGACGCAGCGTCAGCACCCGGTCGATGGTCGCCGCAAAGCGCGCGGTGGTCTGGTGCGGCAGGCCGTAGATCAGGTCGATGCTGACCGAGCGGAAACCCAGCTCGCGCGAGGCGTCCACCACGGCGCGGGTCTCTTCGAATGGCTGCACGCGATGGATGGCCTGCTGCACCTCGGGATCGAAATCCTGTACGCCGAGGCTGACGCGATTGAAACCGAGTTCCGCGAGCAACGCCATGCGCGCATGGTCCACGCGGCGCGGATCGATCTCGATGGAGTGTTCGCCGTCCGGCAGCAGCTCGAAATGCTCGTGCAGCGACGCCATCACGCGCCGCATCTCGTCGGGGTTCAGGAAGGTGGGCGTACCGCCGCCCCAGTGCGACTGCATCACCTGCCGCCGCCCGCCCAGTTGCGCGGCGACCAGCGCCATTTCGCGGCCGAGGTAGCTGACGTACCTGGCGCTGCGGCCATGGTCGCGCGTGATGATCTTGTTGCAGCCGCAGTAGTAGCAGATGTTCTCGCAGAACGGAATGTGCAGGTAGAGCGAGAGCGGTGCCGGCGCGTTATCGCGGCAGGCGGCCAGGGCTGCGTGGTAGCCCGCTGCGTCCAGGCCGGTGTGGAAGCGGTCGGCGGTGGGATAGGAGGTGTAGCGCGGGCCGTTGCCGTCGATGCGGCCGGCCAGGGCCCGGAAGTCCGACAGCGCGCGGGGGTCGAGCGCGGAAGATGGCACCGATGGATGGCTCATGGGGGCGGATGGTGTGGGAATTTGACCGCTCATCGTAGGTCCGGCCCATGCGCGGGGCGTTGACGGACATCAAGCGCGGCGGTCATGCCAGCGCATCCCCCTCGCCAGTGGGGGCGTTGCGTCACATAACTGTCATATCGGCCCGATAGGCTGCGCCCGCGCCCTTCACGGCCCTTTGCGCTGCCGCCACGCCAACCCCCACTCCATGCCATCCATTCGCCACTCCGAGACGTACCCATCGCTGCGCGGCAAGCCGTCGCCGGCTTCTCCCGGCCGGCGCCGCCTGATGACCGCTATCGGCGCCAGCCTCGCCCTGCCGGCGGGACTGGCCCATGCGCAGGTGCCAGCGCGCCGCACGGTGGTCATTGGCCATCTGGTCGACCGCATCGGCCCGCAGGCCGACCTCGCGCGCGATTACCTGGCCGGGGCCAAGGTGTTGTTCGATGCGGTCAATGCCAGTAGCGGCGGTGCGCTGCGCATCGTCCATGTGGTGCGCGATGCCGACGCCGATCCGCGCCTGTGCGTGTCGCAGGCCGTGTCAATGATGGACGGCGAGCACGCCGAACTGCTGTTCGGCCCGGGCGACCGTATCCTGCCGGCGCTCGCCGCCTCGCCGGAACTGGCGCGGCGCGGCCTGCAGATCGTGGCGCCGCTGTCGGGGCTGGCGCTGCCGGCAGAGAATGTCTGGTTCACGCGCGCCGACTATCAGGCCGAACTCGATGCCGCGGTACGGCAGTTGCGCAACTACGGCCTGACGCGTGTGGCGCTGGCAGTCTCGACCGACTTTGCCGCGGGCGTATCCGGCAAGGGAACCCCGTGGCTGGCCCGGCTGGAAAGCGATATCGGCACGCGGGCGGTGCCGCTCGATGGCAATGTGGATGCGGCGGCAAAACGCATCGCCGCGCAGCGCCCCGGGGCGGTGATCGTGGCCGGCGACACACTGGGGTATGCCGGCCTCGGCCGTGCACTGGCGGTGCAAGGCTGGTATGGCTTCCTGGTCGGGCTGTCATCGGTAAGCCCGACCTCGGCACGTGAAATCCTCGGCAGCGGCTATTCCGGCGGCATCGTGCTGACGCAGGTTGCACCGGGTCCGCAGGAGGCGACGCTGCGCGTCGTCAAGGAACACGTGGCCCGCATGAAGCAGTACCTGGACGAGCCTCCCTCGCAAACCACGATGGCCGGCTATATCGGCGCGGCGTGGCTGGCGCGGGCGCTGGCCACGACGCGCGGCCCCGGTCTCGCGGAAATCCGCCGCGCGTTGCAGGCACGCATCGACGTAGGCGATTTCACGCTGGACTTCACGCACGGACTGCGCGGCTCGCAGTATGTTCAGCTGGCGGCATCAGGCGCGCGGTAGCGCGATGCGGACCCGCAGGCCGCCCTCGTTGCGATTGGCGAGGGTGAGTTCGCCGCCGTGCCGGGCCACGATGTCGGCGGCAATCGAGAGCCCCATGCCGACGCCGCCGGTGGCGCGGCTACGGGAGGCCTCGACGCGATAGAACGGCTCCAGCACACGCTGCAGCTCTTCCGGCGGAATGCCCGGGCCGTCGTCGCACACATCGATCAGCACGCGCTCGTTGCTGTCGGTCAGCACGATGCGCGCCGCGCCGCCGTAGCGCTGCGCGTTCTCCACCAGGTTCACCACCGCGCGCCGCAACTCGGCCGGATAGGCCAGCAGCGGTGCGGCCTGGCCGCTGAGGGTGACATCGTGGCCGAGCTCGGTGGCATCGTCGACGACGGCCTGCAGCAGTGCCAGCACATCGACGCGCTGGCGCGGACCCGTAGCCTCGTCGCGATCGCGCAGGTAATACAGGGTGGCATCGATCAGGCCGTTCATCTCCGCCAGGTCCTGGCGCAGCCGGTAGCGCACCTCATTGTTGTCGAGGCGCTCGATGCGCAGGCTCATGCGCGTCAGCGGCGTGCGCAGGTCATGCGAGACGGCCGCGAGAAAGCGCGATTGCTGCGCCAGCTGGGTGCGGATGCGCTGCTGCATGTGATTGAGCGCATGCGCCGCGGCGCGGGCTTCGACTGGCCCGGCATGCTCGTCGAGCGGTGGTGCGTGGACATCCTGGGCCAGGCGCCCGGCACCGCTGGCCAGTTCCTGCACCGGGCGCGCCAGCAGCCGCGCGCCTGCCCACGAGGCGGCGACGATGGCCCCGACCTGGAACAGCAGGCCCAGGTGTGGTGGCCACGGCCAGCGCGGCGGGTGCGGATGCCCGCCCGGCGGCGGCCCAGGACGCATCTCGCCGGCAGGGCCCGGGATGGCGGGCGGCGGCGGGCCGCCCGCTTCGTCACGCAGCCGGTGCTCCAGGCCGGGGCGCGGAAACAGGCTTTCGATCACGGTCATGCCGAGCAAGTGCATCGCGAGCATGATCGACGCCATCACCAGGAATAGCCGCACGAACATCGAGTCGTAGCGCGCGAGGCGGCGCATGGCGTCAGCCCTCCAGCGTGGCGGTGAACACGTAGCCCTCGCCGCGCACGGTGCGGATCAGCGCCGGGTCGCGCGGATCGTCGCGCAGCTTCTGGCGCAGGCGCGAAACCAGCAGGTCGATGCTGCGGTCGAACACTTCCAGTCCGCGTCCGCGCGCCTGGCTGATCAGCAGCTCGCGGTCCAGCACGCGGTTGGGATGCTCGACGAAGGTCAGCAGCAGCCGGAATTCGGCATTGGACAGCGGCACCACCACCTCCTCCCTGTCCACCAGCTGGCGCAGCGTGGTGTTCAGGCGCCAGTCGCCAAAGCGCAGCTCGTGGCCAGACGGCGCCGGCGCCCGGCGCGCATCGCCACGGCTGCGCCGCAGGACGGTATGGATGCGGGCCACCAGTTCGCGCATCTCGAAAGGCTTGGTGACATAGTCGTCGGCGCCGACTTCCAGCCCGACCACGCGATCGGCCAGTTCGGCACGCGCGGTCAGCATGATCACCGCGACGTCGGTCTGCGCGCGCAGTTCCCGGCACAGTGCCAGTCCGTTTTCGCCAGGCAGCGACAGGTCGAGGATGACCAGGTCGTAGGGCGTGGCCATCATCGCCCGCCGCATCTCGACTCCGCCTTCCACGCCATCGGCCTCCATGCCGAAGGTGGACAGGTATTCGGCCAGCATGGCGCGGATCTGGGGATCGTCGTCGACGATCAGCAGGCGAATCGGGAGCGTGAGGGAAAAATCCATGAGGCGACGGATGGGCTGCCGTGGCGGGCGGGGGAAAGCGGATTCCCACTTTATCAGTTCGGGGTGCCCGGGCTGTGCCGGCTTTGTATCAAGTTTGATACGCAGGCTTGCCGGGGTTCCTTCGCAGGCAGGCGCATCCGAACCGCAATCTGGCGAAGCCCCAAAGAAAACGCCCCCAAGGCACTACCGCACCCGGGGGCAAATAACAGGGAAAAATCCAGACGCGACGGTCCGGCGCACCGGAAGAGAACGGCTTCCCGGCACAGCGATCATGCTAACGATGGCTGCGGACGCCGTCTTGTCGTGCTGGTAGAACTTTGTATCGAGAGCGTTGCAGTGAGCAGGATCAGCTGGCGGCGGTCTTTCCCGCACTGCCCAGCAACGCCTTGAGCGCACCAAGCCGGTCCTTCGGACTCATCGCCGGTGTCTCGTCCTTCGGCGCGGGCGCCTCCTCGATCTTCATCTCGGCGATAAAGCGCGATGGCTCGCAAGAGTAGGTTTCCCGCGCACGCTTGCGCTTCTTGCACCAGCTGATGTGCAGGCTGCGCTGCGCCCGCGTGATGCCCACGTACATCAGGCGGCGTTCTTCCTCGATCTTTTCGTCGCTCATATCCTCGTCCTCGCGGCAGTGGGGCAGGATGCCCTCTTCCACGCCGACCAGGAACACGTGCGGATACTCCAGCCCCTTGGACGCATGCAGCGTCGACAGGCGCACGGCGTCGGGATCTTCCTCGCGGCCTTCGAGCATGCTCATCAAGGCCACGGTCTGGGTCAGCTCGAGCAGGTTCTTGCCTTCGTCGCCAAGGCCATCGGCATTGTCAAAACCGGTGGCTTCCCCCTCGCCTTCCTGCTCGGGCTTGGTGCCCTTGCGCTTGAGCCAGTCGAGGAATTCGAGCGTGTTGGTCCAGCGCGACTGGGCCTGGCGCTCGTCGAAGGCGTCGTAGAGGTAGGCCTCGTAGTGGATGCCTTCCATCAGGTCGTCCAGCACCTGCGTGGCCGGATCCTTGGCCGCGCGGTCCGCCAGGCGCACCATCGATTCGCAGAACACGCGCAGCGGCTCCAGCTGGCGCGGCTGCAGCTTGCCCTCGATGCCGCCCATCATGGCCGCCTCGAACAGCGAGACCTTGGCCTGCCCGGCAAAGGTGCCCAGCACTTCGAGCGTTGTGTTGCCGACGCCGCGGCGCGGCGTGGTGATGGCGCGGATGAAAGCGGGGTCGTCGTCGGGGTTGGCGATCAGGCGCAGGTAGGCGCAGATGTCCTTGATCTCGGCCTTGTCGAAGAAGCTCTGGCCTCCCGACAGGACATACGGGATGCGCTCGCGCCGCAGGATCTGCTCGAACAGCCGCGCCTGGTGGTTGCCGCGGTACAGGATGGCGTAGTCGCGGAACTGCGCGCGGCGCTCGAACTTGTGGGCGGACAGGCGGAACACCACCGACTCGGCCTCGTGCTCCTCATCGTTCATCGGATGGATGGCGATGGGGTCGCCCATGCCGTGCTCGCTCCACAGCTTCTTGTCGAACAGCTTGGGATTGTTTGCGATGACCGCGTTGGCCGCTTCCAGGATGCGCACGGTGGAGCGGTAGTTCTGCTCCAGCTTGACGACCTTCAGGTCGGGGAAATCGGTCTGCAGCAGGCGCAGGTTGTCCAGCGTGGCGCCGCGCCAGCCGTAGATGGCCTGGTCGTCGTCGCCCACCGCGGTAAAGGCAGGCGCGCGCAGGTGCGAGCCGCCCGCCAGCAGCTTGAGCAGCTGGTACTGGCAGGCGTTGGTGTCCTGGTATTCGTCCACCAGGAAGTAGCGCAGGCGGTTCTGCCACTTGAGCTGCACCGTTTCATTGCGCGCGAACAGCTCGGCCGGCAGGCGGATCAGGTCGTCGAAGTCCACCGCCTGGTAGGCGTGCAGCGTGGCCACGTAGTTGCGGTAGACCAGCGCGGCCTGGTGCTCGTCGGCATTGGCGGCCTGGGCGATGGCGGCTTCCGGATCGACCATACCGTTCTTCCACAGCGAGATCGTGCTCTGCACGCCGCGGATCAGCTTCTTGTCGGTGGTGCCTAGCTGCTCCTGGATCAGGCCGAAGCAGTCGTCGGAATCCATGATCGAGAACTGCGGCTTGAGCCCGACGTGCTCAGCTTCCAAGCGCAGGATCTGCACGCCCAGCGAGTGGAAGGTACAGATCGTGAGCTGCTTGAGCGGCAGCCGCTTGCCCTCGCGCGTGGTCTTGCCCTCCATCAGCTTGCCGATGCGCTCCTGCATCTCCTTGGCCGCCTTGTTGGTGAAGGTGACGGCAGCGATATGGCGCGGCTCGAAGCCTTTGTCCTCGATCAGGTGCGCGATCTTCTGGGTGATCACACGCGTCTTGCCCGAGCCCGCTCCGGCCAGCACCAGGCAAGGCCCGTCCAGGTAGCGGACGGCTTCGGATTGGGCGGAATTCAGGCCGTGGGTCATGCGGGAGCGATTGGGGGAAAGGAAGGAAGGCCGGCGAGCGCCTCACAGGCAACACGGGCCTGCGGCAGCAAAGCGGATGATGTTAACACGCATGCGCGGCCCGGTCAGTCAGCGGCCATCGCATTTTCCGGCGTGGCCGTTTCATCGGAGTAACACTTCGTAAAGCCCGGAGCCAAGCGCACGGCGCTCGCCTCTAACAGTTATGTCCTGGCGTGCCTTGCGTGCCGGACATGTCTGATTCATCACACCGGAGCCAATAATGAGAACCCTACAGACTTTGACCAAGGTGACCCTGATCGGCGTGACGGTCGCGGCCTTCGCGGGCTGTTCGGACATGACGCCAAAACAGCGTAATACCGCTATTGGCGCGGGTGCAGGTGCCGTGGGCGGCGCAGTGCTGACCAACGGCAGTGCGCTGGGTACGCTGGGCGGCGCAGCCGTCGGCGGCGTGATCGGGAATGTGGTCACTGACGACCACAAGAGGTAAGGCAGGCGCCCGGCCGATAACCGTTGTCCGGAAGGCCCCGGCCCAGGTTTGACAAAGCCCGGGGCCTCCCGTACATTGCGCGCATCCGACCGGGAGAGCGCGCAGGAGCTTGCGCCGCCGAAGGGGTATCACCCGAAAACTCTCAGGCACCACGGACCGATCGGATCGGCATGCAACATGCACACAATGCATGCCGCACTCTGGAGAGCGGCACCCGCCATCAATACGGCGAGCGTGCCCACCGAAGGGGCGCACGAGGACCGGGCCGGAAGGCTCGCCTTGTAATCTCTCAGGTATCGAGGACAGAGGGGTCATCCGCCGCAGCGGATTGCCACGCCATTTGACTGGCGCGGCGATCGTTGCGGCGGATGGCCCTTTTTTGTTTTCTCAACCCGAGATTGCCCCCGAGGATTCCATGACGCTCCAGGCCACGCCCCTCAACGCCATCCACCGCGCACTCGGCGCCCGCATGGTCGATTTCGGCGGCTGGGACATGCCGGTGAATTACGGCTCCCAGATCGAAGAGCACCACGCCGTGCGCACGGACGCCGGCATGTTCGACGTTTCCCATATGTGCGTGGTCGACCTCACCGGCCCCAACACCCGCGCCTTCCTGCGCGGACTTCTCGCCAACAATGTCGACAAGCTGCAGACGCCGGGCAAGGCGCTCTATTCCTGCATGCTCGACGAAAAGGGCGGCGTCATCGACGACCTGATCGTCTATTTCTTTGCTGAAGACCGCTTCCGCCTGGTGGTGAATGCCAGCACGGCCGTTGGCGATATCGAATGGATTGCCGCCCGCAATGCGGCCACCGGCAGCGACGTGACGATCACCCCGCGCCGCGGCGACGTGGCCCCGGACGATGTCGAGCCGCTGGCGATCGTCGCAGTGCAAGGCCCCAATGCCCGCGCCAAAGTGTGGCAGGCGTTCCCGTCCACGCAGCCTGCCGATGCCCTGAAGCCCTTCAACGCCCTGGTGGTGCAGGACCCGGCCATCGGCGAAGTCATGGTTGCGCGCACCGGTTACACCGGCGAAGACGGCTATGAGCTGGTCGTGTCCGCCGCCAGCGTGGCCGCCGTCTGGGAAAAGCTGCAAGCCGCCGGCGTGCGCCCGGCCGGCCTTGGCGCGCGCGACACGCTGCGCCTGGAAGCCGGCATGAACCTGTACGGCCAGGACATGGACATCAACACCTCGCCGCTGGACGCGGGCCTGGCCTGGACCGTGGATCTGCAGAGCGAGCGCGATTTCACCGGCAAGGCGGCTCTCGCCGCCGCCGGCCAGCGCCAGCAGTTCCTGGGCCTGATCCTGCGTGACAAGGGCGGCGTGCTGCGCGCCCACCAGAAAGTGATCACGGCCGCCGGTGACGGTGAAATCACCAGCGGCACCTTCAGCCCTTCGCTGTCCCAGTCCATCGCCTTTGCCCGCCTGCCGAAGGGTGTAGCCGTCGGCGACACCGTGCAGGTGGAGATCCGCGACCGCAAACTCGCCGCGACTGTGGTTAAACTGCCGTTTGTGCGCAATGGCAAGGCACTCGTGAGCTAAGGCTCGCAACCACGGTCGCCCTCGCGCCTGCCGGCAAACTGACCGGGCAGGCGTCACCCAAACAAGAATCAAATCTGTATCCGGAGAACCTTCATGAATTTCCCCGCTGACCTCAAGTACACCGAGTCGCATGAGTGGGTGCGCGTCGAAGCCGACGGCACGCTGACCATCGGCATTACCGACCACGCGCAGGACGCGCTGGGCGACATCGTCTTCCTGGAACTGCCCGAAGTGGGCAGGTCAGTTGGTGCCGGCGACGCGCTGGCGGTGGTGGAATCGGTGAAGGCCGCTTCCGACATCTACGCCCCGGTGGCCGGCGAAGTGATCGCCGTCAACGAGGCCGCCACCGCCGCGCCCGAGAGCGTGAACGCCAACGCCTTCGATGCGTGGCTGTTCAAGCTCAAGCCGGCCAACGCCGACGACGTGAACGGCCTGATGTCGGCCGATGCCTACAAGGCCAGCGTCGGCGCATAAAGCCCGCCAGTCCATGCAGCGTGCGGCCGGCTGACCACCGCGCCGCACGCGTCAACGAGGTTCTTGCCAATGAACGCCCCGCTTCCCATGAAAGCCGCCCAAGGTAACCGGCCCACGCTGGCCGAACTGGAGGCGCGCGACGCCTTCGCCGCCCGTCATATCGGCCCCGATACCCCCGAACAGCAGCACATGCTGAAGGTGCTCGGCTACGACACCCGCGCCGCGCTGATCGATGCTGTCATCCCCGAGGCCATCCGGCGGCGCGACGGCATGCCGATGGGCGAATTCACCGAACCGCTGACCGAGGAAGCGGCGCTGGCCAGACTGCGTGGCCTGGCCGGCAAGAACAAGGTCCTCAAGAGCTTTATCGGCCAGGGCTACTACAACACCCTGACGCCCGCCGTCATCCTGCGCAACATCTTCGAGAACCCGGCCTGGTACACCGCGTACACGCCCTACCAGCCGGAAATCTCGCAAGGCCGCCTGGAGGCGATGCTGAACTTCCAGCAGATGATCACGGACCTGACCGGCCTGGACATCGCCAATGCGTCGATGCTGGACGAAGGCACCGCCGCCGCCGAAGCCATGACGCTGCTGCAGCGCGTGAACAAGCATGCGTCGAACACCTTCTACGTGGCTGACGACGTGCTGCCGCAGACGCTGGAAGTGGTACGCACGCGCGCCTTGCCGCTGGGTATTGAAGTCAAGGTCGGCCCCGCCGCCGAAGCCGCTGGTGCGCACGCCTTTGGCGTGCTGCTGCAATACCCGGGCGTGAACGGCGACGTGAACGACTACCGCGCCATTGCCGACGCCGTGCACGCTGCCGGCGGCCTGGTGGTGGCGGCGGCCGACCTGCTGGCGCTGACACTGATCGCAGCCCCCGGCGAATGGGGCGCCGACGTCGCCGTCGGCAACTCGCAGCGCTTTGGCGTGCCGCTGGGCTTTGGCGGCCCGCACGCCGGCTACATGGCGGTGAAGGATGCCTTCAAGCGCTCGATGCCGGGCCGCCTGGTCGGCGTCACTATCGATGCGCAGGGCAACAAGGCCTACCGCCTGGCGCTGCAGACGCGCGAGCAGCATATCCGCCGCGAGAAAGCGACCTCGAACATCTGTACCGCGCAGGTGCTGCTGGCGGTGATGGCGTCGATGTACGCGGTCTACCACGGCCCGCAGGGCCTCAAGCGTATTGCCCAGCGCGTGCACCGCCTGACCGCGACGCTGGCCGCCGGCCTGGCCGCGCTCGGCCATGTGCGTACCAACACCACCTTCTTCGACACGCTGACGCTGGAAACCGGCTTCAACACCGAAGCGTTCCACGCGGCAGCGACCGCGCGCGGCATCAACCTGCGCCACGTCAGCGCCACGCGCGTCGGCATCTCGCTGGACGAGACCGCAACGCGCGAGGACGTCGTCACGCTTTGGGAAATCTTCGCGCACGGCAAGCCCGTGCCCGACTTCGATGCGCAGGAAGCCGCCGCGCAGGATGCCTACCCGGCCGGCCTTGCCCGCGAGAGCGCCTACCTGACGCACCCGGTCTTCAACACGCACCACGCCGAGCACGAGATGCTGCGCTACTTGCGCATGCTGGCCGACAAGGACCTGGCGCTGGACCGCACCATGATCCCGCTGGGCTCGTGCACGATGAAGCTGAACGCCACCAGCGAGATGATCCCGGTGACGTGGCCCGAATTCAGCAAGATCCACCCGTTCGCGCCGTTGGACCAGACCGTGGGCTACCGCGAGATGATCGACCAGCTCGAGGCGATGCTGTGCGCCGCCACCGGCTACGCCGCCGTGAGCCTGCAGCCCAACGCCGGCTCGCAGGGCGAGTACGCCGGCCTGCTGATCATCCACGCCTACCATGCAAGCCGCGGCGAGAGCCATCGCGACATCTGCCTGATCCCCTCCTCCGCGCACGGCACCAACCCGGCCTCGGCACAGATGGCCGGCATGAAGGTGGTGGTGGTCGCCTGCGACGAGAACGGCAACGTCGATCTGGATGACCTGGCGAAAAAGGCCGAGCAGCACAGCAAGAACCTGGCTGCGATCATGATCACCTACCCGTCGACGCACGGCGTGTTCGAGCAGGGTGTGCAGCAGATTTGCGAAATCGTGCACAAGCACGGCGGCCAGGTCTACGTGGACGGTGCCAATATGAACGCGATGGTCGGCACGGCCGCGCCGGGCCAGTTCGGCGGCGACGTGTCGCACCTGAACCTGCACAAGACTTTCTGCATTCCGCACGGCGGCGGCGGCCCGGGCGTAGGCCCGGTGGCGGTCGGCGCGCACCTCGCGGACTTCCTGCCGAACCAGGACAGCGTGGGCTATCGCCGCGACGACAACGGCATTGGTGGCGTGTCCGCCGCGCCGTTCGGCTCGGCCAGCATCCTGCCGATCTCGTGGATGTACATCGCGATGATGGGCTCGGCCGGCCTGACCGCCGCTACCGAGAATGCAATCCTGGCGGCCAATTATGTAGCCAAGCGCCTGTCGCCGTACTTCCCGGTCCTGTACACGGGCCAGCACGAGCTGGTTGCGCACGAGTGCATCCTGGACCTGCGCCCGCTGCAGAAGGACACGGGCATCAGCAACGAAGACGTGGCCAAGCGCCTGATGGACTACGGCTTCCACGCCCCGACCATGAGCTTCCCGGTGCCGGGCACGCTGATGATCGAGCCGACCGAGAGCGAGGCCTTGCACGAGCTGGACCGTTTCATTGACGCCATGATCGCCATCCGCCAGGAAATCGGCCGCGTCGCCGACGACACCTTCGACCGCGAGGACAACCCGCTGAAGAACGCGCCGCACACCGCCGCAGTGGTGACCGCCAACGAGTGGACACACAAGTACACGCGCGAGGAGGCGGCCTATCCGGTGGGATCGCTGCGCACGCAGAAGTACTGGCCGCCGGTCGGCCGTGCCGACAACGTGTACGGCGACCGCAACCTGTTCTGCGCCTGTGTGCCGATGAGCGAGTATCAGGACTGAGGGTCCGGTCTGGCGGGCTTCTCGGGCAACCCGGGAGCCCGCCAAAGCACTATGCTCGACATAGGGGCGCCGCGCCGTGCGGTGCCCGTCCTGGGCGGAGGCTGCATGTGGAATCTGAGTGCCCCATGGTGGGAATTCGTCCTGCGGGGACTGATTGTCTACGGCGCGGTGCTGGTGCTGCTGCGCCTCTCTGGCAAGCGCCAGATCGGCCAGCTCACGCCGTTCGACCTGGTGCTGCTGCTGGTGCTTTCGAATGCCGTGCAGAACGCCATGAACGCCGGGGACAACTCCGTCACCGCGGGGCTGATCCTGGCTGTCACGCTCGTCGGAGCCAATGCGGCCCTCGGCTTCCTGACCTGGCGCAGCCGGCGGCTGGAAAAGCTCGTTGAGGGCCGCCCGCAGTTCCTGATCCACGACGGCAAGGTGTTCCGCGACGTGATGGAACGCGAACGCATCACCTCTGACGACTTGCACAAGGCCTTGCGCCACGCCGGCTGCGACAACGCGACGGACGTGCACTTCGCGATCCTGGAGACCGACGGCACCATCTCGGTCAAGACCCGCCAGCACGCCGCCGCGGCGCCTGCCGGAACCGCATCGATCTGGAGCGACCCGGGCCTGGACGAATCGGTCTGAGCCCTCCCCCAGAGCCATTTTTCTGGAGTCTTCCGTGGCAGTCAGCGTCTTCGATCTGTTCAAGGTGGGTATCGGCCCGTCGAGCTCGCACACGGTGGGCCCGATGCGCGCCGCCCTGATGTTTGCCCAGGGGCTGGAGCGCGACGGCCTGCTGCCGCAGGTGGCGAGTGTGCGTGTTGAGCTGTATGGCTCGCTGGGCGCCACCGGTAAAGGCCACGGTACCGACAAGGGCGTGATCCTCGGCCTGATGGGCGAGGCGCCCGATACCATCGATCCCGACTCCATCGACGCGCGCCTGGCCGCGCTGCGCGCCAGCCGCGAGTTGTCGATCCTCGGCAAGCACGTCGTGCCGTTCGTCGAGAAGGAACAGATTGCCTTCTACCGGCGCGAGGCGCTGGCCGAGCATCCCAACGGCATGAAGTTCCACGCCTACGATGCCGGCGGCGCATCGCTGCGCGAGGCGCGTTACCTGTCGGTCGGCGGCGGCTTCGTCGTCACGGCCGGCGCGCCCAACACGCAGGTGCTGAACGCGGCGCAACAATTGCCGCACCCGTTCCGCAGCGGCAAGGACATGCTGGAGATGGCCACCGCCAGCGGCAAGAGCATTGCCCGGCTGATGATGGAAAACGAACTGACCTGGCGCAGCGAGGCGGAAATCACCAGCGGCCTGCTGCATATCTGGGACGTGATGCAGGCCTGCGTCGCGCGCGGCTGCCGTACCGATGGCGTGTTGCCGGGTCCGTTCAAGGTGCGCCGCCGCGCGCCGGAGCTGTTCCGCAGCCTGACCGAACGTGCGGAACGCACGCTGTCCGATCCGCTTTCGGTGATGGAATGGATCAACCTGTACGCCATCGCCGTCAATGAAGAGAACGCCGCCGGTGGCCGCGTGGTTACCGCTCCGACCAATGGCGCTGCCGGCATCATTCCGGCCGTGCTGCATTACTACGACCGCTTTGTGCCGGGCGCCAACACGCAGGGCGTGGTCGATTTCCTGCTGACCGCCGGCGCGATCGGCCTGCTGTACAAGCTCAATGCTTCGATTTCGGGCGCCGAAGTCGGCTGCCAGGGTGAAGTCGGCGTGGCCTGCTCGATGGCGGCGGGCGCGCTGGCTGCGGTGACGGGCGGCAGCCCGGCGCAGGTCGAGAACGCGGCCGAGATCGGCATGGAGCACAACCTCGGCCTGACCTGCGATCCGGTCGGCGGGCTGGTGCAGATTCCGTGCATCGAACGCAATGCGATGGCCTCGGTCAAGGCCGTCAACGCGGCGCGCATGGCGCTGCGCGGCGACGGCACGCACTATGTCTCGCTCGACTCGGTCATCAAGACCATGCGCGAAACCGGCGCCGACATGAAGACCAAATACAAGGAGACGGCGCGCGGCGGGCTGGCGGTGAATATCGTGGAATGCTGACGCCCGGCGCCCATGTCCGACTGCAACCGGCAATCCCCCCGGGGCTGCGGCGCACGCCTGTCGCACATTGCAAGGTCGTTTGCAGGCGCGGCGCTGTGGCTCGCCGTTGCCGGCGTCATCCTGCTCACGGGGATCGCCATGCTCCAGGATCGCTTCCTCTATTTCCCTGACAAGGCGACACAGGAAGAACTTGTCTCCGACAGCCTGCGCGCCTGGCCCAACCCGCAGGACTTTCGCGGCCTGATGGCGGAACCCGACGGGCCGGTGCGCGCTACCGCCATCGTCTTTCACGGCAATGCGGGTCATGCCGGCCACCGCGACTACTACGCCAGGGCGCTGACCCGACTCGGCCTGCGCGTCATCCTCGCCGAGTATCCGGGCTTCGGTCCGCGCAGCGGCGCCCTGGGGGAAGAGAGCCTGGTCGCCGACGCGGCGCAGACCATCGCCCTTGCCCGTCGCCAGTTTGGCGAACCGCCGCTGCTGCTTGGCGAATCACTCGGCGCCGGCGTGGCGGCAGCGGCCACCGCGCGACAGCAGGACATGATCGCAGGGCTGCTGCTCATTACGCCCTGGGACCGGCTCGAGCATATCGCCGCTCACCACTATTGGTGGCTGCCGACGAAGTGGATGCTGCAAGACCGATACGACAGCGCTGCCAACCTGGCTTCGTTTTCCCGCCCGATCGTCGTTGCGGTCGCCGAGCACGACCGCATCGTGCCATCGCCCTTCGGCATCGCTCTCTACGAGGGATTGGCGGCGCCCAAGCGGCTGATGGTGATCAGGGAGGCGGGGCACAACGACTGGCTCGGGCGGATTGACCAGGGATGGTGGTGCGAGGCCGTCGATTTTCTGCTCGGCCAGCGACGCTGACCGAGCGCATTTCGGGGCCAAATCACGGCGTATCATTACGGCAGTCTCCCCCAAAGGCACACAATCAAGAACGAGGCGGCCATGCAGACCTTCCATCAGCTGTTCGACGAAACGTCGTCCACCTTCACCTACCTGCTGATCGACGCCGCCACGAAAGAGGCCTTGCTGATCGACCCGGTCGACCATCAGCTCGAGCGCGACGTGGCATTGCTGCAGTCGACCGGCGCCAGGCTCGCATGGGTGGTTGAAACCCACGCGCACGCCGACCACATCACCTCTGCCGGACATCTCGCAATGCAGACCGGTGCCCACACGGCAGCGCCGTCCGGCTGCGACATCAAGCCCGCACAGAAGCAGCTGATCGACGGCGATACGGTCACCTTCGGCACGCAGGTGCTGCGCGCCATCCACACGCCCGGCCACACCGCCGGGAGCATGAGCTACCTGTGGGAAGAGCCGACGCCGGACGGCACGGTGCGGCGCATCTTCACCGGCGACGCCTTGCTGATCGACGGCTGCGGCCGCACCGACTTCCAGTCCGGCGATGCCGGCACGCTCTACGACAGCCTGACGAAAAAGCTCTTTGCGCTGCCCGATGACACCGGGGTCTTTCCAGCCCACGACTACAAGGGCCGCACGTCTTCCACGATCGGCCAGGAGCGCGCTCACAACAGCCGCGTCGCGGGCCGTACGCGCGAAGAGTTCGTCGAGATGATGCGCAATCTCAACCTGCCCAGACCGAAGCTGATCGACGTGGCCGTCCCGGCCAACCAGCGGCTTGGCCTGCGCGACGGCGAGAGCGTGCCGCACGGCGCCTGACGTATTTCCGGTTCTTCGGTTTTCCCCACCCTGACGGAGTCACCGCATGTCCGAATACACCGCTGAAGTCCTGTGGGAGCGCAACGAGCAGGACTTCCCTGGCAACCGCTATAGCCGCAAGCACCTGCTGCGCTTTGACGGTGGCGTGGAGGTCCCGGGCTCGTCATCGCCGCACGTGGTGCCGGTGCCGATGTCGGATGCGTGCGCGGTGGATCCGGAAGAGATGTTCATCGCGTCCCTCGCCAGCTGCCACATGCTCTGGTTTCTGTCGATTGCAGCCAAGCGGCGCTTTGTCGTCGATCGCTATGTCGACGCTGCCACCGGCGTGATGGAAAAGAATGCCGAAGGGCGCATGGCGATGACCAGGGTGACGCTGCGGCCGGCGGTGAGTTTTTCCGGCGAGCGGGTACCTACGCGCGAGGAACTGGACGCCTTGCATCATGCGGCCCATGAGGCTTGCTTTATCGCCAATTCGGTGCGGACGGAGGTACGGTGCGAACCTGTCTGCAACGAATGAGGCGAAGTCGAATTCAGTAACACCACGGCTTCAAAAGACTGATTTGACTTCCCTCCTCGCCGTGCAAATACTGGCCCATCACAACCGGCTCGCACCCCCTTTAGCGTTGCGCCCGATATGGCGATGCCGGCACCCCAGGGGAACCCGATCATGAAGCAAAGCCAGAATGGCAGGCTGCACCGCAGCCTCGGCGCACTAGCCGCAGCCGTAGCGCTGATTTCAACCCAGGCATTCGCCCAGACCAAGCCCATTGCTTACCCGGCAAAGGGCCAGAACCCACAACAGCAGGCCAGCGACGACGGCGCCTGCTACAGCTGGGCCAAGCAACAGACAGGCGTGGACCCGGCACAGGCTGCCGCGGCCCCACCGCCGGCACAGGCCCAGAGCGGCCAGCGCGTACGAGGTGCGGCGGCGGGCGCCGTGGTCGGAGCCGTTGCGGGAGACGCCGGGAAGGGCGCTGCCGCGGGTACGGTCGCCGGCGGCGTAGCACACCGGCAATCGCGCAGGCAGGCGGCCGCCGCCAACCAGCAGGCACAGGCCAACACCAGCCAGGCCATCGGCACCTATTACAAAGCCTGGACCGCCTGCATGCAGGGCCGGGGCTATACGGTGCAATAAGAGACGCCGTCAGAATGAAGCGAAGCGGTTCTGGCTAGGGTGTAGCAGGGGTTTCGGATCGCATGGCGATCCGCCTGCGAAACGGCATGCGCCTGCCAGCGCACGCACGCCCTGCAAGGGCGCGGCCGCAGACAGTACAAGTCATACGCCAAGGCCGCGCAACGGCGCCAGAATCATTTTGATGGCCTCTCTCAGGACGCCCAGCGCTCGCAGGCCTGCCGCACGGTTTCGCGCTGGGTGCGGGCGTCGGCGTCCACCTGGCGCAGCCATTCGGCATCACCGTCGCGGCGTTCGGCCAGCGCGCGGATGTTGGCCAGCGCCGGCAGCGAACCCAGCGCCTCCGCGTGCGGCACCAGCGCGTCACAGATTGACAGGATGTGATCGGCGATCGGCCTGCGGGTCAGTTCATTGGGATGCACATACTCGCCTTCCAGCCCGAAGCGGCAGGCCTGGAAGCGGTTGAAGGTGTACACCAGATAATCATCTTCCTGCGGCATGAACGGGCGCGACAGCAGCAGGTAGCGCGCCAGCGCCTGGATGTAGGCCGCGATATCGCAGGCGCGCCCCACAGTCAGTGGCGTGTCCATCACGCGCACTTCGATCGTGCCGAATTCGGGCTTCGGGCGGATATCCCAGTAGAAGTCCTTCATGCTCTCGATCACGCCGGTATTGCGCATCTTCTCGAAGTAGGCGGTGAAGGCATCCCACGTAAGCAGGAACGGCGCGCGGCCGCTCATCGGGAAGGCTGCGACAGAATTCAGGCGCGCGGACGCAAAGCCGGTGTCCACGCCCTGCACATACGGCGAGGACGCCGCCAAGGCGATGAAGTGCGGCACATAGCGGCCAATGGCGTGCAGCAGGAACAGCGATTCGTCGGCGCTCGGGCAGCCGATATGCACATGCTGGCCGAACACGGTGAACTGCTTGGCCAGATAGCCATACAGCTCCGAGATGTACTGGTAGCGCGGCGAGTCCGAGATGATGCGGTCGGCCCATTGCTGGAACGGATGCGTGCCGCCGCCGCTGATGCCGAGATTGAGCGAGCGCGACGCCGCCACCATCAGGTCGCGCATGGTCGACAGCTCTTCGACCGCCTGGTCGTAGCTGTGGCAGATGCCCGTGCTGATCTCGATCATCGACGGGCTGATTTCCGGCTTGATGTCGCCGGCATGCTGCGCGCCCTTGAGTGCGCGCAACAGATCCGGTGCAAATGGCGCCAGGTCGTAGTCGTGGCGGTTGACCAGCTGGAGCTCCAGCTCGACGCCGAAGGTCAATGCCTCGGAATGCTTGAACGGTTCGAGCGACATCAGCGCCCTCCTCCATTGCCGCGCACTTCGCCCGCGAAGCGCAGCGCCCAGGCCGCGATCACCGGGCCCAGCAGTTGTTCGATCGCCAGCGCGCACAGGATGATGGCAGCCAGCGGTTCACCAGTCCCAGGATAAAGACGTGCGACGTCGTTCATCAAGAGATAGGCCAGTCCGGACATCGGCGCAAGCGCCAGCCCCAGCGCCATGCACTGGCGCAGGCTCAACCCCGAGAAAGATCCGAGCGATAGCACACCGGCCAGCTTGGCTGCGTGGCGCAGCAGCACCAGCACGATCGCGTACGTCCCGCCGACTGCCCAGTCATGCGCGGTCAGCGGCAGGCCCAGCGACACCACCATCACGATGATCAGCAGGCTGCCCGCGCTGCCGAAGTGCGTCGGCCACACATGCGGCTGGCTGTCCTGGTGCTTGAACACCACACCCGCCAGCATCAGCGTGAGCGGCATGGACAATTTTAGTACCCGCGTCAGCGCCAGCGTGAACAGCACCAGGCCCACCAGCACCAGGAAGCTGTAGTGATCGTCGGCCGACATGCGCTCGTAGATGGCATGCCCGACCTTGCCCACCACCCACGCCAGCAGGCAGGACCCGATCAGCAGGTAAAGCGGATGCAGCAGCGCGGCGCCGAGGTTCCCGTATTCGGAATGCAGCCAGCCGGTTGCCACCTGCACGATCACCGCGGCATAGATGCTGTTCAGGGCCGCCATGGCCATGAGCCGCTCGGTGACCTGCCCTTCTGCGCGCAATTCGTTCTTGAGCTGCAGCACGATGGTGGGCGATGTGCTGACCGCGATACCGCCAGCCAGGATGGCAATGGCCGGCGAGGCGCCGAGCCATTGCAGCACGGCCGCGACCAGGCCCCAGGTCAGCACGCTTTCGAACGCGCTGGTCAGCAGCAGCCAGCGGTTGGCGCCCAGCCAGGTCAGCGAGAGACGATGTCCGAGTTCGAACAAGGCCAGCGCCAGCGCCATATCGATCAGGATACGGGTCTGGTTGATCATGTTCTCGTCGACGATGCTGCGCCCGAGCATGCCGGCGCAGAGACCCACCACGGCGTACCCGACGATGCGCGGCAGGCTCAGCCAGCGTCGGCAGATTTCGCCGGCAAGGCCGGCACCGATGAGCGCCAGCCCGACCCAGAACAGGCCGCCGGGCGCCAGCGGAAGCGAAGGAAATAGTTGGCTCAGTCCATTCATGGCAGACATGGTAATGGAAGCACATGGCAATCCGTGTCAGTGATTGTCCGACACAGCACTGAACGCGCCAACTACTTGCATCAAGTTCACACAAAAAACGCCATCTCCCGGGATGGCGTTCTTTTCATACAATCGGGGCGGGCCCCTGGACGTACTCGACCCTGCGGACAGGAGCCTCATACGCCCCATAGCTTCCATTTCGGGCGGCTCGCCTTCAGCGCGGTTTCGACCTTGCCATACAACCCTCGAGTACGTCCCTGCTCGGCGCCCCCTGCGCGGGCCTTGTCAAACCAGGCCAGCGCGGTCTCGCGCTGCTCCAGCCCCAGGGCGGCTTCAACGGCATGCAGCCAGACCTCGGCCTCCCAGTCGTCGCGCACCGCAAAGGCGGCGACGAAGTCCTCCATGGCCTGCTGGTGTCGCTGGGCGGCGTTGTGAATCAGGCCACGCTGCACGCGCGGGCCAGCCTGATCCCACGGATCGCCTTCGGTCATGGCCACGGCCTCCTCGAACAGCGGCAGTGCGCGCTCGAGGTCGCCCTGGTCGCGCCAGACCTGGCCGAAGCGGTTGAACAGCCATGCGTCCTCGACCAGCAGCGCGCGGCGCTGCTGGGCATCGATCTCGGCCAGTGCGTCGGTACGGTCGTGCTCGTCCATGCCGGCCATCCGGCCTTGCAGCAGCGCGGCGAAATGGGCACGCGCGTGCGCCATCGGGTGCGCGGCTTCGCTGCGCGCCTCGACCGGCAGCGCGTCCAGCCTGGCATCCATATGGGCCATAGCGGCGCGGGCGGCCTCGGTCGGCTCGGCGCCGCCGATTGCCTTCCATGCCGCGATCAGGCGGCTGAAGGCCCAGGTCACGTCGGCGGGATTGCGTTCGAGCGGGTAACGGTTGAGCACCTCGCCGGCCAGTTCAACCACCTTCTGGTGCTGGCCGGCACCGGCGTGGCAATCGAGCAGGTCGATCCAGTGGTCGATGAATTCGCTGGCCGCCATGCCCTTGCGATGTAGCTCGATCCGTTCGTCAAGGGTCGCGGCATCGGCCGGCAGGCTGCGCGCCAGCAGGCGGCACAGCAGCGAATAGACATGCGGATCGGCATTGCCGCCGTGTCCGGCCGCATCGCCTTCGCCGCTGGCGAAGTACTGCTCGAAGCGCGCCAGGCCCATACGGCAGGCGGCGATCAGCTTCGGACGCAGCGTGGCTTCGGCGGCCGGCACTTCGTCGATAAACTCGCCCAGGGCCGTGGCAGCGCGGAAGTAGGCGGCGCCGTCGTCGGACTTTTCGGTCAGCGCGAAGCCAAGCCAGGGCTGCGGATCGGCGGTGCCGCCGGTCTGCTGTGCGGCCTGATGGCGCCATGACAGCTCGCGTACCTGGCTCTGCGGGTCCGGGTACTGGCGCTGGTAGACGGCCATGTCGTCCAGGGCGCCGTCGAGGTCGCCGGTAGCGAAGCGCAGCGGTGCGCGCAGGCGCCGGGCCTGGGGATGATCGGGTTGTTCGGCCAGCACGCGGGCGGCCTGCTCCACGGCGAGGGCGTCGCCGGCCTCCGGTTCAAGGTCGAGCAGGTCGGGATTGTCCAGGGCGATGCGGCCAAGGCAGATGCGCATCATCGGATCGACCGCCACCCCGGCGGCTTCGGCGCGAGCCATGTAGTCCTGCACCAGCGGCAGGATATCTTCGGCGCCGAGATCCGGCGCGCGGTACAGCAGGTCGTGCCAGTAGCGGGCAGCGCCGGCGAATTCGGCGAGCCGGAAGCAGGCGAGCCCCGCATGGAAATGCGCGGCCCACTCGCCCGAAACCAGCCCGTTGCGCTGCGCCGCTTCATGCAGCGGGGGCACCGCATCCCGGTCCCGTCCCATGCTCATCAGCATCGCGCCATAGCGATGGGCAAGCACGCCACGCGACGCCCAGCGGTGGGCCGCTTGCAGCGGCAGCGAATCCAGCTGCGCCAGCGCATCATTCAGCACCCCGAGCGCCGCCGCGGCATCGCCGTTATCAAAGTGCAGCCGCGCACGCAAGGTAATGAAATCGACGACTTCGGGCCGCGCCTGCGACAGCTGGTCGGCGATCTGCAGCGCTTCGCCATAGCGCCCTTCGTTGGCTAGCTCGATCGCGTGGTCGTAGCTGACTTCCTGCACGGACACGTACTGCTCCTTCTGGATTGATTGTGCGAGTGCGGGATTATGCGCCAATGACGCGGATCCCCATCGGGAACAACAAACGGCAGGATTCGGGGATTCTTTAGAAATGGGGCCTGTCCGGCCTTGGCGCAGGCAAGGAAACAAGGCGGCCAATGAGAAACGCCACCCGCGGGGTGGCGTTTCTCAATCAGCTGACTGCTGCTGGCCGGCTTACTTCCCGCCAACCGTCTCCAGCACGCTCCACTTGCCGCCAACCACCTTGTAGACGGTGATACCGCCGTCCTTCAGGTCGCCGCGCGCATCATAAGCCAGCGTCTTGGTGGTCACGCCCTGCATATTGGTGCCAGCCAGCACCGGCAGGTAACGCGCCGGGTCGGCGGAGCCGGCCTTGATCATGGCGGTCATCATGGCGGTGGCGCCGTCATAGGCGTACGGCGAGTAGGTCTGCACCTTGCTGCCGAAGCGCTTCTCGTACTTCTTCTCGTAGTTGGCGCCGCCCGGCATCTGGTCCAGCGGCAGGCCGGCCAGCGAGACCACGGTGCCGTCGGCAGCCGGGCCCGCAAGCTTCAGGAAGTTGTCGGTCTTGGACATTTCGCCCGAAACCAGCGGGGCCTTCATGCCCAGTTCCTTCACCTGCTTGGCCATCGGGGCCGATTGCGTTTCAGCGCCGCCGTAGAAGATGATGTCCGGGTTGCTGCGCTTGATGTTGGTCAGCACGGCCTTGAAGTCCACCGCCTTGTCGTTGGTGAACTCACGGCGCACGATCTTGCCGCCGGCGGCCTTGGCGGCCTTCTCGAATTCGTCGGCCAGGCCCTGGCCGTAGGCGGTGCGGTCATCGACGATGGCGATGTTCTTCGCGCCCAGTTTCTTCACCACGAAGGCGCCGATCACCGAACCCTGCTGGGTGTCGGAGGTCATCATGCGAAAGGTGGTCTTGAAGCCCTGCTTGGTGTACTCCGGCGCGGTCGCCATGGCGATCTGCGGAATGCCGGCGCGGTTGTAGACCATCGATGCGGGGATGCTGGTGCCCGAATTGAAGTGGCCGAGCATGCCCTGGATGCCGCTGTCCACCAGCTTCTGTGCCACCACCGAGCCGGTCTTCGGGTCGGCCTGGTCGTCTTCGGAGACCAGCACGAACTTGACTTCCTTGCCGCCGATCTTGGGCTTGGTGGCGTTCATGTCCTCGATGGCGAGGACGACGCCGTTCTGCATGTCCTTGCCGTACTGGGCCTGGCCGCCGGTCATCGGCGCGGCAAAGCCCAGCTTGATTTCCTGGGCCTGCGCAAAGGCTGCCGAGGCGCCAGTCAGACCGGCGAGGGTCAGGGCAACGGTCATAGCCGTCTTGTGGAATGTCGAGCTCATCAGATCTCCTTGGGTCCCAAATGGTGCCGATGTAGTGCCGTTGCCGGCGTATTCAGGCGCAATATTGGCAGTATTGCGCCTTGCTTGGATGCGCGCCGGGGCAGGATCGCTGCCATGGTCGCGCGCTTCGACTGAACGACGTCCGAGGTTTTCTCAGCCGATCGTCATCAAACTCGCATTGCCGCCCGCGGCCGCCGTGTTGACGGACAGCGAACGTTCGATCAACAAACGCTCCAGCGCCACGTTCGGTTCACCGTGCGCAAGACCCTGCACGCCGACGATCGGGCCAGGGCGGCCGGCCACCTGTTCGCACACCGTGCGCAACTGGTCCGAGTCGCCGTGATGCAGCACTGCGTCGAACGCCGTGTCCGCCGCGGTCCAGTCGGCCACCATGCGGACGCGCGATTGTACGCCCTTCGGCAGGCGCGAAAACAGCCCCCTGCTGACCTCGTTTTCGGCCCATACGGCCTCGGCGCCGACTGCCAGCACGGCCGCCAGTTGCGTGGCCAGGTCGGCTTCCTGCGCGGCCAGGCAGAGCACGCGGCCGCGCGGCAGCAGCGTGAAGGTATTGCGTTCGCCGGTCGGGCCCGGCAGCGTCACGGTCAGGCCCGACGGGGAAGCCGCGGCGAAGCGTTCGCAAGCGGTGGCCACGGCCGGCAGCTCGGCCTTGGCCCAGGCCTGGAAGGCTTCGGCGGCTTCGTTGCGCGGCGTACCTGCCTCTGCGGCGCCGGCGACGTCCGACGCCCGCACGCTGCGCGCGACCGCATCTTGCGGGCACACCGAGAGCAGCCGATGCAGGTAGAGCGGGCCGCCGGCCTTGGGGCCGGTGCCAGACAGGCCTTCACCGCCAAACGGCTGCACGCCCACCACGGCGCCCACGACGTTGCGGTTCACATACAGGTTGCCCACATGGGCGCGGCTGACGATATGGGCAATGGTCTCGTCGATGCGGGTATGGATGCCGAGCGTGAGGCCATAGCCGGTGCCGTTGATCTGGCTGACCATCGTATCGAGCGCCGCGCGCGGGAAGCGCACCACGTGCAGCACCGGGCCGAACACTTCGCGCTTGAGTTCCTCGATGCTGTCCAGCTCGATCAGCGTCGGCGGCACGAAGGTGCCGTGGCGGCAGCTGGCGCCCTGCGCGGCGTTGGGATCGGCCTGGTGGACGCGGCGGCCCTTGGCGCGCATGGCGTCGATATGACGGACGATATTGCCGCGCGCCTCGTCATCGATCACCGGGCCTACGTCGGTGGACAGCCGGTCCGGATTGGCCATGGTCAGCTCGCTCATTGCGCCCTTGAGCATTTCCAGCACGCGGTCGGCCACGTCTTCCTGCAGGCACAGCACGCGCAGTGCCGAGCAGCGCTGGCCGGCGGAGTCGAAAGCGGAGGTAAGCACGTCGCCCACCACTTGTTCGGCCAGGGCCGACGAATCGACGATCATCGCGTTCTGGCCGCCGGTTTCGGCGATCAGCGGGATCGGGCGGCCGGCGGCATCCAGGCGGCCGGCGACATTACGCTGCAGCAGGCGCGCCACTTCGGTCGAGCCGGTGAACATCACGCCCTTGACGCGGGCATCGCCAACCAGCGCGGCGCCCACGGTCTCGCCGCGGCCCGGCAGCAGCTGCACCGCCCCGGCCGGCACGCCGGCTTCGCGCAGCAGGCGCACGGCGGCGGCGGCGATCAGCGGGGTCTGCTCGGCGGGCTTGGCCAGCACCGGGTTGCCGGCGGCCAGCGCCGCGGCCACCTGGCCGGTGAAAATCGCCAGCGGGAAGTTCCACGGGCTGATGCAGACCACCGGGCCCAGCGGGCGGTGAGTGTCGTTGTCGAAGCTGCGGCGGATCTCGGCGGCGTAATAACGCAGGAAATCGACGGCCTCGCGCACTTCGGCAATAGCGTTGGAGAAGGTCTTGCCCGCCTCGCGCATGATGATGCCCATCAGCGACTGCATCTGGGCTTCCATCAGGTCGGCGGCGCGTTCCAGCGCGGCGGCGCGCACGTCGGGCGGCGTGGCCTGCCAGATCGGCGCGGTATTGACGGCTGCCTGCAGCGCGGCCTCGACCTCGGCCTGGCTGGCCTCGGTGACGTGGCCCACTACGTCGCGGTGGTCGGCCGGGTTCAGCACCGGGGCCGCCACGGCGTCGGCCGCGCGCGGCACCTCGGCGCCCAGCAGCGGCGCGGCCACAGCGCGTTCGTTGGTGCCGGCGAGCAGCGCCGAAGACAGCGAGGCCAGGCGATGTTCGTTCGAGAGATCGATGCCGGCCGAATTCGGTCGGCTCTTGCCATACAGCGTGCGCGGCGACGGGATACGCGGGTGCGGCAGGCCGAGCACGCCCTCCTCGCGGTGCATGGCTTCGACCACGGCGACCGGATCGGCCACCAGTTCGTCGAGCGAGATGCTGTCATCGGCAATGCGGTTGACGAACGAGGTGTTCGCGCCGTTTTCCAGCAGGCGGCGCACCAGGTAGGCCAGCAGCGTCTCGTGCGTGCCCACCGGCGCGTAGATGCGGCACGGGCGGTTGAACTTGCCGTCGGCGGTGGCGCCGACCACCTGGTCGTACAGCGGCTCGCCCATGCCGTGCAGGCACTGGAACTCGTACTGGCCGGGATAATAGTTGTGGCCGGCGATCTGGTAGATGGCCGACAGCGTGTGCGCGTTGTGCGTGGCGAACTGCGGGTAGATCGCGTCCGGCACCGACAGCAGCTTGCGCGCGCAGGCGACATACGACACGTCCGTGTAGACCTTGCGCGTATAGACCGGATAGCCCTCCAGGCCGTCGACCTGGCCGCGCTTGATCTCGCTGTCCCAATAGGCGCCCTTGACCAGGCGGATCATCAGGCGGTGGCGGCTGCGGCGAGCGAGGTCGATCAGGAAATCGATCACGAACGGGCAGCGCTTCTGGTAGCCCTGCACCACGAAGCCGATGCCGTTCCAGCCGGCCAGCTCGGGCTCGAAGCACAGGCGCTCCAGCAGGTCGAGCGAGATCTCCAGGCGGTCGGCTTCCTCGGCGTCGATATTGATGCCGATGTCGTACTGGCGCGCCAGCAACGTGAGCGACTTCAGGCGTTCGTACAGCTCGCTGACCACGCGCTCGTGCTGCGCACGGCTGTAGCGCGGGTGCAGCGCCGACAGCTTGATCGAGATGCCCGGGCCTTCGTAGATGCCACGGCCGCGCGAGGCCTGGCCGATGGCGTGGATGGCCTGCTCATACGAGGCGAGGTAACGCTGCGCGTCGGCCTCGGTCATGGCGGCCTCGCCCAGCATGTCGTAGGAGTAGCGGAAGCCTTCGGCTTCGTACTTGCGGGCGTTGGCCAGCGCTTCGGAAATGGTCTCGCCGGTAACGAACTGCTCGCCCATCAGGCGCATGGCCATGTCCACGCCCTTGCGGATCAGCGGCTCGCCGCCCTTGCCGATGATGCGCGTGAGCGCCTTGGTCAGGCCCGATTCGGTGTGGGTGGCAACCAGCTTGCCGGTCAGCAGCAGACCCCAGGTGGCGGCGTTGACAAACAGCGACGGGCTCTGGCCCAGGTGCGACTGCCAGTTGGCGCCGCTGATCTTGTCGCGGATCAGTGCGTCTCGGGTAGCCTTGTCGGGGATGCGCAGCAGCGCCTCGGCCAGGCACATCAGCGCCACGCCTTCCTGGGACGACAGCGAGAACTCCTGGATCAGCCCTTGCACCAGCCCTTCGCGGCCGCTGCCGACCTTCTGCTCGCGCAGGCGGGTGGCCAGCGTCTTTGCCATCTTGATAGCGGCCTCGGCCTGCTGCTGCGGCAGGCGGGCCTGCTCTAGCAGCACCGGAACGCAATCGGTCTCCGGGCGCCGATAGGCGGAGGTAATGGCGGCACGCAGCACCGACTGCGGCTGGATGCTCTGGGCGAATTCGAGAAACGGTTGCGGCACGGCGTCCATATGCCCGGTATCGGCACCATCGGTGCTATCCGGCTCGGCGGTACCGGCGGCGCTGGTCTCATGCGGCCACTGCCCGCGCTCGACCTGTTCCAGGTAGGTAAAGATGGCCTGCTTGATCAGCCAGTGGGGCGTGCGGTCGATGGATTGGGCGACGCGCTTGAGGCGATCGCGCGAGGCGTCGTCGAGCTTGACGCCGAGAGTAGTGGTGGCCATGCGAGCAATTCTCCGTAAGACGTTAGGCAGACGGACGGTGCTACCGCGAACATGCGGCAAGGCATGGGCGCGCGACCGGCCGCAGCCTGTGAGCTGGCGCGATCTTACTCCTGAGAAACGCAGAGGTGCAACCTAGTGCAACCACTAGTAAACGACGTTGTCTGCGGGTTGCACCAATATCATAGGCTCATAGCCAGTCAGATCCTCAACGGGTCGATCTCCAACTGCCACCGGACGCCCTTCACCTGCGTTCCCACTTCTGCGAAAGTTTGGACCCACTCTCCGATAAACCGTTGCAACGCCGGTCGTGAAGTGGCCTCGACCAGCATCTGCGCGCGCTCCCGGTTGGCGATCCGGACCATCGACATCGGCACCGGGTCATGGAGTTGCACCTCCGGCGCCATCCGGCATTGGTCAGCCAGCAGGCGCGCGCTCTGCAGGAACTGCAAGGCTCTCTCCAGTTGCCCATGCTCGGCCGTGACCAGCACCTGATAGCAGAACGGGGGCAACCCGGCCTGCCGGCGTTCGCGCAACTGGCTGGCAGCGAATCCATCATAGTCATGGCGTACCAGCGCCTGCAATGCCGGGGTATCCGGATAGCGCGTCTGGATCATGACCTCGCCCGCGAGCCCGGCCCGCCCTGCCCGTCCGGCCACCTGCATCAGGGAAGCGAACAGGTGCTCGGCAGCGCGGAAGTCGTGGCTGAACATGGCGGCATCCGGATGGACAATACCCACCAGCGTGACGCGCTGGAAGTCATGCCCCTTGGCGACCATCTGGGTGCCGACCAGGATGTCCACCTCGCCCGCGTGGACCTCGTCGAACATGGCCTGGGCGCTGCCCTTGCGCCGTGTGGAGTCGGCGTCGATACGGGCGATGCGCGCCTGCGGGAAACGGGCCGCCAGGGCCTCCTCGATGCGCTGCGTGCCACGCCCGAGCGGCGCGATATCGACGTTGCCGCAATCCGGGCAGTGATGTGGCACCGGCGCCTCAAGGCCGCAATGGTGGCAGCGCAGGCGGCGCTCAGGGCGGTGCAGGACCATGTATGCCGAGCAGCGCGGGCAGCCCGACAGCCAGCCGCAACTGTCGCAGGCAATCACCGGCGCATAGCCGCGCCGGTTCAGGAACAGCAGGCTCTGCTCGCCGCGCGACAGGCGCGCATCGATGGCATCGAGCAGCGGCACCGAAAGCCCTTCAAACAGCGTACGTTGCCGCTGGCGCTCATGATTGAGATCGATCAGGCGCACGGTGGGCAGGGTTGCGTCGGCCTGTGCCCGCTCGCGCAGCACCAGCTTGCGATACGAGCCCTGCTCGGCCCGCCACCAGGTTTCCATCGACGGCGTGGCCGAACCCAGCACCACCGGGATTTCGAGCTGCTTGGCACGCCACACGGTCAGGTCGCGCGCCGAGTAGCGCAGGCCTTCCTGCTGCTTGTACGAAGTGTCGTGCTCCTCGTCCACCACGATCAGCGCCAGATGGGGCAGCGATGCCATGACCGCCATCCGGGTGCCCAGCACGATGCGCGCCTCGCCGCGATGGGCAGCCAGCCATTGCAGGCTGCGCTCCTGATCGGCCAGGCCGCTGTGCAGCACTGCCAGCGGCAAGTGTGGAAAGCGCGCGGCGATGCGGCTCTGGAGCTGCGGCGTGAGGTTGATTTCGGGGACCAGCATCAGCACCTGGGCCTGCGCGTCGCGTGCCAGCACGGTTGCCATGGCGTGCAGGTAGACCTCGGTCTTGCCGCTGCCGGTGACGCCGTGCAGCAGGAACGGGGCAAAGCCTTGCGCTGACCCGATGGCGTCGACGGCGGCGCGCTGTTCCTCGTGCAGCGGCGGGGCGACCGAGGGCGCTTGCTCCGGCGCCGTGGCGAGCAGCGGACGATCGCACTGCCGCGCCTCGACCCAGCCGGCCTCCAGCCATTCGGCCAGCCGGGCCGGGGCCGCTGCGCAGAGTTCGCGGGCCTCGAAAAGGCTGATGGGCTCGGCCTGCCCGCCAGCGGCACGATCGGCCAGCACCTGGGCCAGTGCACGGACGCTGCGCGCGCGCGGCGGCACGGCGGCCAGCAGATCGGCGGCGTGTTGCGGCAGCAGGCGGTACTCGTCGGCGCGCGCACGCTGTCCGAGCCGGGCCCAGCCCTCGGCCTCGCGCAAGGCGGGCGGCAAGGCCGGCAGCATTACCTCGCCCAGCCGGCGCTGGTAGTATCGTGCGGCAAAGCCGGCCAGTTCGATCCAGTGGCTGTCCAGCGGCGGCATCCAGTCCAGCCGGGCCGCGACTGCCCGGATGCGGTCGGGCGGCACCTCAGAGTCCTCCGCGCATTCGACAGCGACGCCCACCACGCTGCGGCGGCCGAACGGGACCACGACGAGGTCGCCGGGACGGACATCGGGCGTCGCAAGGTAGTCGAAGCAGTCGTCGGCGGGCGTATCAAGCGCTACCCGGAGAATGGGCAGAGCGTCGGCGGCGGCGGCAGGAGACGCCGCCGCCGACAGCGCGGCCTGGGGACCCGGATTCATCCGGCCTTCCCCGGCCACCGGGAGCGGCGATGGTGCATGGTGCCTGCGCAATCGTTGTGCAGGATGCAGTTACCTAAGTAGCGGCTTAAAATTTGGATGCGGCGCAACATCAACTTAAAGTAAAACTTTAAATGTGGCCCTAAGTCGATGATAGATGACTGGTTTTCCACTAATTCCGCCGCCCCTGTGGATAACTTTGTTGAAAAGTCGAGCTAACTTTCCGCCAAGGCCCAAAAAACAAGGGTTTCATCGGCATCCACCCGGGCTTTGAAAAACTTCCAAGTCCTTAATAATCAAGGGCTTGCGAACATCCCCCAGATGAGTTAAGGACTAACCCCGTCTTGCACTGCGGCAAACCTATTGGTGTGCATAAGTCAAGCCTTGACAGTCAAGTCCGAGCACCTTTTTGGCGTATCGACGCAAAATAGTTTACTTGACAGACCGTCCTGCGCGCCTTCCACTGCACCGCGCGCCGCGTGCCTGGAAATCGCTGCAACGCGGGGAAACACCGGCAGCGCATGTTCCGCTCCTGCAAAGGAAACAACGCCGCCGTCACACCTTATCGGGCGCGCAGTTGACAGCTGTAGCGATGAACCTCATCGACCAGCACGGCAACACTCTCGGGCGGAGTGAACTGAGAGATACCGTGCCCGAGGTTGAAGACGTGGCCATCGCTGCCGCCGCCGGCTGCGTAGCTGTCCAGTACGCCACGTACCTGCTCGCGAATGGCCGCCTCCGGTGCGAACAGCACGGTCGGATCGATATTGCCTTGCAGGGCGACGCGGCCGCCGGTGCGCCGGCGTGCTTCGGCCAGGTTCACGGTCCAGTCCAGGCCGATGGCATCGGCACCGGTATCGGCAAGGCCTTCCAGCCACAGGCCACCGCCCTTGGTAAAGACGATGGCGGGGATCTGCTCGCCGTTGTGCTCGCGCTTGAGCCCGGCCAGCACTCGGCGCATATAGGCCAGCGAGAACGCCTGGTACATGCCGTCGGCCAGCGCGCCGCCCCAGGTGTCGAAAATCATGACGGCCTGCGCGCCGGCCTCGATCTGAGCGTTCAGGTAGGCGCTCACCGCCTGCGCGTTGATGTCGAGGATGTGGTGCATCAGGTCGGGGCGGCCGTACATCATCGCCTTGACCGTGCGGAAATCGTCCGAACCGCCGCCTTCGACCATGTAGCAGGCCAGCGTCCACGGGCTGCCGGAGAATCCGATCAGCGGTACGCGCTGGCGGCCGTCCTGCACCAGGGCCCGGCGGATCTCGCTGACGGCATCGAAGACGTATTGCAGCGAAGCCATGTCGGGCACCGCCAGTTTCTGCACGTCAGCTTCGGTACGCAGCGGGTGTGCGAAGCGCGGGCCCTCGCCCAGCGCGAACGACAGGCCCAGGCCCATCGCGTCCGGGACGGTCAGGATGTCGGAAAAGAGAATGGCCGCATCGAGCGGATAACGATCCAGCGGCTGCAGGGTCACCTCGGTGGCATACGCGGGATTCTTGGCAAGACCCAGGAAGCTTCCGGCGCGGGCACGCGTGGCGTTGTACTCGGGCAGGTAGCGGCCTGCCTGGCGCATCAGCCACAGCGGCGTGTACTCGGTTGGCTGGCGGCGCAGCGCGCGCAGGAAAGTATCGTTCTGCAATGCGGTCATGGTCATCCTCGTAAGACCGCCATTCTAAGGGATGGGCGGGCCGCGCCGGCGGTTTGCAGGATCGGTCAGGCGTCGTCCAGCAGATCGACAAAAGCGGCCGCGGCCCGGCGCATCCACTCGCGGGCGCGCGGTGCGTCGGGTTGCAGGCGTGCGAAACCGTGCGTCATGCCGCTGGCTTCGATGGTGATGACGGGGGCGTCATGGCGAACCAGGAAGTCCGCATAGGCGAGTCCGTCGTCGCGCAGCACGTCGTGCGCGGCCACCATCACCACGCTGGCCGGCGGCAGACGTGCCGGCGCCGCGGCCATCAGGTGGATGCGGGGATCGTCGGTTTGCGCGCCGCGCGCCAGGGCGTCGGCGCCGATGAACTGGGTCCAGAACCAGGCCATTTCGTCGCGCGTGAGGCCGGGGCCATCGGCGAACGCGCGATAGCTTTCCGAACTGAGCACCGGCGCCGTCACAGGGTAGATCAGCAATTGCGCCCTGACCAGGTCATCACCGGCGAGCGCGTTCGCCTGTTGCGCCGCCACTGCGGCCAGGTGGCCGCCGGCGCTGTCGCCTGCAACGGCGAGGAAATCCGGATCGAGCCCGAGCGCGGCACGCCGGGCAGCAAACCACTGGACGGCCTCCACGGCGTCGTCGCAAGGCGCCGGGAACGGAAATTCGGGCGCCAGGCGGTAATCGATGCTGGCGACCGCGCAGCCCGTATCGGAAGCCAGCAACGCGGCCACCGTGTGGTGGGTTTCGTGCGAGCCGACCACCCAGCCGCCGCCATGGAAGTAAATGATCAGCCTCGGTCGCGCCACGCCGGACGGACGGAACAGGCGTGCGGCCAGCGTGCGGCCCGGCAGCGCAAGAGACAGATCGACGGTCTCCATGCCATCCGGATCGTCCGCTACCGATGGCGCGGCCACTTCGGCAAAGCGGGCACGCCTTGCAGGCGCATCAACGGGTACGGGGCGGCCGGAATATTGGTCGGCCAGGCGGCGGTAGTAGGCGAGGAGTTGCGGGTCGATGGCCATGTGCGGATTAGGGGATTCAGGACAGTTCCAGTTGCCGCGAGAGTTCAATCTTGCTGCAGCAGTCCTGCACGGCAAGCAGCCCGGCCGCACGGGCCTTGGCCACTGCCGGATCGTTGACAATGCCAAGCTGCAGCCAGATGCCGCGCGCGCCGATGGCAATGGCATCGTCCACCACTGGCGGCGTGTCTTCCGCGCGGCGGAAGATGTCTACCCAGTCGATCCGTCCGCCGTCTGCGCGGATGGCGCGGGCGGCTTCATCCAGCGTGGCGTGGCAAGGCTCGCCGAGGATGTGATCGCCGGCATGACGCGGGTTCACTGGCACGATCCGGAAGCCGTGCTGTTGCAGGAACTCGGCCACTTCGTTGCTTGGGCGATCCGTACGATCAGACAGCCCGACGACGGCCACCGTCTTC
Source organism: Cupriavidus sp. IDO (assembly GCF_000812465.1). GTDB lineage: Bacteria > Pseudomonadota > Gammaproteobacteria > Burkholderiales > Burkholderiaceae > Cupriavidus. The sequence goes on along the minus strand of NZ_JWMA01000044.1, from coordinate 174,063 downwards.
ATCGCCAGCATGGCGCGTATCGCTTCGTCCATTTGTGTCATCCAACTCTCCGCGATTTTGTCGTTCTGGCAAAAATTTAGCCGCCTCGATCCGGCGGCATCATTCGGGCATGAATATCAAATCGTACCTGCGAAAATGATTCGCGGGCATCCGCACAGGATTGTGCGTAAACGAACACAGAAAATCCGAGGGGAATGATACGGTAGAGGCACGTTAGCAGAGGAAAGTGCGCCACGAGTTGGGGGAATGTGCGCAACGCGCCGGATTTCACCGACTCAAGCTTTCAACTTCTTGCAAAACGATACATTTTGTTACTGCCATGCCGGGGAGTTTCCCCCACAATGCATTGACACACCGACGTTTGGGTGTGGGACGGCCCCGCCAGAAATCGTAGTCAGAAAATGGGGACGTGCTGAAGAAAGCCTTTGGCAGTAAATCCCGATTGTCCGATCCAGCAAGCAAAGCCTGCCGGATCGGAGCACCAGGAAGACCGGATGGCGCGCGGCCTTATGGCCTGAGATGCGGATAGATGTATCCGATGCGCCTTGATAGTTGTCCTGGACCGAACCCGTTCCTTCGAATTGACCCCTCGAAGGGATTTTCCCGTCCGCGCGGAGCCTCCCCGGCCCGCGCGCTTTTTTTGGTCCAGGCGAATTAAAGAATATCGCCAGCCAAACAAAAAAGGCAGCCATGCGGCTGCCTTTTTTTAGATGCCGCGCCAAAAAAACAACAGCGCGAATCTCCCTAATTGCTTACTTCTTACGACGCAGGCGGGCGATGGCAGCCAGTTGGGCAGCCGCCAGGGCGAGCTCGCTCTGAGCACGAGCGAGATCCAGATCGCTGCTCTGGTTCTGCATCAGCTCTTCGGCGGCGCGCTTGGCTTCCCGCGCCTTGGCTTCGTCCAGGTCGCTACCGCGGATTGCGGTATCGGCCAGCACGGTGACGTGCTTGGGCTGGACTTCGAGAATGCCGCCGGCAACGAACACGAACTCTTCGCTGCCATCTTCCTTCTCGATCCGCACCGCACCCGGCTGGATGCGCGTGATCAGCGGCGTGTGGCCCGGCAGAATGCCCAGCTCACCCGACTCGCCCGGCAGCGCCACGAACTTCGCCTGACCGGAGAAGATCGACGCTTCCGCGCTGACGACGTCTACAAGAATGGTTGCCATATCAGATCCTTTCTCCTGAAAGCTTCGGCTTCCCGTTTCCAGGAAGCAAGTATTTCGCCTTCAGGCTAGGCGCGGCTGCCGCAGACAGTAGATTAACTACGGCAAGGCAGCCGCAACGACGCATGAAGGCGAAAGACGCCACTTACTGGAGCTTCTTGGCCTTTTCGAAGGCTTCGTCGATCGAGCCGACCATGTAGAACGCCTGCTCGGGCAGGTGATCGCACTCGCCATCCACCAGCATCTTGAAACCACGGATGGTTTCCTTCAGCGGCACGTACTTGCCCGGCGAACCCGTGAACACTTCGGCCACGTGGAACGGCTGCGACAGGAAACGCTGGATCTTACGAGCGCGGTTCACGGCCATCTTGTCTTCCGGCGACAGTTCGTCCATGCCCAGAATCGCGATGATGTCGCGCAGTTCCTTGTAGCGCTGCAGGGTCTGCTGTACGGCGCGCGCAACGTTGTAGTGCTCCTGGCCAACCACTTGCGGGTCCATCTGACGCGAGGTCGAGTCGAGCGGGTCCACTGCGGGGTAGATACCGAGAGCGGCAATGTCACGCGACAGCACCAGGGTCGAGTCCAGGTGCAGGAAGGTGGTAGCCGGCGACGGGTCGGTCAAGTCATCCGCAGGCACGTAGACGGCCTGGATCGACGTAATCGAGCCGGTCTTGGTCGACGTAATACGCTCCTGCAGCTTGCCCATTTCTTCAGCCAGCGTCGGCTGGTAGCCCACGGCGGAAGGCATACGGCCCAGCAGTGCCGACACTTCGGTACCAGCCAGCGTGTAGCGGTAGATGTTGTCGACGAAGAACAGGATGTCACGGCCCTCGTCGCGGAACTTCTCGGCCATGGTCAGGCCGGAAAGTGCCACGCGCAGACGGTTGCCCGGCGGCTCGTTCATCTGGCCGAACACCATGGCCACCTTGTCGAGCACGTTCGAGTCCTTCATTTCGTGGTAGAAGTCGTTCCCTTCACGGGTACGCTCGCCCACGCCGGCGAACACCGACAGACCGCTGTGCTGCTTGGCGATGTTGTTGATGAGCTCCATCATGTTGACGGTCTTGCCCACGCCTGCGCCACCAAACAGACCCACCTTGCCGCCCTTGGCGAACGGGCAAATCAGGTCGATCACCTTGATGCCGGTTTCGAGCAGGTCGGTGGAAGGCGACAGTTCGTCGAACTTCGGCGCCTTCTGGTGAATCGCGCGCCGCTCGTCGGAAGCGATCGGGCCAGCTTCGTCGATGGGGCGACCCAGGACATCCATAATGCGGCCCAGCGTGCCTTGACCCACCGGCACCGAGATCGGCGCGCCGGTGCTCTTCACCGGCATGCCGCGGCGCAGGCCGTCCGACGAACCGAGGGCAATGGTACGGACCACGCCGTCACCCAGCTGCTGCTGGACTTCGAACGTCAGGCCCTTTTCGGCGAACGACGTTTCGCCGCTGTCTTCCAGCACCAGCGCGTCGTACACCTTCGGCATCGCGTCGCGCGGGAACTCGATGTCCACCACGGCGCCGATGCACTGCACAATATTTCCGATACTCATTTCGTATCTCCGATAGCTTGAATTCTTGACGCCTCAGACCGCTGCCGCACCGCTGACGATCTCTGACAATTCCTTGGTGATCGCTGCCTGCCGGGTCTTGTTGTAGTCCAGCTGCAGTTCGCCGATCACGTTCTTGGCATTGTCGGATGCCGCCTTCATGGCCACCATGCGTGCCGACTGCTCGGACGCCATGTTCTCGGCCACGGCCTGGTACACCAGCGCCTCGACGTAGCGGACCAACAGCTCTTCCACCACGGTCTGCGCGTCAGGTTCGTAGATGTAGTCCCACGAGTAGGCGCGCTTCTCTTCTTCCGTCTGCGACAGCTTGTCGGCGGCGAGCGGCAGCAGTTGCTCAACCATCGGTTCCTGCTTCATCGTATTGATGAACTTGGTGTACGCGATGTACACCGCATCGACTTCACCATTGGTGAATGCGTCGAGCTGGACCTTGATCGCGCCGATCAGCTTTTCCAGGTGCGGGGTGTCGCCGAGCTGCACCACATTCGAGGCCACCTTGGCGCCGATGCGGCTCAGGAACTGCATGCCCTTACCACCGATGGCAGTAGCTTGCACATCCACGCCGCGACCCTGCAGGCTCTTCAGCTCGTTGGTCACCGCACGCAACACGTTCGTGTTCAGACCGCCGCACAGCCCCTTGTCGGTCGTGACCACGATCATGCCGACGCGCTTGACTTCGCGATCCACCATGAACGGGTGCTTGAACTCGGGGTTGGCAGAAGCCAGGTGCGCCGCGACATTGCGCACTTTCTCGGCATAGGGACGGGCAGTGCGCATCCGCTCCTGCGCCTTGCGCATCTTGGATGCGGCGACCATCTCCATCGCCTTGGTGATCTTGCGCGTGTTTTGCACGCTCTTGATCTTGGTTCGAATTTCTTTCGTTCCGGCCATATCTTCCTCTCCGTCCGAACCGCACCGCGCGCTGCCAGGCAGCGCACAGGCGGTGTCGTGGAATCACGCGGTTAGAACGCGGCGGACTTCTTGAAATCCTCGATCGCGGCACGCAGGGCGGCTTCATCTTCCTTCGAGAGCTGCTTAGTCTCTTCGATGCGGTTGATGAGATCGGCGTACTTGGTCTTCAGATGGTCGTGCAGGCCCTTCTCGAACGGCAGAATGTCCTTCACTTCCACGTTGTCGAGGAAGCCATTGTTGGCGGCGAACAGCGACGCTGCCAGCTGCCACACCTGCTGCGGCTGGTATTGCGGCTGCTTGAGCAGTTCGGTCACGCGGCGGCCGCGCTCGAGCTGCTTGCGGGTGGCATCGTCCAGGTCCGAAGCGAACTGCGCGAACGCAGCCAGTTCACGGTACTGGGCCAGGTCGGTACGGATACCACCGGCCAGGTTCTTCACCACCTTGGTCTGTGCAGCACCACCCACGCGCGACACCGAGATACCGGCGTTGATAGCGGGACGGATACCGGCGTTGAACAGGTCGGTTTCCAGGAAGATCTGACCGTCGGTAATCGAGATCACGTTGGTCGGCACGAACGCGGACACGTCGCCGGCCTGCGTTTCAATCACCGGCAGCGCGGTCAACGAACCGGTCTTGCCCTTGACGGCGCCATTGGTGAACTTTTCGACGTACTCGGCATTCACGCGGGCAGCACGCTCGAGCAGACGCGAGTGCAGGTAGAACACGTCGCCGGGGTAGGCTTCGCGGCCCGGCGGGCGGCGCAGCAGCAGCGACACCTGGCGGTAGGCCCAGGCTTGCTTGGTCAGGTCGTCATAGACGATCAGCGCGTCTTCGCCGCGGTCGCGGAAGTACTCGCCCATCGTGCAGCCGGCGTAGGCGGCCAGGTACTGCATGGCGGCCGAGTCCGAAGCGGCGGCGGCCACGACGACGGTGTATTCCATCGCGCCGTGCTCTTCGAGCTTGCGCACCACGTTGGCGATCGTCGAAGCCTTCTGGCCAATGGCGACGTACACGCAGTACATGCCCTTGCCCTTCTGGTTGATGATCGCGTCGACTGCCACGGCGGTCTTGCCGGTCTGGCGGTCGCCAATGATCAGCTCACGCTGGCCACGGCCGATCGGCACCATCGAGTCGATCGACTTCAGGCCGGTCTGCACCGGCTGGCTCACGGACTGACGCGCGATCACGCCCGGTGCGACCTTTTCGATCACGTCGGTTTCTTTCGCGTTGATCGGGCCCTTGCCGTCGATCGGCTGGCCCAGCGTGTTGACCACGCGGCCCAGCAGTTCCTTGCCAACCGGCACTTCCAGAATGCGGCCGGTGCACTTGACCGTATCGCCTTCGGAAATGTGTTCGTAGTCGCCCAGCACCACGGCGCCGACCGAGTCGCGCTCGAGGTTCAGCGCGAGGCCGAAGGTGTTGCCGGGGAATTCCAGCATCTCGCCCTGCATCACGCCAGACAGGCCATGCACGCGGCAGATACCATCGGTCACGGAGATCACCGTGCCGGTGTTGCGCACTTCAGCTTCAGCGCCAAGGCCCGAGATGCGGGTCTTGATCAGCTCGCTGATTTCTGAGGGGTTCAGTTGCATCACAATGCTCCTAATTCTTCAATCCGTCGGCCGGTGCGGTCAGGCGGTCAGCGTGGCTTGCATGGCAGCCAGGCGCGAACGCACGGAGGTGTCGAGCACTTCGTCGCCGACCTTGACGCTCACGCCACCGATCAGGGACGGGTCCACCGCCACCTTCGCGTACAGCTTGCGGCCGAACTTGCGTTCGAGTGCAGCGACCAGGTCGTTCAACTGCGAACCTTCCAGCGGGAATGCGCTGGTGATCTCGACATCCGACGACCCTTCGCGGGCGTTCTTGAGCACATGGAACTGCTCGGCGATTTCCGGCATCACCGTCAGGCGGCCGTTATCCACCAGCAGCTTGACGAAGCGACGAGCCTCGTCATTCAGCGGGGACTTCAGCACCGACAGGAACAGTTCGGCCAGCTTCTCGCCGGGAACGTTCGGGTCGCCGGCGAGCGCCTTCATGTCGGGATTGGCGGCAACCTGCCCCATTTCCGACACCAGTTCGGACCATGCACCCAGATTGCCTGCGCTCGCTTCACTGGCGACGCGGAACAGCGCCTCAGCGTAGGGACGGGCAATGGTTGCGGTTTCTGCCATGATTAGAGCCCAGCCTTGAGTTGATTGAGCAGGTCGGCGTGGACCTGCGCGTTCACTTCACGCTTGAGGATCTGCTCGGCACCCTTGACGGCCAGCACGGCAACCTGGTCACGCAGTTCTTCGCGTGCGCGGGTGACCTGCTGGTCTGCTTCGGCCTTGGCCTGGGCAATGATGCGTGCGGCTTCTGCCTGGGCGTTTTGCTTGATCTCGTCTGCCGTCAGCTGGGCGCGCTTCTCGGCGTCAGCGACGCGTTGAGCACCTTCGGTGCGGGCTTCGGCCATAGCCTGGTCCACACGCTTGTTGGCGAGTTCGAGCTCGGCCTTGCCCTTCTCGGCAGCGGCGAGGCCATCGGCGATCTTCTTTGCGCGTTCGTCGAGCGCCTTCACCAGCGGCGGCCAAATGAATTTGGCAACAACCCACCACAGGATGAAGAACACGACCATCTGCGCAAAAAACGTTGCGTTCAGATTCATGGTGTGTTCCTTTCGGTAATCAAACTACAGATAAATGCGCAAAGGCGGCCAGGCTAGTGGCCCGCGCCGCCCGTCAGCATCATGCAGACCGAAAAGAATTACTTGATGACAGCCAGCAGCGGGTTGGCGAAGGCGAACAGCATTGCAACACCCACACCGATCAGGAATGCCGCGTCGATCAGGCCAGCCAGCAGGAACATCTTGGTTTGCAGCGGGTTCATCAGTTCAGGCTGACGTGCGCACGCTTCGATGTACTTGCCACCCATCAGGGCGATACCCAGGCAGGCGCCGATTGCGCCCAAACCGATGATGATGCCGATGCCGATGGCGGTCAGACCCTGGATGTTGGCGAGAAATGCTTGCATGATGACTCCTTTAATTTAGAGAGACTTAGAACCAAAAAACCAAAAAACCAAAAACCGGAAATCAGTGGTGATCGTGAGCCTGGCCGATGTACACCAGCGTCAGCATCATGAAAATGAAAGCCTGGAGCAGGACGATCAGGATGTGGAAGATCGCCCATACCGTGCCGGCGACCACGTGGCCGACAAAGCCCAGCGCGGACATGTCGGCGCTGAACGTCCAGATCGAACCCAGCAGCGCGATCAGCAGGAACACGAGTTCGCCGGCGTACATGTTGCCGAACAACCGCATGCCGAGCGAGACCGCCTTGGCCAGGAATTCGATCAGGTTCAGGATCAGGTTGAACGGGGCCAGGTACCACTTGGCGCCGAACGGGGCCGAGAACAGTTCATGCATGAAGCCGCCCGTGCCCTTGATCTTGAAGCTGTAGTAGATCATCAGGACCAGCACCGAGCACGACATGCCCAGTGTTCCGTTCAGGTCGGCCGTGGCCACTGCGCGGTGGTGGGGAAGGTGAATGTGGAAGACGCCCAGCAGGCTGTTCAGGCCGGTGACCCAGTCGACCGGAATCAGGTCGATGGCGTTCATCATGGTGATCCAGCAGAACACCATCAGTGCCAGCGGAGCAATCCACGAACGGTCGCCGTGAATGATTCCCTTGGCCTGGTCGTCCACCATCTCGACGATCATCTCGACGAAAGCCTGGAAGCGGCCCGGCACGCCGGCGGTGACACGGCGCGCGGCCGCGTACAGGAAGATCAGTGCGATAGCGCCGCACAGGACGGACCAGAACAGCGTGTCGTAGTTGAGCACAGAGAAATCGACCACCGACGCCTGCTTGCCGCCGACCGAGTTCAAGTTCTGCAAGTGTTCGGCGATATAGCCGGAGGGTGTCAGCGCCTGTTCGGCGCCTTGGATAGCTTCTGACATGTCGAGACGAACCGTATATTGCGAAACTTGTTGTGGGGAAGGCATCAACAACACGCCCCCGGTACGTTTCTTGCTCCACCTTCAGCACGATTGGCTGGTCACCGCGGGCAAGACCGTCTTTATCTTTTACTGGCGCAACGCTTCACTACCGTGACGGGCCGCGTCGGAAATCCCCGATTATCGGGTCTTGAGTTTTCACTCGCGCCCCCCAACTCAGGTGGCAGGCGCGAAGTCCTGGCGGATCTCGCTAGCGGATCGCCAGCGCAACCCAATAAATCTTGAGCGCAAGCAGGAACGTGACGAGCATCGGTACCCACCGCAGATCCCGGTACAGCACCACCACCAGCACGAACAGTGCGACGGTGGCGAACACCTTGATCGCCTCGCCCACCACCAGCCCGCCTACCGACGTCCGCTCGCGCGCCATCCACAGACGGAACGCAAAGAAGCCGCTCGGGACAAAGCACACCGCGCCGCCGAACAATGCGGACCAGCCGCTCGGCGCGGACTCGCTGGCGAACACCGCCCAGCACAGTGCCGACAGCAGGGTGACAATCACCTGTGCCAGCACAACCTTGCCGGGTGTCATGCGCGAAGGACGCAACGCGCGCTCGCCAAACAGCGTCACCGCTTCGGCGTGCGACAGCGGATCGACAGCTTCTTCTTCACGTTCTGCGTCATCATCCCAGTCATCCTGCCGGGACTCCGCGCTTCGTTGCTGACGGTCTTGAACCACCACCTGCCTGCCTCATTCCAGTCCGGAACTTTCCGGTCCGGCCAGAATTCAAACCGCACGATTTTAAGGGGAACTACTGATTCGCGTCAATCTGCTTACAGTTTGCTTGCAGGGACAACCGCACAACGGCAGCCATCACGATTGCATGATGGCTGCACGGAAATTGCGCGGCAATGATGTTCTACGTAATTGGATTGCGTGGCGAACCCAGCGCATGATGGTGGATTACCGGACCCGCGGCACACATTCCGGCAGATAACGTGACGACTGCTGCGTAGATGCAACAGTCACCATCGGCTTGTCCGTTTATCGCGCAGTATTTCAGGCAACGCGTTGTGCTTCGCCCGAATCACGAAGACGCACGAGTACATCCTCGAGCGCATCGTTGTTGCTGAAGTGAATGGTGAGCTGGCCCTTGCCCCGCGCACCGAGCTTGATCTGCACCGCCAGCCCCAGCGCATCCGACAGCTCCTCCTCCAGCCGCGCCACGTCGCGCATGCCATTGCCGGCCTTCTGCTTGAGCGACTTCAGATCGAACGGCTTGAGCGTGGATGCAACCAGCTTCTCGGTCTCGCGCACCGACAGGCGCTTGTTGATGATCTGGTTGGCCAGCGTAATCTGGTTCGCACCATCGACGGCGAGCAACGCGCGCGCGTGGCCCATATCGAGATCGCCGGCCATCAGCATGGTCTGCACCGGATTGGCCAGGTTCAGCAGGCGCAGCAGGTTGGACACGGCGCTCCGGGAGCGGCCCACGGATTCCGCGGCCTGCTCATGCGTGAAACTGAATTCGCGGATCAGGCGCATGATGCCCTGCGCCTCTTCCAGCGGGTTCAGGTCCTCGCGCTGGATGTTCTCGATCAGCGCCATCGCGGCCGCAGCTTCGTCGGCCACGTCCTTCACCAGCACCGGCACCTTGTCGAGCCCCGCGATCTTCGAGGCGCGGAAGCGGCGCTCGCCTGCGATGATCTCGTAGCGATCCGGCTCTTCCACGCGGCGCACCAGGATCGGCTGCATCAGGCCCTGCGCGCGAATGCTCGCTGCCAGTTCCTGCAAGGCCCCCTCGTCCATGCGCGTGCGGGGCTGGTACTTGCCGGGCTGCAACTGGTCGAGGCGCAGCACGGTGGGCGCGCCCTCCTGCTTCACCGACTCGACGATCTCCGCGGGGCCGCCCAGCAGGGCTTCGAGGCCGCGGCCCAGGCCTTTTTTCTTTGCAGTACTCATGGTCACAGTCCTTGCATCGCTTGCTCTGCCCGGCTTCCCGAAGGCGGCAGGTATTCGTTCAATACCGTCGGTCAGCCAATCTGCCTGACGCGGGCAATCATCTCGGCACCGAAATCCAGGTACGCTTTCGCGCCCTTCGACGACGGATCGAAGGCCACGCCCGGCATGCCGTACGAGGGCGCCTCCGCCAGGCGCACGTTGCGCGGAATGACGGTCTTGAAAACCTTCTCGCCAAAGTGCGATTCGAGCTGCGCCGACACCTGCTGCTGCAGCGTGACGCGCGGGTCAAACATGACGCGCAGCAGGCCGATCACCTTCAGGTCGCGGTTCAGGTTGGCGTGCACCTGCTTGATGGTGTTGACCAGGTCCGACAGCCCTTCCAGCGCGAAGTACTCGCACTGCATCGGCACGATCACCCCATGCGCGGCGCACAGGCCGTTCAGCGTCAGCAGCGACAGCGACGGCGGGCAGTCGATCAGGACGAAATCGTATTCGCTGTCGACCTCTGCGATTGCCTGCTTGAGGCGCCGCTCGCGCTGGTCCAGTTCGACCAGCTCCACTTCGGCACCAGCCAGCTCGCGGTTGGCCGGCAGCACGTCGTACTTGCCGGTCTCGGAACGCTGCCGGGCCTGCGCAACGCTGGACAGTCCGACCAGCACCTGGTACACGCTGTGCTCCAGCGACTGCTTGTCGATGCCAGAGCCCATCGAGGCATTGCCCTGCGGGTCCAGGTCGACCAGCAGCACGCGCTGGTCCTGCGCGGCCAGGCCGGCGGCGAGGTTCACCGTAGTGGTGGTCTTGCCTACCCCGCCCTTCTGGTTTGCGATCACGAATACCTTGGCCATAAGCTCCTGAGGCTCCTGCTTGAATTCATTCAGCCGGCACACGGCCGGCAGTTTGCGGCGCACGCGCCACCATGGTCACCGGCGCGACAACACCACCAGATGGCGCTCGGCGTCCAGCTCGGGCACAGTCAGCCGCGGTACGGCATCAACCTGCCATTCGCTCATCAAGCCGGCGGCCTCCATCCGGTCCAGTTCTGCCTGTGGATAAACACCCTTCATCGCGATCAGCCGGCCGTGCGGCGCCAGCAGGTGGCCCGACAGCGAGACAAAGTCAGTCAGCTCTGCGAATGCACGCGAAGTAATGACGGCAAATCCGTGCGAATCCTCGAGCTGCTCGACCGGCCCCCAGTGCGCCGCGGCGTTCGACAGTCCGAGCTGCGCCCGGCACTGCGTGAGGAACGCGGTCTTCTTCTGCACGATATCGACCATCAGCACGGAGACATCGGGGCACGAAATCGCCAGCGGCAGGCCGGGCATGCCGCCGCCGGAGCCGACGTCGAGCACCCTTCCCCGCGCCGGCTCGGCCACGCCAGCCGCACGCGCGGCTTCGGCAAGTGCCGGAACGGCCGACAGCGAATCCAGCAGATGATGCGTGAGCATCTCGTCCGGATGACGGATCGCGGTGAGGTTGTAGATGCTGTTCCACTTGCGCAGCAGCGCAAGGTACGCGAACAGCGTGTCGATCTGGGCTGGCGCAAGGGCCAGGCCAATGGCCGCCAGCCCGGCTTCGAGGCGACGACGCTGGGCCGCGTCGTCGATCACGGTATGTCGATGACCGCCCACTCAGGCAGCCTCTTGCGTGTTGCCGGACTTGGTACGCCCCATGCCCTTCTTCTTCAGGTGAACCAGCAGCAGCGAGATCGCAGCCGGGGTGACGCCCGAGATCCGCGAAGCCTGGCCTAGCGTTTCCGGACGATGCTGATTCAGCTTCTGGCTGACTTCAAAGCCAAGCCCGCGCACTTCGGTGTAGTCGAAGCCTTCCGGCAGGCGGGTCGATTCGTTGGCCTCCAGCTTGTCGACCTCGGCGGCCTGTCTGGCGATGTAGCCGTGGTACTTGATGCCGATCTCGATCTGCTCGCGGATCTGCTCTGCCAGCATCGGATCCTCATCAAGCGGCGCTTCCGGCGCATGGCGGCCATTCTGCAGGCCCATCAGCGCTTCATAGCGGACTTCCGGACGGCGCAGCAGATCCGCCAGGCTGTATTCACGCTCGATGGCCTTGCCCAGCAGCGGCACGGCCTCTTCGGCCGGCAGCATTGCCGGGTTGACCCACGTGCTCTTGAGGCGCTCTGTTTCACGTGAAACAGCGTCGCGCTTGCGGTTGAAGGCGTCCCAGCGGGCATCGTCGACAACGCCGAGTTCGCGCCCCGCTTCCGTCAGGCGCATATCGGCGTTGTCTTCGCGCAGGCTCAGGCGGAATTCCGCACGGCTGGTAAACATGCGGTACGGCTCGGTCACACCACGGGTGATCAGGTCGTCGACCAGCACGCCGAGATAGGCCTGGTCGCGGCGCGGCGTCCAGGCGTCACGCTCGCGCACGTAGCAACCGGCGTTGATGCCCGCCAGCAGCCCTTGTGCGGCGGCCTCCTCATAGCCGGTCGTGCCGTTGATCTGTCCCGCAAAGAACAGGCCATTGATTGCCTTGCTTTCCAGCGATGCCTTCAGCGCGCGCGGATCGAAGTAGTCGTACTCAATGGCGTAGCCAGGGCGCAGGATGTGCGCGTTCTCCATCCCGCGGATCGAATGCACCAGCTCCAGCTGAACGTCGAATGGCAGGCTGGTGGAGATACCGTTGGGATAGAACTCGTTGGTGGTCAGGCCTTCGGGTTCCAGGAATATCTGGTGGCTTTCCTTGCTGGCAAAGCGATGGATCTTGTCCTCGATGCTCGGGCAGTAGCGCGGCCCTACCCCTTCGATTACGCCCGTGTACATCGGCGAGCGGTCCAGGCCGCCGCGGATGATGTCGTGGGTACGCGCGTTGGTGTGGGTAATCCAGCACGGCAACTGCTGCGGGTGCTGCTCGGGCCGGCCCAGGAAGGAGAACACCGGCACCGGATCGAGGTCGCCTGGCTGCTCTTCCATCACCGAGAAGTCGATGGTGCGGCCGTCGATACGCGGCGGCGTACCAGTCTTCAGCCGGCCTTGCGGGAGCTTCAGCTCCTTCAGGCGGACCGACAGCGAGACCGATGCCGGATCGCCGGCGCGGCCGCCGGTGTAGTTGTCCAGGCCAACGTGAATCTTGCCGTCCAGGAAGGTGCCCGCGGTCAGCACAACAGCGCGGCCGCGGAAGGCGATGCCCACCTGGGTCATGGCGCCGACCACGCGGTCGCCCTCCACCATCAGGTCATCCACGGCCTGCTGGAACAGCATCAGGTTCGGCTGGTTCTCCAGACGGGTACGGATGGCCTTGCGATACAGCACACGGTCGGCCTGGGCGCGCGTGGCTCGCACCGCGGGGCCCTTGCTGGAGTTGAGGATACGGAACTGGATACCCGCCTCGTCCGTGGCAGCGGCCATGGCGCCGCCCATCGCATCGACTTCCTTGACCAGGTGCCCCTTGCCAATGCCGCCGATCGACGGATTGCAGCTCATCTGCCCAAGCGTTTCGATGTTGTGGGTCAGCAGCAGCGTCTGGCAGCCCATCCGGGCAGCAGCCAGTGCAGCTTCAGTGCCGGCGTGACCACCACCGACGACGATGACATCGAACTCTTTTGCGTAAAGCATGGGACACCTCCTCCGGGAGGCTGGCGGGAAAATTCTGGATGTCGAATTATAGCGGCAATCGACTACCGCCTTTTCGACGGTGACGATGTTTCACGTGAAACATGGCCCATGCGATACCTCTGCGCGAGCGAGTGTGTTCCACGTGAAACAAAAAACCGGGCACGAGGCCCGGTCGGATGTTTCACGTGGAACAAGATACTCAAAGCTGCCCGCGAACGTACGCTGCAATGCTCTCGGTCACCAGCCCAAGATTGCGCTGCAGAGAGGCGAAACCGGCATTGCGCTCCCGCGTTCCCTCGTCCATGTACAACGGACGGCGGATCTCGATCTGCAGGCTGTTGCGCCGCTCGGCCGGCCGCCCGATCTTGGCGATCAACTGCACGCCCTTGTAAGGATCATTGCGCGCTACCGTGTACCCCATCGCCCGCAATTCCCGCTCCACCAGTTCCACCAAGGCGGGTTCGCAGGTGGTGCCGTCGCGGTCGCCCAGGACGAAGTCGGCTAACGGGTGCGGGCTCTGGATCTTCAGCCGCTCGTACGCATTGTTCGGCATCGAGTGCAGGTTCAGGTGCCAGACCGCGCCAAAGCGCCGGTAAGCGCCCTCCACTGCCTCCGCCAATGCCTCGTGGTACGGGCGGTAGTAGCGGTCGATCCGGGCCTGCACTTCGGCCACTGTGAGCTTCCGGTCATAGATCGGCGTCGCGGCATCGATGTTCCGCCAGATCAGGCCGTAGCCCAGGCGGGTCTTCTCGCCCGGCGACAGTTGCGACGGCCAAGCGCCTTCCAGCAGCTCGGGATCGATATCGTCCAGCGTGCGGTTCGGGTCGATATAGACACGCGGGAATGTTGCCGCCAACAGCGTGCCGCCCAGACGGGGCACGGCTTCCCACAGGGCGTCGACGTGCGTATCTTCCCCGCCGCGCAGGCGGCCCGGGGCCACGGCGGCGCCGAAATCGGCCGGGTAATACGTGCCACTGTGCGGCGAGTCGCACACCAGCGGCAGCACTTCACCTTGCGGCAGTTGCAGCGTCAGTGGCGCCGGGAAATCTGTCTGCGATGCTTCGGTCATGGATCAGTCCAGCTTGATGTTGGCAGCCTTGGCAACGCGCGCGTAGCGGGCCATTGCCTGCTGGATCTGTGCCTTGAACTGGTCAGGCGTGGTCGGGACCAGCGTACCGCCGGACTCTTCCACCTTGCGCTTGAACTCCGGGTTCAGCATGGCCTTGTGGATGGCCTGGTTCAGTTTCGCCACAATCGCTGGCGGCGTGCCGGCCGGTGCCACGATGCCGAACCAGCCACCCTCCCCCATGTCCTTGTAGCCCAGCTCCGCATAGGTCGGCACATTCGGCAGTTGCGGCGAGCGGGCCGCACCCAGCACCGCCAGGGCGCGCAACCGGCCCGATTTCACGTGGGGAAGCGTGGACGAGAGGTTGTCGGTGATCGCACTCACCTGCCCTGCCACGGCATCGTTCAGGGCCAGGCCGGCGCCCTTGTATGGCACGTGCAGCAGGTCGATCCTGGCCAGCATCATGAAGTTCTCGATGTTCACATGGCCCAGCGACCCGGCGCCCGGCGATGCAAAGCTGTACTTGCCCGGGTTGGCCCTGGCCAGCGCGATGAACTCCTGCATGGTCTTGGCCGGCACGCTCGGATGCACGGCGAACACGCTCGGAATCGCCACGACATTGGTGACCGGCGCGAAATCCTTGATCGGGTCGTACTTCAGCTTCGGGTACACCGCCGGGTTGGAGCCATGCGTGCTGACCGTGGCCATCCCGATGGTGTAGCCGTCCGGCGCCGAATTGGCGACCTGCTCCATCCCCAGCGAACCACCGGCACCGCCCTTGTTCTCGACGACGATCGACTGTCCGAGCTCGCGACCGGCAAACTCGGCAACCAGCCGCGCCGACAGATCGGTCGAACCGCCCGCGGCGAACGGAACGATCAGCCGGATCGGACGGTTGGGATACGCCGCCTGGGCAAAAGCACTGCCCGCGAACGACAGCGTGACGGCAGCCGCGGCACCCGACAGCATGAGTTGGCGACGCGACATCCTGGCTCGGATCATGGGGCTTTCTCCTGTTTTGTTTTGTGCAACGATCTGCGGAGTTTCAGTCGTTTACCCATGCGGCACAAACGACTATATTGCACGTTCGCATTACCAAAGATCATCCTCGGCGGGCACCTCGTGCGCCCGCCTTCCGGCACTCCCTCCATGCGGCTGCAATCCCCGTCGATGTCCGAACTGCACGCCTTCGCCGCGGTAGCGCGGCTGGGCAGCTTTACCCGTGCAGCCGAAGCGCTTTGCGTGACGCAAGGTGCCATCAGCCGCGCGATTGCCCGGCTGGAGGAGCATTTCGGCCAGCCGCTGGTCCAGCGCAACGCACACCGGCTTCTGCTCACCGGCGCCGGGCAGCAACTGCTCGACGCCGTAGCCGGCCCGCTGGCCGCAATTGAAAGCGCCAGCGCCGCCCTGCTCGCGGGCGACCGGCGGCACCACCTCACCCTGTCTGCGGTGCCAACGCTTGCCAGCGTATGGCTCGTTCCCAAGCTGCCGGATTTCCACCGCCGCCATCCCGATATCCGGCTCGATTTCGTGCCCTACCGCCGCGACGAGGATTTCTCCGGGCCCGCACCCGATGCTGCGCTGCTGGCCGGAGAAGCCGGTAAATGGCCAGCCCTGCAGGTGGACTACATCGTCGGACGTGAAATGGTGCCGGTCTGCCACCCGGACCGCGCGCGCCTGCGCCGCGAGGCCGGCAAGTGGAACGATCCCGCCGAACTGCTCGACGAGCCCCTGCTCTACCACACCACCGCGCCCGCCAACTGGCAGCACTGGCTGCAGGCCGCGGGCGTACCCAGTGCTGCGCCGAAGCTATCGACGGGCTTCGACCAGGTGTCGATTCTTGTGCAGGCCGTTCGCGCGGACATGGGCGTGGCGGTGTTGCAGCGCTGCCTGCTGCGGGACGAGATAGCCTCCGGCCGGGTGGCAATGCCGTTCGATCTGCCGATCCGGCTGCAGCGCGGCTATTTCCTGTGCGCCCCCAAAGAGCGGCGCGATCACCCGGCGCTCCATCATTTCCGGGCGTGGCTATTGGAAACGGCAACACAGGATCCGGGTATCGCAGAGGTAAGGCACGAAAGTGCACAACACGAATAGCACGATCATAGTTTTCGGCTCGCACATTCGCCCCGTAAATCACCTGCCGATGTTGACCGCTTCAGAATTCAATGCATGAATTTATGCTGCCTGAATCTGCGAGTATGAATCCATACGGTGCATTTTAATCGCAGCAAAGGCTCGGAAGTTTCGGCAGCATTCGCCGGATCAATGAAAAAGGCCTGCGAATGCAGGCCTTCATTCATACGACGAGAACCCTCCCCTCATGCGGCCTTCTTCGCCAGCCCCAGGTAGGTCTCGATCACCTTCGGATTGCTCGCGAGCGCATCGGCTGGCCCTTCCATGGCCATGTCGCCCGTCTCGAGGACATAGCCGTAGTCCGCCACCTGCAGCGCCGCGCGCGCGTTCTGCTCGATCAGCAGCGTAGCAACGCCGGTCTTCCGCAGGTTGCTGATGATGTGGAAGATCTCTTTCACGATCAGCGGGGCGAGCCCAAGGCTGGGTTCATCCAGCATCAGCAGTTGTGGCTTGGCCATCAGTGCTCGGCCCACCGCCAGCATCTGGCGCTCGCCGCCGGAGAGCGTGCCGGCGTCCTGACGGGCACGCTCGCGCAGGCGCGGGAACAGCCCGTACACCACGTCCATCTGGTCGAGGTAGTTCTTCTCGCCGGCTCGCTTGCGGCGGAACGCGCCCAGCTGCAGGTTGTCCTCGACAGTCATCGATGCGAACAGCTCGCGCTTCTCCGGCACCAGGCACATGCCGCGCGCCACGCGGCCTTCGACCGGGATGCCGGCCATGTCATGCCCGAGGTAGTTCACCGTTCCCGTCGCCGAGCCGCTGACCGGCAGCGCCCCCATCACGGCATTGAGCATGGTCGACTTGCCGGCGCCGTTCGGGCCGATCACGGTGACGATCTTGCCCGCCTCGACCTTGAGGTTGGCACCGTGCACCGCTTCCACTTTGCCGTAGCGGACGTGGAGGTCCTTCACTTCCAGGATCAGGCTCATATCAGTTCCTTACTCCACGCCGCCCAGGTACGCTTCCAGCACCGCGGGGTTCTTCTGCACGTCCTCCGGCACGCCCTCGGCGATGCGCGTACCAAATTCCATCACCACCAGGCGATCGGTCAGGTTCATCACAAAGTCCATGTCGTGCTCGACCAGCAGCACGCTCATGCCTTCGCCCTTGAGCTTGCGCAGCAGTTCGGCGAGCGCCTGCTTTTCCTTGTAGCGCAGGCCCGCCGCAGGTTCGTCGAGCAGCAGCAGCGCCGGATCGCAGCACAGCGCGCGCGCGATTTCCAGGATGCGTTGCTGGCCCAGCGCCAGGCTGCCCGCTTCCATATACATGCAGTCGGCCAGGCCCACGCGCTCAAGCTGGCGTTTTGCCTCGAACAGCAGCTTCTCTTCCTCGGCCTTGTTCATGCGCAGGATCGCAGCCGAAACACCGCCCTGCGCCCGGAAGTCTCCGCGCAGGTGGGCGCCGATCGCCACGTTTTCCAGCACCGTCATGGTCGGCAGCAGATGCACGTGCTGGAAGGTGCGACCGATGCCGCGCTTGACGATCTCGCGCGACGGCAGCCCCGAGATCACCTCGCCGCGATAGCGCACCTCACCGCGCGTGACCGGCAGCACGCCCGTGACGAGGTTGAAGGTGGTCGACTTGCCCGCGCCGTTCGGTCCGATCAGGCCGATAATCTCGCCCGCGCGCACCTGGAAGCTGACGTCGTTGACCGCCACCAGTCCGCCGAACTGCTTGCGCGCCGCACGCACGTCGAGGATCAGCTCGCCGGCTTCGGGTTTCTGCCGCACCGGCAGCGCATCGGCGTGCGCAGGCGCGATCACCGGCGGCCCCGACGGGAACAGCTTTTTGCAGAACGGCCAGATGCCATCGCGCGCGTATTGCAGCAGCAGCACCAGCAGCACGCCGAATACGATGATCTCGAAGTTGCCGTTGGCGCCGAGCAGCCTGGGCAGCAGCCCTTGCAGCACGTCCTTCAGGATGGTCAGTATGCCGGCGCCCAGCACCGCACCCCACACGTGGCCAACCCCGCCGACCACTGCCATGAAGAGGTATTCGATGCCGTAGTTCAGGCCGAACGGTGTCGGGTTCACCGCGCGCTGCAGATGCGCATAGAGAAAGCCCGACACGCATGCCAACATCGCCGCGACAACGAAGATCACCACCTTCATCCATGCCGTGTTCACACCCATCGCCTCGGCCATCACGCCGCCGCCCTTGAGCGCGCGGATGGCGCGCCCCGGACGCGAGTTCAGCAGGTTCTGCATCGCCAGCACGGACAGCAGCACCACCGCCCAGATCAGGTAGAACATCGAGCGGCCCGACTGCAGTTCCACGCCGAGCAGCGACAGCACCGGAATGCCGTTGAGGCCATCGTATTTGCCGAGGAACTCGAGATTGCCGAACAGGAAGAACAGCGACAGGCCCCATGCGATGGTTGCCAGCGGCAGGTAGTGGCCTGACATCCGCATCGTGATCAGGCCGATCACATACGCCGAAGCCATCGTGATCACCAGCCCTACCAGCAGGCCAAACCATGGCGACAGTCCGAACTGCGTGGTGAGGTACGCGGTACTGTACGCGCCCAGCCCCACGAAAGCGGCCTGCCCGAACGACGTCATGCCGCCCACGCCGGTCAGCAGCACCAGCCCGATCGCCACGATGCTGTACAAGCCGATGTAGTTGCCCAGCGTGATCCAGAACTCCGGTGTCGGCAGAACCGGCAACAGCGCCATCACCACCATGAACAACAGCGTCAGCACACGGTTGCGGTTGAGCTTCGCACGGTTGCCGGCGTGCTCGTCGGCAACCGCCGCCTGCTTGTCGGTAAGCATCGTCATGGCTTATTCCTCCTCCTCGACATGCTTGCTCGTCAGCGAGCGCCACAGCAGCACCGGGATGATCAGGGTGAAGACGATGACCTCCTTGAACGCGCTGGCCCAGAAGGACGAATAGGATTCAAGCAGGCCCACCAGGATCGCACCGAGCGCTGCAATCGGATAGCTCACCAGTCCGCCGACGATGGCGCCGACGAAGCCCTTGAGGCCAACCAGGAAGCCCGACTCGTAGTACACGGTCGTCAGCGGCGCGATGAGGATGCCGCACAGCGCGCCCATCGCCGCGGCCAGCGTGAATGACAGGCGGCCTGCCTGCGTGGTGCCGATGCCGACCAGGCGGGCACCCAGCCGGTTCACAGCCGTGGCGCGCAACGCCTTGCCCTGCAGCGTGCGCTCGAAATAGAAGTACAGTGCACCGATCAGCAGCGCCGACACACCCACCACCCACAGGCTCTGCCCAGACACCGTCAGGCTGCCCACCTCGAAACGCGCTTCCGAGAACGCCGTGGTACGCGAGCCCTCCGCGCCGAACATCACCAGCCCCAGTCCCACCAGCGCGAAATGCACACCGACCGAGACGATCAGCAGCACCAGCGTACTCGCTTCGGCCAGCGGCTGGTAGGCCAGCCGATACAGCATCGGCCCGAGCGGAATGATGATCAGCAGCGTGAGCGCGATCTGCGCAAGCATCGGCATCGGCTGTGCGCCGAACTGCTGCGCCACCAGATGGACCACGATCGGAAACGCCAGGTACTTGCCAGCCAGCACGCCCACCCTTCGGCCGAACGTGCGCCGCAGCTCGGCGCTGCGCAGTACCGTCGCCAGTTCATAGAGGAACGTCAGCACGCCCATCGCCAGCAACAGCCAGCTGGTCTGCGGCGCGTGGCCCGATTGCATGGCCGCCAGCGTGAGCGCGCCATAGGCGACGAACTCCCCTTGCGGAATGAAAATGACGCGGGTCACCGAGAACACCAGCACAAGTGCCAGTGCCAGCAGCGCGTAGATCGCGCCGGAGGTGATCCCGTCCTGCGCCAGGATGGCGGCAATCGAGAGGTCCATTGTCTCCCCGGGTTATGAATTTCCTGCCTGCATCGGAGGGGCGGACAGGGCGCGCAGCGCTATGGGATTACGAAATAGTAAACGGGTTGCCTATTGCGGAAATACAGGGCAACCCTAGGTATTGCGGTGGGGAAGAGGGAATCCGACCGATATGAGAGAAAAAAGGCGCATGGCTGACCATGCGCCTTCCTGTACTACGCGTCCAGCAAGAACCGGCTGCCTACTTCTGCAGCTTCCACTTGCCGTCGACGATCTCGACCATCACGCGTGAGCGCTGGTCGAAGCCCAGGTGGTCGGTCGCACTCATGTTCATGATGCCGTGCGAGACCGGCAGGTTCCTGGTCTGCTCCATCGCATCGCGTAACGCCTTGCGGAATTCCTTGGTGCCGGGCTGGCCCTTCTTCAGCGCCTCCGGAATGGCGTTCTGCAGGATCAGGCCCGCATCCCAGGCGTGGCCGCCGAAGGTCGAGACCTGACCGCCGAAGGCCTTCTCATACGCCGTCTTGTAGGCCAGTGCCGGCTTCTTCACCGGGTTGGTGTCCGGCAGTTGCTCGGCCACCAGCAGCGGGCCGGCAGGCAGGAAGGTGCCTTCGCAATCCTTGCCGCACACGCGCAGGAAATCGGGGTTGGCCACGCCGTGCGTCTGGTAGATCTTGCCCTTGTAGCCACGCTCCTTGAGCGCCTTCGCCGGCAGCGCCGCGGGCGTACCCGAACCTGCGATCAGCACCGCGTCGGCGTTGCTGCCCATCATCTTCAGGACCTGGCCGGTCACCGAAGTGTCGGTGCGCGCAAAGCGCTCATTGGCCACCACCTTGATCTTGCGCAGCTCCGCCACCTTGGCGAACTCCTGCGCCCAGCTGTCGCCGTAGGCATCCGCAAAGCCGATGAACGCCACCGTCTTCACGTTGTGGTTGGTCATGTGCTCGGCAATGGCGGTTGCCATGTGCGAGTCGTTCTGCGGCGTCTTGAAGACCCAGGCGCGCTTGGCATCCATCGGCTCGATGATGCGGGCCGAGGCGGCCATCGTAATCATCGGCGTCTCGTTCTCGGCCACGATATCGACCATCGCCAGCGAGTTCGGCGTCACGGTGGAGCCCACCACGACATCGACCTTGTCCTCGCTGATCATCTTGCGGGTGTTCTTGACGGCGGTGGTGGTGTCGGAGGCATCGTCGAGGACGATATATTCGATCTTCTTGCCCGCGATTTCCTTGGGCATCAGCGAAACCGTGTTCTTCTCCGGAATGCCCAGCGATGCCGCCGGGCCCGTGGCCGACACCGTGACCCCGACCTTGACCTGGGCGCTGGCGGCGCCCGCAAACAGGCTCGATGCAGCGATGGCCAGCAGGCTGGCGCGCTTGAAATTCATCTTGTCTCCTTCGGTTCCTGCAAACGGAAAAGGCATCCGCGCGGCCTCCGCCGCCGGATGCCTCTTTTTTTCTTGCCGACCCCTCGGGTCATCCGCAGGCGCATCGCTGGCACCTGCGTACTACCAGGAACGATCAGGATCATTCCCCATTTTCCCGTCCGCGCCCACTCCCCCGGAAGCGCTTCGTCATTTACCGACCGTGCGGTCGGGAATGCGAATCGAGTCTAACACAGCGATCTGGCGCGAAAAGGAGGAATAACCCGCATCGCCAGGGCCCTCACTCACCGCAGGAACGCATCCCAGGCCGTCTTCAGGATCAGCGCGCTGACCACCACGATAAAGACCTTGCGCACGAAGGCGCTGCCGTGCCGCAGCGCCAGCCGGCTGCCAACCTGGCTGCCGGCCACGTTGGCCACCGCCATGACCAGCCCGAGCTGCCACCAGATATGACCCTTGCTCGCCAGTAGCAGCAAGGCCGCCAGGTTGGTGGCCAGGTTCACCAGCTTGGTCGAGGCCGCAGCATGCAGGAAGTCGTAGCCGAACACCCGCACGAACACAATCATCAGGAAGCTGCCAGTCCCCGGTCCGAACACGCCGTCATAGAAGCCAAGGGCGGCGCCGGCCAGCAGCGCCGCCGCGCGCTCGCGCCCGCCCTTGAGCGCAGGCGCATGCTGCGCGCCCAGGTCTTTCTTCGCCACCGTATAGGCCAGCAGCGCCACCAGCACGAATGGCAGCGCCTTGCGCAGTGGCTCGGCCGGGATCATCGTGAGCGCCCACGCGCCGGCCATGGAAAAGATGAATGCCGCGATCACTGCCGGCGCCGTCGCGCCCCAGTAAATGCGCACGCTGCGGCCGTAGCGCAGCGCGGCGTTGGCGGTACCGGCGATCGATCCCACCTTGTTGGTGCCGAGCAGCGTGGCCGGCGACATGCCGGGGAAGGCAGAAAACAGCGCCGGGATCTGTACCAGGCCGCCACCACCGGCGACTGCGTCGATCAGGCCGGCAAGGAAAGCGGCTACCGCAAGGAATGCGAACTCCATGATTGCAGGAAAGAAAAGGAAGGGAGAAACGGAAAAGAAGCCACCGTGGCCAAGGCCCTCGTCAGCCGAGCTTTTTTGCCGCAGGCGAGAGGTTGAGTTGCCACATGCCGTTGCCGTGCAGGACGAAGCCGGGAGGCGGTGTGCCGGCAATCAGGCCGGGCGCCAGCAGGACATGGCGGATGCCATGCGCGCGGCCCCAGTCTGCCAGCGCGTCGCAGCACGATGCCAGGCAGGCACGACCCGCTTCTGCGGGCTGCCCGGCTGACATCCACCATTCACTGGCATGAGCCACCAGCCCGCCGAAGGACAGGCTCGGCGCAAGCGTCACTGGCAGACAAGCGAGAAGATCACTTTGAGATTCGGCCAGTAGGCACAAGCCGCGCCCGGATTGCGCTAGGAAATCGCCCAGCATCAGGCGCCGTGCCCGGGCAGCGGGGACGGACATCGGCTGGATGGCCTGGAGCCAGCGTTCAAGCTGAGGGCCATCCGAGTCCACCCCAAGCCGTACCTGATACTGCGGAAATGACGAAGTCGCCTCGGCAGGCGGGACGGGATGATCGGGAAAGTGGGGAGCGGACGGCATGACGGGCCAGGAAAGCGAGCCCGCATTGTCTCATGCGGCGGGGGCGAGGCTTATGCCGTTCGGGCATCGCCGCCCGAAGCTGGTGCAAATTGCGATGGAACCGGAACCCGGAGCGGCGGAAGCACCAATGAAAAAAGCGTTGCCGAGGATCACCCGGCAACGCCCTTTATTTTATAACGCTGCTACCCGACACCGGGTGCGCGCCTGTCGTCTCCTCGCTTCCGCCTCCATTAATCCTGCGAAAACCGTATATGGAATGTAACGAAGCGGTGCGTCAGGGACAAGCTAGAAGAAACCCTAGCCCCAAAATCGGGCATGTCGACCAGCCTTCACTCCGACTTGCGGCTGAACAGCGCCTGCAGTTCACCCATGATGCCGCGACGGAAGGTCAGCACGCAGATCACGAAGATCGCGCCGGTCACCATTGTCACCGATTCGCCCAGTACATTGAACCAGCCGATGCCGGTGACCGAGGCCAGGAACGAACCGATGTCGCCCAGCTTGTTCTCCAGCGCCACCACCACGAAGGCACCGACAATCGGACCAGACAGCGTACCCAGGCCGCCGACCAGCGTCATCAGGATCACCGAGCCCGACATCGACCAGTGCACGTCGGTCAGCGTCTCGAAGCCCAGCACCAGTGCCTTGATCGAACCGGCCAGCCCGGACAGCGCGGCCGACAGCACGAAGGCCATCAGCTTGAAGCGGTCCACGTCATAGCCCAGCGAGATGGTGCGCGGCTCGTTCTCCTTGATCGCCTTGAGGATCTGGCCGAACGGCGAATGCACGGTACGCACGATCAGCGCGAAGGCCGCGACGATGATGGCCAGCGCCACGTAGTACAGCGTCATGTCGTTCGACAGCGAAATCAGGCCGAACAGCTTGCCGCGCGGGATCCCCTGCAGGCCGTCCTCGCCGCCGGTGAACGGCACCTGCAGGCAGATGAAGAACAGCATCTGCGCCAGCGCCAGCGTGATCATCGAAAAGTAGATGCCCTGGCGGCGGATCGCCAGCGCTCCGACCACGTACCCGATCAGAGCGCCCGTAGCGGTACCGAGGATCAATCCAATTTCCGGCGTCACGCCCAACACCTTCATCGCCTGGCCAGCCGCGTAGCCGGCGCCGCCGAAGAACGCGGCATGCCCGAACGAGAGCAGCCCGGTATAGCCGATCAGCAGGTTGAAGGCACAGGCGAACAGCGCGAAGCACAGCACCTTGAGCACGAACACCGGATAGGCGCCCACCAGCGGCGCCACGATCAGCGCCGCCAGCAGTAACCCGTACAACAGCTTCTTCTGCACGCCCCGCCTCTCTTTCGCCTGATCCGGCTTGATTGCCACCGTGGATGGTGTCGATGGTGCGCTCATCACTTCTCCCTCCCGAACAGGCCGGCCGGACGCAGCAGCAGCACGATCACCATGATGAAGAACACCACGGTCGACGATGCTTCAGGATAGAACACCTTGGTCAGCCCTTCGATCACGCCCAGCCCCAGGCCGGTCAGGATCGAACCCATGATCGAACCCATGCCGCCGATCACCACCACCGCGAACACGATGATGATCAGGTTCTGCCCCATCAGCGGCGAGATCTGGATCACCGGCGCGGCCAGCACGCCGGCAAACGCCGCCAGCGCGACGCCGAAGCCGTAGGTCAGCGTCACCATGAGCGGCACGTTCACGCCGAAGGCCTCGACCATCTTGGGGTTTTCGGTGCCGGCGCGCAGGTATGCGCCCAGCTTGGTCTTCTCGATCACGTACCAGGTGGCAAAGCAGACCGCCAGCGAGGCCACCACTACCCAGGCGCGATAGTTCGGCAGGATCATGAAGCCGAGGTCGGTCGCGCCCTGCAGCGCATCGGGCGTGGAGTACGGCAGCCCCGACACGCCGTAGATCGAGCGGAAGATCCCCTCAACCACCAGCGTGATGCCCAGCGTGAGCAGCAGGCCGTAGATATGGTCGAGCTTGTAGATCCAGCGCAGCATGGTCTTTTCGATAACCACGCCCAGCACCGCAACCACCAGCGGCGACAGGACCAGCATGATCCAGTAGTTGAGCCCGGCGTACTCCATGCCCATCCAGGCCAGCACCGCACCCAGCATGAAGAGCGCACCGTGCGCGAAATTGATGACGTTGAGCAGGCCGAAGATGACCGCCAGGCCAAGGCTCAGCATCGCATAGAAAGCGCCGTTGACCAGCCCCAGCAACAGCTGGGAGAGCATGGCCGGCAAGGGTATTCCGAAGATATCCATCGCGGTGGTTACTTGTCGCTGTGGTGAGCTCCCCTCTCCCGCACGCGGGACAGGGGAGCAAACCGGCTGGCCCGCTAACCGCCCAAGCCAGCCGGCCCTCTTACTTCTTCAGCAGCGCACACTTCGACTCGGCCACCGTCGTGAAAGCCTGCTCGCCAGGAATGGTCGCCACGACCTTCAGGTAGTCCCAAGGCTTCTTCGATTCGGCCGGCGTCTTCACCTCCATCAGGTACATGTCGTGGATGCCACGGCCGTCCTGGCGGATATAGCCCTTCGTGTAGAAGTCGTTGATCTTCATCTTCTTCAGCTCGGCCATGACCTTGTCCGGATCATCCGTCTTGGCCGCGGCAACGGCCTTCAGGTAGGTGCTGGCGGCCGAGTAGTCGGCGGCCTGCAAGCTGCTCGGCATCTTCTTCATCTTGCTGAAGTACCGGTTGGCGAACTTGCGGGTGTCGTCGTTCATGTCCCAGTACCAGCTGTCGGTCATCAGCAGGCCTTCGGTGTTCTTCAGGCCCAGGCTGTGCACGTCGTTGATGAACATCAGCAGGCCCGCGATCTTCATCTTCTTGGTGATGCCGAATTCCTTGGCAGCCTTGATCGCGTTGATGGTGTCGCCGCCGGCGTTGGCCAGACCCAGGATCTGCGCCTTGGACGACTGCGCCTGCAGCAGGAACGACGAGAAGTCCGACGCCGACAGCGGGTGCCGCACCGCGCCGGCCACCGTGCCGCCGTTGGCCTTCACCACCGCTGCAGTGTCGTTTTCGAGCGAGTGGCCGAAGGCGTAGTCGGCGGTCAGGAAGAACCACGACTTGCCGCCCTGCTTCACCACCGCGCTGCCGGTGCCCTTGGCCAGCGCCACCGTGTCATACGCGTAGTGCACTGTGTACGGCGAGCACTCTTCGTTGGTCAGGCGGGCCGTGCCGGCACCGACGTTGATGTAGACGCGCTTCTTCTCCGAGGCGACCTTGTTCATCGCCAGCCCGGTACCCGAGTTGGTGCCGCCGATCAGCACGTCCAGGCCCTGCTGGTCCATCCACTCGCGCGCCTTCGAAGCCGCGATGTCGGCCTTGTTCTGGTGGTCTGCGGAGATCAGTTCGATCGGCTTGCCCAGCACCTTGCCGCCGGCATCCTCGATCGCCATCTTGATGGCTTCCAGGCCGCCCGGACCGTCGATGTCGGCATACAGGCCGGACAGGTCGGTGATAAAGCCGATCTTGACGGTGTCGCCCGATACCTGCGCGGCAGCGTTGAACGAAACTGCACCCATGGCAATGGCCGCCATCGCGACCGCGAGCCGAGTCTTCTTCATGTCTTAGTCTCCTGAGTTGCGGCGGCGTGCGCGCCACCCGTTCCTGCCAAACATCAAACCATTCCGCGTGTGCGGATCAGACCCCAAGCAGCTCGTGCAACACCGGCATCTTGGCTTCCAGCTCATTGGCGGCGAAGCGCTCGACGATGCTGCCGTGCTCCATCACATAAAAGCGATCGGCCAGCGGCGCGGCAAAGCGGAAGTTCTGCTCCACCATCACCACCGTGTAGCCCTTCTTCTTGAGCATCAGGATCATGCGGGCCAGCGCCTGCACGATCACCGGCGCCAGCCCTTCCGAGATCTCGTCGAGCAGCAGCAGGTTCGCGCCCGTGCGCAGGATGCGCCCGACCGCCAGCATCTGCTGCTCGCCGCCGGAAAGCCGCGTGCCCTGGCTCTGGCGGCGCTCCTTCAGGTTCGGGAACATCTCGTAGATCTCGGCCTCGCTCATGCCCTGGCTGGTGTCCGCGCCCTTCAGCACGGGCGGCAGCATCAGGTTCTCTTCGCACGACAGGCTGGAGAAAATCGCGCGCTCTTCCGGGCAATAGCCAATGCCGTAGTGCGCAATCTTGTGCGTGGGCAGGCCGATGGTCTCGTGGCCGTTGACCTTGATCGAGCCCTTGCGCGCGCCGGTCAGGCCCATGATTGCGCGCAGCGTGGTGGTGCGCCCGGCGCCGTTGCGGCCGAGCAGCGTCACCACTTCGCCGCGGTTCACCGTCAGGTCCACCCCATGCAGGATGTGCGATTCGCCGTACCAGGCGTGCAGGTCGTTGATTTCGAGCGCGGGCGTATTGGTTGTCGTCATGTCTTGACCCTCAGTGCGCGCCTTGCAGTTCGGCGTCGACGGTACCCATATAGGCCTCCATCACGCGCGGGTCCTTCGACACTTCGGCGTATGGGCCTTCGGCCAGGATGGCACCGCGCTGCAGCACCGTGATCTTGTCGGCAATCGACGACACGACGTTCATATTGTGTTCCACCATCAGGATGGTGCGGCCCGCGGAGACCTTCTTGATCAGTTGCGTGACGCGGTCCACGTCCTCGTGGCCCATGCCCTGGGTGGGCTCGTCGAGCAGCATCAGCTCGGGCTCCATCGCCAGGGTGGTGGCGATCTCGAGCGCGCGCTTGCGGCCGTACGGCAGGTTCACCGTCACCGTGCCGGCAAACTCGGTCAGGCCGACCTGCTCGAGCAGCTCCATCGCGCGGCCGTTGAGCACGTCGAGCGAACGCTCGCTGCGCCAGAACTGGTACGCGGTGCCAAGCTGGCGCTGCAGGCCGATGCGCACGTTCTCCATCACCGTCAGGTGCGGGAACACGGCCGAGATCTGGAACGAACGGATGACTCCGCGCCGGGCGATCTGCGCCGGGCGTTCGCGGGTGATGTCGATGCCGTTGAAGAGAATGGTGCCGGTGGTCGGCTCCAGGAACTTGGTGAGCAGGTTGAAGCAGGTCGTCTTGCCCGCGCCATTGGGGCCGATCAGCGCATGGATCGAGCCGCGCCGCACGCGCAGGTTGACGTCGCTCACTGCCGTGAACCCCTTGAACTCCTTCGTGAGGTTCCGCGTTTCCAGGATGGTTTCCTGCTGATTCATAGTCTCCTGCCCGCCCTCTTGCTGAACTGCCGGCTTGTGCCCGGCACTGACAATGGTTCGAACTCGGCCTGTTTCGCCGTGGCGTCGCTCATATGTTTGATTACGGCGCGACTACCGCAGAGGCATGACCGTCCGGCGCTGCATGTGCAGACTGGCGCACCGTATGACGGCGTCTATTGTGTGCGCCTGCTGCATGGCAAAACATCGGGGTTTGCACTATGACACATGAACCAAGTGTCAGGTTTATGTCAGCGCGCCAGATGTCAATTTAGAGAAAGAAGCCGACAAAAACCACGACATTGACCGATGAAAACGCGATTGCTGATTTTCTGAGCAGCTTCGCTTATGCCGCGATTCGCTCCTTGCGGTCCTCGCGGATCAGGTCGCTGGCGCGCTCGGCGATCATGATCGTGGGCGAGTTGGTATTGCCCGACGTGATCAGCGGCATCACCGAGGCATCGACCACGCGCAGGCCGTCGATGCCCAGCACGCGCAGACGATGATCCACCACGGCGTCCGGATCGTCGGCCCGGCCCATCCTGCACGTGCCGACCGGGTGGAAGATGGTCGTGCCGATATTGCCCGCCGCCTCGGCCAGCGCCTCGTCCGTCTCGATGCCTGGCCCCGGCAGCCACTCCTCGGGACGATACGGCGCCAGCGCAGGCGATGCCACGATGCGGCGCGTAAGCCGCAGCGAATCGGCCGCTATGCGCCGGTCGGCCTCGGTCGACAGGTAGTTGGGCGCGATCGCCGGCGCCTGGCGGAAATCCGCGCTGCCGATATGCACGCTGCCACGCGACGTCGGCCGCAGATTGCATACGCTTGCGGTGAACGCGTTGAAGGCATGCAGCGGATCCCCGAACTTGTCGAGCGACAGCGGCTGCACGTGATATTCGAGATTGGGGCGCGGCTGCGAAGGATCGGAACGTGCGAACGCGCCAAGCTGCGAAGGCGCCATGCTCATCGGCCCGCTCTGGTTGAAGGCGTATTCCAGCCCGATGCCGAGCTTGCCCCACCAGCTCGCCGCGCGCGTATTGAGCGTGCGCACGCCGTGGACCTTGACCACCGAGCGCAGTTGCAGATGGTCCTGCAGGTTCTCGCCCACGCCGGGCAGCGCATGCCGCACGGGAATGCCCAGCGCCTGCAGCCGCTCGCCCTGGCCGATGCCAGACAGCTCCAGCAGCTGCGGCGTGTTCACCGCCCCCGCGGCAAGAATGACTTCCTGTGCGGCCGCCGCCATGTGCGCCTGTCCGCCGCCGACATAGTTCACGCCGGTGCAGCGCCGTCCGTCGAACGTCAGCGCACTGACCTGGGCGCCGGTGACGATGGTCAGGTTGGGCCGGTGCGCCGCGCCCCGCAGAAAGGCCTTCGACGTGTTCCAGCGGATGCCGCGCCGCTGGTTGACCTCGAAGTAGCCCACGCCGAAGTTGTCGCCGCGATTGAAGTCGTCCGTGCGCGGAATGCCAGCCTGCTCCGCGGCATCGATAAAGCGCTCCAGGATGTCCCAGCGCAGGCGCTGCGCCTCCACCCGCCATTCGCCGCCGGCACCGTGGAATTCGCTCGGGCCGCGGTAATGGTCCTCGCTGCGCTTGAACAGCGGCAGCACATTGTCCCAGCGCCAGCCGTCGTCGCCCGACAGCCGTGCCCACTCGTCGTAATCCTCACGCTGGCCGCGCATGTAGATCATGCCGTTGATCGAAGACGAACCGCCCAGCACGCGGCCGCGCGGATAGCCCAGCGAGCGCCCGTTCAGCCCGGCCTCGGCCACGGTGCGGTACAGCCAGTCCGTGCGCGGGTTGCCGATGCAATACAGGTAGCCGACCGGGATATGGATCCAGTGATAGTCGTCCTTGCCGCCGGCTTCCAGCAGCAGCACGTTGACGTCGGCGTCCTGCGTCAGGCGGTTGGCCAGCACGCAGCCGGCCGAGCCGGCACCCACGATGATGTAGTCGTACGTCTCCATGTGTCCTTGTCGGTTCTGTTCTGTTCTGCTCTGTTCGGTTTGCTAGTTTGCCCCTTCTTTCCGAAAGAGAGAATCATCGCGGACAATCGGCGGGCTGCAACCGATCAACGGCCGCTCTTGAGAAGCAGCCCCGGCGTCAGATGCATCGCGGAACGCACAGCGTGAGCGCCCGGCCCTGCTCCTTCGAAGACCAGGCTCCGGATGACCCGCCTTAGCCCGAAGCAGGCACCAGATGGCCGCGCAGCCATTGCGTCAGCGCAGCGAACACCTCGCTGCGCAGCGGCTCCGCCTCATTGAAGATCTCGTGGTAGCCGTGGTCGAACCACACCTGCTCGCGCAGGTCCGCGGGCGCGTTGCCGAAGAACGTGCGGCTGCCGGCCGGATCGACGATGCGGTCGGCGCCGCCCACCAGCATCAGCATCGGCGCCTCCAGCCGTGGTGCATCGGCCTGGGCTTGCGCCATGCCGCGAATAAAGCTTTCGAGCACGTTGGCGGTGATGGTGGTCTGCACCAGCGGATCGCTGCGATAGCGCGCCACCACGCTGGCATCGTGCGACAGCAGACGCGCGTCGATGGGATTGGGCACGCGCAGGCGCGGCGCCAGCGACAGCAGCACGCGGTGGATCGCAAGCATCGGCTGCGAGAGCCGCAGCGCCAGCGCCGGCGACGACAGCAGCAGCGCGCGCACCGGGCGCACGCGCGCCGTGGCAAAACGCGCGGCGATCAGCCCGCCCATGCTGTGGCCGAGCAGGAATGGCAGCTCGTTCCAGCTGCGCACGGCGGCGTCATAGATCTCGGCCAGGTCGTCCAAGTAGGCATCGGGATGATCCACCACCATGCGCGCGCCGCCGCTGGCGCCGTGGCCGCGCTGGTCATAGCCGCGCACGCGCAGGCCGAGCCCGCACAGCACCTCGGCCACATGCTGGTAGCGCCCGCTGTGCTCGGCCAGGCCGTGTACCAGCAGCAGCGAGCCAAGCGCTTCCGGAAACTGTGCGGGATCGGGTAGCCACGTGCGCAACAGCAGTTCGGTGCCGTCACGCATGCGCTGGCGGCTTTCCACCGGTGCGATGGCAGCTGTCGTCGCCGCGGCTTCGGCAACGCCCGCCGGCTGGCCGGATCCGGCTGCGTGGACAGGTCCGTCCGTCATGGGTTCGTCCATTTGCAAGCATTCCTCCGTGGTACCGCCGGCCGGTGTCGCACACCGGTTTTGATTGTTGGTCGTCTTCTGCAGCGCTACCACTCGCCAGCCTGCGTTCCCCCTCAGTGGTGGCAGCCGTCTCCGCTTTCCGGCTGCGCCATGTCCGCCAGGATCGGACAGTCGGGCCGGTCATCACCGCTGCAGGCTTGCGCCAGATGGCGCAAGGTATCGCGCATATTGGCCAGCTCGGCGATGCGCTGTTCCAGGTCCGCCACATGACGCAGCGTCAGAGCCTTCACATCGGCACTGGCGCGCCCGCGGTCATGCCACAGCGACAGCAGATCGCGAATCTCGTCGAGCGAGAACCCGAGATTACGAGCGCGCCGCACGAAGCGCAAGGTGTGCACCGCGCGTTCGTCGTAGCGGCGATAGCCGCCTTCGGTGCGCGGCGGCGCATCGACCAGCCCGATGGACTCGTAGTGCCGGATCATCTTGGCGGAGACCCCCGAGGCCTGCGCCGCGTCTCCGATATTCATGCCTGCTCCTTATTTGCGTCCTGCGCGCCGGCAGCCGGATGCCAGCGCCGCAACAGCAGTGCGTTGCCAACCACGCTGACGCTCGAAAATGCCATCGCCGCCCCCGCCACCACCGGGTTGAGCATCCCGGCCGCAGCCAGCGGTATGCCGACCACGTTGTAGAAGAACGCCCAGAACAGGTTCTGGCGGATCTTGCGCACGGTGCGGTGCGACACCGCCAGCGCGTCGGCCACCAGCGCTGGGTCGCCACGCATCAGCGTGATGCCGGCGGCATGCATGGCGACATCGGTGCCGGTCGACATGGCGATGCCGACATCGGCCGCGGCCAGCGCCGGCGCATCGTTGATGCCGTCGCCCACCATCGCCACCACCGCGCCGTCCTGCCCCAGCGCCCGGACGCGCGCGGCCTTGTCTTCGGGCAGCACTTCGGCCTGCACATCATCCAGACCGAGCGCCTGCGCCACGCGCGCGGCTGCGCCGCGGTTGTCGCCGGTCAGCATCACGGTGCGCACGCCCGCGGCGCGCAAGCGGGCGATGGCTGCCACCGCACCCGGCTTGATGGCGTCGCCGAATGCCACCAGCCCCGCCACGCGCGGTGGCGTGGTTTCTACCAGCCACGAGACGGTGCGGCCCTCGTCGCGCAGACGATCCGCCGCCGCCTGCAGCGCACCCGCATCGGCGCCCAGCGACTCGCGCAGGCGATCGCTGCCAAGCTGCAGCGCGTGGCCGTCGACCTCGCCGGCAATGCCACGCCCGGGCAGCGACTGCACGCCTGTGGCAGACCGCACCACAAGGCCGCGCACCTGCGCCGCAGTCAGCACGGCACGCGCCAGCGGGTGTTCGCTGCCGGCCTGCAGGGCGGCCAGCCGCGCCAGCAGGCGCTCACCACCGGTGTCATCGGCATCGGCCGCA
The DNA here is from genome assembly GCF_000812465.1 of Cupriavidus sp. IDO. Classification (GTDB taxonomy): domain Bacteria; phylum Pseudomonadota; class Gammaproteobacteria; order Burkholderiales; family Burkholderiaceae; genus Cupriavidus. The sequence goes on along the minus strand of NZ_JWMA01000044.1, from coordinate 141,224 downwards.
TGCAACGCCACGACTTCCGGCTTGCCGACCGTCAGCGTGCCGGTCTTGTCGAAGGCCACCACGCTGACGCGATGGGCAATTTCCAATGCCTCGGCGTCCTTGATCAGGATGCCCGCGCGCGCACCGGCACCGGTGCCGGCCATGATCGCGGTGGGTGTTGCCAGCCCGAGCGCACACGGGCAGGCGATCACCAGCACCGCCACCGCGTTGAGCAGTGCCGCTTCCCAGTCTCCGGCGAACAGCCCCCAGCCGAGCACGGTCAGCAACGCAATGCCCAATACCACCGGCACAAACACCGCGCTGACCTGGTCCACCATGCGCTGGATCGGTGCCTTGGCGGCCTGCGCGTGCTCGACCATGCGGATGATGCGGGCCAGCACGGTCTCGGCGCCCACGGCCACGGTGCGGGCCACCAGCAGTCCTTCGAAGTTGATGGCGCCCCCGGTGAGGCGGTCGCCTGGCTTCTTGGGCACGGGCACGCTCTCGCCGGTCAGCATCGATTCATCGGCGTGGCTGTTGCCTTCGATCACCTCGGCATCGACCGGAATGCGCTCGCCGGGGCGCACCACCACATCATCGCCCACGCGCACGCTGCCCAGCGGCACAGTCAGTTCCTGACCGTCGCGGCGCACGCGCGCGGTGTCGGGCCGCAGTGCGGCCAGCGCACGAATGGCATCGGCGGTCTGGCGCTTGGCGCGCGTCTCCAGCCACTTGCCCAGCCTCACCAGCGTGATGACCACCGCCGCGCTTTCGAAATAGAGATGGGGCATGGCATCGGCCGGCGTGCGCCACATCAGCCACAGCGACAGCCCGTAGGCCGCGCTGGTGCCCAGTGCGACGAGCAGGTCCATATTGCCGGCGCCGGCGCGCACGGCCTTCCATCCGGCCTTGTAGAAGCGCCAGCCGAAAACGAACTGCACCGGCGTTGCCAGCAGCCACTGCACCCAGGCCGGCAGCATCCAGTGCACGCCGAACCACGCCAGCACCATCGGCGCCACCAGCGGCAGCGACAGCACCGCCGAGATCGCCACGGGCCACGGCCCGTTCCAGAATGTCGTTTCCCTTGCCGGCGACGCCGCGGCGCTGGCCTCCTCCATGACCGGAGAAGCACCGTAACCGGCGCGCGCCACCGCGGCCACCAGGGCCGCGGTATCGGCCGCGCCGCGCAGCATCGTCACGCTGGCGCGCTCGGTGGCCAGGTTCACCTGCGCATCGAGTACGCCCGGCACTGCGCGCAGCGCCTTCTCCACGCGCGACACGCACGAGGCGCAGGTCATATCGGAAATCGCCAGTTCAGCCATCTCGCGCGGCACCTCATAGCCAGCATCGGCTACCGCCCTGGCCGCAGCAGGCAGCACCGCGCCGTTGTCGGCACGCAGGGTGGCCTGCTCGGTCGCAAGGTTGACGGCCACCTCGCGCACGCCCGGCACTTTTGCCAGGGCGTTTTCCACCCGGCGCACACACGACGCGCAGGTCATGCCATCGATCGGCAGCTGCCATTCGGGGGCCTGCTCGGCCGGAAGCGCTGTAGCTACGGTGGAACTGGACATGGCTCGTCTTCTTCACAGTGTCGATGACTGGATCATGGACCTTACCATCATAGGAAGGTCAAGCCTGGCATGCAGGAGCATCTTGCGGCGCATCTTCCGGCCTTGTGAAAATGGGCTTGCGCTTCCCACGATGGGAAGGTTCACACTACGTCTGTCGCGGCGTCATGTCGCCAGTCCATCCCGTTCAGGAGAGCAGAAGAATGATCAATTTCCAGGTTGAAGGCATGTCGTGCAATCACTGCGTGGGCGCCATCACACGCGCGGTGCAGGCGGTGGATCCGGCTGCCAGGGTTTCGGCGGATGTGCCGACGCAGGCTGTGCGCGTGGAAAGCGGCGCGGACACCCAGGCCCTGCGCCATGCCATCGAGGAAGCCGGCTACCCGGTAAAGTCCGTGGCTTGAGAGAACGGCCAGCGACGAAAAAGGGCGCCTCGGCGCCCTTTTCTACTGACATGTGCCCCGCTCAGAAGCGATAGCCCACGTTCAGGAACGTCACCACCGGATCGATCTTGATCTTGGTGTGCGAGACGATCGTGACAGGACCGTTGGTCGTCGTGAGTGTCGCCTTGGCCGACAGCGGCAGGTACGAGACCGACAAGCCCACGAACCAGTTGTCCGTGACAGCGTAATTAGCACCGATATTGAACACCGGGTTCCACGAGCTATCCGCGCTGGCGCTCATCTTGCCGCCCGGCAGCACTTCGCGGTTGACGAAATTCTGGTTGCTGATGGTTTCGTCGGTGAACCAGGTGTAGTTCACCCCGATGCCAACATACGGACGGAACTTGGTCTTCGCCTCGAAGAAGTGGTACTTCACCAGCAGGGCCGGGCTCCACTGCCTGACCGATCCAAGCTTGCCGTACTGGCTGAAGCTGCCGTCGCCCCTGACATCGTGCTTGGGCGGAATGCCTGCCACGAATTCGCCCGAGATGTTGTCGGTGAAAAAGTGCGTAAAGGCAATGCCGAGGGTATCGGCCGACTCGATTTCCGCGCCAGTGCCGTTCTTGACAAGACCCACCGGGCGGCCGTTGATGCTGTCCACGGTCAGCGGATCCGCCGAGCTGTTCGGCATCACGCGGAACCAGCCCAGGCTGATGATATTGCTGCCAGCCGATTGCGCCTGCGCAGTTCCAGCCAGCGCCATGACAGCGCCAGCCGCCAGCATCTTATAGGTCGATTTCATAGTCCTCATACTCCTCATTCAGTTACTGCAGGCGTGCATTATCCGGCCTGCGGTACGAGGACTGTTTCAAACATGACACTAATTGGTAGAGTTGCGCCCCCAAACAAAGGGTTAACCATGAAGAAAACGGCATCTGCGATCGAATCACACAGCCATGCCGCAGCATCGGCGCAACGGTTTTGCCGATCCCGGCAAAGACCCTCAGTTATTAGGGGTTTTACCGAGGCGGCGGCGGCCACTCTGACTAGCCCTCGCTGGCCAGCACGCACGCGGCCAGATCCCACAGCGCATAACCCACGCTCTTGAACACCAGCGGGCTGCCGGTGCGGGCCCGAATCGCGTCGGCCTGGAGGATTGCCGTTTCGAACGGCTGCACGGTCGCCCAGTCGACGCCGGCCTGCAGCAGGTCGCCCGCCTCTTCCTCGATGCCAAACAGGGTGTCGGCCAGCAGGCGGCCGCTATCGGCAGCCGCATGGCACAGCGCCGGCGGCAGCTCGCACATGTCGGGACGGAATGCGCCCACGGCGGCAATGAAGTGATCGTCGCGCCAGAGCCTGCTGTCGAGATCGGGCAGCACCGGGCTGCGGCTGGACGTCACCGTGACGACCATCGAAACGCCGGGCAGCACCGCCGCCACATCGTCGGCCACTTCGGCCTCGACACCGAGCGAGCGAGCGTGGGCGGCCAGTGCCTCGGCCTTGCCGCGGGTGCGCGAATGCAGCCATACCTTGCGTACATGCAATCCCGCGATGAATGCTTCCAGGTGCGTCATGGCCTGCACGCCCGCGCCGACGATCAACAATTCCCCGTCAGGGCGCGCCGCAAGGGATTGCGCCGCCAGCAGCGATACGGCCGCCGTGCGGCGCCCGGTGACGGTGGGACCATCCAGCATGGCAATGCGCTCGCCCGTATGCGCGTCCACGATGACCACTTCGCCCAGGATATTCGGCAACCCGCGCTGCGGATTGCCCGGATGCACGGTGATGTTCTTGGTCATCACCAGCTTGCGGTTGCGCGCGGGCATCACCAGCAGCGTGCCTTCGCCGCCTTGCGGATCTCCCACCGGCAAGGCAATGCGCGGCGGCGCCATGGCGGTGCCGTCGCGCAACTCACCCAGCATGTCCGCAATTGCGCGGGCGAGTTCGGGATAGGGCAGGCGCGCCGCGGTGCTGGCGGCATCGAGAGGGACCAGGGACATGCAGGCGCTCCGGCAAGACGTTTGCGAAGCGCCATTATGCGATACGAGTCCTGCGGCCCCTTGTCAGCGCGCGAGCATGCCCATCATCTGCGCGCCATACCGCGTACCCGCCGCTGCGCCGGCCGGAAACACCGCCTCGATATCGGCCAGATCCTGTGCCCCCAGCTTTACCGAAAGCGCGCCAAGGTTGTCGTCGAGATTGCCCACGCGGCGGGTCCCGGGAATCGGCACCACCTGCGGCCCGCGCGCCAGCACCCAGGCCAGCGCGAGCTGCGCCGGCGTGCAGCCCTTGGCCGCCGCCAGTTCGCGAACCTTGTCCACCAGTGCCAGGTTGCGCGCGAAGTTCTCGCCCATGAAGCGCGGGTTGGTACGGCGGAAATCGCCCTCGGCAAAGTCCTCGGGGCTGCGGATGGCGCCAGTCAGGAAGCCGCGGCCGAGCGGGCTGTACGGCACGAAGCCGACGCCCAGGCGCTCGCAAGTGGCCAGGATGCCGTCCTCGTCCGCGTCGCGCGTCCACAGCGAAAACTCGCTCTGCAGTGCCGTGACCGGATGCACCTTGTGCGCGCGCTCGAGCGTCTTCGCGCCTGCCTCCGACAGCCCAAGCCAGCGCACCTTGCCGGCCTTCACCAGGTCCGCCATCGCGCCGACGGTCTCCTCGATGGGTACGGCCGGGTCCACACGGTGCTGGTAGTACAGGTCGATATGGTCCACGCCCAGCCGCTTCAGGCTGGCCTCGCAACTGGCGCGCACATACTCCGGCCGGCCGTTCACGCCACGCGCGGTCGGGTTGGCCGGATCGCGCACGATGCCGAACTTGGTCGCCAGCACCACCTGATCACGCCGGCCGGCGATGGCACGGCCCACCAGCTGCTCATTGGTATGCGGCCCGTAGATGTCGGCGGTGTCGAGCAGGTTGACGCCGCGGTCCAGCGCGTGATGGATGGTGCGGATCGACTCGGCGTCGTCATGCGCGCCGTAGAAATCGCTCATGCCCATGCAGCCCAGGCCAAGCGGGAAGACTTGCGGGCCGATATTGCCCAGCTGGCGGGTGCGGATCGAAGTGACGTTCGCGGTCATTGGAAGCTCCTGTTGGTCGGCGGCGAATGCAGGCAAGTATGGACACTCGACCGCCCCGGAAACAGCGTGCTACGCTGCATGCATCATGAAGCCAGACTTCACAATCGATGCCGACTCCCTGCCTGCGCTGGCTGCGTTCACGCGCGTGGCCCGGCTCGGCAGCTTTACCGCGGCCGCCACCGAACTGGCGGTGAGCCCCTCGGCGGTGTCCCAGACGATCCGCCAGCTCGAAGCGCGGCTCGGCGTGCGCCTGCTTCAGCGCACGACCCGCAGCGTCGGCCTGACCGAGGCCGGCGCCGCCCTGCTCGCACGTGTCGAGCCCGCGCTCGCAGAGATTGGCGCGGCTACCGACGACATCCGCCAGCAGCGCGACATGCCCGCCGGCACGCTGCGCCTGACCACGCCCACCACCGGCGGCGCCCTCGTCCTGCGCCCCTTGCTGGCCGAGTTCATGCCGGCCCATCCCGGCATTGCCGTCGATGTCGTCACCGACGACCGCTTCGCCGACCTGATCGCCGAAGGCTTCGATGCCGGCCTGCGCCTGGGCGAAGCCCTGCAGCGGGACATGGTGGCGATTCCCGTCACCGGCCCCCTGCATATGGTGGTGGCTGCGTCACCGGACTATCTGGCGCGCCATGGCACGCCGCGCAATCCGCGCGACCTGCACGCGCATGCCTGCCTGCAGTACCGCTTCGGTCCGCATGGCGGCGTGTACCGCTGGGAGTTCGTGGAAGACGGGCGCACCTTCACGGTGGACACGCACGCCGCGCTGATCGCCAATGACAAGACCCTGCTGCACCAGGCGGCGCTGGACGGCATGGGGCTAATCTACGAGTTCCCGATCCACATCCAGGCTGCGCTCGATTCCGGCCAGCTTGTCACCGTGCTCGATGAATGGAGAGCGCCGTTCGACGGCTTCTACCTGTACTACCCGGGCCGCGTGCTGATGCCGCCCAAGCTGCGCGTGTTCGTCGATTTCCTGAAGGCCCGCGCGCCCGTTTCAGCGGCCGGTTCAGCGCCTCGATGCAGCTGAAGGCACACGCACGGTCGCGCCGCGCACTTCGATGCCGATGCGATCGACCACCTTGCCCGCACCATCGAGCAGCTCGACCTGATGCCTTCCCGGCCACGGCAGCCACGCCACTTCGCCGCCGCGGCCCAGCGGCTTGCCGTCCATGCGCCAGCTCACCGCACGCGCGGTCTGGCCGGCCACGCCCTCGGCATGGAACCAGACCCGTTGCGCGGCGGGCGGCATGTCGGGATCGAGCGCGAATATCGTGCCGTCCGCGGGATTCGCAATCGCGGGCGCACCGGTTCGCACGGTGGCAGCGCCAACACTGACATGCGTGAGGGCCGTACCGGCGAGGAACACCTCTTCCCGTGCGGGCTCGAGGTCATCGGCAAAGCTCAGGGCGACGCGCTCCACCCCGGCCGGCATCGCCGGGGCCACGCTGGGCTGCGAGCGGTGCAGTGCCTCCATGACCTCATGCCACACCGGCGCCGCGCCGGAAACGCCCGACACCTCGCGCATGCTGGCGCCGCTGGCATTGCCTACCCACACGCCCACCGTATAGCGCTGCGACCAGCCGATGCACCAGTTGTCGCGCATGTCCTTGCTGGTGCCTGTCTTCACCGCCGTCCAGAAGCGCGTGGTGAGCGGACTGTCCAGGCCGAAGGTGCGCGCACGCGCGTGCCGGTCAGACAGGATGTCGCCGATCACATAGCTGGCGCCGGGCGACATCACCGCCGGCATCGACGGCGCCGCCGTGCCTTCGCGCCAGCGCACCGGCGCGTAGCGGCCACCGTTGGAAAACGCGCGATACGCGTTGGTCAGCGACAGCAGCGACACATCGGCGCTGCCCAGCGCGAGGCTGTAGCCGTAGTAATCACCGGCCTCGGTCAGCGGCAGCCCGAGCGCCACCAGCCGCTTGTGGAATCGATGCGGCGTCACCATCACCAGCGTGCGCACTGCAGGTACGTTCAGCGACGCCGCCAGCGCCGCGCGCGTACTGACCCAGCCAGCGTAGCGGTGATCGTAGTTCTGCGGCACGTAGAGCCCGCCACCGACCGGCAGGTTGACCGGCCTGTCATCGAGCAGCGAAGCCGCCGTGAGCCGACGTTCCTCCAGCGCCTGTGCATAGAGGAAGGGCTTCAGCGTCGACCCTGCCTGGCGCAGCGCCGCGGCGTGATCCACCTGCCCCGCCGCGGACAGCGCGCCCGAAGAGCCGACATAGGCCAGCACTTCGCCCGTGGCGTTGTCGAGCACGACCACCGCGCCATCCTCGACATGGCGCCCGGCCAGTTCACGCAGATGCCGGTCGAGGCTAGTCACCGCCACGCGCTGCAGTCGCCCGTCGACCGTTGACTGGATACGTGCGGGAATGGCCGCACCGGCGCCGGCCTGAGCACGCGCCTGGCTGACCAGAATGCGCGACAGATGCGGGGCGAGCTGCGCCGGCACCGGCGATGACGACGCCTGCACCTGCTGCGCGACGCTGCCCGTGCGCAGCAGCGCCAGCTGCGTGAAGCCTTCCAGCCCGTTGCACTCGCGCGGCAGCCGCATCTCCTGCAGGATGCCGCAGGCCCGGCGCGCCACCTGTGCCGCGCGCGCATTGGGCGCGCGCACGAGTGCAACCGCCACCGCCGATTCGCGCGCGTCGAGCCCGTTCGGATACTTGCCGAACAAGGTCTGCGACATCGCCGACAGGCCCACGAGCTCGCCGCGGAACGGCACCAGGTTCAGGTAGGCCTCGAGGATCTGGTCCTTGCTCCAGTTGCGCTCCAGCGCTGTCGCGCCCGCCGCCTGCCCGAGCTTCTGCCCGAGGCTGCGGCCCTGCCCGGCCGAAGCGGGCCGGCGCAGATCGTCGTCGATCAGGCCGGCAAGCTGCATGGTCAGCGTCGAGGCGCCGCGTGTGCGCGTGTTCCACAGATTGGCCCACGCCGCCGCCGCCACGCCCTGCCAGTCGACGCCGCTGTGCGCATAGAAGCGTTTGTCCTCCGACAGCACGATGGCAGTGCGCAGCGCCGGCGAAGTGTCAGCCAGGCCGATCCAGTCGCCGCGGCGCGCACGGAAATCGTCGCGTACGCGCCCGATCGCTTCGCCATGGCGGTCGGTCACGATCACATCGGCGCTGCGCCAGTCGGCGCGGACCTGTTCGAACGACGGTACGGCCCACGCGAGCACGGGCCACGTGCCGGCGATGAGGATTGCCAGCCGCATCGATGCACCACGGCCCGGTCTTGTCGCTGCTGCCATGCCGTGTCTCATGCCTCCCGCGCCGACACGATGCCCGCCACCAGCAGGATCTGCGCGGCCGCATAGGTCCACCAGATGCCGAGCTGGAAGGTGTCGAACGGCACCAGGAAACGCGCGATGCCGATCATCATGTCCGAGGCCGCGAAACACAGCGCACCGAGCGCCGCGAACGGCGTGGGCAGGCGCGCCACCAGCGCGCTGCACACCATCGCGGCCAGCACACTCACGTACAGCGTCACCGGCACCGTCAGCGTGCCGAGATTGGGCCAGAAGCGCCCCAGCATGGTCCCCGCTACGCCCACCAGCACGCCGCACCCGATCAGGCGGTGCGGCCTGAGATCGCCGGCCAGCGGGATCAGCAGGCGCATGTATGCCAGATGCGCCAGCAGGAATGCGCCGAGTCCGCCAACGAACGAGAACGACAGCGTCGGCAGCGCCAGCAGGAAGTCACCCAGCGCCGAGAACAGCAGCGCCGTCACCAGCCAGCGCCGCTCCGGCAGCGGGCGGTGGAACCATGCGGCACGCGCCAGCATCAGCGCCATCGCCGTCTTCCACGCGGGCTGCAGGGCGATCTGCCCGGTCAGCGGTGCACCATCCGGCAACTCCATCGCCACCTGCACCAGCAGCGCGCCGTAGATGAGGCCGGCCAGCGAGCCGGCCAGCCACCATTCGCGCACGCGTGCCGGCATCATGAGCGCAAGCCAGCTCATGGGCGGGCTCCCACCACGAGACGCGCATTGGGCGCGGCGCCGAATACGTCGGGCGCGTACATGGCCTCGACACGGGTCGGCGGCAGGGCGAAGTCGCCGGCATTGTTCAGGCGCACCGTGTACTCCACCGACGCGCTGCCCTTAGGCATATAGGCGTAGTACTCGCGATAGGCCTGCGGCGTGCGTTCGGTGTAGGCCTGCCACGCCGCGCCCTTGCGCCGCTCTCCGCGCGTGGCGATTTCCGAATCGCGGCCAAGGCCGCTGCCGAGGATCGTCGCGCCGGCAGGCACCGGGTCGCTGACCACCACCCAGGTCATGTCGGCCTGCGCATCGATATCGAGCTTCACGCGGTACGTGTCGCCGCGCGACCACTTGCCGGCAGCGGCCTGTTCCATTGGCGTCACTGTGCGGCGGATGCGATATCCCGCTGCCAGTGGCTGCGTAAGCGGCACCGCTGCCATTGCACGCACCGTGGCCCACGGACGGCCCGCGCCGGCATGGTCGACATGCAGCGTGCCGCCCGTCTCGCCGGCCGGCCATGGCAAGTCCACGCTGCCCTGCGCCACGCCGTCGCGCCGCTCCGCGCGGCTCCAGTCGAAGCTGCGCACAGCATTCGGCGCGCCTGCCACCGACATGCGCGTGCTGCCTGCCACCGGCGTCTTCTCGAAAGCCTGCGCGAAGCGCGTGACGGCAAGCATGCCCCATGCATTCGCGGTGGTCGTTCCCCACGCGCCGCGCATCTGGCGGCCCAGCAATCCGGTAGCGAGCTGCGGCACTTCATCCTTCCAGCCCGGCAGGTCGGTGGCCAGCGCCAGCAGGCGTGCGGCATTGACATCGCCGCCTGCCATCAGCCACCACCAGTCGTCGTTGCGCTCGGTCGAGAACGCCAGCCGCGTACCCTGCACCATCAGGCGGGCGCGCAACAGCTGCTGGGCTTCGGCCAGGCGCGCTTCGCGTTGCGGAATGTCCTGCACGCGCGACAGCAGTGCAATCCAGTCGAGCAGCGCGGAGGTCGGCCACTGCGCCGGCAGGATCTGGATCGAGCCCAGCATGCGCGCCTGCGCGTGGCCGGTGCGGGACAGCGCTTCGAGCGCGGCCAGCTTGCGCACTTCCAGGTACTGCGTACCCGCAACCGGTGCCCAACCGTCGCGCCGGATGCGGCCTTCGACGAAGTCCGTCAGGCCGCGCTCCATCTGCGCACGCAGGGCATCGGGCACGCGCAGCGTCATGCCGGCGCGCGCGGCTTCGTCGGTGACCGAGAGCAGATACGCCGTCAGCACTTCGCTGCCGAAATCGCCGTCGGCACGCAACGGGAAGTACGACGCCAGGCCGTTCGCATCGAGATACGACGGCAGCTGCGTCATCAGCGCCTCCCACGCCGCGGTATCGTTCAGGCCGATGGATTTCGACGCACGCTGCTCCAGGCACGTGAACGGATAGTTGCGGAACCACTCGCGCACGCCTGGCATGCCGCCAGCCAGCGACGACTGCAGGGTGACCTGCAGGCCGCCGCGCAGCTTGCCTGCCGGATCCGTCAATGCACCCGGCGGCGCCTTGACCGGCACCGAGAGCTCCGGCGCGAGTTGGGCCAGCGTGGCCTGCTGCACCGTCACCGGCACCGCCGGCACGATCTGCTGCGAGACCTTGATGCGGTCCGCGGCACTGCCGGTGCCTTGCTCGCTCGCCTGCACCTCCCACTGCACCGTGCCGCTGCGAGAGAACGCCAGCAGCGCGGGAGCGGTCACGTCCCAGCCGATCTCGCGCGCCTCGCCCGCCGGCAACTGCACGGTCTGCGCAGGCAGGCCCGCCTCATTGCCGATCAGCGTACCGCGCGCGCTCACCTGTACGGTCATCGCGCGTTTGGTCGTATTGCGCAGCGTAAACATGGCGCGATAGCGATCGTCCTCGCGCACCAGCAGCGGCAGTCCGGAAATCACCTGCAGGTCTTGCGTCGCAGCGATGGTCGCGCTGCCGGTGCCAAAGCGGCCGACGCCAAGATCGGCCACTGCGACGATGCGGAAGCTGGTCAGCGAATCGTTGAGCGGCACTTCCACCGTGGCCTTGCCTTCGGCGTCAAGCTGCACGCGCGGGTTCCACAGCAGCAGCGTGTCGAACAGCTCGCGCGTGGGGCTTTTGCCGCCGCCGCCGCCGGCCGGCACGGCCTTGCGCCCATAGTGCCTGCGCCCGATGATTTCCATCTGCGCGGTGGCAGTCTCCACGCCGTAGCTGCGCCGCTGCAGCATGGCATCGAGCAGGTCCCAGCTGGTGTTCGGCATCAACTCCAGCAACGCCTGGTCCACCGCCGCCAGCGCGACTTCGCCGTTGGCGGCGGGCTTGCCATCAGGCCGCTTCACCTGCAGCGACACGCGCGCCTTTCCGCGCACCGGATAAGTCGTCTTGTCCGGCGTGACGGTCACGTCGAGCCGGTGCGCCTCGTTGCCCACGCGGATCTCGGCCAGGCCCATGCGGAAGGCCGGCTTCGACAGATCGACCAGGGCCGTGGGGGCCGCGTATTCCTTGCCTTCGCTGCGGAACGCGCGCCACCATTCGCCGGGCTGGCGCCAGCCCCACGTGAAGAACGAATACCACGGCACTTCATGCAGGCGGCCGCGAATGGTCAGTACCGACACATAGACATTGGGGCCCCACTCCGGTTTCACCTTCACGCGCACGGTCGGGTCGGTGCCGTTGAGTTCGACCACCTGCGTTTCCAGCACGCCTTCGCGTTCGACCGCCACCAGCGCGGTGGCATGGCGGAACGGCATGCGCACCTGGAACACCGCGGTGTCGCCCGGTGCATAGCTCTTCTTCTCGGGCAGCAGGTCGATGCGGTCATGGTTCTCGCCGCCGAACCACAGTTCGCCCTGCCGCGTCACCCAGACCGTGGCAGCCGCCTGCGCGGTGCGACCGTCCTTGTCGCGCGCGCTGGCCACCAGTTCCACCTGACCCGCCTGGTCTAGCGAGATGTCGCAGCGCGCGCGGCCCTGCGCATCGGTACGTGTCTCGCACACGGTGCCCAGGTCGCGGCTTTCCCTGCGGTTGTCGTAGCGATAGAAGCCACCCACCACGCGCTTGCGTGCCGAGGTGGTGATGCGCGCCCGCGCGTTGATCTTCACCGGCGCATCCGCCACCGGCTTGCCCTGGATATCGAGCACCACGCCATGCACGGCGAGCTTCCGCTTCACCGAGACCCAGCCTTCGGTGCGAATGCCCGCGACCACTGCGGCCGGCCACACCGGCACGGTCTGGCGCAGCGTCTGGATCTCGCCATTGGGATCGGCAAATCCGGCTTCGAGCACCATGTCCTTCGGCGCATCGGTCTTCGGCATGCGGCGGATGGTCACGCTGCCGTTGCCGTTCTTGTCCAGCGTCAGCGGCAGCTTGTCGGCGATCAGCTTCTGGCCGTCGTCGTGTGACTGGCTCTCGCTGTCCTCGTCCATTTCCTCGTCGCCGGTCGTACTCTCACGCGGCGTACGGGGCGGCGTGAACGAGTACTCGTCATAGCCTGGGAAGCCGACCCACTTGTCCCGCAGCAATGCCGACACGCGCACGGGCAATCCCGCGGCACCGCCGCCGGACACATAATGAATCTCCACGCCCACCGGCACTTCGGCCGGGGCGACCACCGCGCCCGACTTGCCCTGCGGACCGGACACCTGCAGCGTACCGGTCAGCACCGGCAGCCGGAACGCCTCGACACGGAAGCTGCCGCTGAGGTAGTTGCGCGTCGTGCCGTCATCGACGTCGACGCCATTCCTCGGCTGCGTTTCCAGCTCCACCGAATAAACGCCCAGCTTTGCCGACGGCGGTACCTGGAAGCTGCTTTCCGCGCTGCGGCCACCGGTAGCGGTAGTGCGCCATTGCAGTGGCATCTCGTAGCTCTGTCCGCTGCCTTCGTGGCGGACGATCACCTTGGCCGGAAGTGGCCGGTTGTCTGGCGGTAGCGCAAAGCCCTGCGCCGTCTCGGCACGCATCAGGTGCTTCATCGACACCGTCTCGCCGGCGCGCAGCAGCGTGCGATCGAAGATGGTGTGCGCGCGCACGGTCTGCATCGGGCTGGTATCGGTCGGCACGTTAAAGCGCCAGGTCTCGATGCCCTTGTTCCAGTCCGACATCACGAAGGCCATGTCAGCCTTGCCGCGCGCCTGCACGTGGCCGGCAGCAATCCGTGCGGAAACGAAATAGCCAGACAGGCCGTTCTGGTCGCACGCACCATTGCGCACGCTCTCCAGCTTCGCGAAACGGGCGACACCGCTTGCATCGGTACGGCCCTCGCCCAGCAAGCGGCCATCGCACGCGCGCACTGCGATCGCGGCATCGGCCACCGGCTTGCCGTCGTCGAGTGCAGTCACCCACGCCAGCCCGCTCATGCTGCCGTCGCCATCGCCACGGCCCAGCTTGAAATGCACACCAAGGTTGGTGACCAGCGCCGCGGTGCGCACATACATCGGCGCGCGCTTGCCGAGCAGCGCCTCGCCCAGCATCGGCGACGCGATCTCGACCACGTGAAAGCCAGGCTCTGGCAGCGGAATGCCGACCACCTCGAACGGACGCGGCGCATCGCCGGAAGGCTTCGGCACGGCGAGCTTCTGCACGCCCGGTGCGCGTTCCAGCAGCGATACCGAACGCGATTCGATGGAAGGCGCGTTGCGCGGATTGTTCACGCCATACGGCGAGCGGCCGGCCAGCACGGCATCAAGCTCATTACGCGTCCAGCTGGTCTCGTGCAGGCGGCGCACCGCGCCCAGCCAGCGCATGACGGCGGTATCGTCGTCGACCTTCAGCTTCAGCACGGTGCCGGCCTGCGCCTGCAAGCCACGCACCGCCAGGTCGGCCTCGACATTGCGCAGCGTCACCGGCAGCAGCGGCGGATAGTCGGCCGGCGATTTGCCCTTGGGCAGCTCGCCGAAGCGCTCGACCACGCCGAATGGCGCCGCCGAGAACTTGGCCAGCGGCGGCATCGATGCGGTCGCCACCTTGAGCGGGAACAGGTCGGCGTTGGCAAGGGTGCGGCCGCTGTCGTCCTTCAGGTCCTTCGGGATCTCGATGGTGAACTCCGCCTTCTCCGCGAACGGCGGGGCGAAGGTGACCGAGCTCACGCTGGCCTCGCGCGATGCGTCCGGATCGAACCGCGGCGCGCGCGGGCCGGCCGACGACTTCAGCAGCACGTGCTCGGCCATCTTGCGCGAGATCGGCGCCGAGAACGAGACCATCATCGGGCGCAGCGGCGTGCAGGGCGATTGCGCATGTTCGCGCTCGCAGCTGAAGCTGGCGGTAAAGGCCTCACGCACGGTGTAGTCGAAGCGGCGTTCGTCGCGCGTGGCAATGCCCGACGGCGTGGCAATGCCGGCGCCAAGCACCAGCTGCATGCGCGCGCCGGCCGGCAGGCGCTGCTGGCAGGCGAGCAGGTGCACGGCGTCGGGCGCGTCCCTGGCGATACGCTTCCAGTAAATGGCGGCCAGCACGGCATCGCGCTCCTTGCCAGCCAGCAGGCGCACTGGGATGCGTTCGCCCAGGCCCTGTGCCTGGCACCAGGCGTGCTCGCGCACCGAAGCCGGCGTTGCCGCGCCGTTGAAGCGCAGCGCAAAGACCGGGTCTTCCTCGATCTGGCCGCCGGCGGGCCGGCTGGCGATCACGGTCGGGCCGCCGGTCTCGAAGCGGTACTCGGGCTTGCCGGCGTAGGCCTTGCCGGCCACGCTGCGCAAGCTCGCCGACATCCGCACCGAACACGTGACGCCCGGCGGCAGGTCGCGCTCGAAATCGAACACCCAGTTCTTCGCGTCGACCCACCGGCCCTGCCCCGCGGTATTGGCGCCGGTACAGGAGAGCGCCGCGGGCGCTGCTGCCTGGACGTCGCCCATCGGCACCATGTCCTCGTCGAAGCGGATCGCCACCTGGCGTACCTGAGGAACCGTTCCCTCGGGGGAGAAGCGGGTCACCTGCGCGGCCAGCGCGTCGGCGGCCGGCATGGCCAGGCACCCCAGCATGATTGCCAGGCCAAGTTTCCGATCAGCTCGAGCGACGATTCCCATCATCCTGCCATCCTCCGGTTACGGCACCCGGCGAGGGTGACATGCACGCATTAGGAGTGCAAGACCGGCACGCAAACCTGCAGTGTCCCGACAAAAGATTCAACGCAGGTGCGACAGTGGCAGCGCGCCTTCGGACTTCAGCGCGGTCAGCACGATGTTGGAACGCACGCTCTCCACGCCGGGCACCCGCATCAGCCGCTTCATGGTGAATTCGGCCAGCATGGGCAGGTCGGGCACGACCACGCGGATCAGGTAGTCGGCCTCGCCAGCCACCGAGTAGCACTCCTGCACTTCTTCCAGCAGCAGGATTTCTTCGCGGAACCGTTCAACCATGGTGTCGCCGTGGTGCGCGAGCTTGACGCTGATGAACACCAGCACGCCCAGGCCCAGCGCCTGCGATGACAGGCTGACCCGGTAACCGGTAATGACCCCATCGGCCTCCAGCCGGGCCAGGCGCCGGCCGACCTGGCTGGGAGACAGGTGCACGCGCTCGGCCAGCTGCTGGTGGGTGGAACGTCCGTCGGCCTGCAGCGCCGCAATCAGGGCCAGGTCGAAGTGATCCAGGGAAAGACTTTGGGCGTTCATACGCAAATCCCGCATTCGTGATCAGATCTACGCAGATTATATGCATCACCCGACGAAACCAAGCCGTTTATGCGGCCTGTTTGCAGCAGCAGATGACTAAACTACGCAGTAAATCCGCATCAGCGGTGTTACCGAATACCAGGAGACAGGATCCATGTCCGCCACCGCAGTCGCGCAGGACGCACCCGCGCAATTTGACGGCGCCTTCCAGGGCACCATGACCGACAAGCTGAAGGAACAGTTCGACGCCGGCCTGCTGTCCGGCCAGGAACTGCGCCCCGACTTCACTATCGCCCAGCCGGTGCACCGCTACACCAGCACCGACCACGCCGTCTGGCGCAAGCTTTACGAGCGCCAGGCCGCGATGCTGCAAGGGCGCGTGAGCGACGAGTTCCTGCAAGGCCTGGCCACGCTCGGCATGGAAAAGGACCGCGTGCCGGACTTCGAGCAGCTCAACGAGACCCTGATGCGCGCCACCGGCTGGCAGATCGTGGCCGTGCCGGGCCTGGTGCCGGACGAAGTCTTCTTCGAACACCTGGCCAACCGCCGTTTCCCGGCCAGCTGGTGGATGCGCAAGCCCGAGCAGCTGGACTACCTGCAGGAACCGGACTGCTTCCATGACGTGTTCGGCCATGTGCCGCTGCTGATCAACCCGGTCTTTGCCGACTACATGGAAGCCTACGGCAAGGGCGGCCTGAAGGCGGCCGGCATGGGCGCGCTCGACATGCTGGCGCGCCTGTACTGGTACACCGTCGAATTCGGCCTGATCCGCACGCCGCAAGGCCTGCGCATCTATGGCGCCGGCATCCTGTCGAGCCAGGGCGAGTCGATCTACAGCCTGGATTCGGCCAGCCCCAACCGCATCGGCTTCGATGTGCGCCGCATCATGCGCACGCGCTACCGCATCGACACGTTCCAGAAGACGTACTTCGTGATCGACAGCTTCGAGCAGCTGTTCGACGCCACCCGCCCCGACTTCGCGCCGCTGTACGAAGAACTGCGCGCCCTGCCCACGCTGGCTGCCGGCGATGTCGCCGAAGGCGATGTGGTGCTCAACGTCGGCAACCGCGAAGGCTGGAGCGACAGCGACGACATCTGAGCGAGCGCTCAATCCCCCACTGGTTTCCCCAACCCGCCGCGCGCTTCCCCGCGCGGCGCGGTGCTTTGTGAAACAATGCCTGCAAGCCCTCCGCAAACTCGGAAGGGCGGGCCGGCTATCCGTTTAATCCCGACTTCAGATCGAGCCCATCATGACGCCCATTTCCCCGCTCTCCCACCAGGAACGTGCCACGCTGCTCGCCGACCTGCCCGGCTGGGCCCAGCTCATGGACCGCGATGCCATCCACAAACGCTTCTCGTTCGCCGACTTCAACGCCGCCTTCGCCTTTATGACGCGCGTGGCCATCCAGGCCGAGAAGTCGGACCATCATCCGGAATGGTTCAATGTCTACAACCGGGTCGACATCACGCTGTCCACGCACGATGCCAACGGCCTGACCCGGCGCGACATCGACCTGGCGCATTTCATCGAGCGCGCCGCGGCGTCGTTGCGCCAGGAGTGACGGCCAGGCTGGCCGGGCTGTAGGGAAACCGAAAGGAAGGCGGACGCTTCGCCCTGTACAATCTGCCGCAGGCTTGCGCGCCGGAGTGCGCGCGACGTCCCCTGCCCAGCCATGCCCAACGTCCACCCCGAACTGCCATGCGTATCCTGCTGATCGAGGACGACCGCCAGATTGCCAGCGGCGTCGAAGCCGGCCTGTCCCGCGCCGGCCACCAGGTGCGCGTGGTCCACGACGGCGTCTACGCCACCGAACACCTGCTGCGCGAGCAGCACGACCTGGTCATCCTCGATCTCGGCCTGCCCGGCATCGACGGCATGACGCTGCTGGCGCGCTACCGCGCCCGCAACCGCACTACCCCCGTCATCATCCTGACCGCGCGCGATGAGCTCGAGGACAAGCTCTCCGGCCTGAACGCCGGCGCCGACGACTATCTGGTCAAGCCCTTCGCCCTGCCCGAGCTGGAAGCGCGCGTGCGCGTGCTGCTGCGCCGCAGCCAGCACGGCGAGGCCGCACCCGAGCGCGACGTGCGCCTCGGCCGCCTGCGCCTGTCGGGCAACGACCGCCGCATGTTCATCGACGGCAAGCCGCTGGAGCTGTCGCCGCGCGAGTTCGCCGTACTGGAGCTGCTGCTGCAGCGCCAGGGCCGTGTGGTCAGCAAGGCGCAGCTGCAGGACCACCTAGCCACCTTTGCCCATCCTGCCGGCGAAGGCGGCGATACCGTGGGCGATACCGCCATCGAGGTCTATGTGCACCGCGTGCGCAAGAAGCTCGAAGAGAGCGATGTCGAGATCGTGACCGTGCGCGGCTTCGGCTACCTGCTGCAGATGCGCGCCGGCCAATGATGCCGCGCCGCCGCGCGGACCGGTCCGCTGCGCGTAGATGAACAAACGAGCCATGTGGCCCCGATCCCGGCCTTCCCGGCCCGCCGCGGAGCCCGCCCCGCGTCCCGCCCAGCCGCCGCGCACCGCGCCGAACCCGAGCCTGCGCGTGCACCTGCTGCGCGCGCTGGCCACGCCGCTGTTCGCGCTGGTGCTGACCAGCGGTTCGCTCTCCTACTGGCTGGCTGCCCACTACACCACGCAGGTATTCGACCGCGCCCTCTATGGCGTGGCCAACAACATCGCCCAGCAGATCCGCATTGCCGGCCCGCGGCTCGAGCATGACATCCCGATGATCGCCCAGACGCTGGTCGAGGCCGAAGGCACCGACCGCATCTACTGGCGCATCCACGGCCCTGACGGCCTGATCGGCGGCATGGACACCTGGCTGGGCTACGGCACCGGCCAGACCACGCTGCACGACGCCCGGCTCTTCTACGCCTGGTTCAGCGGCCGGCAGGTACGCGCGGTACGGCTGCCGGTGATGCTGCCAAGCGCCGCGGTGGACGAGCTCGCCACCAGCGAGGATGGCAAGGCCACGCGCGGCCCGATCGTGGTGGAAGTGGCCGAACTGCTGGACCGGCGCGAGACCGCTGCCAACGAGATCCTGTTGTCGGTGTCGGTGCCGCTGATCCTGCTGCTGCTGGTCGGCAGCCTGATCCTGTCGCACGTGCTCAAGGAAGAGCTGGTGCCGCTGCAGATCCTGACCGACAAGCTCAATCGCCAGACCGCCCGTTCGCTGGCGGCGCTGGACGAGACCCAGGTACCTGCCGAGGTGGCGCCGCTGATCCGCGGCCTGAACGCGCTGCTGTCGCGCCTGCGCGATGCGCTTGATGCGCAGCGCAAGTTCATCGCCGATGCCGCCCACCAGCTGCGCACGCCGCTGACGGCCGTGAAGCTGCATGCGGACCGCGCGGTGGAGGCGGATTCGCTGGAAGTGGCGCGCCACGCCCTGCGCGAACTACAGACTGCGGCCGACCGCGCGGTGCGGCTGTCCAACCAGCTGCTGTCGCTGGCCCGGGCCGAGCCCGGGCTGTCGCTGGAGCGGCTGGGCCCGGTCGAGCATTTCGACCTCGCTGAGCTGGCCTTCGAAACCGGCGCCGAGTGGGTGCCGCAGGCGCTCGCGCGGCACGTGGACCTGGGCTTCGAGGTATTGCCGGGACCGACCTTCACCGGCGGCTCGCCCGCCGTGGTGCGCGGCAACCGCCTGCTGATGCGCGAGGCGCTCTCCAACCTGATCGACAACGCGGTGAAATATGTGCCGGCCGGCGGGCGCATCACCGTGCGCGCCGGCGGCGAGGCGCTGGGCCATCGCGGCATGGCGGTGGTGATGGTGGAAGACAATGGCCCCGGCATCCCGCTGCAGCGGCGCGAGGAGGTCTTCAAGCGCTTCTTCCGCGGCGACCGCTCGCCGGAACTGCCCGGCGGCACCCAGGCGGCACCGACGGCCGGCGCCGGGCTGGGCCTGGCCATCGTGCATGAGATCGTCGGCCTGCACCACGGCACCATCCGCATCGAAGATGTCCCGCCCCCCGCCGGCGATGCCGGCAGCGGGGAGCGCCGCGCCACCATGCGCTTCGTGATCCGGATCCCCTGCGAGGCGGCCGCGCCGGCGGCCTGAGCGAACCGTCCCGCGTTGCAGGGGACCGACTGCGGATTACTTCCCGCCCTTCTTTTCCTTCGGCGCCAGCATGGTGCCCCGGCAATCCGGGCTGCCGCAGCGGCACTCGAACTCCTTCTTCAGCTTCCTGGTGTAGCGGGCATCGATGACCAGCCCGTAGTCATAGAACAGCTCCTCGCCGGGCGCGATGTCGCGCAGCGCGTGGATGAACACCCTGCCCTTCTTCTCGCGCGCCTCGCAGTTGGGGCTGCAGGCGTGGTTGATCCAGCGCGCGCGATTGCCGCCGTACTTGGCGTCGATCACGCTGCCGTCGTCCAGGCTGAAATAGAAAGTGTGATTCGGATCGCTCGGGTCGTGCGGATGGCGGTCCAGCGCCTTCTTCCACGAGATGTGCTCGCCCTTGTATTCGATCACGCGCTCGCCCTCGGCAATCGCGGCAATGGCATAGACGCCCTTGCCGTGCACGCCCGACTGGCGCACTTCGATGCGATCGCTCGCCGTCTTCTTCTTTTCCTGCCCGTCTTCCTTGCGCTTTGCTTTTTCCGCCATTTGCGTTTCCGTGCCTGGTCGCCTGCGTTGTACCGGATGCCG
The DNA here is from genome assembly GCF_000812465.1 of Cupriavidus sp. IDO. GTDB lineage: Bacteria > Pseudomonadota > Gammaproteobacteria > Burkholderiales > Burkholderiaceae > Cupriavidus. The sequence continues at coordinate 120,982 of NZ_JWMA01000044.1, read as the reverse complement.
GTGGTGCCGGCGCGATCGGCATGATACCGGCGCACACCGGGTGCGTATACGCGCGCCCCGGTATACGCCAGGCAAACGCCTTCCGCGACGTATACCGCGGCCCCGCCGGTGATCCGGCAAGCACGGCGTATACCGGCTCCGCACCGGCCACCAATGTGGATAACCCCGCCCAAATCTGTGGATAAGCAACCGGATTGGATGTGGGCTGCCTGGGGCTGACATGGGGACGGCTCAGGCATAAGTCGGACGGCCTCCGACCAACCCCTCATACCGAAGGCGGAGTCATCCACCTTCCCCAACATCCGGTCCCTGTAGTTCTCGTTTACGTAAACCCATGAGTTAAAAGCGGTTTACGCGGTTATCCACAGCGGAGCGGCTGGTTTACCTACTACTACTATTTGTATACATGAAAAGAAAGACGTAAACCGAAAGGACTACGCCCTGGCATCGGCAAGAAAGGGTACGCCGGGGAAAACGGCCGTCGAAAAGCCGGCCTTCGGCCCGGCTGCTTTTTTCAGCACGGCTCTCCCCGCGCCGGCGTATACGCGAACACGTAAGCCGAAGCCGTAAACGTGGCGTGGAAACATTTCCAGCGAGGCGTGCGGGACGTATACGGCCTTGCGAATGCGGAAGGCTTCGACCAAAAGGGAATCGGAATTGCAGAGGCGCGTTTACTGCTGCCAGGGCTTCGCCTGCACCATGCATGCGGCGAATAGGGCGGGAAGAGGCAACGACGTGCCCGATTGGGCGCTATGCACAATAGTGCAGGTCACTCGCTACGTCAGCTTCCATTGCGGGGACCGTAGCCTCTCCGGGCTCGTACAGCCCCGGCAGAAGGCCTGGAAGCCCCATGGACGGGCCTGGAGCACTCCGGGTGCTCCGGCAGTGCTCCAGGGCCTCAGAGGCCTCAGGATCGCCTCCTGTCCCGAAACAGGCTCCACCAGTGTCTATGCGGTTCAGGCATCACGTTTTGCCAGTTTCTTTGGATGGCCCTGTCGAGGCCCATCGCCTTAGAAAGCCCGACTGGCGCGGCTCCTCGGAAACTACCTCGTAACAATCTGTTCGCGGTGCGCCTTGCCCGACACGGTATGATGTGGCCCGCGGCGTCTTTGCCGGGGCGGTGCCAAGCGTGGCCGGCCACGGCGGGCGTCTGTGTTTTATCAACTCGATACGGAGTGAAGCATGACGAAAACCGAACTGATCGACGCTATCGCAGCCGGCGTGGACGGTCTGACCAAGGCAAAGGCAGAGCAGGCACTGAACGTTACCCTGTCGGCCATCATGGACGCCGTTGCGAAGGGCGACACGCTGAGCCTGATCGGCTTTGGCACGTTCAGCAAGGGCGAGCGTGGCGAGCGCATGGCGCGCAACCCGCGTACTGGTGAAGAAATCAAGGTGGAAGCGGCCAAGACCGTGAAGTTCAAGGCTGGCCAGAAGTTCAAGGACGCCGTGAACCAGTGATCCTGGCGGGCCGTTCCGACAGCCCGGTTTGTATGACCCCGCCATGCCGCCGCCCGGTGCCCGAGGGCGCAGGCGAGCGCCAGGCGGGGGACGTTATCCACAGTACTTGTCCTCGATTTCCGAAGTATTCGCTACACCACTGGCCAGCCCGACGGAATAGCGGCCAGCCAGGTCTTCCAACCGGCGTCCAGCCACGGCTGTTCAAGGGCTGAGCGGACTCCGTGCTTCGTGGGGCTTCCATGTTTCCCCGACTGCAGCAGCGCAGATCTCCACAGCCTTATACACAGCGCTTTCCACAAGCGATTCCACAGTTTTCTCCACAGGCCTTGTGCGCCGCGGCGGCCCTCGCATTGCTGAGTGCCTGCACCACCATCAGCGAGCCCGTGCGCCCGCAAGCAGCGCCGCTGCCCGACACGGAACGGCCCGTGACCAGACCTGGCGCCACCCCGCGCGAGCGGATCATCGAGATCGCCACCCAGGAGTGGCAGCGTTGGGGCGGACAGACCGTGCGGCTGGGCCGCGACGATAGCTCTTGCGTCACCTTCAGTCCGCTGCCCGAGCCGGTGCCGCCCGGCATGGAGGCGTCGTTTGACAGCCAGGCGGGTGCCAACAGCAATGCCGCCGCACCTGGTTCTGCGCCCCGGACGTCAGCCGATACCGAGTTCGATCATGATGGCCGGGGCCCGGAATGCCTGAGCTTCCCGGATGGCACGGGCATGGAAGCCACGCCGCTGGGCTGCAAGCTGGCGCGGCGCTACTGGGGGATCGTCGGCGAGGCGCCTTCGTGCCAGCAGGTCACGCAAGGCGCGTGGGCGTGGTCGGCCGTCTTCATTTCATGGGTGCTGCGCAAGGCAGGGCTGGACGACCGCCAGTTCCTGACCGGTCAGTCCCATTCCATGTACGTGGTGGATGCGCGTGACGGCATCCTGCCGGCGCCAGCCTTCCATATCGAACCAACGCCCGCCATGCCCCGCCCGGGTGACCTCATCTGCGCCGCCCGTGGCCACGACAAATACCTGGAGGATGTGTCGGAGATCGGTTTCGGCACGACGCCCATGCATTGCGACATCGTGGTCTCGGTCGATCCGGCCGCACGCATGGTGAAGGCGATCGGCGGCAACGTGCAGCAATCGGTGTCGATGGAGGAGATCGAGCTGGGCGACTCCGGCAAGCTCGACGGCATCACCAATTCGCACATGCCGTGGCTGCTGCTGATGCGCAGCAACCTGCAATAGCCTGGTCAAATTATTCGCGCGATTAATCGACGATGACTAGTGTTGTTTGGATCGATTAATCGCGTGAATGCCATGTCAATCAAACAACACCAGTTGCGCCTCGTCGCGATCACTGGTGCCTACGCCGACCCCCAGCAGCCGCACCGGCAAACCGCGCCGCGCATGCCCTTCGGCCAGCAGCCGGGCATAGGTCTGGCGGTCTGGCGCATGGCCGCGGCATTCGACCGTGGTCTGGCGGAAATCCGAAAAGCGCAGCTTCACGGTCAGCTTGTCGATGGTGTCGTGTGCCTGTGCGCGTGCGATGCGGGCCTCCAGCATGGCAATCAGCGGCTCCAGCTCGGCCAGGCAGGCTTGCAGGTCGGGCAGGTCGTCTGGATAGGTTTCCTCCACGCTGATCGACTTGCGCTCGCGCTCGGGCGTGACCTCGCGATGGTCCACGCCGCGGCACAGGTTGTAGAGCCGCGCACCGAAGCTGCCGAACTGCTTGTGCAGCCGGTCGGGCGACCATTCGCGCAGGTCGCCGCAGGTCTCGGCGCCCAGCCGCTTGAGCTTGGCGGCGGTGACCTTCCCCACGCCGTGGATGCGCTCCACCGGCAGCGCGGCCACGAAGGCGTCGACGGCGCCAGGACGCACCACGAACAGGCCGTCGGGTTTGTTCCAGTCGCTGGCGATCTTGGCGACGAACTTGCTTGGGCCGACCCCGGCCGATACCGTCACGCCCACCTCGTCTCGCACGCGCTGCCGGATCTCTTCGGCAATGCGGGTGGCGCTGCCGTCATGGCGCGTGCATCGGCTCACATCGAGATACGCCTCATCCAGCGACAGCGGTTCAACCAGCTCGGTGTACTCGCGATAAATGGCAAAGATGCGGCGCGAAACCTCGCGGTACTTGTCCATGGCCGGCCGCACGATCAGCAGGCCGGGGCAGCGCTTGACCGCCTGGGCCGAAGACATCGCCGAGCGCACGCCGAACGCGCGCGCCTCGTAGTTGCAGGTGGCAATCACGCCGCGGCGGTCAGGCGAACCGCCTACAGCCAGCGGCCGCCCGCGCAACGACGGATCGTCGCGCATCTCGACCGAGGCGTAGAAGCAGTCGCAATCGCAATGGATGATCTTGCGCTGGACTGGCTGGGCGGCGGAGGTCGGGCTATCGGCGTTCATTCGGGGGCTGGTGGCGTCCTTTCTATCGACTCCACGAATGGTGCTTGCTTCTGAATCTATGGATTAATCAGTCACGCCAATAATTTTCGGCGTTCTGCCGGGGATCGTCGATGCCATGGAGTCCGGATCTTGCACGTAAGGTACTGAAAACCATCTACGCAACAAATCATCGATCGCAAATTCTAAGTGGGTTCATTACCCGCATTGATGGCGGAGGGCTTCTGTCGCGCACTCATCCACAGCCCTTCCGCCGCATACATCGCCAGCGAAATCCAGATCAGCGCGTAGCCGATCTGCTTTTGCGCAGGAAAGGGTTCGTGCCAGAGCCACACGCCCAGCAGCAGTTGCAGGGTCGGCCCGGTGTATTGCAGCAATCCCAGCAATGACAGCGGAATCCGCCGCGCGCCTGCGGCAAAGAACAGCAGCGGCACCGCCGTGACCGGCCCGGCCATCAGCAGCAGGAACTGCGTACCTGGTGCTGCGTGCGTAAAGCCGTCCTGGCCGGTGAAGAGCAGGTAGCCAAGCGCGGCGGCAGCCAGCGGGAACAGCAGCAGGGTCTCCAGCGACAGCCCCTCCAGCGCGCCCAGCGCCCCGGTCTTGCGCAGCAGGCCGTAGCCGCCGAAGGTTGCCGCCAGCGCCAGCGCAATCCACGGCAACTGGCCGGCTGCCACGGTCAGCCAGATCACGCCGGCCGCAGCTACGGCGATCGACAGCCACTGCGCCGGCCGCAGCCGTTCGTGCAGGAACACCACGCCGAGCAGCACGCTGAACAGCGGATTGATGAAATAGCCCAGGCTGGCATCCACCACGCGGTTCGCGGACACCGCCCAGATATACAGGAACCAGTTGCCGCACAGCAGCGCGGCGCTCGCCGTGAAGCCGGCCAGCAGGCGCCGGTCTTTCATCACTTTCCCGAGCCAGCTCCATTGCCGGCGCCCGGCCAGGATGATGCCCAGGAACACCAGCGACCACACCATCCGGTGCAGCAGGATCTCCGCCGGCGCGATGCCGTGCAGCGACTTGATATACAGCGGAAGCAGCCCCCAGATGATGTAGGCCAGGAGTGCGTAGAGGATGCCGATTTGCATAGGGAATTCCGGTAGATGCGCGCGATTCTACCGGCGGGCGCAAAAGCGCGTATGGCTTGGCGAACTGGCATGCCAGACAATAAAAAACCCCATGTCCGGCGAAAGCATGGGGTTTCCCTTCGGGCCGGCCGTGCCGGCGCGCACTGCTTACAGCTTGTGCGAGAAGCTGAATTGCGAGAACGCCTGCTCGGCCACGTTGAACCACGCGGCCTCATTGTTGCGGAACACGCGCCAGTCGTCATAGATCTTCTTGAACGACGGGTTCTTGGCGGTTTCGGCGGCGTAGGCGTCCTGCGTCGCCTTGAAGCAGGCTTCCATGATTTCCTTGGAGAACGGGCGCAGCTTCACGCCGTTTTCCAGCAGACGGGCCAGCGCTTGCGGGTTGACCGTGTCGTACTTGGCCATCATGTTGGTGTGCGCCTCGATGGTGGCGGTTTCCAGCGCGCGCTTGTACAGCGCGGGGAGCTTTTCGTACTCCGATGCCGAGGCATAGAACGACAGCTGGGCGCTGCCTTCCCACCAGCCCGGGTAATAGTAGTACGGGGCCACCTTGTAGAAGCCGAGCTTTTCATCGTCGTACGGGCCCACCCACTCGGCCGCGTCGATGGTGCCCTTTTCCAGCGCCGGGTAGATGTCGCCGCCGGCGATCTGCTGCGGCACCACGCCTAGCTGCGACAGGACCACGCCGGCAAACCCGGCGATCCGGTACTTCAGGCCCTGCAGGTCGGCCACGGTCTTGATTTCCTTGCGGAACCAGCCGCCCATCTGCGCGTTGGTATTGCCGCCCAGGAAGTTGACGACGTTGTATTCCTTGAAGAACTCGCGCAGCAGCTTCATGCCGTTGCCTTGCAGCATCCACGCGTTCTGCTGGCGCGCGGTCAGGCCGAAGGGGATGGTGGTGTCAAAGCATAGCGTCGGGTTCTTGCCGAAGTAGTAGTAGCCGGCGGTGTGGCCGAGCTGCACGGTGTTGTTCTGCACCGCGTCCAGCACCTGCAGTCCCGGCACGATTTCGCCGGCGGCGAAGACCTTGATGTTGAACTTGCCGTCGGTCAGTTCCTTGACGCGGGTGGACAGCAGCTCGGCAGTGCCGAAGATGGTGTCGAGCGACTTCGGGAAGCTCGAAGCCAGGCGCCATTCCACGGCCGGGTTGCTGCCGACCACCGCCGGGGCGGCGGGGCCGCTTGCTGCGGCGGGCGCTGCCTTTTCTTCACCCTTGCCGCAGGCGGCAAGCGCCCCGGTGGCGGCCACGGCCGATGCTTTCAACAGAAAGGAACGACGTTCCATCTCGACTTCTCCTCGTTATAGATATTGGTGCGGATGCAGGCGCAGGCGCCATGACGCCACTTGCCAGACCGTGACGCGCCGCCGCCGGGATACGGAAGCGGTGCGCAACGCTGAGCCTGTTACGGACGGGGGCCATTGCGGTGGGACCCTGAAGTGCCTGACAGGTGCGGTGACACCGGTTCGTAACAGGCCAGGGCTGTCTTATCCGAAAGACAAGCCAGCCGATTATAGCGGTGACCCTTTCGGCACGGGGCCATGCGGAAGTGCGGGTTTTCGCTAGTCTTTCGCCGGATTTGTGTCCATTTCGCCGTGTCCTGCCGAACACCGGAGCGGTTGCACCGGAGAGATTTCGTTTCGGAGTTTTCGTATTGTGAGAAGACGAAAACGATGATGGATTTTGTAACCCGGCTTGCAGTCAAATTGTGCGGCTGATAAAAACAGAGCCCTTCCGGAGGATTGCCATTTGCCATACTCCGGTGCTGAAGTTGCATGTTGCCAGTAACCCTTACCGCCCTTCCTCGCCGCCTGCCCCGCCGCCGTCTCGGATTTGCCGTTCTGGCGGCCTGGGGGCTCGGTGCGTGCGCGGCGCAGAATACGCCGTCTGGCCTCGAGCCACCGCGTATCGGGCCTGGCACAGGGCTGACAGTGGCCGCGCCGGCTGCCGCCACCGCACCTGCCCGGCTGGTGTCCAAGGCTGACTCCGCAGCCCCACAGGAAGACCCGCTGGCGGCACTGATTGCGGGCGCCGGACTGACTGCCGGTGCACCTGTCCCGGCGGCGCCGGCAAGTGTACCCGGCGCCGCGCCGGCCACCGTAGCCGCAACGGCTGCCGAAGACGCCTTTGTCGGGCCGCCGGAACCGCCTCCTCCACCCCCTCCGCCAGTTGTGCTGTTTCCGCCGCGCCTGGGCGAGTTCCAGGCCGAGCCCGTACAGCCGAAGGTGGCCGGAGAATCAGCTGCCGGCAATGCAGACGCGGATGCCCCGCCCTCGGATGCACCGCCGGTCCTGCGGTCCCAGTTGCCGGCCGATGATGCGGCCGTCGATTCCGTCTGGCGCCTGAGCTACAGCGGCCGTGCCGCCGCGGAAGATCGGGACGCTACGATGCGCGCCTGTGCCGGCGGCGCGCTATCCACCGGCATCGGCCACGGACTGGCCTGCAGCAGCACGGGCGAGGTCAAGATCCGCGAATCCGTGCTCGACCTCGACGGCGGCGCCCAGGTCATGCTGGTCGCGCAGGCCAAGGGTACCGATGCCACTTCGGTGAATGGCCGCCCTGCCGCTGTCGACCCCTATGCGCTGGTACCGCAGTTCTATACGGCTGTGAGCGGCCTTTCGGTGCTGGACGGCGCCACCATGTGGGCCGGCCGCCGCGACAGCTCGCCGTTCCTGATGTCGTCCGGCCTGCTCCCGCCCAATTCCGCGGCCATGCGCTTTGGCGTGGACAATGCGCGCGTGATCGGGGGCGTCGGCTTCAACTACCAGTACACGGCCCGCAACGACCAGAACGGGGCGAACCTGCCCAGCTATCACTCGGTGCGCACGGCGCCGATCGAGACCAACGACAAGGGATCGGTTCAGCTCGGCTTCACGCGGGTCGAGGCCCAGCCCACGCTGGCCGATGACGGCGGCGCGTGGTGGGCGTCCGCCCTGCACGAGCAGAAAGGCATACTGGCCGGCACCAACCGGCTGGGCCTGCAGTTCGGCTCGGGTTCGCGCGCGGCCATGACCGGCTATTCCGGCATGGGCCCGGCGCTGTCGCGCATGCGCGTGGCCGAATCGCTGGAATGGAAGGGCCGCTCGGGAATTGGCGGATCGGTCGAGTCCAGCCTGCAGCTCGACCGCTCGCCGGTGGGTACGCTGCAGTGGGCTGCCACCCGCATCCGGCCGGCCTACGTGGCCAGCGACCAGTTCAGGCTGACATTCGAAGTCGCGCACGACCAGATCTCGTCCGGGTTCGGGGCGGGCGGCCAGCGTACCGCACTGACGGTGGCGCCGACGCTGACGCTGGGCAAATCGGCCGGCAACGCCAACCTGCGCGCGTTCTATACCTACAGCCGCGCCAGCGACGTGGAGGGCATCGCCTTTACCGCGCCGGCCGACGCCTGGGCCACCCAGACCAGCGGCTCGATCTTCGGCGTCCAGCTCAATCGGCGCTGGTAGCCGCCGGTTCCCCGGGCCTGCGCCATGCGGACTTGCCGGGGGTTCCCGCGGCTGAGCCCGTGCGCACCGGCGCCTGCTGGCGGAACAGCCAGTGGAACACCAGCGTCGCGCTAAGTCCGCCGCCGATCTGCGCCAGCACGAAACCCGGCACGTCCACCGGACGGATGCCGGTAAAGGTATCGGTCAGCGCGCAGGCGATGGTCAGCGCCGGATTGGCGAACGACGTCGACGACGTGAACCAGTATCCCGCGGTGATATAGCCAGCCACCACGAACGGCACCAGCCCCGGCCGGCTGCGCAGCGTGCCGATGCCCACGCCGACCAGGCCGAAGGTGGCCAGGAACTCGCTCCACCACATCGGTGCGCCGGTGCGCGCATGGCCAGACCACGCCAGCGCCGGCTCGCCGAACATCGCATGGGCAGCCAGCACGCCGGCCATCCCGCCGAGGATCTGCACCAGCGCGTAGCGCAGCGCATCCCGCGGCGACAGCGCTCCCTGCACCAGCGCCGACAGGCTTACCACCGGATTGAAATGCCCGCCCGATACTGGGCCCAGCGACACCAGCAAGGCCACCAGTCCTGCTCCGGTCGCAAGCGAATTGGCCAGCAGCGCCAGTGCAATATCGCCGGCCGCCAGCCGCTCGGCACGAATGCCCGAGCCCACCACCACGGCCACCAGCAGCGCCGTACCCAGTCCTTCGGCTACCAGCCGGCGCGCGAGCGTACTCACTGCTGCGCCTCCGTGCGGCATGAAGACGGGATCGCGCGAATGGACGAGTGCCACATGGCGCGGCACGGATTCAGCGCGGGAAAGACAGGAGGAAAGGCTGGCAGCGGCAGATGTTCAACGTCGCCTGAGACGACGCCTCGATCGGGGGTGGAATACGGTTGGCTCCGCGCTTGATGCGCGAGCGCGCAGTGTTCCGCGTCTTCCCCCGCACCGTCAATGCGCTGCCAGGTTGTTGTGAATGGACGGCAAGTATCGAATCCGTGCTCAGCGGTTGCTCGCCGCCAGCCTGATACCGAAGCCCACCAGCGCGACGCCGGCCAGCCGGGTCGCAACCTTGCGTGCAAACGGCAGCGCCTTCAGCCTGCGCGCGATCACATTGCCCGCCAGCACCAGCCCTGCCTGGTACAGGAAGCTGATCAGCGTGACATGGACCATCATGGCCGCCAGCGTGACCGGCGGCGAATCCGGGCGCAGGAACAGCGGGAAGAAGGCCACGAAGAACAGGATCACCTTCGGATTGGTCAGGCTCACGGCAAGGCCCTGCCGCAGGTACACCCGCGCCGTCTTTTCCGGCTCGGGCGCCGCGGGGACGGACGAGATCCGTGCGCGCAGCAACCGGATCCCCATCCAGCACAGGTAGGCCGCACCGAACCATTGCAGGCCGTGGAACAGCATCGGATTGGCCTTCATCACCGCCGCCAGCCCGGCCACGGCCGCGATCATGTACGTGAGGTCGCCCAGCAGGGTGCCCGTTACCGCGCCCATGCCGGCGCCGATGCCGTTGCGCGCGGTCGCATTGAGGATGGCGATGGTGCCGGGGCCGGGGATCAACTGGAAGACCAGGATGGCGAGCAGGAAGCTGTAGTAGTTCTGGATATCGAACATGGCGGGCAGGGGCAGGGGTAGGAAGGCGCGTGGGGCGGCAATGCCATGGTAATGCAGGCGTGGCTATTGCCGGGTGTGCGGGGCCTTCACCATCTCCGTCGGCGTGGCCGAGGCCGCACCGATAGCGAAATCATGCCCCAAGCCCTGTTGCGATCGCGGACCGCCGCCTCTATGACGCCAGGACGCACGGCCGCAACCGTGTCGTCAACGACGACAGCGTTCACGCGAGCGAGGATGCCGGCGGGTCCCAGGCCCCGACGGCATGACAACGCCGGCACGTTATCGCAGCAGGAACGCGATATCGTCGACGGTGATCTGCGAAACGGGAATGCCCTTGCGGCGCTGGAACAGGATGTGCTGCTGCACGCGGCTGCGCTGCTCGGAGAACACTGTCGGATCGATGCTCACGCCGAGGCGGGCATAATGCTGGACCAGCAGCTTGTAGGCGCGGTGACGAATCTGCAGCGCCTCGGTCTCCGCGCGCAGGCGCTTGATCTCGGCCGGACTGCGATCCACCGCCTGGTGCAGCTCATCCACCGTGCGGGCATGGAGCTCGCGATAGACGTCGCGCTCGGCCTCCATCTTGTGCAGCTCGTCGCGCAGGTCGCGGATCTTTCGCTGCAGCTTCAGCGTCTGCCCGACCGCTTGCTGCACGCGGCTCGCGGCGCCTAGCGCCTGGCTGGCGGCGGCGATCGTGCTTTTCCAGATCCCGCGTTCGCTGGCTTCGAGCTCAGGCCAGGCGGCCCCGGCCTCAGTTAGCGTTTTCATATTGACCCCTGTAGGACACCCTGATTCAGGGCTGCGCGCTTATGCGCGCGCGCTGGCCCGTTACTCCGCTACGTCAGGCAATCGTAGAGATACATATATCGGCCGCCAAGTAGAAGATTTTTAGATCTGGGTTAGCCCGGCCGGGACTGTTGGTGCCGCACGACGTTCATTGCGGACATGTGTTTGTCACGTGCGTGCTGGCTGAGGGACGAGGCAGGAGAATAGAGCGCAGAAGAAGGGAACGCAGAAAGCAAAAAGCCCGACTCGTTCGAGTCGGGCTTTTCAATTCTGGTGGCCTGGGACGGAATCGAACCGCCGACACAAGGATTTTCAATCCTCTGCTCTACCGACTGAGCTACCGGGCCAAAGAAGCGAAACTATAACAGCGCTTTTTGCGTTGGTCAAGCGCCCGACGCGTCACTGCTTCATTGCTCGGCGGGCTCGGGTTTGTTGCGGCCCAGTTCCACGCCGAGCTGCTTGAGCTTGCGGTACAAATGGGTACGCTCCAGCCCGGTCTTCTCGGCAACACGGGTCATGCTGCCGTGTTCGCGCAGCAGGTGATACTCGAAGTAGGCGCGCTCGAACAGGTCGCGCGCTTCGCGCAGCGGCATGTCGAACGAGAAGTGCATTTCCGCCTCGGGCAGGCGGGCGGGGCTGCCGTTGGGCGCAGCTTCCGCTGACGCTTCGGCGGCAGCGGCCTGCTCCGATCCGTGCTCGGCGACAGGCGATATGGCAGGCGCTGCTGCCGTGGCCGGTGCCGCGCGTGGACGTTCGACGCCGCGTGCGAGGCCCTGCTCCACTGCCGACAGCAGCTTCTGCAGCGCGATCGGCTTCTCAAGGAAATTCAGGGCACCGATCTTGGTTGCCTCGACGGCCGTGTCAATGGTGGCGTGACCGGACATCATGATGACAGGCATCGTGAGCTGGCCTTGCGCCGACCATTCCTTGAGCAGGCTGACGCCGTCGGTATCGGGCATCCAGATATCGAGCAGCACGAGATCCGGGGTGGCACCCGCGCGATACTCGCGCGCCTGCTGAGCGTTTTCCGCGACCTCGACCACATGGCCTTCATCGCTGAGGATCTCCGAGAGCAGTTCCCGGATTCCCATTTCGTCATCGACTACGAGGATGGTTGCCATACTTCCCCTCTTAACCCCACCGTAGCGTTCCGGAGTTGGACCGCCATGTTGACTATGCCAGTTTAACGAACAGGATCGAGATCAGTGCACCGGCATGCTCGCTGCCTTCCATGCGATTGCGCAGTTCGATGCGCGCGCCGTGTTCGTCAATGATCTTTTTTACCATTGCAAGCCCGAGACCCGTGCCCTTGGCTTTGGTGGTCACATACGGCTCGAACGCACGACTCAGGATGCGTGGCGCGAAACCGGGACCGTTATCCGCAATGGTTAGCTTGACGGCCTGACGGCTTTCGCCGGCAGAATCTTTGTATTCTACAGTCTCGGTGTGCAGAGCGATATGGGGCGCGCCCCTACCGGCGGCGACGTTCTCCGTTGCGGCGTCCTGCGAGTTCTGCAGCAGGTTGTGGATGACCTGGCGCAGCTGGGTCGGATCGCCCTTGATCTCGGGCAGGTCGGCATCCAGCGACGCATGGATCACCGGATGTTCGTGCACGGCGGGATCGTCGATGCCGTACAGATGCAGCACGTCCGCCACCAGGCTGTTGAGCTGCAGCGACTGCAGCACCGCGGGCGGGGTGCGCGCGTAGTCGCGGAAGTCGTCGACCATCCGCTTCATGGCGGCCACCTGGTTGACGATGGTCGCGGCGCCGCGCTTGAGCACATCGGCGTCGCTGCCTTCGAGCTTGGGCGAGAGCTTCATCTGCAGCCGCTCGGCCGACAGCTGGATCGGCGTGAGCGGATTCTTGATCTCGTGTGCAAGGCGTCGCGCGACTTCGCCCCACGCCACCGAGCGTTGAGCGGAAATCACATCGGAAATATCGTCGAACACCACCACGTAGCCGGGCTCGTCGCGTTCGCCGCCGGGCAGGCGCGCGCCGCGCACCAGCAGCGTGAGCGGCTGTTCCTCGTGGCCTTGCGGCAGCTCGATCTGCTTCTGCCAGTGCTCGGCGCCGCCCAGCACTTCGCTGGTGTTCTGCTCGGAGAAAGCCTGCCGCACAATCTCGCCGAAGGGGCCCATGCCGGGAATATGATCGACCGGCAGGCCCAGCACCGCGCCGAAGGGCTGGCGGAAGATACGCTCGGCACCGGGGTTGGCGGTGATCAGCACGAAGCGGCGGTCGAATACCAGCACGCCCGCGGTGAGGTTCTGCAGCACGCTTTCCAGGTATGCCTTCGATTGCTCCAGCGCCGTGCGGTTTTCCTCGACGGCCAGCCGCGCTTCGGCGAGCTGGCGGGTCATCTGGTTGAACTGCTGCGTGAGCATGCCTAGCTCGTCGCGGCTCTTGAGCTCGCGCTTGGGCGAGAGATCGCCCTCGGCCACCTCTTTCGTTCCCTGCAGCAGCATCAGCAGCGGCCGCGCAAGCTGGCCGCCCAGCAGCAGCGCCAGCATCACCGCGATGAAGACGGCCAGGAACAGTGTCAGCGTCAGCGTGCCGATATACATCTTGCGCAGGCCGGTGCGGCCCAGCGCCTTTTCCTGGTACTCCTGGTACGCGCGCTGGACTTCATCGGCATTGCGCGCCAGCACCGCGGGCACCGGATGCACGACCTGCAGGTAGCGTTCCTCGCGCACGGTCTCGCCCACCAGGCCGAAGCCGCTCGACGGCGAATCTTCCGGGCGACGCTCCACCGACAGCCCCGAGCCGGCCCAGCGCGGCTTCGGCGCCGCCATGCGGGGTGCGCCCGGGGCGCTGGCTGCGGCCGTTGCGGTGGCTTCGGCACCGGTGGCGGTACCCAGCGGAATGATCACGCGCAGGCGATACAAGTGGCTGCTGTCGACACGTTCGGGACGCTGTCCGTCGACGGCCGGATCCGTGCCGCCTTCGACAGCCGCATATCCGCCTGCCAGGCGCGCCTGCTCGGCGAGCACGCCGGACGGCAGGTCGGGCACCAGCGTGGCATAGCTGTTCGACGCGGTGGCCAGCACGCGGCCGCTGCCGGTGAAGATCGCTGCCTCCTCCACGCCGTACTGTTCGCGCAGGCGGTTGAGCTGCAGCGAGGTGGCAATGCCGGATGCGCCGCTGAGCTGCTCGGCCATCAGGCGCGCCTTGCCCTGCAGATCGGCCAGCGAGGTGTCGATGGTGGAGCGCCCCAGGTTCAGGCCCGCTTCGAGCGCAGTCTCCACGCGCACGTCGAACCACGACTCGATACTGCGCGACACGAACTGCAGCGAGACCAGGTAGATCAGCACGCCCGGCAGCACGCCCACCACGCCAAAGAACACCGCCAGCTTGGTCATCAGGCGCGTGCCGAACTTGCCGCGCCGGTACCGCAGCCACAACGTCAGCGCCAGCGCGCCGATGGTCAGGACCAGCAACACGCCGACGATCAGGTTGATCTTGAACAGCAGCGTGAAATAGCGATCGAAGAATTCCGTGTTGGCCGAGGCGCCGGCCAGCAGGCCGACCAGCACCAGCGCAAGAAAGACGATGACGCCTGCCACGACGCGATACAGCACGCGCCGGAATCTGCTGTCCCACAAGGTGCCGTTCATGGCTGGCCCGATGGCTGCGCGAGGACGCTGGGCGATAACGCGCTCGACACGGTCTGCGCGAACACGCCGGTACGGGGGTCGACTGCCGCGGCCGGCGCCGATGCGGGCGGCGCCGGCAGGGCCGGCGATGCCGGTTGCGCAGGCGGCACCGGGGCGGGCGCCGGTGCAGGTGTGGGCGCGGGCGGCGCAGGTGGTGCGGGCGTACTGAGGTCCATTGGCACGGTATAGCTGAAACGCCGCCAGTCGGAGGCCAGGTTCCAGTCGCGCGTATTGACCGCATTGATCTGGAACGGCTTGGGCAGTTGCGACAGGTCCAGGCGCATGCGCACTTCAGCGTGGTATGTCTCGCCCGGCTTGACGGCGCTGCGTTCGAACACGCGCCAGCCGCGCACACGCTGGATGAACTGCAGCGCGCCCTTGAGGCGCGCAAATGGCAGTTGCAGCCCGCCCGTGGACACGCGGTACTGGCGAGTCAGCGGGTGGTACGACAGCCGCACGCTGCGGCTGGTGTTGACCGGCTTTTCATCGAACCAGTACCAGCGCGGACGGCTGAGCTGGAAATCCACCACGAAATACAGCGAGATGCCTTTGTTCAGCGCGTCTTCCAGCGCGGGCGGCAGGTCGAAGTCGAAACTGGCGGCCAGGTCGAAGCCGCCGTCCTGATACTCGATGCGGGCTTCGGTGGCTTCGATCACCTGCGCATGCGCGGTGCCGGATTGCAGCAGCGCAGCCAGCAGCAGGGTCACGCTCAGGCTCAGCGCGACCCACCAGCGCGCCAGCATGGCGCGGCGGCTGTTGCGCCCGGTGACAGTAAACAGTTGCGCATGGTCGTCGTGGACGCGGGAGACGGACAAGCGCAGCGTGCTCGGCATCGGATCAGATCAGGCGCGTTTCTGGAAGCGGGCGTAATAGAAGCCATCGTGATCCGATGGCAGGCTGGCCGGGCCGGCGTCCTGGCCGCCAGCCGAATCAGGGGCACGGGTGCCGGGCAGCAACTGGCCGGGCGCCTCCAATCGTATCGCATCTGTTAGCTGTGCACCAAACCAGCGCGCCTGCTCCTCGCCTTCCGTTGGGAAAATAGAACAGGTGACATACACCAGGATGCCGCCGGGCTTGAGCAAGGGCCAGAGTTGCGACACGATGCGGCGCTGCTCGGTGACCAGCCTTGCGATATCGGCTTCGCGGCGCAGCCAGCGGATGTCCGGATGCCGCCGCACGATGCCCGAGGCCGAGCACGGGACATCGGCCAGGATGCGGTCGAACTGCTGGCCGTCCCACCAGTCGCCGGGCCGGCTGGCATCGCCGACCACGATCTTCGCCTGCTTGCCGAGGCGCGACAGGTTTTCGTCGATGCGTGCGGCGCGCAGCGCATCGTTCTCCACGGCGATCACTTCGATGTCGGCCAGCTCCAGCAGGTGGCCGGTCTTGCCGCCGGGCGCGGCGCACGCGTCGAGCACGCGCATGCCGTCGGCCACTTCCAGCAGCGGTGCAGCCAGTTGCGCGCCTGCATCCTGCACGGAGACATCGCCCTGGGCAAAGCCAGGGATCTGCGAAACGGGGAATGCACGCACCAGCCGCACGGCTTGCTCGCCGATGGCCACGCCGGCCAGGCCGGCGTTGGCGAGCTCGGTCAGGTATTGCTGCACCGGGATGCGCGCGGTATTCACGCGCAGCGTCATCGGCGGGCGCACGTTGGCACTCTCGGCCAATGCCATCCACTGATCGGGATACGCTTCGCGCAGCATGCGCAGCCACCATGCCGGCAGGTTCCAGCGCGCCTGCTCGTCGCGATTGACGTCGGGCAGCAGTGTCTTTTGCTCGCGCAGGAAACGGCGCAGCACCGCGTTGACCAGCCCGCGCGCATGCGCAGTCTTGGGTTCGGAGGCGGCCGCGCTGACGGCCTGGTCCACCACCGTGAACGCGCTGTAGCCGCCGCGCCCGGCCTTCTCGGCATCGCCCTGCTCGCCTTCAAGCAGCAGCGCCAGCGCCACGGCCAGCAGCGAATCCACCTGCGCACCCGGCGGGCGCGTGACCAGCCGGGTCACCAGCGCGCGCGCCGTGCCGAACTGGCGCATGGTGCGGTAGGCCAGGTCCTGCAGCGCGCCGCGCGTGGCGGCGTCGCGCACGCGGTCCAGCCGCAAATGGGAGGCTGCGTCTTCGATGGCCTGCGGCAAGGCGGTGCCCTCATTGACGGCACGCACGGCCATGGCGGCGCCGAGCATCTGGAAGGCAAGCGATTCGTGTGGCAGGCGCATAAGGTAAGGCAGTCAGGCGGTAACGCGGTAAGGCAGTCTGGCGGCGCGGCGATCCCTGCCCTGAGGCGGGAAGCGCAGCGCGCACCACGCGGGCAACAAAAAAAGCCCGCTGTTCTGCGAAGAAAACAGCGGGCAGTTTACCCTGTACGGGGATTCCCCTCCCCTTTTTGCCTGCCGCGCGGTGCGTCAGGCCGGATAGGTGCCGGTCTGCGCCATCTGCATCAGGCGCGCAATGCGCTCCTCGGTGGCGGGATGGGTTGAGAACAGATTGGCGATGGCGCCGCCCGACAGCGGGTTCATGATCATCATCTGCGCCGTGGCCGGGTGTTCTTCCGCGGCCTGGAACGGGATGCCCTGGGCGTAGCGATGGATCTTGTCGAGCGCGCTGGCCAGGGCTTGCGGATCGCCGCTGATCTCAGCGCCGCCGCGGTCGGCTTCGAACTCGCGCGCGCGGGAAATCGCCATCTGGATCAGCGATGCCGCCAGCGGGGCCAGGATTGCAACGGCGATGCTGGCGATCGGGTTGGTGCGGTTGCCGTTCTCGTCACGGCCGCCAAAGAACATCGCCATGTTGGCAAGCGCCGAGATCGCACCCGCCATGGTCGCGGCGATGGTCGAGGTGAGGATGTCGCGATGTCGCACATGCGCCAGCTCGTGCGCCATCACGCCGCGCAGCTCGCGCTCGGACAGCACCCGCAGGATGCCGGTGGTGGCGGCCACGGCGGCGTGTTCCGGGTTGCGGCCGGTGGCGAACGCATTGGGCGCATCTTCGTTGATCAGGTAGACGCGCGGCATCGGCAGGCCGGCGCGCTGCGCCAGTTCCTGCACCATGCCGTAGAACTGCGGGGCGCTGCCGGCATCGACTTCCTGCGCGTTGTACATGCGCAGGACCATCTTGTCCGAGAACCAGTAGGAGAAGAAGTTCATGCCTAGCGCCATCAACAGCGCGAACATCATGCCGTTGCGCCCGCCGATCATGCCGCCGATGACGATGAACAGGGCCGTGATGGCCGCCATCAGCATGAAGGTCTTGACCCAGTTGAACATTGCCGTGATCTCCGGATAGTCGTCATTCGCGCCGGCGCAATAACGCGGCGCGATGACCGTTAGATAGTGGCGGTTGCCCGAAAATTCAATGGGTTAGCGCTGCACCAGGGCCAGCCGGGCGCCCAGTGCGATGAAGGCGGTACCCACCAGGCGATCCAGCCAGCACTTCAGCCGCGGCGCCTGGCCAACGCGACGCGTCAGCGTGCCGGCCAGCCATGCCACCAGCGTATTCCAGACGGTAGACATCAGCACCATCACCGCGCCCAGCAGCAGGAAGGCCAGGGCCTGGCGGCCTGCGTGCGGGTCGACGAACTGCGGAAAGAATGAGACGAAGAACAGCACCACCTTGGGATTCAGCACATTGGTCAGGAATCCCTGCATGAACAGCGCGCGCAGGCTGCGCCGGGCCTGCGGCGGCGTGGCGGTCTGCTGCCCGGCGGGCTGCGGGCGTTGCCACAGCAGGCGCAGGCCAAGCCACACCAGGTATGCGGCACCGGCGAACTTGATCATCGTGAAAGCCGCGGGCGAGGCCGCCAGCAGCGCCGTCAGACCGAAGGCCGTGGCCACCGAGTGCACGCAGCAGCCGGCACTCACGCCCAGTGCCGACATCACGCCGGCAGCCCGTCCCTGGGCCACGCTGCGGCCGACGATATAGGCGGTGTCCGGCCCGGGCGTGATGTTGAGCAGGAAGACCGCGCCGACGAACAGCGGGAAATCGGTAATGCCCAGCATGACATGTGCCGGAGATCCGGCCGAGAGTGAGGACGCCTGATTATGCCTGCGCGCCGGCGGCCGGGGGCAGCAGGAAGCGCGTACCCGGCGGCAGCGGCATGCCCTGCAGGAACTGCTGCGCCGGCTGGCGCCGCCCGCCCGGCTTCTGCAGCTCCGTTACCTGCAACGCGCTGCCATCGCCGCAGGCGATGATGACGCCGCCGGCATCGGACGCGAGCACCGTCCCGGCCGGGTGCGGCAGGCTGCTGCCCGCCGCCAGCGGCAGCGCCTTCCAGCACTTGATGACCGTATCGCCCACCTGCACCGTGGCGCCGGGGAACGGATTGAAGGCGCGCACCTGGTTGGCCAGCGCGGTCGCGGGCCGGCGCAGGTCCAGCGGCGCCTCGTCCTTGCCGATCTTCTCGGCGTACGTCACACCGTCTTCCGGCTGCGGCGTGGCGGCCAGCGCACGGCCTTCGGCCAGTTGCTTCAGGGCGTCGACGATCATGCGTCCGCCCAGCGCGGCCAGGGTGTCGTGCAGGGTGCCAGTGCTGTCGTCCGGCCCGATCGGCACCGCTTCGCGCGTGAGCATGGCGCCGGTGTCCAGGCCTTCGTCCATCTGCATCAGGGTGATGCCGGTCTCGGCATCGCCCGCCTCGATGGCGCGATGGATCGGCGCGGCGCCGCGCCAGCGCGGCAGCAGCGAGCCGTGGATGTTCAGGCAGCCCAGGCGCGGCAGGGTGAGCACCTCGGTTGGCAGGATCAGGCCATAGGCGGCCACCACCATCACGTCCGGTGCAATATCAGCGAGCGCATCGACCGCCGCGCCGGCCTCTTCCGGATACTTGCCCTGGCGGCGCAGCGAGCGCGGCTGCAGGACCGGGCCAAGTCCATTGGCGACGGCGTATTGCTTGACCGGGCTGGCCTGCAGCTGCATACCGCGGCCGGCGGGGCGATCGGGCTGGCTCAGCACGGCCACGACCGGGAACCCGGCGGTGTGGATGGCTTCAAGCGCAACGCGCGCGAACTCGGGCGTGCCGGCAAAGGCAACGCGCAGGGGTTGGGGTTGGGGCTGGGACATGGCAGGTTCCGGCATAAAGCAGTACCGGCCGCATAAGCGGCCGGTACGTTTGTTCTTCGGAAGTCATAAAGATAGCAGACCCGGCACCGGTGCCGGGCGCCAGCGCGCGGAATCGGGCTGGCTGTTACATCTTCGTGGCGGCGCTGGCGCGGCCGCCACTGCCGCTTACATGCGGGCGCGCTCGCGCTTGTGGAGCTTGGACTTGATGCGGTTCAGCTTGAGCGGCGACAGGTACTCGACAAAGACCTTGCCGTGCAGATGATCGATCTCGTGCTGGATGCAGACGGCCAGCAGGTCGTCGGCGTCGAGTTCGAAGGTTTCGCCCTTTTCATTGAGCGCGCGCACGCGCACGCGGTCCGGGCGCTCCACGCGGTCGTAGACTTCGGGCACCGACAGGCAGCCCTCTTCCCACACCTTGTGGTTGTCGCTGGCCCAGGTGATTTCCGGATTGATGAAGACCTGCAGCTGATCGCGGGTCTCTGAGATATCGATCACCACCACCTGCTCATGCACGTTCACCTGCGTGGCCGCCAGGCCAATGCCGGGGGCTTCGTACATGGTTTCGGCCATGTCCTTCACCAGCTGGCGGATACGGTCGTCCACGGCCGCGACGGGCTTGGCGACGGTGTGCAGGCGGGGATCGGGGTAGGTCAGGATGTCGAGTTTGGCCATGATGCTCGGGCGCAACGCCGGCTGCTTTCAGCGGTCCGGCCGCGTTGCGGCGGCGGGTGTTTACATGCAGAATCGGGGCGCTAGTACAAAAATTCAAGGCGCGCCGCAGCAGGCACGCTCTTCCAGGGTCAATCCGGCTGTTCTACCGGCCGGTTCAGGAAAATGCGCGATCTTACCAAAGAACACCAGGCGGCGTCGGGCCGCAGGCTGCACGCGTTCACCCTCACCATGCTGAGTGCCGCTGGCATCACTGCCGCGGCGAGCCTTCCTGTACGGGCCGCTGACCTCACCGTCACGCCTGCGCAGCAGGCCGAGGCGCAGCGCACCGCCCAGCAGGGCATTCCCGTCTCGGCTCTCGCGTCGAATGCGCCGTCGCAGTACACGGTGCAAACGGGCGACACCCTGTGGGGCATCTCCGGGCGCTACCTGCGCCAGCCCTGGCGCTGGCCCGAGCTGTGGGGCATGAACCGGCAGCAGATCCGCAACCCGCATCTGATTTATCCCGGCCAGATCCTGTACCTGATACAGCGTGACGGCCGCGCCTGGCTGTCGACCACGCCCGGCGGCAGCGACACGGTCCGGCTTTCGCCGCGTACCCGCAGCGACGGCGCCGACAGCGCCGCCATCCAGAGCATTTCCGCCAAGGACATCGAACCCTTCCTGACCCGCCCGCTGGTGGTGGACCAGGGCACGCTCGAGACCTCCGCGCGCATCGTCGCGGTGCCGGAATCGCATGTCTACGTGGGCCGCGACGACAACGCCTATGCACGCGGCATCCCGCCGGAAGGCGCGGCGCTCGGCAGCGACTGGCAGGGCTACCGCCCGGTCACGCCGGTGCGCGATCCGGTCACCAACCAGGTGCTCGGCTACGAGGCCGAGTACGAAGGCAACGCGCGCCTGGCCCGAGGGCCGGAAGGCCCGAGTGGTGTTTCTACCCTGCGCGTGACGCAGGCCCAGCAGGAAATGGGCGTCGGCACGCTGCTGATGCCTCAACCCCTCCGCGAAGCGATCCGCTACACGCCGCATGCGCCCGATGGCCAGATCGACGGCCGCATCGCCAAGGTCTACGGCGGCGTGCAGTACGGCGGCGCCAAGCAGGTCGTGGTGCTCAATGTCGGCAGCAACGCCGGCATTGAGCCCGGCCACGTGCTGGCCTTGTCCCGCACCGGCGAAGTGGTGAACGATGCGACCGACCTCAACCGCGCCATCGTCCTGCCGGACGAGCGCTACGGGCTGGCCTTCGTGTTCCGTGTTTTCCCGGGCGTGTCCTACGCGCTGGTCACCGACGCATCGAACGTGATCGCAGTGGGAGATCGCGTCATCTCGCCGCGTTGACCGGCAGCCAGGCGCCGGTCGCGGCGCGTTTCGACGGCACGCACGCTCACGATGAGGTCGCCGCGTGGGTGCGGCTGGTCACGGCCCCCGGCATCGGGCCGGTGGCCGCGCGTCTGCTGCTGGAGGCCTTTGGCTTGCCGCAGCAGGTGTTCGCGCAGAGCCTCGAGGCCCTGTCTTCGGTTGTCACGAAGAAACTTGCGCGTGCCGTGCTGGCTGCGCCGGGCGCAGCCTTGTCCGGGCTGGTCGCGCGGACCACCGCGTGGCTCGACGAGCCGGGCAACTATATGGTGACGCTGGCCGATGACGCCTACCCGGCCCGCCTGTTCGACCTGGCCGATCCGCCTCCGCTGCTATATATCAAGGGCGACCCGGCCGTGCTGGCTCGCCCGGCGCTGGCGATCGTCGGCGCCCGCGATGCGACGGCGCAGGGACGGCGCGATGCCGAGGCCTTCGGCGCATCCTTTTCAGAAGCCGGCAACGCTGTCGTGTCGGGCCTGGCGCTCGGCGTGGATGGCGCCGCGCAACCGGGCGGCCTGCGCGGGTGCGGCGGCGCGCTCGGGCTCGCTGATCACGGCGCGCCTGGCGGCGGAACTCGGGCGCGAGGTATTTGCCATTCCCGGATCCATCCACGCACCCCTGTCCAAAGGCTGCCATTTGCTGATCCAGCAGGGCGCCAAGCTGGTGGAATCGGCGCAGGACGTCCTGGAAGAGTTCGAGATGCCCACGGTATCGCCTGCCCGCCCGATGCCGGCAGCGGCGCCAGCGCGTTTGCCGCTGGCGGCAACGGATGACCCACTGCTGGCCGCCCTCGCCTATGATCCGGTCACGCTCGACACATTGTGCGAGCGCAGCGGCCTGCCGCCGGAAGCTGCCGCGGCGCGGCTGCTCGAACTGGAACTGGAGGGGCTCGTGGAGCGTCTACCGGGAAGCCATTTCCGGCGCCTCGGCTAGGCCCTCACGCTAATCCCGATACAATCGACTCCGCCAGCCGTGCCTGAAAAGGCTCATGTTTCCATTGCCATGACCGTCTACTTTCCCGAACGTGATGTCGCCGCCATTGGCGAGGCACTGTCGGCCCGCCCGCAAGGCCGGCTGGTGGCCTGCCTGTGCGCCGAGTGGTGCGGCACGTGCCGGGATTACCTGGTGGCGCTGACGGCACTGGCGGCGCGCCATCCGGAAGATTGTTTTGTGTGGATCGATATCGAGACCCACGCCGACCGCCTGGGCGATATCGATATCGAGAACTTCCCGACGCTGCTGGTGCAGCCGGTGGCGGGGGGGGATCCGCAATTCTACGGCACCGTGCTGCCGCATATCGAGGTGCTCGAGCGCATGCTGACGCGCGGCGCCGCGATGCCTTCGGCCGGCTCGGAGGTGCCGGAAGTGCTGGACTGGTTGCTTGCCGGCGATCAGCGCCAGTCGTAGCCGGGGGTTTGCCATTGGCGGCGCTTGCTTGCACCGCCGTCGAAACCGCGCTTATTATTGGCGCCTCAAAGCCCCCCAGCGTTCTGTTTACTTACTTTGCAGTGCAATTCGCAGGTTGCCCGAAGGTAGCCCGCAAGGACCCGTTCAATGTCAAAAGCCCTCATCATCGCGGAAAAGCCATCGGTTGCGGCCGATATCGCCCGTGCCCTCGGGGGCTTTACCAAGCACGACGAGTACTTCGAGAACGACGAGTTCGTGCTGTCGTCGGCCGTCGGCCACCTGGTAGAGATCGCGGCGCCTGACGATTACGAGGTCAAGCGCGGCAAGTGGAGCTTTGCCAACCTGCCGGTGATCCCGCCGCACTTCGACCTGCGCCCGATCGCCAAGACCGAATCGCGCCTGAAGGTGCTGAACCGCCTGATCAAGCGCAAGGACGTGACGGCCCTGATCAACGCCTGCGATGCGGGGCGCGAGGGCGAACTGATTTTCCGGCTGATCGCGCAACAAGCCAAGGCCAAGCAGCCGATCCGCCGCCTGTGGCTGCAGTCGATGACGCCACAGGCCATCCGCGATGGCTTTGCCAGCCTGCGCGAAGACGAAGACATGCTGCCGCTGGCCGACGCCGCCCGCTGCCGCTCCGAGGCCGACTGGCTGGTCGGCATCAACGGCACGCGCGCCATGACCGCCTTCAACAGCAAGGGCGGCGGCTTCTTCCTGACCACCGTTGGCCGCGTGCAGACGCCGACCCTGTCGATCGTGGTGGAGCGCGAAGAGAAGATCAAACACTTCGTGCCGCGCGACTACTGGGAAGTCCACGCCGAATTCATCGCCGCGGCCGGGCTGTACGAAGGCCGCTGGTTCGATCCCAAGTTCAAGAAGAACGAATTCGATCCCGAGGCGCGCGACTCGCGCCTGTGGAGCGAGGCCGAGGCCAAGAGCATCGTGGCGGCCTGCCGCGACAAGCCGGGCACCGTCACCGAAGAGTCCAAGCCGTCGACCCAGCAGTCGCCGGCGCTGTTCGACCTGACCACGCTGCAGCGCGAGGCCAACTCGCGCTTCGGCTTCTCGGCCAAGAACACGCTGGGCCTGGCGCAGGCCCTGTATGAAAAGCACAAGGTCCTGACCTACCCGCGTACGGACGCGCGCGCGCTGCCCGAGGATTACCTGGACACGGTCAAGCAGACCATGGACATGCTGGCCGACAGCTCGCCTAACTACCTGCCGCACGCGAAGAAGATCCTGGCGCAGGGTTGGGTCAAGCCGAACAAGCGGATCTTCGACAACAGCAAGATCAGCGACCACTTCGCCATCATCCCGACGTTGCAGGCGCCCAAGAACCTGTCCGAGCCGGAACAGAAGCTGTACGACCTGGTCGTGCGCCGCTTCCTGGCGGTGTTCTTCCCGGCGGCCGAGTTCCAGATCACGACTCGCATCACGGAAGTTGCCGGCCACCACTTCAAGACCGAAGGCAAGGTGCTGGTCAACCCGGGCTGGCTGGCGATCTACGGCCGCGAGGCGCAGGGCGACAAGGATGCCGCCAACCTGGTGCCGGTGGCCAAGGACGAGAAGGTCAAGACCGACAAGGTCGAGAGCGTGGGCCTGACGACCAAGCCGCCCGCCCGTTACAACGAAGCCACGCTGCTGTCAGCCATGGAAGGCGCGGGCAAGCTGGTCGACGACGACGCGCTGCGCGAAGCCATGGCCGGCAAGGGCCTGGGCACGCCGGCGACGCGCGCGGCCATCATCGAAGGCCTGCTCACGGAAAAGTACCTGGTGCGCGAAGGCCGCGAGCTCATTCCCACCGCCAAGGCGTTCCAGCTGATGACGCTGCTGCGCGGCCTGGGCGTGCAGGAACTGACGCAGGCCGAGCTGACCGGCGAATGGGAGCACAAGCTCTCGCAGATCGAGCGCGGGCGCATGAAGCGCGACGAGTTCATGCTCGAGATCGCGCAGATGACGCAGCAGATCGTCAAGCGCGCCAAGGAATACGACAGCGACACCATCCCGGGCGACTACGCCACGCTGGACACGCCGTGCCCGCAGTGCGGCGGGCAGGTCAAGGAAAACTACCGCCGCTTTGCCTGCACCGCGTGCGAGTTCTCGATCAGCAAGATCCCGGGTGGCCGCCAGTTCGAGATCGAAGAGGTCGAAGAGCTGCTGCTCAAGAAGGAAATCGGTCCGCTGCAGGGCTTCCGCAGCAAGATGGGCCGTCCGTTTGCCGCCATCCTGAAGCTGGGCAAGGACGACGAAGGCCACTACAAGATGGAATTCGACTTCGGCCAGAACGATGACGACAACGACGGCGAGCCGGTCGACTTCAGCGGCCAGGAGCCGGTTGGCAACTGCCCGAAGTGCGGCGGCTCGGTGTTCGAGCACGGCATGAAGTACGTCTGCGAGAACAGCGTGGCGAGCCCGAAGAGCTGCGATTTCACCACCGGCAAGATCATCCTGCAGCAGGAAATCAGCCGCGAGCAGATCGGCAAGCTGCTGACCGACGGCAAGACCGACCTGCTGACCGGCTTCAAGTCGTCGCGCACCGGCCGCAACTTCAAGGCGTTCCTGGTCAAGCAGCCGGACGGCAAGATCGGCTTCGAGTTCGAAGTCCGCGAGCCCAAGGCGGGCGCCAAGCCGGCGGCCAAGACCGCGTCTCGCGGTGCTGCCAAGACGGCTGAAACTGAGTCGGCACCGGCCGCAAAGACCGCCAGCAAGACGGCTGCCACCAAGACTGCTGCCAAGAAGACCGCGGCAGGCAAGACGGCCGCGAAGAAGGCACCCGCCAAGACCGCGGCCGCGAAGAAGACCCGCGCCGCTGTCGGGGCCGAAGAGTAAGGCAACCGGACTGGCGGGCCCGCAAGGGGCCCGCCGCCGGGCGCCTGCCCGCCTTGTTGCCTGCTGTTTATAGCGGCTCTCTGCTGACCCGCCCTTCTTCCAGCAGGAAATCGATAAAGGCCCGTACCTTGGTCGGCAGGAATTTCCGGCTCGGGTAGACCACGCTGACGTCGCGGCGCGGCAGCTGGTATTGCGGTAACACATGCACCAGCCGCCCGGCCTCGATATTGGGCCGCGCCAGGTAGGACGACAGCATCGCCACGCCCATATTGGCCAGCGCCGCCTGATGCGCCAGTTCCGCATTGCTGCACAGCAGGCCGGGACGGATCGGCACCGTGACCTCGCCCTCGGGCCCCAGCAGCGTCCACTCATGCTCGGCACTCGGCAGCCGCATCGCGATGCAACGATGGTTGCTCAGCTCGTGCGCATGGCGCATCGGCGGGTGAGCGCGCACGTAGCCGGGCGACGCACACAGGATGACCTCGGCCGAGATCAGCGGACGGGCGACGAGGTGCGAGCCCAGGCCCAGGTCCGAGAGCATCACGGCGACGTCGCGCCCTTCCTCCACGATGTCCACATTGCGGTCGGACAACAGCACGTCGAACACGACGTCGGGAAATTGTTGCTGGAAGCGCGCCAGCAGGGCCGGCAGCAGGTGCAGGCCGAACATGACGGGCGTCACCAGCCGCAACGTGCCCGACAGCGACTGGCTGCGCGCGGTGACCACGCTTTCAGCTTCCTCCACATCCTCCAGGATCTGCTGGCAGCGCTGCAGGTAGGTCTCGCCGGCATCGGTCAGGGACAGGCTGCGCGTGGTGCGGTTCAGCAGGCGCGTACCCAGATGGCTCTCCAGGTCGGCGACATAGCGGGTGACCACTGCGTTGGACATTTCCAGCTGCTGCGCTGCACGCGCGAAGCTGCCCAGCTCGACGACTTTGGAAAACACGCGCATCGATTGGAGTCGATCCATGACATAGTCTCCCGGCCTGGCGCTGAATCTTTCCGTGTTCAGGCAGGTTTATTGTTGGAATCAGAACTAATCATTGTGGCTTCCGATATTTATTGATATGAGGGAAATGCCTAATATCTAGCCATCGGATGCGGCATCGCAACAAACCACGGTGCCAGAGCAAGCGTCCAGCATGAAGAAAGCTGAGCCATGAAAACCAATCGTTACGCCCTGATCGCTGTTGCCACCCTCGCCGCTGCCCTGTCGGCAGCTCCGGCATTCGCCAAGAGCGGCAAGTTCGACACTTATACCGACGGCGCCAAGGCCGCCCGCTACGACGTCTACACGGACGGCGCCAAGAGCGGCAAGTTCGACACCTATACCGACGGTGCGCGGGCCGGCAAGTTCGATGCCTTCACCGACGGCGCCAAGTACGACGTTTCGACCGATCGCGCGCCCCTGTAAGGGTCTGCAAGGCGCGATCCGGGACCGTTCTTCCCCAGGCGGCCCCATCCCTAATACCTGATCTCCCCAGGTGTTTGGGAAGTGCCTGAGATGGTCTCACCGTCTGTCATCGGGGAAGAAGCCCGCACCTGCTGCGGGCTTCTTTGTTTCTGGCGCCGACGGAACGCGGCCCTGCTGCGAGGCATTATGCCAGAGCGCGCAAATAAAAAACGGGCCGATCGGCCCGTTTCTTCTGACTCCCTGCCAACGACTCAGTCGTCGTGGTGATGGTGCTTGTGCTTCTTGTGCTTGTAGCCGCCGTTGTCATAACGGCGATCGTTATCATACGAATTGCTGCGCGAGACGTTGCCGCCCAAGGCCGCGCCTGCACCGCCACCCAGGCCTGCGCCAATCAGGCCGCCGGTGCGGCCACCCATGGCATTGCCGGCTGCGGTACCCGCGCCGCCACCCAGTGCGCCGCCGATGATGGCGCCGGTGCGCTCGCGGCGATTCGAGGTCACCGCCCCGCCCGCGCCGCCGCCAACCGCGCCACCGATTACGGCACCCGTGCTGCCGCCAAGCGCGCCACCAACGGCTGCGCCGGCTACGCCACCCAGCGCACCGCCGAGGGCATTGTTCATATCGCTCGCGAACACCGGCAGCGCGGAAGCCGCCAGGGCGATAGCCAGAGTCATATTGCGAACGGAATGGCGAGACATGTAGTTGTTCCTTTAATTGCCACAGTGACGCAAGTGTAGAGAACGAGCCGCTGCCTTGCTGTAACCACCTGTAAAGCCCTGTAACGCGCTGCAGAAACGTCGGCATGGCGTAACAAAAGCGACGCGGAAAAACAACAGCCGCAAAAGAAGACAGGCGATCACCTGATCGCCTGTCTTCTTTGTATCAGCGTCCGGCAAGGGACGCCAGCACTCAGTGTGTGTTCAGCAGCACTTACCCTGCCCGCCTCCGTAGCGCGCTTCCTGCCGCTCGCGGAAGAATTCCTCGTAGCTCATTGGCTCGCGGTCCGGGTGGGTGCTTTCCATGTGCGCCACATAGGTCTGGTAGTCGGGCAGGCCGACCATCAGCCGCAGCGACTGCCCGAGGTAGCGTCCCATCGTTCCCAGTTGTTCCAGCATGGCGGGCTCCTGCTTCAGGATTGTGCCGAGGCGGCCGCCGGCAGCGGCTCGAACGGCGTTTCGCTGTCGGTGCGGCGGCTGGCCGTGCGGGCCTGCATCGCGGTCTTGAAGCCGTAGAACACGATCGACAGCACCACGAACATGAACAGCGCGCACAGGCCGGCATCCAGGTAGTCGTTGAAGACGATGCGCTGCATCTGCTCGATCGACTTGGCCGGGGCCAGCACCTTGCCTTCGGCAATGGCGGCGCTGAACTTCGAGGCATGGGTCAGGAAGCTGACCTTCGGGTCCGCGTCGAACAGCTTCTGCCAGCCGGCGGTCAGCGTGCAGACCAGCAGCCAGATGGTCGGCACCAGCGTGACCCAGGCGTACTGGCCGCGCTTCATCTTGACCAGCACGCAGGTGCCCAGCACCAGCGCGACGGCGGCCAGCATCTGGTTGGAGATGCCGAACAGCGGCCACAGCGTGTTGATGCCGCCCAGCGGGTCGACCACGCCCTGGTACAGGAAGTAGCCCCAGGCCGCCACGGTCAGTGCGGTGGCGATCAGGTTGGCCGGCAGCGAGTCGGTGCGCTTGAGCGAAGGCACGAAGCTGCCCAGCAGGTCCTGCAGCATGAAGCGGCCGGCGCGGGTGCCCGCGTCGACGGCGGTCAGGATGAACAGCGCCTCGAACAGGATCGCGAAGTGGTACCAGAAGGCCATCATGGCCTGGCCGCCCACCACCTGGTGCAGGATGTGGGCGATGCCCACGGCCAGCGTCGGTGCGCCGCCGGCGCGCGAGATGATGGTGTTCTCGCCAACATCCTTGGCGGTCTGGATCAGCACGTCAGGGGTGATCACGAAGCCCCAGGTCGAAACGACCTGCGCCACCGCGTCGGGCGTGGTGCCGATCACGGCGGACGGGCTGTTCATGGCGAAGTACACGCCCGGCTCGATCACCGAAGCGGCCACCAGCGCCATGATCGCGACGAACGACTCGGCCAGCATCGCGCCGTAGCCGATGAAGCGCGCGTGCGATTCGTTTTCCAGCAGCTTGGGCGTGGTGCCCGACGAGATCAGCGCATGGAAGCCGGAGACGGCGCCGCAGGCGATGGTGATGAAGAGGAACGGGAACAGGTTGCCCGACCACACCGGCCCGCCACCCTTGGCGAACTGCGTGAAGGCTGGCATCTTCAGTTCCGGCGCGACAATAAGGATGCCGATGGCCAGCGCGATGATGGTGCCGATCTTCAGGAAGGTCGACAGGTAGTCGCGCGGCGCCAGCAGCAGCCACACCGGCAGGACGGCGGCGATGAAGCCGTAGATGATCAGCATCCAGGTCAGCGCCTTGCCGTCGTACGTGAACAGCGGCGCCAGCACGGCGCTTTCGTGCACGTACTGGCCGCCGATGATGGCGAGCATCAGCAGCACGAAGCCGATCACCGAGACCTCGCCGATGCGGCCCGGTCGGATGTAGCGCGTGTAGATGCCCATGAACAGCGCGATGGGAATCGTCACCGCCACGGTGAAGGTGCCCCAGGGCGAGCCGGCCAGCGCCTTCACCACGATCAGCGCCAGCACCGCAAGGATGATGATCATGATCATGAAGCAGCCGAACAGCGCGATCATGCCCGGCACCGTGCCCATCTCGGACTTGACCAGGTCGCCCAGCGAGCGGCCGTCGCGGCGCGTGGAAATGAACAGCACCATGAAGTCCTGCACCGCACCGGCGAACACCACGCCGGCCAGGATCCACAGCATGCCCGGCATATAGCCCATCTGCGCGGCCAGCACCGGGCCGACCAGCGGGCCGGCGCCGGCAATGGCGGCGAAGTGGTGGCCGAACAGCACCGCCTTGTTGGTCGGGACGTAGTCCAGGCCGTCGTTGTGGCGCCAGGCGGGCGTCATGCGTTTGGGATCGAGCTGCATCACCTTGTCGGCGATAAAGCGGCTGTAGTAGCGGTAGGCGATCAGGTAGATGCAGAGCGCGGCAACCACGATCCACAGCGCACTGACGGCCTCCCCGCGCGACAGCGCGACGGTGGCGAAGGCAAATGCGCCGAGCACGGCGACGGCCAGCCACACCAGGTGTTCTCCGATGCGATTCATCATGAAGGGTCTCCTCAGACCGGGTATTGAAAGCCTGCGGCGGCGATTCACTGGTAACGGCCGGCAGCGGGGATTGCGCCGAAGGCGGGGCAGCGTGCGGAAAATCCGGCGGTGAGGGTGTCTCCTGGATCTTCTGCGCGCCCGGTATTGTTGTCGTTTCCGGATCTCGTCCTGCAGGCAGGCGATGCACCGTCCGGCATGGCCGGCGCACCTGCTGCGTCGACGCGCGCGGCCATTGCTGGGGCCGGTTGCGTCCGGCGTGTAGTATTGACACCCGCCAAACCCCGCACAAGCGCGTAACTACGCAGCACGTCTGCGTAGTACTACGCAAGTTGACGGTGGCATGCCGCCTGCGCGATGTCGGTGTTTACCCCGGACCAGATGAAACTCCGCCAGAAGATCCTCTTGCTCGCTGTGGCGCCACTTGCGGTGGCGATGCTCGGCATCGCCTTTGCCGTGCGTTACCAGGCGACCCAGCTTGCCCGGCACGAGCGCGCGCTGGTCGAGGCGGCCTATCTGCAAAGCAAGGAAACCGAGCTGCGCCACTACGTAGAACTGGCACAAAGCGCGATCGCGCCGATGGTGCACTCGGGCCGCACCGATGCGGCTACCCGACAGGCGGCGATGGAAGCACTCGCGCGCCTCGACTACGGCCCGGACGGCTACTTCTTCCTATACGACCTGCAGGGCCGCAACCTGATGCACCCGCGCCAGCCCGAGCTGGTCGGCCAGGACCTGTGGACGCTGCGCGACCCGCAGGGCGCGCTCACCATCCAGCAACTGATCGCGGCGGCCAAGGCCGGCGGCGGTTCGGTGCGCTACCTATGGAAAAAGCCGTCCTCTCAACAACTCGCACCCAAGCTCGGCTATGTGGTGGCCGTGCCGGAATGGGGCTGGATGCTCGGCACCGGCATCTATCTGGATGATGTGGAGCGTACATTGCGCCAGCTCGACGCCCGCGCCGAGACCGATATCCGCGAGACCATGGCCTGGATCGGCGTGATCGCCGCCATCAGCATCCTGCTGGTCGCGGCCAGCGGGCTGGCCCTCAATGTCAGCGAGCATCGCGAGGCAGACGCCAAGCTGCGGCAGCTCGCGCAGCGTGTGGTGCAGTCGCAGGAAGAGGAACGCGCCCGGCTGTCGCGCGAGCTGCATGACGGCATCAGCCAGCTGCTGGTGTCAGTCAAGCTGGTGCTCGAGACGGCTGCCAATCGCCTGCGCCTGACCCCGGCTGAAGGCGCTGCCGTGGCGCCGGTGCTCGGCATGGCGCTGAACCGGCTCGATACCGTATTCAATGAAGTCCGGCGCGTGGCCCGCAACCTGCGCCCCGCCCTGCTCGATGACCTTGGCCTGTTTGCCGCGCTCCAGCATCTGGCGCGCGAGATGCAGGGCGGCAGCAAGCTGGAGATTGCCGTGACCCAGACTGGCAAGCCGCGCGAGCTACCCGACGAGCAGGCCACCGCCTTGTTCCGCATCGCACAGGAAGCGCTCACTAACGTGGAGCGCCACGCCCGGGCCCGCCGCGTGACAGTGGTGTTGTCGTTCGACGCGGATGCCACCCGCCTTACCGTGCGTGACGATGGCAGCGGCTTTGACGTCGCGCGCATGCAGGTCGACCCGCAGCGCGGCATCGGCCTGCGCAATCTGCGCGAGCGTATCGCCGCGCTGTGCGGCCAGTTTGGCATTGTGTCCGGGGCCGGCGGCACTGAGCTGGTCGCTTCCCTCCCCCTGGCTAAACCTGCGCCAAAACCCGCAACCGTTTCGCACGATCCCGTTTCAGCAGGCCCCTCGCAGTCATGACCCTGAATTCCGAACCCGCCAACGGCACCGCCGGCGCACCCGCACGCGTCCTGCTGATCGACGACCATGCGCTGGTGCGCGACGGCATGCGCATGCACCTGACATTGCAGCCCGGCCTGCGCGTGGTGGGCGAAGCCGATGACGGCGAAGCAGCGCTCGCCTGGCTCGACCGCGCCGGCGAGGCCGACCTGCCGGACCTGGTCATCACCGATATCGGCATGCGCGGCATGGGCGGCATTGCGCTGGCGGCGGCGCTGCATGACCGGTATCCGGAACTGGCGGTGCTGATCGTGTCGATGCACGACAACCTGGAATACGTACGGCAGGCGGTCCGCGCCGGCGCACGCGGCTATGTGCTGAAGGATGCACCGGCCGACGAGTTGATGGCGGCAATCCAGTCGGTACTGGCCGGGCGGGTGTTCTACAGCGCCCGGATTGCCCGCGGCATGGCCGAGCAGAGCCCCGGGCCGCTCGATGCGCTGACCCGGCGCGAGCGCGACATCCTCGGCTGCATCGGGCGCGGCATGGCCAACAAGGAGATCGCGGCGCAGCTCGGCGTATCGGTGCGCACCGTCGAGACACACCGGCTCAACCTGAAGCGCAAGCTGGCGATCGAAGGCCGGGCGGGCCTCGTGAAGTATGCGGTGGAGACGCTGGGAGATAGCGAAGCCGGATAAAAAACGCCCGCCTCACAAGAGGCGGGCGTCCTTTGCCACGATATGCCAGCGTGCTGGCGAGGGCGTCAGCCCTCCAGCCGCTTGCCCAGCGCCGCGCGGGCTTCGGCCAGCGCGGCCGGCAGGCGATCCTTCAGCTGCGTGAACAGCTCGTCATGCAGCGCCAGCTCCTTTTGCCAGGCGGCACGGTCGATCGAGGTCACCTTGTCGAACTGTGCGGCCGAGAACTCGACGCCGCTCCAGTTCAGGTCCTCGTAACGCGGCGTGGTGCCGAACACATGCTCGGCGCCCTGCCCCTTGCCTTCCACGCGGTCGATCATCCACGACAGCACGCGCATGTTCTCGCCGAAGCCCGGCCACACGAAGTTGCCGTCGGCGTCCTTGCGGAACCAGTTGACGCAGTAGATCTTCGGCAGCTTCGCGCCAGCGGCTTCCAGCTTCTTGCCCAGTTCGAGCCAGTGGCCGAAGTAGTCGCTCATGTTGTAGCCGCAGAACGGCAGCATGGCGAACGGGTCGCGGCGGACCACGCCTTGCTGGCCGGCGGCCGCGGCGGTGGTTTCCGAGCCCATGGTGGCGGCCATGTAGACGCCTTCGGTCCAGTTGCGGGCCTCGGTCACCAGCGGCACGGTGGTGGAGCGGCGGCCGCCGAAGATGAACGCATCAATGGGTACGCCGGCCGGGTTGTCCCAGTTCTCGTCGATCGACGGGCACTGCGAAGCCGGCGCGGTGAAGCGGGCGTTCGGGTGCGCGGCCTTGGCGCCGGTGGCTTTGGCGATTTCCGGAGTCCAGTCCTTGCCTTGCCAGTCGACCAGGTGCGCCGGGGCCTCCTTGCTCATGCCTTCCCACCACACGTCGCCGTCGTCGGTCAGCGCCACGTTGGTGAAGATGACGTTTTCCTTGAGCGTTGCCATCGCGTTGAAGTTGGTCTTCTCGCTGGTGCCCGGGGCCACGCCGAAGTAGCCGGCTTCCGGGTTGATGGCGTACAGGCGGCCGTCCTTGCCCGGCTTGATCCAGGCGATGTCGTCGCCGATGGTGGTGACCTTCCAGCCCTCGAAGCCCTTGGGTGGGATCAGCATGGCGAAGTTGGTCTTGCCGCAGGCCGACGGGAAGGCGGCGGCCACGTGGTACTTCTTGCCCTCGGGCGAGGTCACGCCCAGGATCAGCATGTGCTCGGCCAGCCAGCCTTCGTCGCGGCCCATGGTCGAGGCGATGCGCAGGGCGAAGCACTTCTTGCCCAGCAGCGCGTTGCCGCCGTAGCCCGAACCGAACGACCAGATTTCGCGCGTTTCCGGGAAATGGACGATGTACTTGGTCGGGTTGCACGGCCAGGCCACGTCCTTCTCGCCGGCGGCGAGCGGCTTGCCGACGGTATGCACGCACGGCACGAACTCGCCGTCGGTGCCCAGTACGTCGAACACGGCGCGGCCCATGCGGGTCATGATGCGCATGTTGACCGCCACATAAGGCGAATCCGACAGTTCCACGCCGATATGGGCGATCGGCGAGCCCAGCGGGCCCATCGAGAACGGCACCACGTACAGCGTGCGGCCGCGCATGCAGCCGTCAAAGAGGCCGCTCAGCGTCTGCCGCATCTCGGCGGGTGCAGTCCAGTTGTTGGTCGGGCCGGCGTCTTCCTGCTTCTCGGAGCAGATGAAGGTGCGGTCTTCGACGCGTGCCACATCGGAAGGATCCGACAGGGCCAGGAAGGAATTCTTGCGCTTGGCCGGGTTCAGGCGCTTTATGGTGCCGGCCGCGACCATCTGCTCGCACAGGTGGTCATATTCTTCCTGCGAGCCGTCGCACCAATGGATATTGTCGGGTTTGGTCAGGGCGGCGATCTCCGCGACCCAGGCCACCAGCTTCTGGTGCTTGACCCAGGACGGGACATTGAGGGCCGCCGTGCCTTGCATCGAGGGGTGGTTCATACTGCAACTCCAAATCGTAAAGGGAAGTAAGGAAGGAAACCTGGCAAAGCCCGGCCGCGGCCGGTGGCCTGGGTGCGAAAATTCGCACGAAAGACCGTCACATCCCGTTACAACTCCGCGGCGGCCTGAATGATGCAAAAGGTCGCGGCGGTCCCTGCGGCTGCGCTAAAGTTGCGCTTCGCCCGCGCAGGGAGTGCTACGCAATTCGGGCGGGCTTTGTCCGGCGGCCGGCAGGTGACGGGAGCGATGCTCGACCGACAATCCGCCGCGACACTGGAGCCGGCTAGGATACCACTGCTGCACCCCTCTGTTTTTTGCTCCGCAGCATGGTGGTGCCCCGATTGGCCGGCGCCGGAGCCGCCCCGGATGTTGTGCATCGGGGCGGCAAAATAAGGTGGCCAACCGGGGTAACCAACAATACCGTCGGTCGACACGCGGCTCTGTTGCCGCGCGCACCAACCGGCGCCAGCCAGTACACAGAAAACCCAGAAAGAGTTCCTGATGAAGATTGCTGTACTCGACGATTACCAGGATGCCGTGCGCAAGCTGCCGTGCTTCGGGCTGCTGGAAGGTCACGACGTCAAGGTGTTCAACAACACCGTCAAGGGCGTGGGCCAGCTGGCCGCGCGCCTGTCGGACGTGGAAGCCGTGGTGCTTATCCGCGAACGCACCCGCATCACCCGCCAACTGCTGGAAAAACTGCCCAAGCTCAAGATCATCAGCCAGACCGGCCGTGTTGGCGCCGGCCCCGGCAGCCACCTGGACCTGGACGCCTGCACCGACCGCGGCATCGCCGTTCTCGAGGGCGTGGGCTCGCCGGTGGCCCCGGCCGAGCTGACCTGGGCGCTGATCATGGCCGCCCAGCGCCGCATTCCGCAGTACGTGGCCAGCCTCAAGCATGGCGCCTGGCAGCAGTCCGGGCTGAAATCGACCACGATGCCGCCCAATTTCGGCCTCGGCCAGGTGCTGCGCGGCCAGACCCTCGGCATTTGGGGCTACGGCAAGATCGGCAAGCTGGTGGCCGGCTACGGGCGTGCGTTCGGCATGAACGTGCTGGTCTGGGGCCGCGAAGCCTCGCAGGAAGCTGCGCGCGCCGACGGCCTGTCGGTGGCTACGTCCAAGGAGCAGTTGTTTGCCGACAGCGATGTCCTGTCGCTGCACCTGCGGCTGAACGACGACACCCGCGGCATCGTCAAGCAGACCGATCTCACGGGCATGAAGCCGACCGCGCTGTTCGTCAACACCAGCCGGGCGGAGCTGCTCGAGGAAAACGCCCTGGTTACCGCGCTCAACCGCGGCCGCCCGGGCATGGCCGCGATCGATGTGTTCGAATCCGAGCCGATCCTGCAGGGCCACGCGCTGCTGCGCATGGAAAACTGCATCTGCACGCCGCACCTCGGCTACGTTGAGCGCGACAGCTACGAACTCTACTTCCGCACGGCATTCCAGAACATCCTGGATGTGCTGGCCGGCAAGCACGACAGCATCGTCAATCCGAAGGCGCTGACGCCGACGCTGGCGCGCTGAGGGTTTGCTCCCCTCTCCCGCCTGCGGGAGGGGGAGCCGCATTCGGCCGGTGTCGGCCATGGCCGGCGTCATTCCGTCCGCCGCCAACGCGTATACCGCAAACCCGCTACACTCGGCGCTTCCCTGCACGCCCGGCCCGCAACGGCCCGCGGCAGCACCGACAACAACAAGACGCCCTCGCGCTGCACCCCATTCCCAAGGCCGCCATGGACCCCAGGCTTGTGACGCTCTGCGTCGGCAACTTCGTCATTGGCACTGGTGCGATGATCGTTACCGGCATGCTGAACGACATTGCCGCCGATTTCGGCCTGGGCGCAGCCAGTGCGGGCCAGCTGATCTCCGTCTTTGCCCTGGCCACCTGCGTGGGGGCGCCGCTGTTCGCCACGCTCGGCTCCCGCATCGACCGCCGCCTGCTGCTGGCCGGTTCGCTGCTGGTCTATGCCGTTCTGCACCTGGCCGCGGCGCTGGCGCCCAGCTTTGCCGCCCTGATGGCGATCCGCTTCCTGACCGCCATTGGCGCCGCCATCTATACGCCGCAGACCGCCGCCACGCTGCCACTGCTGGTCAATGCGCAGACCCGCGGACGGGCGATCAGCTTTGTGTTCCTCGGCTGGAGCGTGGCCAGCGTGGTCGGCGTGCCGCTGGGGACGTGGATTGCCAGTACGCTGGGCTGGCGATTCAGCATGGCGCTGGTAGGCATCCTGGCGCTGCTGGTATCGGCGGCGGTCTGGCGCGTGTTGCCGCGCGCCTTGTATGTGGAGTCGGTTGGGCGCGCCGCCTGGGGCGCGGTGCTGCGCCACAAACCGGTCATGCTGGTCGTGCTGACCACCATGCTCTCTTCGGCCGGCATGTTCACGCTGTTTACCTATATCGCCCCGCTGCTGCGCGACGTGCACGGCATCAGCGGCGGCGCGCTCAGCCTGATGTTCCTCGCGTACGGCGCGTGCGGGGTGTCCGGCAATGTGGTGGCCGCATCGCGCATGGACCGAGTGACGCCGGGCCGGATCGTGCAGTTCACCCTGCTCACGTCGATCACCGCCATGCTGCTGTGGCCGCTGGCTGGGCTGGGCGGCGTGGCGCTGGTGCTGCTGTTCATGCTGTGGGGCCTGGGCGGGTTTGCCACCAACAGCGCCCAGCAGGCGCGGCTGGTGCTGCTGGCGCCGGATCGGGCATCGGTGTCGATTTCGCTGAATTCATCGTCGATCTACCTCGGCCAGGCGCTCGGCGCCATGGTTGGCGCCGCCATCTACACCGTTGCCGGCGCGGATTCCCTGCACTGGGGGGCTGCCGCCCTGATGCTGGTGGCGCTGGCGGTGTCGCAGCGGGCACGCGCACTGGGTTGCCAGTGGCAACGTCGCGAGGCACCGCAGCAAGCCTGAGGGCGGTGAGCCGCACCATGCGGTTGTCCACAGCGTTATCCGCCCCGTTATCCTCAGGGTTATCCACATTGCTATCCACAACCATTCGTCCCCGAGGGGAGCGCACGTGAGCGATTCCAATGCAGGGCAAGCCCGCGCCCGTGTGCTGGCGGTCAGCATCGGCAAGGCCATCCCGCTGGTGGTGGCCGGCGCCGGGACCGAGGCCGTGGTGCTGTCGGGCATCCGCAAGCATCCGCTCAGCACGCTGGTGCACCCGCTCGGCGTGCAGGTGCACCCGCTCGGGGTGGCCGGCGACGAGCAGGCGGACCTGACCGTCCACGGCGGCCCGGACAAGGCGGTCTACGCCTACCCGGCCGAGCATTACCCCTGGTGGAACGAACAGCGCCGCGCCGCCTCCCAGCCTGAAGCCGGCCAGCCGCTGTCGTTTGGCGCGATGGGCGAGAACCTGACGATCGAAGGGCTGACGGAATCCCGGCTCTGGGTCGGCGACCAGGTGCGTATCGGCACCGCCGTGCTGCGGGTCGAGTCCCCCCGCCAGCCCTGCTACAAGTTCAACGCCGCGCTGGGCTACCGCCATGCGGTGCGCGACATGGTCCGGAGCGGCTACTCAGGCGTCTATCTCAGCGTGCAGAAAACCGGTGAAGTTCGCGCCGGCGATGCCGTCATTGTGGAGGCCGGGCCACGCGAGGTCTCGATCGACAGCATTAATCGCTGGCGGTGCGATGGCCGGCGGCAGCTTTTCTGATAATGTTTGTCTGATAATACAAGCGAGCCGTCTGGCGCACTTCCCGGACTCTCCGGTACGTGGAGAGCCTGCGCAGCCGCATGAGGTGACGGGCGGTGTAACGCTCTGTAATAAGGAACGCTAGCTCCGCCGGGCGAAGCGCTGTAGTAGTAGAGGTTTTGCGCGAAGCGCATCGGTCCCAAGAGACCGGGCGCTCATGGGGAGTGGCGCGCTGAAGCAGTGACGAGGGTCCACACAAATGAAAACTGACAGGATCGACCAGCCCAAGAGCTTTGTCGATAGCAACTGGAGTGCCTCCGCGGGTACTGGCCGGGGCAGAGTTTCGCCCTGGGTCGTGGTGATTGCCGTGCTGGTGCTGGCCGGCATCGGCTGGTTTGCCTGGCGTACCTGGCTGGCACCGAAGCCCGTGGCCAAGGGGCCGGCACCGGTGGTGGTCGCCACCGCGCTGGTGCAGCAGGGCGATGTGCCGCTGCAGGTCTCGGCCAACGGCAACGTGACCGCGTTATCCACCGTCGAGGTCCGGCCGCAGGTGTCCAGCACCATCCGCACCGTGCATATCAAGGAAGGCCAGACCGTCAAGCCGGGCGACCTGCTGTTCTCCCTCGACACCCGCATGGACGAGGCCAACCTGGCCAAGGCGCAGGCGCAGCTGATGCGCGACCAGGCCGACCTCGCCGACGCCCGCCGCACGCTCGTGCGCAGCAAGGATCTGCTGGAGCGCAATTTCATCTCGAAGAGCGCGGTGGATACGGCGCAGGCCAAGGTCGACGGCTTCGAGGCCACCATCCGCGCCGACCAGGCTGCCATCGAGGCCAGCCGCGTGGCAGTGAGCTACGGCGCGATCCGCGCCACCATCGGCGGGCGCACCGGCGTGATCAACGTATTCCCGGGCTCGCTGGTGATGCCCAACAGCGCCTTGCCGATGGTCACCATCGCCCAGGTCCAGCCGATCGCGGTCACCTTCAGCCTGCCCGAGCGCCAGCTCGCCGCGCTGCGCGAGGCACTGCGCGTCGGCCCGGTCCAGGTCACGGCACTGCCCAACGACGGGAGCAAGGCCCCCGTCACCGGCAAGATCACCTTTGTGGATAACACCGTCGATCCACAGTACGGCACCATCCGCATCAAGGCGCAGTTCGACAACGAGGAGCAGCGCCTGTGGCCCGGCACCTACGCCAGCGTCAGTGCCGTGGTGCAGACGCTGAAGGGCGCGCTGTCGGTGCCGCCGCAGGCGGTGGTGACCGGCCCTGAAGGGCGCTTCGTCTACGTCGTGCAGCCTGACAGCAAGGTCGCGCGCGTACCGGTGCAGGTGGTGACGACCACGGTCGCGGCCGCCGTCATCGAAGGCGTGCAGCCGGGCGCGCGCGTGGTGGTGGAAGGCGCGCAGAACCTGCGCCCGGGCGCCCAGGTGCGCGAAGCCACGCCCGCTTCCGCGCCGGCCGCCGGCCCGGCCCGGGCCGCCAACGGCGCCGCGGGGCACTGAGCCATGACGCTGTCCGAGCTTTGTATCCGCCGTCCGGTGATGACGGTGCTGCTGTGCCTGGCGGTGATCGTCACCGGCATCGTGCTGTACCCGACCATCCCGATCGCCGCCCTGCCCAGCTTCAACTCCCCGGTGATCCAGGTCACCGCGACGCTGCCCGGCGCCAGCCCCGAGACCATGGCGGCTTCCGTCGCCACGCAGCTCGAGAAGCAGTTCGCCACCATCCCCGGCGTCACGGTGATCAGCTCGGCGAACACGCTGGGCAACTCCAGCATCACCATTGAATTCAACAGCGACCGCGACATCGATGCCGCCGCCGTGGACGTGCAGGCCGCGCTGTTCCGCGCGCAGCGTTCGCTGCCGATCGAGATGACGGTGCCGCCGTCGTACCGCAAGGTGAACCCGGCCGACGCGCCGGTGCTGCTGCTGGCGATCAACTCGCCGGCGATGAGCCTGGCGGAGCTGAACGCGTTTGGCGACAACCTGATCTCGCCCACGCTGGCGACGCTGCCGGGCGTGGCGCAAGTGCAGGTATTCGGCCAGAAGCGCTTCGCCGTGCGTGTGCGCGCCCACCCGGACGCACTGGCCGCGCGCGGCCTCACGCTGGACGAGCTGGCCACGGCGCTGAACCGCGCCAATGCCAACACGCCGGTGGGTACGCTCGACAGCCCGCGCCAGACGCTGACCATCCAGGCCAACCGCCAGCTCGCCAACGCCGACGCCTTTCGCAATATCATCGTCGCCAGCCAGCCGAATGGCGCGCTGGTGCGGCTGGCGGACGTGGCCGAGGTCGAGGACAGCGTCGAAACCATCAAGACCGGCAGCTGGCTCAACAACGAACGCTCGATCGTGCTGGCCGTGCTGCGCCAGCCTGACGCGAACACCGTTGCGGTGGTCGATGGCATCAAGGGCGCCCTGCCCCGCCTGATCCAGCAGATGCCGGGCTCGGTCAACGTGGCCGTGGTCAACGACCGCTCGATGTCGATCCGCGAATCGATCCACGACGTGCAATTCACCCTGGCGCTGACCGTGGCGCTGGTGGTACTGGTGATCTTCCTGTTCCTGCGCCGCGCCGCCGCCACGCTGATTCCGACGGTGTCGCTGCCGATCTCGCTGATCGGCACGGTGGCGCTGATGA
The DNA here is from genome assembly GCF_000812465.1 of Cupriavidus sp. IDO. Classification (GTDB taxonomy): domain Bacteria; phylum Pseudomonadota; class Gammaproteobacteria; order Burkholderiales; family Burkholderiaceae; genus Cupriavidus. The sequence goes on along the minus strand of NZ_JWMA01000044.1, from coordinate 79,938 downwards.
AGGCCTTCGGCTACAGCCTGGACAACGTCTCGTTGCTGGCCATCACGCTCGCCGTGGGCCTGGTGGTGGACGACGCCATCGTGATGCTCGAAAACATCGTGCGCCACATCGAGGAAGGCGTGCCGCCGCTCAAGGCCGCGCTGGTGGGCTCGCGCGAGATGGGCTTCACCATCCTGTCGATCTCGATCTCGCTGGTGGCGGTGTTCATCCCGATCTTCTTCATGCCGGGCGTGATCGGCCTGCTGTTCCATGAGTTCGCCGCGGTGGTGTCGCTGTCGATCCTGGTATCGGCGCTGGTGTCGCTCACGCTGATCCCGATGCTGTGCGCGCGCTTCCTGTCGGCCGAGAACGTGCCGGTGGACGAATCGCAGCATGCCTACGGCGATCATGCCGCCAGCCAGCCGGTCATCGTCCAGAAGCAGACGCTGGGCATGCGCTCGACGCAGTGGTTCGAGAACCTGTTCGAGTTCACGCTGCACCGCTACGCGCGCGGGCTGGACTGGTGCCTGGCGCATCGCCGCACGGTGCTGGTGGCCGCTGGGCTGACTTTCGTGCTGACGGCGGTGCTGTTCGTGGCGATTCCGAAGGGCTTCTTCCCGGAAGAGGACATCGGCCAGATCCAGGTCAATGCGGAAGGCCCGCAGGATATTTCCTTCGATGCCATGGCCGAGCGGCTGCGCGACGCGGCCGAGCGCATGCGCGCCAATCCTGCGGTGCGCAGCGTGGTGGTTTCGATCGGTGGCGGCCCCTCGCCCGCCATCAACACCGGCCGCATGTTCATCGAACTCAAGCCACTCGGGGAGCGTCCCAGGATGCCGAAGGTGGTGGAGTCGCTGCGCAAGGACGTGGCGGGCATTCCGGGGCTGGCCGTGTATTTCTCGCCCGTGCAGAACCTGCGCCTGGGCGGACGCCAGAGCAAGAGCCGCTACCAGTACACGCTGCAGAGCGTGAAGGCCGGCCAGCTGCAGGAGTTCTCCGACAAGCTGATGGCAAAGATGCGCGCGGATTCCGTTTTCCGCGACGTCACCAGCGATTCGCAGCAGTCGGGCCTGGAAGCGCAGCTCTCGATCGACCGCGACAAGGCCAACGCACTCGGCGTGCAGATGCAGGACGTGCGCACCGCGCTGTATTCGGCCTTCGGCGAACGGCAGGTGTCGACCATCTACACGGCCATCGACAACTACTACGTGATCCTCCAGGCGGCCGATATCGACCGTGCCGACGAGACCGCGTTCTCCAAGCTCTACGTGCGCAGCAAGACCGGCCAGATGGTGCCGATTTCCGCCTTTGCCACCACCGATCGCCGGGTCGGGCCGATTGCCGTGAACCACCAGGGGCAGCTGCCGTCGGTGACGGTGTCGTTCAACCTGGCGCCGGGCGCGGCGCTGGGCGATGCGTCGTCGCGCATCGACCGCTACCGGCAGGAGATTGCCATGCCGACCTCAATCTTCACCAGCTGGGGTGGCGATGCCGCAGTGTTCCAGTCCTCGCAGGCCACGCAGATCGTGCTGCTGGTGGCGGCCATTGCGGTGATCTACACCCTGCTGGGCGTGCTGTACGAAAGCTACATCCACCCGCTCACGATCCTGGCCGGCCTGCCCTCGGCGGCCATTGGCGCGCTGCTGACGCTGTTTATCTTCAACGTCGAGCTGTCGCTGATCGCCACCATCGGCGTGCTGATGCTGATCGGTATCGTGAAAAAGAACGCCATCATGATGATCGACTTTGCGCTCGCGGCGCAGCGCGAGCAGGGCATGCCGCCTGCGAAGGCGATCCGGCAGGCGTGCCTGCTGCGCTTCCGGCCGATCATGATGACCACCTTTGCCGCGGTGATGGGTGCGCTGCCGCTGGCGCTTGGTCTGGGCGCCGGCGCCGAATTGCGCCAGCCGCTGGGCCTGGCGGTGGTGGGCGGCCTGCTGTTTTCGCAGGTGATCACGCTGTTCATTACGCCGGTGATCTATCTGGCGCTGGACCGGTTCTCGGGGACCGGGCCGTTGCAGATCGATGCCGAAGGCAATCGCCTGCCTGAGACCACCGCGGCCGAGCCGGTACGCCAGCATTGAGCCGCACGGGCCGCGTGGTCTTGCGCGGCCCGTCCATTCCTTCTCTTGCCCTCGGAATCCCCCTGCACAGCGTTCGGACGACTCTCGCGTGGCAAGCCGCAGAATGTGAGCGAGAATCTCACGGTCGCATTCCTGCCGTGAAAGTCATGCCCTTGCGTCTCCTTCGATCCGTGATTGCCGCCATGGCGGCGCTGCTGCTTGCAGCATGTGCTGGCACGCCACCTTCGCCTTCGCCCGACGCGCTGAGCGCAGCCTTCGCCGGCAAGTCCTATGTCCTGCTTGGCGAAGTCCACGACAACGCCGCCGGACAGCGGCAACGCCTGGATGCCCTCACCCGCGCCGTGCAGCAGGGCTGGCGCCCGGCGATCGCGATGGAACAGTTCGACCGCGAGCGCCAGGCCGACATCGACCGTGCCCGCCGCGAACGGCCGGACGATGCCGACTACCTCATCGCGCAAGCCGGAGCCGGCGGCTGGCAATGGCCGCTTTACCGGCCGGTGGTGGCGCTGGCCCTGCAGTACGACCTGCCGCTGCTCGCGGCCAACCTTTCGCGTGCCGATGCCGCGAAAATCGTGCGCGGCGGACTGGAAGGCTTGTTCTCCGCGAAGGATCGGGCGCGGCTCGGGCTGGCGGACTCGCTGCCGCCGGACCTGATCGCAGCGCAGACCGCCTTGCTGGACGAAGGCCATTGCGGCAACTTCCCCAAGGCGATGCTGCCCGGGATGCTGAATGCGCAGGCCGCGCGCGATGCGGTGATGGCGGCAACGTTGCGGCCATACGCGGCACGGGGCGCGGTGCTGATTGCGGGCAACGGGCATGTGCGCCGCGATATCGGCGTGCCTCGCTGGCTCGCCGCAGGTGCAGGCACCATGCTCAGCATCGGCTATCTCGAGCGTGGACAAGGGAATGTCGCTGGCTTTGACTGGGTGGTTCGGGTGGAAGCTGTCGACCGGGACGACCCGTGCGCGGGGGCTGTAATGGGGAGGCAATGAAGGTTTTCGCCTTCAGAGCTAAAGGCGGCGACGCCCGGATTGCGCGCGATATCCACGTAAACCCCGACACCCTTCTCCCCTGATTGACAGCCTTTTGACAGTTTCCGCCGCCTAGAATCCTGCCATGGCCGAGATCTCCGGCCAGCTGTAGTCTGGAAAGCAAAGAAGTCCAAAAACAATTCCGGCATGCATCGCGTGCAACGGAAAGGGAGACAGCACCAGCCGCCCGTCGCGCATATGGCGTCCGGCGCCTTCGCATGACTCCCTTCCCGACCGCAAGCCATGGCAGCCAGCCGGATACCGGGTCAGGTCGCGCAGACGTTGCACTGCAGCCGTGGCGATCACCGGAAACCTTTAGGAGACCGTAATGCGTCGCACGATTCATCGTTTCGCCCATGTCGTCATGGCTTCGGCCGCCATTACCGCGACCGTCGCCGCTGCGCCGGCCTTCGCGCTGGACAGCGTCAAGTTCATGATCGGCGCCAACCCCGGCGGCGGCTACGACCAGACCGGGCGCTCGCTGGGCGCAGCCATGATCGCCTCAGGCGTGGCCAAGACCGCCACCTACGACAACAAGGGCGGCGCGGGCGGCACCATTGGCCTGACCCAGTTCGTCAACACCGACAAGGGCAACCCCGCCGCACTGATGGTGGTCGGCGCGGTGATGGTGGGTGCCATCGAGACCAACCACCCGCCTGTCACCCTCAAGAACGCCACGCCGATCGCGCGCCTGTTTGCCGATACCATGGTGATCACCGTGCCGGCCAACTCGCCGCTGAAATCCATCAAGGACCTGACCACGCAGCTCAAGGCCAACCCGGGCAGCGTGAGCTGGGGCGGCGGTTCGAAGGGTTCGATCGACCACATCCTGGCCGGCCTGGTCGCCAAGGAATCGGGCGTGGATCCGAAGAAGATCAACTACGTGCCGTTCCAGGGCGGCGGTGAAGCGTCGGCGTCGATCCTCGGCGGCCACGTGACCGTCGGCATCGCCGGCGTGTCCGAGTTCCTGCCCTTTATCAAGAGCGGCAAGATGCGCGCGCTGGCAGTGACGTCCAAGGACCGCACCGCCGATATCCCGACGCTCAAGGAGCAAGGCGTGAACGTCGAGATCTACAACTGGCGCGGCGTCTATGGCGCGCCCGGGATCAGCGCCGAGCAGCGCAAGGCGATGATCGACGCGGTGGTGAAGGCGACCGAGAGCAAGTCGTGGAAGGACACGCTGCAGAAGAACGACTGGACGCCCTTCCTGCTGACCGGCGACGAGTTCAGCAAGTTCGTCGACAGCGAATCGGCCCGCCTGGGCGGCACGCTGCGTGAACTGGGCGTTGCCAAGTAAGCGCCCGAGCCAGATCGCCTGACAGGCCGTCGGGCCTGAAGATTCAACGCCGCACCTGATCTACCCAGCATCACCCGCTTTACCTGTCGTTCCTGCCGACGCCGCCGGTTATCGCCGGCGGCAGGAGAACGGCGCGGGGCCCGGTGTCTGCCACCTGCGATACCCAAACCAAAACTACATGTCGCCGGGCCCTGCGACCGCGCAGGCGTCGCATGCCAGCGTCGCGGACGCCAGCGCTTTGCTGGCGACGAAGGCCGGGGTGCATACCCCAAGGAGTCTCCATGAAACCCTCACACCTTGCCATCGGCATTGCCGTGCTGGCGATCTCGCTGTTTTTCTTTCTCGGGCTGCCCGGCATCTCGGGCGAGGAAGGCTATGCCGGCCTGTCGCCGCGCTTCATGCCGACGCTCGTCGCCATCGGCCTTGCCGTGTGCGGCGCACTGCTGACCTGGCAGGGCGTGCGCGGCGGTTTCCGCAACATGCCGGAAGAAGACGCGGAACTGCCGGACGCCCCGCACAATTTCCGCGGCTTCCTGTGGGTCGCTGCCGGCCTGGTGGCGAACATGGCGCTGATCGGCACGCTCGGCTTCGTGTTCTCGTCGACGCTGCTGATGGTCTGCGTGGCACGCGGCTACGGCAGCCGCCGCATCGTGCGCGACGCGCTGATCGGCCTGTGCATCACGCTGCCGATGTGGGCGCTGTTCGAATACCTGCTCGGCATCAACCTGCCGCTGCTGCCCGTGGCCGGCTTCTGAGCCCGCCGGCCTGTCCAGCAAGGAGTCTGATATGGATACCCTGAACCAGCTGATGCACGGCTTTGCCGTCGCCATCACGCCGATCAACCTGATGTGGGCCCTGGTGGGCTGCTTCCTCGGCACCGCCATCGGCGTGCTGCCCGGCATCGGCCCCGCGCTGACGGTGGCAATGCTGCTGCCGCTGACCGCCAAGGTCGAACCCACCGCTGCGCTGATCATGTTTGCCGGCATCTACTACGGTGCGATGTACGGCGGCTCGACCACCTCGATCCTGATGAATACGCCGGGCGAGTCTTCCACCATGGTCACCGCCATGGAAGGCAACCTCATGGCCAAGAATGGCCGCGCCGGCCCGGCGCTGGCCACCGCGGCCATCGGCTCGTTCGTGGCCGGCACCATCGCCACCGTGCTGCTGTCGATGTTCGCGCCGGTGGCGGCGGACGTGGCGCTGCAGTTCGGCCCCGGCGAATACTTCATGATCATGCTGCTCGCGTTCACCACGGTCTCGGCCGTGTTGGGCTCGTCGCTGCTGCGTGGCATGACCAGCCTGTTCCTCGGCCTGGGCATCGGCCTGATCGGCATGGATTCGCTGTCGGGCCAGACCCGCTACTCGATGAACGTGCAGGAGTTGTACGACGGCGTCGATATCGTGGTGGTGGCCGTGGGCCTGTTTGCCGTGGGCGAGGCACTGTTCAACGCCTTCTTCCCGCAGCCCCCGGGCACGTTCAACAAGCTCAGCTCGGTCCACATGAACAAGTCGGACTGGAAGCGTTCTGTTCCCGCCTGGATCCGCGGCACGGTCATCGGCTTCCCGTTCGGCCTGATCCCGGCCGGCGGCGCCGAGATCCCGACCTTCCTGTCGTACGCGACCGAGAAGAAGCTGTCCAATCACAAGGAAGAATTCGGCAAGGTCGGCGCCATTGAAGGCGTGGCTGGTCCCGAGGCGGCCAACAATGCCGCCGTGACGGCGACGCTCGCCCCGCTGCTGACGCTGGGCATCCCGACCTCGAACACCACCGCCATCCTGCTGGCGGCGTTCCAGAACTACAACCTGCAGCCGGGCCCGATGCTGTTCCAGACCTCGGGCGACCTGGTGTGGGGCCTGCTGGCGTCGCTGTACATCGGCAACGTGATGCTGCTGGTGCTGAACCTGCCGGCGATCGGACTGTGGGTGCGCATGCTGCGCGTGCCGACCCCGCTGCTGTACGGCGGCATCCTGATCTTCGCGGGCCTGGGCGCCTATGGCATCCGCCAGTCGTGGTTCGACCTGCTGCTGCTGTTTGTGGTGGGCCTGCTGGGCATGGTGATGCGCCGCTTCGACTTCCCGACCGCACCGGTCATTGTCGGCCTGATCCTGGGCCCGATCGCCGAGAAGCAATTGCGCAATGCGCTGTCGATCGGCCAGGGCGACTGGAGCCTGTTCATCAAGCAGCCGATCTCGGCAACCATCCTGGCGATGACGGTGGCCGTGGTGGTGATCCCGCGCCTGCTGCGCTGGCACGCCAGCCGCACGACGGCGCATGCGCAGGCCGATAATGCGGCGTGATGCCGGATTCCCGATAGCGACATAATGAAGGCCCGGCGCACTGCGCGCCGGGCCTTCTGCATTCCACAGCCTGACAACAACAAGGCGCCGGCGCCCCATCGCCAGGCCGCTGCAAGATGAGTCCTTCCTTCAATCGCTGGCTGCCGTTCGTGCTGACGCTGTCGCTCGGCCTGGCCGCCGCCCTGCTCTGCACGCTGCTGCACACGCCGCTGCCGTGGATGATCGGCCCCCTGCTGTCTGTCGCCAGCGCGCGTATGGCCGGCGCCGACCTGCGGGCCCCGTCGCAGGCGCGCAATGCCGGGCAATGGGTGATCGGCGCGTCGCTGGGCCTGTACTTCACGCCCGTGGTGGTGGCGAAGCTGGTCGAGTTCCTGCCCTACATCGTCGCCGGCTCGCTGTTCGCGCTGGTGCTGGGCGCCGCCGGCGCGCTGATGATGCGCAAGACTACGGGCGTGGCGTTCAAGACCGCTTACTTTTCCACAGCCATCGGCGGTGCCTCGGAGATGGCCAATCTTGCCGAGCGCAACGGTGCGCGCATCGACCAGGTGGCCGCCGCGCATTCGCTGCGCGTGCTCATGGTCGTGATGACGGTACCGGCGATCTTCCAGTACGGCGGTATCCACGGGCTCGATCCTTTCATCCCGGGGCCGCGCACCGTCGATGCCGGCGGGCTGCTGGCGCTGATCGCCATTACGCTGAGCGCGGCGCTGGTCGTCAAGCGACTGAACATGCCGAATCCGTTCGTGATCGGCACGCTGCTCGCGGCGGCGTTGCTGACCGCGTCGGGCATCGAGCTGTCGGCCATTCCCACCTGGATGAGCCGCGCCGGGCAGTTGCTGATTGGCGTATCGTTGGGGGCGCGCTTCTCGCGCGAGTTCCTGCATACCGCGCCGCGCTTCCTGTCGGGCGTGGCGCTCTATACGGTGGTGGCGCTGGTGGTGTCGGCGCTGTTCGGCTGGGGGCTGTCGGCATTGTCGGGCGTGCACCCTGCCACGGTGATCCTGGGCACCACGCCGGGCGGCATTGCCGAGATGTGCATCACCGCCAAGGTGCTGGAGCTGGGCGTGCCGCTGGTGACCGCGTTTCATGTGATCCGGATGGCCTTCGTGGTGCTGGCCACCGGCCCCCTGTATCATTGGCTCAAACATCGCGTCGCGCCGGAGGAGACGGAGTAGCGGTCCGCTGCACTTGGCGGCCGGGACCGGGCGGCGACAGCAGAACAAGGAATCGCCATGTCCGAATCCGCAGAACGCCGCTTCACCCTTGCCGAGATCGACGCTACGCTGGAACGCGTGCTGGCTCCCTGGGTACGGCAGCTTGGCCTGCGTGCCGAATCCATCGATGCCCAGGGTGTAACGCTGCGCCTGCCGTTCAGCGAATCATTTCGCCATGCGGGCGGCGTGGTGTGCGGCCAGGTCCTGATGTCTGCCGCCGATACCGCGATGATCGTCGCAGTGGCCAGTGCGCTGGGCGCCTTCCGCCCGATGACCACGGTCACGCTGACCACCAATTTCATGCGCCCGGTGATCGAGGGCGATGTGCTGGTGCGCGCCAAGGTGCTGCGCCTGGGCAAGACTGTCGTGTTCGGCGAGATCGAGCTGACCGGCACCGACGGCAAGCTCGCCGTCCAGGCCACCACCACCTACGCGCTGCTCTGATCCACCTTCCCTCCGCCAAGCCCATCGCAACATGACGTCCGGCACTGCCCATCCCTTCGACCAGATCGTCTTCGCCGGCGGCGGCAACCGCTGCTGGTGGCAGGCCGGATGGTGGGACACCGTGGCGCCCGAGCTGCAGCTGCGGCCACGCGTGATCGCAGGGATCTCCGCGGGGGCGGCCACGGCGTGCATGGTCTACGCGCACGATTCGCACCAGACCATGGACTACTACCGCGAGGTGCTCGCGGGCAACCGCCGCAATGCCTACTGGGGCAACCTGCTGCGCAACGAGCGCGTGTTTCCGCACTACGGCATCTATCGCACCGCGCTGCTGTCGATCTTCTCGGAAGGCCGTCTCGATCATCTGCAGGATGCGCCGGAAATCCGCATCGGCGTGGCGCATATCCCGCGCTGGAGCAGCCCGCACCTTGCGGTGGCCGCCGGTCTGCTGGCGTACAACATCGACAAGCACGTGCTCAGGACGTTGCACCCGCGCCTGGGCCGCAAGCTGGGCTTTCGTCCCGAGTTCGTGCGCGCGCAGGACTGCCGGTCGCCCGAGCAGCTGGCGGACCTGTTGCTGCAGTCGGCTTCGACGCCGCCTTTCACGCCGGTGCTGCGCCGTGAAGGCCGCGCGGTGCTCGATGGCGGCCTGGTGGACAACGTGCCGGTCGATGCGCTCGACCCCACGCCGGGCAATGTGCTGGTGCTGGTGACACGGCTCTATCCGCGTCCGCGCCGCTTTGTCCTGCACGCCGGCGGCCAGCGCCGCCTGTATCTGCAACCTTCGCAACGCGTGCCGATTTCGAGCTGGGACTACACCCGTCCCGAAGCGATGACGCATGCGTACGAGCTCGGCCGCCGCGACGGGGAAACTTTCCTGCGCGACTGGCCGTCGATCCTGAGTACGGAACTGAAGCCGGCGCCCTGACATTGTTTCTGGTGGCGCCGGTCTGATGTCTGATTGTTGTCGATGCGGCCACGCGCCGCGACAGGAGGCATGGATGACTAAGCGCCAGACAACTCCCGCCACGCCCGCCAACGGGCAACGGCGGGCCCGCCAGGTCAGCTCGGAACTCGCGGTCGAACAGGTGCCGCGCGCGCGTGCGGGCAGGAGCGGCAAGGCCGCGAAGGTCCGCAAGGCGGATTTCGTCGTGATCGGTGGTGGCTCCGCTGGTGTGGCCAGCGCACGCCGGGCCGCCTCGCATGGCGCCAGCGTCATCCTGATCGAGCGCGACACCATCGGCGGCACCTGCGTCAACCGCGGCTGCGTGCCCAAGAAGATGCTGTCATACGGCGCCAGCTGGGCCGCGATCCTGTCCGGTTGCCTGTCCCACACCGGCGGGCGCGAAGACTGGCGCGACGCTATCGTGCGCGTCAACGCCGAAGTGGCGCGGCTCAACGTTGCCTACACGCAGCGCCTGCAGGAAGCCGGCGTCGAAATTATCCGCGGCGATGCCACGGTTACCGCGCCCGATGAAGTGCGCATCGGCGAAGAGACCATCCGCGCCCGCCGCATCCTCATTGCTACCGGTGCACGGCCGCGCACGCTGGCGATCCCCGGCGGCGAACTCGCCAGCAATTCCGACGATGTCTTCACCTGGCAGACCGTGCCGGCCTCGATGGCGGTCATCGGCGGCGGCTATATCGGCGTGGAGCAGGCGTCGATCCTGTCGCGCTACGGCGTGAAGGTCGACCTGATCGTCGCCGGCGACCGCCTGCTGCCGCGTTTCGATCACGACATCTCCACTTCGCTCGCGGAGGCGCTGGTCGCCAAGGGCGTACGCCTGCATCTGAATGCCGAAGTGGACCTGATCAGCCAGGCCAACGGCGCGCTGGAAGTCTGCTATCGCCCCGCCAGCAAACCGGGGCAGACCGAATCGATCCGGGCGCAGGCCGCGCTGGCGGCAGTCGGCCGCATCTCCAATGTCGACGGACTCGGACTCGATGCGCTGGGCATGACGTTCGGCGACCGAGGCGGCATCAAGGTGGACCGGCAGTTCCGCAGTTCCGTCCGCTCGATCTACGCCATCGGCGATGCCATCGACGGCATGCACCTGACGCCCGTGGCCACGGCGCAAGGGCGCTGGCTGGCGGACCGGCTGTTCGGCCGGCGTGGTGATCGCGCGGACTTCGATTTCGTGCCGACGGCCGTGTTTTGCGAGCCTGCCATCGGGTCGGTCGGGCTTACTGAGGCGCAGGCGATCGAAGCGGCCGGCAAGCCGGAACGCATCCGCACGGTCGTGAAGCGCTTTGTCTCGCTGGAGAATCGCTTCGGCGGCAGCGCACAGACGTCGATGTTCAAGCTGGTGCTCAATGCCCGCAGCGGACGCGTGCTGGGCGCGCACCTGATGGACAACGCGGCGCCGGAGATTGTCCAGACCTTCGCGGTGGCGATGCGGCTGGGGGTGAAGGAGGAGCACCTGAGCACGACGGTGCAGGTGCATCCTACGGTGGCGGAGGAGTTGTTTGGGTAGTGGGCATGTGTGAGGTTGGTGCCTGCGGCATGCCTCTGTCGTAGGTCGACGGCCCCGGTTTCGCCCTGCCGGGCGACCTAATTTTGGACGGCGCCCAAAAGTAGGCAAAAGGCGCCGTCTTGCCCGGCGGGCGGGAGTTTTATCGTAGTCTGCCTGCGTTTTTGTACGGGTAATTGCTTCAGGGCATAGCGACGATGCCTGCCGCGTTGTGACGAGACGGCGCGAGGCATTGACAGGCCGTCCTCCCGACCTCGTGAGAGGGGAGTGGCACGCAGCTTGATACCCGTCAGCATGCGCAGCGCGAATCGCGCACCACCGTCATGGTCCAAAACTCTTGCCGCAGGCACGCGGCTCGATCACCGAGCCACTCCGCTCTCACGAGGTCGGGAGGACAGCGGTCTTCCCGGCGTTGCCCCTGGCGATCTGCGGCAGGCAGTCCAGCTATGCCCTGAAGCCCATACCCGTACAAAAACCGTAGCTCACTACGATAAGACTCCCGCCCGGCGGGCAAGGCGCTTTTTGCTTCCTTTTTGGCGCCGTCAAAAAGGAAGTCGCCCGGCAGGGCGAAACCGGGCCGTCGACCTTCGACAGATAGAAGCCACAACCACCAGCCGCGAATCAGCAGTTATCCGAATGGCACCTCGGGTTAGTAAGCCGAAATCTACTCCCCCACCGGCAGCCTCAACACTGCCCGAACCCCCTGCCCCTGCATTCCTTCCCCAAGTTCCACCGTCCCGCCAAACCGCGCCGCCATCTCCCGCGAAATCGCCAGCCCAAGCCCGGAGCCAGGCTCCGCATGCCCCACACGCCGGTAGAACCGCGCGAACACCTTCTCGCGTTCCTCGGCCGGAATTCCCGGCCCGTCATCTTCCACCACCAGGCAGGCGGTCTGGTCCGCGCGTGCCGCGGACAATGTGATACGGCTGCCGCGCGGCGAATACTGGATCGCGTTGTGTACAAGATTGGCCAGCGCCTCGCGCAGCAGCGCGGCATCCGCCCGCACCGGCAGCTTCAGCCCCGCCACCGGCTCCCAGCCGAAATCCTGCTGCTTGCCGCGCGCGAGCGGCAGGTAGTCCAGTGCCACCTGCTCGGCGACGGCAACGGCATCGATGATGTCGACGGCATCCGTGGCCGGAGCGGCGGGTTCGTCGTGGTGCTGACGTACCCGCGCCAGCGCCAGCAGCTGGTTGGTCAGCCGGCTTGCCTGTTCGAGCTGCGTGACGATGCCGCCGACGGCTTCGCTGGCGGCTTTGCGCGAGGCCTCGGGGTTGGCCGTGCCGGCGCCTAGCTGGCGCTGGGCGAACTCGGCCTGCGTCTTCAGGATGGCCAGCGGCGTGCGCAGCTGGTGCGCGGCATCAGCGATGAACTGGGCCTGCGCCTGCGCGAGGGCGGCGGAGCGCGAGACATGGAGATTCACGGCATCCACTAGCGGGCGCACTTCCGCCGGCACGCGGTCGAAGGCGAGCGGTGTGAGGTCGTCGGGCGAGCGGGCTTCGACGTCGTCGCGTACCCGTCCCAGCGGGCGCAGCACCCAGGTGACGCCGCCGACCAGGATGCCGGCGCTGAGCAGGATCAGCAGCAGGTCGCGCGCCAGCGCACTGCGCCAGACGCTGCCGATCAGCGCGGTGCGCGGCTCGGCGGTCTCGGCAACCTGGATGATGACGCGCATGTGTGCATCCGGGCGGTACACGGGGCGCGCCAGGGCGGCGATGCGCACGGCGTCGCCGCGGTAGTCGGCATCGTAGAAGCGCGGCTGGTTGTTGGCCAGCTCGCCCTCGGGCAGCGGCAGGTCGTCGTAGCCGGTGACGGTTTCGATCTTGCCGGCGCGCTCCAGCGAGACGCGGTAGAACACATGGGTCTGCGCCGCGGTCTCGAACATCTCCATCGCCGCGTCGGGCAGGGTGAGCTGGACGCTCTCGCCGGCCATGCCGATAGCGTTGTCGATGGTGCGGACCGAGCCGTACAGCGAGCGGTCGTAGGCGGTGTTGGCAGCATCGCGCAGCGTGCCGTAGGTAAGCCAGGTGTCGATCGCCATCATGGCGGCCAGCGCCGGCACCAGCAGCAACAGCAGCTGGCGGCGCAGGCTGCCGCGCCGCCACAGCAGGATCGGATGGCGCGTACGTTCCATGGTGGGCAATGGGCTAGTGGCTGGCCTCTGGCTCCAGCAGGTAGCCGAAGCCGCGCAGCGTGACGATGGTGACGCCGTGCCCGGCGAGCTTCTTGCGCAGGCGGTAGACCAGCACCTCGATGGCGTCGGGGCTGACGTCGGCATCGAGCGAGAACACTTTGTCGAGCAGTTGCGCCTTGGTGAGCGGCTGCCCGCTGCGTGCCAGCAGTGCGCCCAGCAGCGTGGATTCGCGCGGCGTCAGCGCGAGCGGTGCGCCGTCGAGCGTGAAGCTGCGGGTTTCGCCGTCGAACACCAGCGCGCCGCACTGCAGGCGCGGATGGGCGCGGCCGCGGCTGCGGCGGATCAGCGCCAGGATGCGCGCTTCCAGTTCGGCGATGGCGAAGGGCTTGGGCAGGTAGTCGTCGGCACCCAGGTTGAGGCCGCGCACGCGCTCGTCCAGCGTGTCCTGCGCGGTGAGGATCAGCACCGGCGTGCGGTCGTCGCGCCCGCGCATGCCCTTGAGCACGGACAGGCCGTCCTTGCCGGGCAGCCGCAGGTCGAGCACGACCGCGTCGTATTCCTCGGCCTGCAGCCGCGTCTCGGCCTGCAGGCCGTCGGCGACGTGCTCGATCACGAAGCCGCCCTGCTCCAGTGCGCGGGCAACCCAGCGCGCAAGCTCGACTTCATCTTCCACCAGCAGAATTCGCATGCCGGTCCTCCTCTGCCGGTTCTGATCGATGCGGCGCGTGGCGTTCCTGCCGGTGTCGCGCATGCGCCGCGGGCGCCTATAATACCCCCGCCCCGCCGATCCTGGCGCGAGTGCGGGCGCGTGCCGCGTGGCCGGCACCCCGCCCCTCGGGAACTGCGCCAGCGCCTGCCAGCGCCATACCCGCCGCCGTTCACTGCCCATCGTGCCTGAGAGCCTGACACCCCCACCCGCAGCGCCCGTGCCTCTGGCTGACAGCAGCGAACCCGTTTCCGCGTTGCGCCGCCGCCTGCTGGCTTCCACCATGCTGTCGCCGGCGCTTGCCGGCCTGCCCGGGCCGGCCCGGGCACAGGCCGCCATGCCTGCGCCACCCGCCGGCTATCCGTCCGGCTACGACACCATCATCGCCAATGCGCTGCGCGAGGGCGTGGTGTCAGTCTATGCCTCCGCCGACCTGGAAGTCGCGCAACCGCTGATCACCGCCTTCGAGGCGCGCTATCCGGGCATCCGCGTCCACTACCAGGATCTCAATACCATCGAGCTGAATGACCGCTTCCTGGCCGAAAGCGCGAGGCCTGGGAACGCGCAGACCGCGCCCGGCGCCGAGCACGCCGACGTGCTGTGGAGCACGGCGATGGACCTGCAGATCAAGCTCGTCAACGATGGCCACGCGCAGCGCTATGCCTCGCCGGAGCGCGCCGGCCTGCCGGGCTGGGCGGTCTGGCGCGACGAGGCCTGGGGCACCACCTTCGAGCCGGCGGTGATCGTCTATAACCGCCGCCATTTTGCCGGCATGAAGCCGCCCGGCAGCCGCAGCGGCCTGGCGCGCCTGCTGCAGGAGAACGCGCCACGCTGGCGCGGCAAAGTCGTCACCTATGACGTGGAGCGGTCGGGCGTGGGCTATCTGCTGGCGCAGCAGGATGCGCGCATGGGCAGCGAGTTCTGGTACCTGGCGCAGGCGCTGGGCCGCACGCATGCGCGGCTGTCGGCCTCCACCGCGGACATGATCGAGCGCATCGCCAGCGGCGAGCTGGTGCTGGGCTACAACCTGCTGGGATCGTATGCGCTCTCGCTGATGGAGCGTGGCGCCGGCATCGATGTGATCGCGCCGCGCGACTACACGCTGGTGATGTCGCGCGTCGCCTTTATCGCCAGGCGCGCGCCGCGGCCCAATGCGGCGCGGCTGTGGCTGGACTTCCTGCTCTCGCGCGACGGCCAGGGGCTGCTTGGCCAGTCGGCTTCGCAGCTCTACACGATCCGCACGGATACGCGCAGCGAGCACACCGCCGCCGCGCTGGCCGAGCGGCTCGGCTACGCGCTCAAGCCGATCAGCGTCGGACCGGGCCTGCTGGCCGCGCAGGACACCATGCGCAAGCGCGCATTCCTGGCTCGCTGGCGCGACGCCATGCGGGGATAGAGGCTGTTTCAGAACGATTCTGGCGTCGTTGCCGGTTTTGCCAAACTCGCTTGCCGTACCCCTTGTACTGTCTGCGGCCGCGCGCCTGGCCAGAACCGCTTCGCTTCGCTCTGAAACAGCTTCCGGGGCAAGGACGCTTCAGGGCACCAGATCCCCGGTATCCAGCGCCTTCTGCTGCTTGGCCTGCTCGCACAACGTGGACAGTTCCTGGTCGAGCTTGGCCACCGGGCGCGGCACATAGCCGTAGCGCAGGGCTGGAGAGAGCCTGAGCGTGTCGACGAAGGCATCCGATAACCGCTCGGCGTTGGCGTCGAGGTCGAAGTCTTCGGGAGAGAACAGCCAGTGCGCCAGCACCCCGCCAATCGCGGCGTGGAAGGCGTTGACGGCCAGGTCGAGGTCGAGATCGGCCGGCAGCTGGCCGCGCTCCATGGCCAGGCGCAGGTGTTCGCGCATCTTGATCAGGCCTTCCTGGTGCGACTGGCGCTGGCGCTCGAAGATGGCGCCGTTGTCCTGCACCATTTCGCACTTGTGGAAGATGATCTCGAACACGCGGCGCCACTGCGGGTTGACCACGGTCTGGCGCATGACAAAGGCGCAGATGTCGCGGATGCCGCCGAGCGGATCTTCCTGGCGCGCGATGCGCTCGGGGTCGCACAGGGCCTCGACCGGCAGGTGGACACGGTCGCACATGGCGGCAAACACGTCGCTCTTGTTCTTGAAGTGCCAGTAGATCGCGCCGCGGGTGACACCCGCGGCCTCGGCGATATCTGCCAGCGACGGGCGCGCCACGCCGCGGGCGTGGAATACGGCTTCGGCCGCGTCGAGAATCCGGTGGCGCGTTTCAAGCGCCTCTTCCTTGGTGCGTCTGACCATGTCTTTCTCTGTGCCGGCCTGAGGGCCGGTCCTGTTTCTGTCTCCCTGGCGCAGCACTTCCGAGGGCCACGCGTCGTGCCTCTGGCACCTACAGGTCGTTATCTGCACTTATCCGGACCCTTGGCGATTTCTCGCCCCGGGCCGAAAGGCCCGCATCGTAACCCGGCTTGCCGCTTCGCGCTTCAGTCCAGGACGGCAAAGCGCGGATTCAGGAAAAGTCCGGTAGGAATTGCACACAAAAACGGCGCCGTGTGAAGAAAGACCCGCATTGGAGCAATGCTTTAACATACATGCTTGAATGTATATATAATACGCGTTCGTCCGGCTTTGGGCCAGCCCGCAGGCCTGTGATACGCCAGTCACAAGCAATTCACTCCGCCCGTCCAGCCAGTCGTTACATAAAAGTCACCGTTCGTCACTTGCGTCACCGCGACGCCGCGATTTGTGGCTAGCATCACGCTTTTGTCCGCCGCTATTCGCTCGGCGGGCTGTGTCGTACCCAGGCCCGTGTGGGCGAGATCGGGACGATGCGGCAGATCTCAAATTGCCATCATGGGGTTATCGATGAGGAAGTCCCAACGTATCAGTTGCGTTGCCGTTGCCATGCTGTCCGTCCTGGCGCTGTCCGCCTGCGGCCAGAAGAAGGCCGAAGGCGGCGCCCCGCCCCCGCCTGAAGTGGGCGTTGTTACCGTCACGCCGTCACCTGTTGCCGTCGTCAATGAACTGCCGGGCCGCCTGGAAGGCGTGCGTACGGCGGAAGTGCGCGCACGCGTCGAAGGCATCGTGCTGTCGCGCAACTACACCGAAGGCGGCGAGGTGAAGGCCGGCCAAGTGATGTTCCGCATCGATCCGGCCCCGTACCAGGCGCAGCTCGCGTCCGCCAGGGCCTCGCTGCAGCGCGCCGAAGCCAACGCCGTGTCGGCACGCCAGAAGGCCGAGCGCTACAAGCCGCTGGTGGCCGTAAATGCGGTCAGCAAGCAGGAGTACGACGACGCTGTCGCCGCCGCCGGCCAGGCCAATGCCGATATCGCCTCGGCCAAGGCTGCCGTGACCACCGCGCAGATCAACCTGAGCTACACCACCGTGACCGCACCGATCAGCGGCCGCGCCGGCCGTGCCCTGGTGACCGAGGGCGCGCTGGTCGGCAAGGGCGAAGCCACCAAGCTGACCGTGGTGGAGCAGGTCGACCCGATCTGGGTGACGTTCACCCAGCCCGCTTCGGAAGTGACCCGCCTGCGCCGCGCCATCGAGTCCGGCGCGGTCAAGGGCATGAACGGTGGCGCCAAGGTGCACCTGTATGTGGAAGACGGCCGCGAGTACGACCAGACCGGCAAGCTGCTGTTCTCGGACATGACCGTGGATCCGACCACCGGTGCCATCACGCTGCGTGCGCAGTTCCCCAATCCGAAGCGCGAACTGCTGTCGGGCACCTTCGTGCGCGTGAAGATCGAGCAGGGCATGGATGAGAACGCCCTGACCGTGCCGCAGCGCGCACTGATCCGCAATGCCCAGGGCGCCAGCGTGCTGGTGGTGGGCACCGACGGCAAGGTAGCCGCGCTGCCGGTCAAGGCGCCGCAGGCGATCGGCGACAGCTGGGTGGTGACCGAAGGCCTCAAGGGCGGCGAGAAGGTGATCGTCGAAGGGCTGCAGAAGGTCAAGGTCGGCGCGCCCGCCAAGGCCGTGCCGTTCAAGCCTGCCGGCGCCCCGACGCAGGCCTCGGAGCAGCAGGCCGCCTCCGAAGCCAAGGCCGAAGCGCAGCCCGTCAAGTCTGACGGCAAGCAAGGCTGAAGTCAGGGCATACACCAGAGCAATACAAAGAGGGAGCCAGTTTTATGGCCAAGTTTTTTATCGACCGGCCGGTGTTCGCGTGGGTGCTCGCGCTGATCATCGTGCTGGGCGGTCTGCTGTCGATCGTGCAGTTGCCGATCGCGCAGTACCCCAACATCGCCCCGCCGACGATCTCGGTCACCGCCACCTATCCGGGTGCGTCGGCCAAGACGCTGGAGGACTCCGTCACCTCGGTGATCGAGCAGGAGCTCAACGGCGCGCCCAACCTGCTGTACTACAACTCGACCAGTGAGTCGTCGGGCCTGGCCACGATCACGATCGCCTTTGCGCCGGGTTCCAACATCGACCTGAACTCGGTCGAAGTGCAGAACCGCCTCAAGCGCGTGGAAGCGCGCCTGCCGGCCGAAGTGCGCCAGCAGGGCGTGCGCGTGGACAAGGCCGGGAACAACTACATGATGTTCCTGACGGTCACGTCCAAGACCGGCACGGCCGACGCCATCCAGCTCGGCAACTACGTCTCGGCGCAGGTGATCGACTCGATCCGCCGCGTGCCCGGCGTGGGCCAGGCCGACCTGTTCGGCACCGAGTACGCCATGCGGATCTGGCTGGACCCGGCCAAGCTGACCGGCTACAACCTGACGCCGCTTGACGTCACCGCCGCCGTGGGCGAGCAGAACATCCAGGTCGCCGTGGGCGAACTGGGCGGCACGCCGTCGCCCAAGGGCACGGAGCTGAACGCTACGGTCACGACCGAAAGCCGCCTGACCACGCCCGAGCAGTTCGGCAACATCCTGCTGCGTACCAACCCGGATGGTTCGTCGGTGCGCATCAAGGATGTCGGCCGCGTGGAACTGGGTGGTGCCGACTACTCGACGCTGGCCCGCACCAACGGCCGTCCGTCTGCGGCCATCGCCATCAAGCTGGCCCCGACCGGCAACGCGCTGGCAACCGCCACCGCGGTGCGCGCGAAGATGGAAGAGCTCTCGAAGAACTTCCCGGCGGACTACGAGTACACCGTGCCTTACGACACGTCGGCCTTCGTCAAGATATCGATCGAGGAAGTGATCAAGACGCTGCTGGAAGCCGTGGTGCTGGTGTTCCTGGTGATGTTCCTCTTCCTGCAGAACTTCCGCGCCACGCTCATCCCGACGCTGGTGGTGCCGATCGCGCTGCTGGGCACGTTCGGCGCGCTGCTGGCCTTCGGCTTCTCGATCAACGTGCTGACCATGTTCGGCATGGTGCTGGCGATCGGTATCCTGGTGGACGATGCGATCGTGGTGGTCGAGAACGTCGAGCGGATCATGAGCGAGGAAGGTCTCTCGCCGCGTGAAGCAACGCGCAAGGCCATGGGCCAGATTACCGGTGCCATCGTCGGCATCACGCTGGTGCTGACCGCCGTGTTCATCCCGATGGCATTCTTCTCGGGTTCGGTGGGCAACATCTACCGCCAGTTCTCGCTGTCGCTGATCGCCTCGATGGCGTTCTCGGCACTGCTGGCGCTGACGCTGACCCCGGCACTGTGCGCAACGCTGCTCAAGCCGGTCGAGGCAGGCCATCACCACGAGAAGGGCGGCTTCTTCGGCTGGTTCAACCGCACCTTTGCGCGCGCCTCGACCAGCTACCAGGGCGTGGTCGCGCGCATCCTGGCGCGCACGGGCCGCTACCTGATCATCTACGCGGTCATCATCGTCGGCGTGGTGGTGCTGTTCAAGCGCCTGCCGTCGTCGTTCCTGCCTGACGAAGACCAGGGCTACATGATCACCGTCGTGCAGCTGCCCAATGGCGCCACCCAGGACCGTACCATCGGCGTGCTCAAGCAGATCGAGGACTACTACCTGCAGAAGGAAAGCAAGGTGGTGGACCAGATGATCACGGTAGCCGGCTTCTCCTTCTTCGGCCGCGGCCAGAACGGCGGTATCGCGTTCGTGCGACTGAAGGACTGGAAGGACCGCACCGGCGCCAACGAGACCGCACAGGCGCTGGTCGGCCGTGCCTTTGGCGCGCTGTCCTTCATCAAGGACGCCATCATCTTCCCGCTCAACCCGCCGGCGATTTCCGAGCTGGGCAACTCCTCGGGCTTCGACTTCCGCCTGCAGGACCGCACCGGCCAGGGCCACGCCAAGCTGATGGAAGCGCGCAACATGATGCTGGGCATGGCGGCCAAGAACCCGGTGCTGATGGGCGTGCGCCCTGAAGGCCAGGAAGACGCGCCGCAGCTGCAGATCGACATCGACCGCGAAAAGGCGAAGGCGCTTGGCGTGACCATTGCCAACATCAACTCGACCCTGTCGATTGCGTTCGGCTCGAACTACGTCAATGACTTCATCTACGAAGGCCGCGTGCGCAAGGTGATCGTGCAGGCAGACGGCGACGACCGCCAGTTGCCCGACGACCTGACCAAGCTGCGCGTGCGCAACAGCAACGGCGACATGGTGGCGTTTGCCGCGTTCGCCACCTCGAAGTGGATCATGGGCTCGCCGCGCCTGGAGCGCTACAACGGCATGCCGGCGGTGAAGATCGCGGGCCAGGCCGCACCGGGACGCAGTACCGGTGAAGCCATGCGCGTGATGGAAGAGAACTTCGCCAAGCTGCCGCCGGGCTTCGGCTTCGAGTGGTCCGGCCAGTCGTACGAAGAACGCCTGGCCGGTTCGCAGGAACCGATCCTGTACACGCTGTCGCTGATCATCGTGTTCCTGTGCCTGGCCGCGCTGTATGAAAGCTGGTCGATCCCGTTCTCGGTGCTGCTGGTGGTGCCGCTGGGCGTGCTCGGCGCGCTGCTGGGCGTGACGCTGCGCGGCATGCCCAATGACGTGTACTTCAAGGTGGGCCTGATTGCCACGATCGGTCTGTCGGCGAAGAACGCCATCCTGATCGTGGAATTTGCCAAGGACCTGCAGGCACAAGGCAAGGGCCTGATCGAAGCCACGCTCGAAGCGGTGCACCTGCGCTTCCGCCCGATCCTGATGACGTCGATGGCGTTCATCCTGGGCGTGCTGCCGCTGGCCATCGCCACCGGCGCGGGTTCGGGCAGCCAGCGCGCGATCGGCACCGGCGTGATGGGCGGGATGATCACCGCCACGCTGCTGGCGATCTTCCTGGTGCCGGTCTTCTTCGTGGTGGTGCGCAAGCGCTTCAAAGGCAGCGCCCGCCAGCGCATGCTGGACCAGAAGTGGCACGAGCCGCAAGAGGAAATCTGACATGACCAAGACACTGACCACACTGCTGCTGGTGGCCGGCGTTCTGACGGGCTGCACACTGGCCCCGCATTACGACCGCCCCGCCCCGCCGGTGGCCACCAGCTATCCCGCGGCGCCGGAAGGCTATGCCGCGGCCGAGGTGAAGAGCGGCGAAACGCGCCGGGCCGCCGACATCGGCTGGCGCGAGTTCTTCCGCGATCCGCGCCTGCAGGCACTGATCGCCACGTCGCTCGAGAACAACCGCGACCTGCGCACCGCCGCGCTGCGCATCGAGGAAGCGCGCGCGCAGTACCAGGTACAGCGTGCCGACCTGCTGCCGACGGTGAACGCGAACGCTGGCTATACCCGTGCCAGCACCAACGCTGCCACGGGGGTATCGGTCCTGGGCCAGCCTGCGGTATCGCAAGTCTACTCGGCCAGCCTCGGCATCTCGTCCTACGAACTGGACTTCTTCGGTCGCGTGCGCAGCCTGTCCAATGCAGCCCTGGCACTGTATTTCTCCACCGAAGAGGCGCACCGTTCGGCCTATATCTCGCTGGTGTCCGAAGTGGCCAAGGCCTACCTGTCCGAGCGCTCCTTCGCCGAGCAGTACGAGATCGCACGCGACACGCTCAAGGCGCGCGAGAGCACCTACGCACTGGCCAAGCAGCGCTTCGACGTCGGCGCCACTTCCGCGCTGGACCTGCGCGACAACGAATCGCTGGTGGCGCAGGCACGTGTCTCCGCCGCGCAGCTCGCACGCCAGCGCGCGCAGGCGCAGAACGCGCTCGAAGTGCTGGTGGGCAAGCCCATCGGCACCATCGAGAACCTGCCAGAGCCGATGCAGCTGTCGGACGAACGCATCATCAGCGACATCCCCGAAGGCCTGCCTTCGGAGCTGCTGGAGCAGCGTCCCGACATCCGTCAGGCCGAGCAGCAGCTGCTGTCCACCAACGCGAACATCGGTGCGGCGCGCGCGGCGTTCTTTCCGCGCATCACGCTGACCACCAGCATCGGCACCATCAGCCCGACGTTCTCGAACCTGTTCGATGCCGGAACCAAGGCGTGGTCGTTCGCGCCGCAGCTGACGCTGCCGATCTTCGACTATGGCCGGAACAAGTCCAACCTGGACCTGGCCAACGTGCGCAAGAACATCCAGATCGCCAACTACGAGAAGACCATCCAGACGGCCTTCGCCGAAGTGGCCGATGCACTGGTGGCACGCGGCACGCTGGAGGATCAGGTGACTGGCCAGGAGCAGGTACGCAACGCCGAAGCGGCGCGCTACGAACTGGCGCGCGTGCGGTTCCGCAGCGGGGTGGCGAGCTACCTTGACGAGCTGGACGCACAGCGGCAGTTGTTCACCGCGGAGCAGGCGCTGATTCAGGCGCGGCAGTTGCGGTTGAATAACTCGATCGATCTGTATCGGGCGCTGGGTGGTGGGTTGAATGAGAATGGGCCGGTGGCTCAGGCGCCGGTGCCGGCGTCGGGGGCTGTGACGCAGTAAGGGTTCAATCCGGCTGTCGCAGGACAAAAAAACGAGGCGCTTTGGCGCCTCGCTTTTTTATGGTTCTTCGCGGGATCACGGGATTGGGTTCTTGGAGGCGTGGCTGTTTCGCCGGCGTAGCCGGCGACTCCCTTTTAGACGGCCCCCAAAGTAGGTCGCCCCTTCAGGGGCGAAACCTGAGGCCGTCGACCCTCGACAGGGGCCAGCCGCAGCCACTAAACCTCAGGCGCACCAGCAACGGCCCCTCCAAGACCCGAGCCCCACAAATCGGCGAAGAAGAACCTTTGGTGGCAGGCTGATGTGCTCTTGTCGTGCACCTCAGAACTTATACGAAGCCGCCAGGAAAAAAATCACCGGATTCGGCTCCAGCGTCGTCTTCGACGTCGACAACGTCGTCCCGTTCGCCGCCTTGATCGTCATCGTCGACGTGCTCTTCAACGGAATGTAGGTCACCGCCGCCGTCACCCCCCAATGGTCGTCGAAGTTATAGGTGCCGCCCAGATTGAACACCGGCGCCCACGACGAGGAAGCATCCGCGCTTACCGAGGTAGGCCCGGGAATGCCGGCGCCTGCGGCCAGGATCGCGCCGAGATTGTTGTTCACCGAATCCGCGAATGCCGGATTGACGGTGATGTTGGTGAAGAAGTTATATGACACCCCCAGCCCGACAAATGGCCGGAAGCGCGTGCCAGGTTCGAGGAAGTGGTATTGCACCATCGCCGCCGGGCTCCACTGGCGCGCCTTGGTGATGATCGGGTTGAGCGAGGGGTCGCCCAGGCTTTGGTGCCCCAGCGCCCCGGCCGGCCCCGGCGGGATCAGTTCGCCGTGGCCGTAGATCTTGAATTCCGGCGGAATGCCACCCACGGCGGTGAGTGCGATGTGATCGGTGAAGAAGTGGCTGAAGGTCAGGCCCACCGTATTGGCGTTGGACGACGAGAGGCTGCTGCCGGGTGCCGTAAAGGTTGTCGGCAGGCCCAGCGGGTAGTTGATGGGCGCATCGAGCAGCGTGGTGGTGAGCGGGCCGCTCTGGCCATGGGTCTGGATGTTGAACCAGCCGGCCGAAACTACGTTGTCGCCCTTCTTCTGGGCGTGGGCCGCGGGCGCGGCAAGGACCGCCAGGCTGGCGAGCAGGATGGAAAGGGTAAGGCGCAGAGTGTTCATCATGTGTCCCCGGTCATTGGTCGGTATTCATCTGCCCGGGCTGCAATGGCCCGGGCGTGTTGTGGCATGCGCTTACTGCACGAAGGCGCCTACGGTGAAGTACGGGCCGTTGTCGCGTGATTCGAGGAAGCCGAACACGCCTCCCGTAAACATCAGCTTGCCCTTGGGGCCAGAGCCGGCCGCCGCGTCGCGGCGCGTGGTGGTCACCACGCCGGGCACGACCTGCGAGTAGTCCAGCTTGTATGGAATGGCCAGCGAGGCGTCGGCCGGCCGGAACGGGTCCAGCATGGTGGCGGCAGCGTCAACCAGCGCGGTGGTGCGGTAGTCGAAGTTGCTGTCCACGCCTACGTACTCGCCGTTGACCGTCCCCTGCGTGATCGCCACCGCCGGCGACATCATCCCGATGCCGATTTCGTCGTCGGCGCCCAGCGGCCCGTTGGCGAGCGAGTCATTGGCGTAGCCCACGCGGATCATGATCGGCACCAGTTGTCCGCGCAGCTTGCCCACGATCAGGTAGACGTGGCCGAGCGTCGAGCCCAGCGTGGGCGGCTGGCTCTCCGCCTTGTAGTTGGTGGAAAGCAGCGCACCGCTGGCTTGCGGCACGAAGTTGTTGCCCTTCTTCTCGCAGGTGCCGCTGGCGTTGTCGCAGACGGTGAACGAGCCGTCTGCGGCCAGCGCCATGCGGTAATCCTGCGCCACGGTCAGGAAGTTCTTCGACGGCACTTCATGAAAGCCCGTGCCGTTGTACTGCCCGGCAATCTTCGACAGGTCCGTTTCGGTCTGCGCAAAGCCGATGAACTGGAAGTACGGGAATGTGGTGTCGGGCACCGCGCCCGCGCCGAGCACGCCGTTGAACTGGATGCGTGCGCCGGGGATGGTGCCGCCCACCACGCCCTCGCCAATAAACAGCTTGGCGGGGCGGTTCGGGTCCAGGCTTGCGCCGACGAGCTGGAACGCGCACTGGTTCAGCTTTTCCGTGGGCAGCCCGGTCTCGGCCTGCAGCGTGCCGCTCATCACGTTCTGGCCGTTGGTGGGATCGCTGCGCGTGGGCTGCACCGTGCCGGTCTTGCGCGGCACCGACGAATCCAGGAACGTGACCTGCCACGTCTTCTTCGTCGTATCGACCTGCACCTTCACCAGTTCGCCCGAGCCGGTGCCGCCGGTGAAGGTGGTGGAGTAGTCGAGCGATGCCGGGCACAGGCGGGTCTGCACGGCGGCGGGCGTGGCGGGCGTGCTGTCGCCGCCGCCTCCGCCGCCGCAGGCGGCCAGCGCCGTGACGGCGGCCGCTGCCAGCGAAGCCGCACGCAGCCTTGGCGCGCGGAGAACGACGGATTGGGCAAGGTTCTGGGGCTGCATGGGGCTGTCTCCTGTGGGGCGTTTCTTATGGATGTGACGGGCGTTTCGCGTGGAGCGGTCAGGGGCTGGCGAGCACGCTGACGCGGAAGGTCGGGTTGCTGCCGCCGGTGCCTGCCAAGTGCGCAAACACGCGGCCGTTGGCGATCAGGGCGCCGCCGGTGCCGCTGTTGTCAGTGGTGGTCACCATGCCTGGCACGTTCTGCGTGAAATCCAGCTGGTAGCTGCCGGTCAGGTTCATGGTCATGGGGTCGAGCAGGTCGACGTGGTTGTCGTAGACCAGCGAGGCCGTGTACGCGAGGTCGCTGCCGGAGCCGATGTAGCCGCCGATAATCTGCGCGCTGGCGAGCCGTGCATTGGGTGCCAGCAGCGCAAGGCCGGATTCATCGTCGACATTGATCGAGAAGATCGAGGCCACATTGGCGTAGCCCACGCGGATCAGCAGCGGGATCAGCGCACCGTTGAGCTTGCCGACGACCAGCACGCCCTTGGCGCGGCTGTTGTTGTTGTTCGTGATGGCCTGGCTGTAGAACGACGGGTAGCGGCGGCTGCCATCGGCATTGCTGCTCTCGAAGGCGCCGTCGTTCTGCGTGCGCAGCTTCCAGCTGTTGCCGGTGGTGACGCAGCTGCTGCCTGTGGCCGTGCAGCTGCCGTCGGCGTTCAGCGTTTCGGTGGTCTGCGCGGTGGCCGGGGTGAAGTGGCTCTGCGCGGTCAGCGATCCGCCGGAGGGCACCTGGTGATAGCCCAGCACGTTCCACGTGCCGGCCACCTTGCCGAAATCAGTCTCGGTCTGCGCGAAAGCGAGCACCGGGTAGATCGGGAAGGTCGTCGACGGGATTGCGCCGATGCCGAGAATGCCGCCGTAGGAAATCGTCGCGCCAGGAATGCCGCCACCGGCCACGCCATTGCCGAGGAAGATCACCGGCGGATGCGACGGATCGATCAGTGCCTGCGATGTGCTGTCGGAAGCGTTGGCGCTTTGCAGTGCCACGGCGCAGCGGTTCTGCTCGGCCGTGGGCAGCGTGGTCAGGTTGGCGAAGGTGCCGCTGAACGTCACGCCCGCGCGCGTGGGGCTGATCGAGCCAGTCTGCTTGGGCACCGGCGATTCGATGATCTCGAGCTGGTAGGTGTGCGCCTGCGTGTCGAAGCGCAGCCTGATGAGTTCGCCCGCGCCGGAGCCGCCCGTGAAGGTGGTGCTGTAGTCGAGCGCGGCCGGGCACAGCGGGCCTGGCGCGGCACCATTGCGGATCGGGCCGGAAGCCGGGCACGTGCCATTGCTCGCGCATTGCGTGGCGGTGGGCGTGCCGGATGAGGCGGTGCTGCCGCCATCGCCACCACCACCGCATGCGGCCAGCAGCATCGTCAGACTCACCCCGGTAAGAATGGAACTGCTGCGTCGAAGCTTCGACATGGTCATCGCCTGTCTCCTTTTTTCTGTTTCCCCGCACAACCGGCAGGACCGGTCCGAGTCCGGGGACTCTCGCCGCCCGTGCATTCGAGCGTCAATAGAGCGGCCGTTCCAAACACCGGCCGCGTGCCCCACAGCGTTGCACCGCAAGCGCTGGCGGCCCGTGTTTAAACCGGCCGCCATGCGGCGCGCACGCCAATTCAAACGGACGGTGCGCACCGCGCGCACTCAGAAGCGATAGTCGGGATTGGCCGGATCGAAGACCGCCGCTTCAAACGTCTTGCGCACCAGGCGCTCGAACACGATCTTCTCGACCATGTTCCCGTCGGCATCCCAAGCGGTTTCCACGCGCACATACGGATGCTTCAGGTCGAGCATCAGTTGCACTTTCTTGGCGTAGTACTGTGGCGAGCCTGCCGGCAGGTCCCATGTCAGCGCCACCATGCGCACGCCCTGCTCCTGCACGATCTCGGCGCGGCTGTATTTCTCGCTCAGGCCCGCCGCGCGCAGCGATTTCGCATCGCGCTCGAGCATCGACAGCACGAACTGGAAGCCCAGGTCACGCACGGTGTGGTTCGATTGCGCGCGCGCCAGGGTCCCGTCCAGCGCGATCCACATCGAGGTAAAGCCGAGCACGCCGCCGAGGTGTCCGTACATCTCGTCCTTGCGGCGGGTCTCGTCATAGAGGATCTCCTGCCCGGACTGGATGCCGCCCGGCAGCCACTTCGCGTAGAGCTGGCGGGGCTGGTGGCGGTAGCGGATCATCATGCGCGCGGGCTGGTCCTGCCACTGGCCGTTCAGGCGCTCCTGACGCGACATCCAGTATTCGTACTCGGGATAGCGGTTCATCTCGGCACGCGCCCATTGCAGCAGCGTCTCGGGCTGCAGCGCGCGGAACACGGCGAGCACCTGTTCGTCGGACATGCGCGCGAGTTCGCCGCTGGCAACCTGCTTCGAGAACAGCGTGGACTGCTGCGAGGCCGGCAGCCCATCGTACGGCGATGCCGTGGCGGCCTGCGCGGCCGGTGCCGGTTGCGCCAGTGCGGCAGGGCCGATGGCAAGCGGTGCGGCAATCATGCCGATGGCGGCGCCGGCGATGGCGGCAAGGTAGAGCGGCTTCATGGTCATGAAAGGTCTCCTTGTTGGTCTGCCTGCCGGTGGCCGGCAGGCAAAGTGCAGGCACAGGGCAGTCCCGAAACGGGCGGCCGGCGCGCCGTACAGGCGGCCGCGTCCCGCGGGGCGTGCGCAATGCCTCGCTGCGTGGTGGTGGTCGAATCGTTGTGCGGCGGATGCCGCGGCGTGGATGCGGCGGCGCTGCGCCGGGTGATCAACCCGGTCAGCGCCAGCCGCTACGTCCTGGAGCGCATTCGCATCCAGTCGTCCAGCGGGTTGCTGGGAAAGCTCAGTGCCGGCTCGCGCGCGCGGACCGGAACGCTGGTCACGGCAGCGCGGCTGGCGCCCTCGTTGCGCACGCCGCGTGCGCTGCGGATGGCCTTGCCGACGGTGGCCGCGGCGATCGCCGTCGCGCGGGTCGCGTCATCCTGCGCTGAACCCTCGGGGGGCTCGTCGTTCGCGCTCTTGCTGGCCTGCTGCGCGGACTCGTTGAGGTCGAATACCGCCTGCAATGCCAACTGCTGATCGCTGCCGGGTGCCGGTACCGTCAGCGCTGCCAGCACCATCGCGCTCAGTTGCGCCAGCACGTGCGCATCGTTCATCTGCCGGCCTTGCGTAAAGGCGGGCATCAGGTTGACGAGGTCGTCGCAGGCCAGCACGCCAGCCAGCGCCTTGAGCGCGAACTGCAGGCGCCAGCCCAGCTCCTGGCGCGGCAGGCCGGGCAGTGCCCGCGAGAACGCGTCGAAGAAGCGGCCGTACACCGGTGCGTAGTGTTCCAGCAGGTAGGACTGGATGAACGGTGAGGTATCGGAATACACGCGGCCGAGCAGGCGCAGGAAGGACGGGCCGCCCACGGCGGGATCGCGTGCCATCTGCAGCGCGGGCACGAACAGCGCGCCCATGACGTGCTCGCAGCGGATGCTGTCGCCGGGCCAGCGGGCTTCGCAGGCATCGAGCAGCGCCAGCCGCTGCGTATTGAGCGGGTCCAGGCGCCGGCTGAGCACGGCGTGCATCATGATGTCTTTGCTGCGGAAGTGGTAATTCACGGCCGCCAGGTTGACGATGGCGCGTGAAGTTACCTGCCGAAGCGAGGTCGCTTCATAACCGACCTCGATGAACAACTTTTCCGTGGCGTCGAGAATCCGGGCCTTGGTGTCTCCTGCCGTGCTTCTGCCGGTCTTCATGGGGGCGTCTCTCTCTTTGCTGCTTTGAACCCCTTGCAAATACATCGGCTGTCCCGCTCCGTGCTCTGTCGGCATACGGTTGCTTGAAACAGTTGTACGGAGCCTATCCACCGCCACGGGCGTTTCACAAGACCTGAATTTGAGTCGTTCCTCTAATTCGGGTGATGTGTTGGCTTCATCGCAACATTGTTGCCCGGCGTCGACAGGGGGCGGGCCACCAGGGTGTCTGCAACAGAAAACATTGCACACACCCTTTGCGCGCCCCGGCTCGTCCTGCGCCGCGCCCACAGTGGCCGGCGAATCCGCCTGCGCACCCGAAAACCTCATGCCGTGATGCTTCCGGCCAGCGTGTGGGCATTCTGTGCCGTCAGCGCAAATACAGACAATTGGGGGTTCGCCCCAATGCTGGTAGGAAACACCGAGCCGTCGAAGACACTGAGGTTGGCGAGCTGGTGGTGGCGCCCGTGGCTGTCCACCACGCCGCGTTTCGGATCGTCGCTCATGGCGCAGCCGCCCATCAGGTGCGCGGTGAACAGCGCCGTGCGGAATTTCTTCAGCGGCAGCTTTGCGATGGCATCGCGCGCCTCGGGCCAGTTGCGGTAGTCGGTGGCGTCTAGGTGGGCCGGGCGCACGCGCAGCGCACCGGCGGCGAACTGGGCCTCGGCCATGCTCAGCCACGCGCGGCGCACGCCGTCCCAGACGTAATCCGTCAGGTCGTAGTCGAGCAACGGGCTGCCGTCGTCGGCCACGCGCACGCGCCCGCCTTCGCTTTCAGGCACGAAGCCGTCGCGCAGCAGCGCCAGCATGGCGTTGGTGTTCGGCAGCAATGCCATGTCGTGCCGCAGTGCGTCGCCCACGCCATTGAGCACGCCCGCACTGATGCCCGGGAACAGGGGCGGCACCTCCAGCTTGTAGCCGATCGGGCCGGTGGCGCCGTCCTTCCACTGGAACTGGTCCGAGGCAACGGATTGCGGTGCGCCATAATAGGGATCAATGCGCTCAGGCATCACGGCAATACTGATATTCACCGGATGAATGAATGTGCGCAGTCCGAGCCGGCCATTCGGATCGGGTACGCGCGAGCGCAGCAGCAGCGCGGGGGTATTGATGGCGCCGCCCGCGGCAATGACGTGCCGGGCCCGGACGACGATACCGACGCCCGTCGGCGTATAGCCGTCCGCACCCAGCGCCTCGCCCGACAGCGACTGCACGCGCTTGCCGTCATGCTCGAGCGTGCGCACGCGCACGCGATGGACCAGCGTGGCGCCGCTCGCCAGTGCCGAGGGAATGGTCGAAACCAGCATCGACTGCTTGGCATTGACCGGGCAGCCCAGCCCGCAATAGCCCGAATTCCAGCAGCCCTTCACATTGCGCGGGATCACGTGCGATTCCCAGCCAAGCTTGTCGCAACCGCGCCTGAGCACGTGGTTGTTCGGGTTCGGCGGCATGGCCCAGGGCGCCACGCCCAGGCGCGCCTCGACCTTGTCGAACCACGGCGCCATCTCGCTCGCGCTGTGCCCGCTCACCGCGTGGTGCTCGGCCCAGTGCGCCAGCGTGGGTGCAGGCGTGCGGAAGCTGGACGACCAGTTGACGGTGGTGCTGCCACCCACCGTGCGGCCCTGCAGGATGGCAATGGCGCCGTCCGAGGTCGTGCGCGCGGCCGCTTCCTGGTAGAGCTCGCGGTAGGCACGGTTCTCGTCCATGTCCTTGAAGCTGTCGGAGGTGCGCAGCGCGCCCTCTTCCAGGAGGATCACGCGCAGGCCGGCCTGGCTCAGCACCTCGGCGCTGATGCCGCCGCCCGCGCCGCTGCCGATGATGGCGACGTCGGCGTCGAACGTGCGCGGTGACGTGAACGTGGAAGCGTCCAGCACCTTCCAGCCGGACGCGATGCCGGTGCCGTAGAGATCGTTGATGGCCATGATGGAATCAGGAGTGGATGGCTTGATAGACGGCGGCGTTGGGACCGGGATAGCCGCTGCCGGCCCAGCCCGCGGGAGTGACGTAGTAGGCGACGCTCGACAGCTTCACCAGCACCACGCCGCCGGCGTTGAGCGTGGCAAAACGGCTGCCGCGCCAGCGCGCGAGAAAGGCTTGTACCTGCGCAGGGGTCGCGCTGTCCCAGCCGGTGCGGATGCCCGTCAGCGCCCAGCGCAGCGGCATGCTGGCGAGCAGGTCGAGCAGCTTGCGCAACTCGGCGCGGCCGCCCTCGCCCATCGAGGCGCAGGTGCGGTCGATGTTCTTCAGTGCGTTCCTGAGCTGCGCCTCGCGCTGCTCTGGCGGCGCGTCGGCCAGGTCGCTGACGATGGCCGGCAGCAGCGCGCGGAACATCGCCACGTCGTCCCGCCGCAGCCAGGCCATGTCAGGCTGCGGGGCGCTGGCTGCGCCGGAACAGCCAGCAAGCGACGGCAGCAGCGCCGTGCAGGCCAGCGCGGCCGAGAATCCGAAGCCGACCTTCAGGAAGCCGCGGCGTGAGACGGACAGCCCGTCGTCATGAGCCGCGGAATGTGGCGGACAGGCGTCCGCCGGCGAGGGCATTTGAGATGGCATGTTGTCTCCGTTGGCATCGGTCCACGTAGTTTGGCGTTATTTGTGTCGTGACTGGCGGGGGGCAGCCCCGCATTGACGCACCCCGGAGTTTGGATAAAGATCGGCTCCCGGTCTTGTTCCCGGATGACAGGTCATTTGATGCCACGCGCCAACGAGTGGGACCGCCATCACGGCACGATAAGCGTGACGAGCGGTACGGTATCGCCCGCCTACCTGCGCACCGTGCTCGACTACGGTGAAAGCGCAGGCATCGCGCTGGCCGACCAGCTGCATGCCGTCGGGCTGGACACAGCGATCCTCGACGAACCCACCGCACGCGTTGCGGCGCCGCGCTATCTCGCACTGCTCGACTGGCTCGAAACCGTCACCGGCGACCCCCATGTCGGCCTGCGCGCAGGCGCCTGCTTCCGTCCGCGCCACTATGCCGAGATGGGCTATGTGGTGCTCACCACGCCGACCGTGCGCGACGCCATCCTGCAAGGCATCCACTACGAAGTCCTGGCCAACGACATCGGCTGCACCCGCCTGACTGAAACCCCGCAAGACGCATGCATGACATGGGAAGCGCAGCACGGCCCGCTGTCGCGCCATGCGCATGAGCTGCATATGGCGACGTGGGCCGTGTTCGGGCGCTGGCTGCTGGGCGAGACCCCGGTCGCGAGCCGCGTGGAGTTTCCGCACGCCGCGTGCGGCGACACCAGCGCGCACGAGCAGGTCTTCGGCTGCCCGGTGGAGTTCGGCGCCAGCCGGCACGCCATGCATATCGCACCGGCACTGCTGGACCGGCCGTCAATGCAGGCCGATGCCGCGATGCAGGCACAGATGACGCGCATCGCCGATGCGCAACTGCGCCTGTGCGTGCCGGCTGGCGCCGATGCGCTGGTGCAGGCGCGTGCCTATATCAGCGGCAGGCTGCAGGAAGGCGAACTGCCCATCGCCGTGGTGGCGGCGCATCTGCAGGTGCCCGTGCGCACGCTGCGGCGCCGCCTGCAGGCACAGGGGCTCAGCTACTCCGCGCTGGTCGACAGCGTGCGGCGAACGCTGGCCGAGCAGTACCTGGCCGATCCGGGCGTCAGCCTGGCGCAATTGGCGATGCGCCTGGGGTTCTCGGAGCAGAGTGCGTTCACGCATGCGTTCAAACGGTGGACGGATGAGACGCCCAATGCGTGGCGGCGGAGACGATTCGGGGCGCAGGCGCGCTGATCGCCGTATCAAACAGCCCTGGCCCTGGCTTCTTTTCCGCAAAAACACCAAAATATTTTCGTCCCCGAGCCAGGTTTCAAACGCACGACCCATCTCGCCGCATGACGCAGCTCGCGGCCTCCGGGCCTTGTTTCATATGATCCCAACCAGACTGGAAATCCCCCAAAACTAGAGCCATTCTTCAGGTCAGGTCATTGACCACCCGCGTTCCGCCTCCTACGATGACATCCATCAATGTGACAGTGATAGATGTCAAATCGGCTCCGCCCGGACCGATACCGACACGGAGGAGCGCGCATGAATGCCCGTGCAGACCTGCCCGGACTGGCTGGCCCCGGTGCCACCGAACATACCGACATCGCCATCATCGGCAGCGGCTTCGCCGGGCTGGGCATGGCGATCCGCCTGCGCCAGAGCGGCGAGCAGGACTTCCTGATCTTTGAAAAGGCCGGCTCGGTCGGCGGCACCTGGCGTGACAACCACTATCCGGGCTGCGCCTGCGATGTGCAGTCGCACCTCTATTCGTTTTCCTTCGCCCCCAATCCCGGCTGGTCGCGCATGTTCTCGCCGCAGCCGGAGATCCGCGCCTATCTCGAGGACTGCACCGACCGCTTCGCGCTGCGCCCGAACCTGCGCCTGAATCATGAGCTGCGCCACGCCGCGTGGGACGAGCCCGCCGGTGGCTGGCGGCTGGAGATGGCTGACGGCAAGGTAGTGCGCGCCCGCGTGCTGGTGTCGGGCATGGGCGGGCTGAGCCGGCCGTCTTATCCCGATATCCCCGGCCTGGACAGCTTCGAGGGCGAGTGCTTCCACTCACAGCACTGGAACCATGCCTATGCGCTGCAGGGCAAGCGCGTGGCCGTGATCGGCACCGGCGCGAGCGCCATCCAGTTCGTGCCACAGATCGCGCCGAAGGTGGCGCAGCTCGATCTGTACCAGCGCACCCCGCCGTGGATCATGCCCAAGCCGGACCGGGAGGTCAGCGCCACCGAGCAATGGCTGTTCCGCCGGCTGCCGTTCACACAGAAACTCGTGCGCACCGGCATCTACTGGATGCTGGAATCGCGCGTGCTCGGCTTTGTCGCGCATCCGAAGCTGATGAAGGTGGTGGAGCGCATCGCGCGCCGGCATCTTGCGCGGCAGGTGCGCAACCCGCAGCTGCGCGCCACGCTCACGCCCGACTACACGATCGGCTGCAAGCGCGTGCTGATCTCCAACGACTACTATCCGGCGCTGGCACGCTCCAACGTGGATGTGGTGACCACGGGCATTTCCCGCGTGGAGCGCGATGCCGTGATCCTGCGCAGCGGCTCGCGCCGGCCGGTTGACTGCATCATCCTCGGCACCGGCTTCCATGCCACCGATCCGCTTCCGCGTGGCGTGATCGCGGGCCGCGACGGGGTCGACCTGCTCGATGCCTGGGGTGACGGCGCGCAGGCCTACCTGGGCACCACGGTCGCCGGCTTTCCCAACCTGTTCTTCGTGGTCGGTCCGAACACCGGACTGGGCCACAGCTCGATGGTGTTCATGATCGAGTCGCAGGTCGCCTACATCCTCGACGCGCTGCGCCGGATGCGCCGCGAAGGCGTGCAGGCGGTGGAGGTGCGCGAGCCCGTGCAGCGCGCGTTCAACGAAGGCCTGCAAGGCAAGCTCGGCCATGCGATCTGGTCCGCCGGCGGCTGCGCCAGCTGGTACATCGATCCGCGCAGCGGGCGCAACACCACGTTGTGGCCGGGCTTCACCTGGCAGTTCCGCCGCGCCACCGCAAGCTTCCGCATGACCGACTACGAGATCTGGCCCGTCCGCATGCCGCAGCCATATGAATCGGCCGACGTGCCGGAAATCGCCACTGCCGCCGGTGCCTGAGCGCGCAGGCCACAACACAAACGACAACGACACCGGAAGGAGACCATTCATGAAGGATCTTCGCAACAAGGTCGCCGCCATCACCGGCGCGGGCTCGGGCATCGGGCGCGCGCTGGCGGTAGCGCTGGCAAAAGAGGGTTGCCATCTCGCGCTTTCGGATCGCAACGAATCCGGCCTCGCGCAGACGGCAGCGCTTGCTGCGGTCGCTGCACCGCAGCTGAAGGTGACGCAGCATTGCGTGGACGTGGCCGACCGCGCCGCCGTGTATGAATGGGCCGCCACTGCCGCGGCAGAGCATGGCCGCGCCAACCTGATCTTCAACAATGCCGGCGTGGCGCTGTCCAGCACCGTGGAAGGCATGAGCTACGACGACCTGGAGTGGATCATCGGCATCAACTTCTGGGGCGTGGTGTATGGCACCAAGGCCTTCCTGCCCTACCTGAAGGCGAGCGGCGAGGGCCACGTGGTCAATACGTCGAGCATCTTCGGCATCTTCGCGCAGCCCGGCATGGGCGCCTACAACGCCAGCAAGTATGCGGTGCGCGGCTTCACCGAATCGCTGCGGCAGGAGCTGGACCTGATGGACTGCGGCGTTTCGGCCACCACCGTGCATCCGGGCGGCATCAAGACCAATATCGCGCAGGCCAGCCGTGTGTCGTCGAGCGTGAACGGCTTCCTGGTGCGCGACGCGCAGCACGGCCGCGACGAGTTCGAGAAGTTCTTTATCACCACGCCCGACAAGGCCGCGCGCGTGATCCTGGAAGGCGTGCGCCGCAACCGCCGCCGCGTGCTGATCGGGCCCGATGCCTATGCTGCCGACGCCATGGCGCGGCTGCTGCCCGCCGCGTACCAGTCGCTGGTGGTGCGCGAAACGCGGCGCAAGCGCGACCTCGGTGCCGCAGTGGTGCCCGGCGCGGCGGGAGAACGCTCATGAACCGGTTCGCCATGGATGCAGACGCGGCGCTGCTGCAGCCGCCGGGCGCACTGACGCGCTGGTTCGGCCAGGGCCGCATCGGATTCTTCAACCTGCCGCGCGCGGAGCTTGTGCGGCGGTACGCGCTGCCGGCTTCGCGCTGGATCCGCGTGCTCGACGCCATGGTGCACTACACCGACGAAGGCCCGCGTGACGCCGAGCCGCTGCTGCTGATCCACGGCTTCGGCGCGTCGCTGCATACGTGGGAAGGCGTGCTGCCGGCGCTGGCAAGGCAGCACCGCGTGCTGCGGCTCGATATCGCGCCGTTCGGGCTGACCGGTCCGCTGCGCAACACGCGCGGCCGCATCGAAACGATGGACGTGTACCGCTACCGCGATTTCATCGATGCCTTCATGAGCGCGGTGGGCCTGCGGCGCGCCACGATCATCGGCAATTCGCTGGGCGGGCTGATCGCCTGGGACCTCGCTGTGCGCCGTCCTGCTGCAGTGGACAAGCTGGTGCTGATCGACGCCGCCGGCTTCCCGATGCGCCTGCCGATCTACATCGACCTGTTCCGCCACGCGGCAGTGCGCTGGTCCGCGCCATGGATGCTGCCCGAATTCATCATCCGCGCCGCCACGCGCGACGTGTATGGCGATGCCTCGCAAGTGCCCGAATCCACCTATCGGCGCTACGTGGACTTCTTCTATGCCGAAGGCAGCCGCGAGGCCATCGGCAAGATGGTGCCGAAGCTCGACTTTGCCGAGCTCGACACGCATCTGCTCGGCAGCGTGCACGCGCCGACGCTGGTGCTGTGGGGCGAGCGCGACCGCTGGATTCCGCCCGCGCACGCGCAGGCGTTCGCGGAGCGCATACCCGGCGCAAGGCTGCAGCGCTATGCGGGGCTCGGGCATGTGCCGATGGAAGAAGACCCGCAGCGCGTGGCAGCCGACCTGCTGCCGTTCCTGGCTGGCCGCTGAAGGCCGCCAACGTTCAACCGCGCCGCCACGGCCTGCCAGCCGCCCCGGCGTCAATCCAAGACAGGAGAATGCCATGATGCCAGTCCGCCGCGACGTGCATCCCCACCTTCCGCCGGAGCGCATCAGCGACTGGCACGAGCGGGGCAATCACATCACCCATTTCATCAACGCGCTGTCGATCTTCTTCCCGGCCGGGGAGCGCTTCTTCATGGACAGCGTGCGCAACTACCGCGACCAGGTCACCGATCCCGAGCTGAGCCGCGCCATCGCTGGCTTCATCGGGCAGGAGGCCATGCACACGCGCGAACACATCCTCTACAACCGGCTGATGGAAGACGCCGGCCTGCCCGCCGCGCCGATGGACCGCACCGTGTGGAAGCTGCTGGACCTGCTGCGCAAGATCCTGCCCAAGTCGTGGCAGCTGGCGCACACCATCGCGCTGGAGCACTACACGGCAATGCTGGCGGACGGGCTGCTGCGCGACGGCAGCCACATGGGCACCCGTTCCGAGACCGGCTACGCGCAGGTGTGGACCTGGCATGCGCTGGAGGAAACCGAGCACAAGGCCGTCGCCTACGACGTGTGGAACACGGTGATGAAGCCCGGCCTGTACCGCTACCTGCTGCGCACCTTCACCATGCTGACCACCACGGTCACGTTCTGGGCAATGGTGTTCGTGTTCCACATCCGGCTGGTGATGGCCGACAAGACCTGCCGCAACAAGCTGCTGGGCTTCGGCGGCGTGATTAAATTCCTGTGGGGCTCGCCGGGCGTGCTGCGCAAGATGATCCCGGAATGGTTCGCCTACTTCCGGCCGGGCTTCCATCCGTGGGATGCAGACAACCGCGCACAGCTCGCGCGCATCGAGCCGCTGATCGCCGAGATCGAGGCCACCGCCATCCGCGCCGGCGCCTCCACGCGCGCGCCCTCGCTGCGGGGGGCGGCATGACGGTCTGGCAATGCCGCATCTGTGGATTCGTCTATGAAGAAGCCCTCGGCATGCCCGAGCATGGTATTGCTCCCGGCACACCGTGGGCGGCGGTGCCGCAGGGCTGGAGCTGCCCGGACTGCGGCATGGCGAAAGCGGATTTCGACATGGTTGCGCTATAGGCGGGTGGCGGGTGCGCGCTGAGCAAACCGGCGATTCGCTAGGGCTTGGCGCCGTCCCCACCCTCCGCATCATGCAGATGCTCGATGATCGCCGCCACGCGATCCCCCAGGTACTTGTTGGCCGAGATCTCGAGCGCCCGCATCATCTCGGTCTCCATCGCCACCATCGCCAGCGGGCGGACGCGCCAGAGAATGTCCACCAGCCGCGGCACGTCCTGCGGCGGCGGCAGCTTGCCTTCGCCGAACTTGTCGAGCTCGCGCACGACCATCGACACGATCTGGTCCGAGACCGCCTGGAAGTGTCCGCGGGCGTGCTCGATGATGCCGAGCACGTCTTCCATCGCAAAGCCGGCGCGCGCGATTTCCGCGCCGGCCGACAGCGCGCGCGGGCTGCGCGCCAGGTAGCCCATGCCATCCGGCTCCAGTAGTCCCAGCGCAATGGCCTTGGCCAGCGTCGGCCGGGAAATCGCCCGCCCGAACATGCGCGCCAGCGCCAGGTAGGAATAGCGCCGTGGTGCCTCGTTGGTCCACGGGCTGCTGATAGCGTTCTCCAGCCCGAGGATCGAGCGGATGTCGTGCCCTTCGACAATCGCCTTCAGCAGTTCGGTGATGTTGGCCAGCGTGTAGCCGCGTGCGAGCAGGTGGTGGATCAGCTTGAGCCGGGCCAGGTGCGCCTGCGTGTAGATGCCCACGCGCCCGCGCCGCTGCGGCGGATCGATCAGGCCGCGGTCCTGGTAGGCGCGCACGTTGCGCACCGTGGTGCCGGCCGCACGCGCCAGTTCGTCTACGGTGTAGATGGGGCCGGTGTCCGTGCTCGCAGCCGGTGGATTGGATAGTTGAGCGGTGTCATCCGCCTTGCCGGAGGATGCGTTGGGGGTGCCGCGCCTGGTCAGTTTCATGCGGAAAATTCTAACCGAGGAACCCCGGCCGCAACTGCCGCGCCAATGTGCCGATAATGTGGGGATTCCCGTAGCCGGGCCTGACCGTCCCGCCCCCACCCCATGCATATCCGATGGCTCGAAGATTTCGTCTGCCTGGCGCAGGCCGGCAGCTTGGCGCGCGCAGCCGAGTTGCGCAATGTGACACCGCCCGCCTTTGGGCGCCGCATGCAGGCGCTGGAAGTCTGGGCGGGCGCACCACTGATCGATCGCAGCGTGTTCCCGGTGCGGCTCACCGCCGAAGGCCGCCAGTTCCTGGAAGCCGCGCAGAGCGCGCTGCGCACGCTGGACGAGGCGCGCCTGTCGCTGCGCGCCGCGCATCGGGCCGATGCCAGCACCGTCACCATCGCCACCGGCAAGACGCTGGCGCGTTCGATGGTGCCGGCGTGGCTGGCGGGCCTGCGCGAGGCGCTGCGCCATGACCCGGCCGCTGCGGGCTTTCGCACGCGCTTGTCGACCTTCCCGATGCACGACGCGCTGGCCATGTTCACCGAGGGCGATGCCGACTTCCTGCTTTGCTACAGCCCGCCCGACCTGCCGGTGATGCTCGATGACGCGCGCTACCTGTTCCACCCGGTCGGCGTGGAGCGGCTCGTGTGCGTGAGCGCGGCCGATGCGCGCGGGGCGCCGCAGTTCCGCCTGCGAGCCGGCAAGGCAGCCCACGACCAGCCCGTACCAATGATCGGCTACGCCGAAACGCTGACACTGGGCCGCATGGTCAACCAGGAGATTGCACGCCGCAAGCTGGCCGACCGGCTCGATGTCATCGCCGTCAGCGACTTCGCCGAATCGGTCCACGAGATGGTGCGCCAGCGCATGGGGCTGGCCTGGCTGCCCGCGCGGCTGATTGCCGATGACCTGCACGCCGGCCGGCTGGTGCGCGCCATGACCGGCAACGGTGCCGAGGCCGGCGGCGACCTGGCGCTGGATATCCGGCTGTACCGCCAGCGCGCGCCGATGCGGCCGCTGGCCGAAGCCTTCTGGCGGGCAGCGGTCGCCGACTAGGGCGCGCCGGGGGCATTGCCGAAACGGCAAGGTCCCTTGCCAAAGCGGCATGCCGGGCGGGCCGCGCGCTCTCTAACATCTGGCCACAACATCATTCAAAACGAGCCAAGACCATGAAGACCCTGCTGCGCGCGGCCACGGCCGCCACCCTTTGCCTGAGCACATTCGCCGGCGGCGCCTTTGCCGCCACCTGGCCGGCCAAGCCGATCACGCTGGTGGTGGGCTACACCGCGGGCGGCAGCGTGGATCTGGTGGCGCGCACCATCGCGCCGGAACTGGGCAAGCGGCTTGGCCAGAGCGTGGTGATCGAAAACCTGGGCGGCGCAGGCGGCACCATCGGCGCGTCCAAGGTGGTCAAGGCCGAGGCCGATGGCTACACCCTGCTGATGGGCTCGGGCAGTGAAGTGTCGATCGCCCGCCTGACCAATCCGGCGGTGCGCTATGACGGCGAGAAGGACCTGGCGCCCGTGACTTTTGTCGGCACCCAGCCGATGGTGCTGGTCGGCAAGACCAGCCTGCCGGCGAAGAATGCCGACGAGCTGATCGCGCTCGCCAGGGCGCAGCCGGGCAAGCTGGCGTACGCGTCGTCGGGCGTGGGCACGCCGCTCAACCTGGCGGGCGAGCTGATCAAGCAGCAGGGCAAGGTCAACATCACGCATGTGCCGTACAAGGGTGCCTCGGCCATGGCCACCGACCTGCTCGGCGGCCAGATCGACCTCGCCGTGATGGTGCTGTCGTCCGCGCTGCCGCACATCCAGGCTGGCCGCGTGAAGGCCTTTGGCGTGACCGAGGGCAAGCGCTCTTCCGCGGCGCCGAACGTGCCGGCGCTGGCCGAAACGCCGTCGCTCAAGGGCGTGGACATGGGCGTCTGGTTCGGCCTGATGGGCCCGGCCGGCACGCCGCGCCCGGTGATCGACCGCCTCAATACCGAAATGCAGGCCGTGCTGGCCATGCCCGACGTGAAGAAGAAGCTGGCCGAAGCCGGCGTGGAAGTGGCGCCGGGCAACCCGGCCCAGTTCGGCAGCTTTATCAAGCGCGAGACCGGCCGCTATCGCACCATCGTGCAGACGGCGGGGATTCACGAGTAAACAGCAGGCAGCCCTGAAGGCCCAGATTCCCATGACGCAGCAAGCCACCACCTTCGACGCCTACCCCGTCGAAGTCGAGTTCCCCGATATCCGCCCCTATGCCGCGGGCAACGGCGATATCCCCTACCTCTTCACCTTCGACAGCGGCCTCCCTGGCCCGCACGTGATGATCAACGCGCTGACGCACGGCAACGAAGTGTGCGGCGCCATCGCCGTCAAGGGCCTGCTCGATCACGGCCTGCGCCCGCGCCGCGGCCGGCTGACGCTGGCGTTCGCCAATGTCGAGGCCTACCACCGCTTCGATCCGGCGCGCCCCGATGCCTCGCGCTTCGTCGACCAGGATTTCAACCGCGTGTGGACCGCCGCGGTGCTGGATGACACCAGCCGCGATTCGTCCGAGCTGCGCCGCGCCCGCGCGATGCGGCCCGTGATCGACACCGTGGACCTGCTGCTCGACCTGCACTCGATGCATGAAAAGAGCCGCCCGCTGATCGTCTCCGGCCCGCTCGACAAGGGCATTGCGCTGTCGCGCGCGCTGGGCGCGCCTGCCGATGTGGTCGTCGACGAAGGCCACCCTGAAGGCCGCCGCATGCGCGACTACGATGGCTTCGGCGATCCGGCCAGCGCCCGCAATGCGCTGCTGATCGAGTGCGGCCAGCACTGGGAGACTGCCGCGGTGGCCGTGGCGCAGGACTGCGCCGCCCGCTTCCTGCTGCACGCCGGCGTGGTCGATGAAGCCGATCTGCCTGCCGGCTGGCTGCGCCCCCTGCCTGCCGCGCAGCGCGTGGTGCGCGTGACCGAGCCGGTGGTGGCGAGCAGCATGGACTTCCGCTTTGCCGGCCCCTACACCGGCCTGGAGACCTTCGCCGAAGCCGGCACCGTGATCGGCTGGCGCGATGGCCAGCCCGTCGTCACGCCTTATCCCAACTGCGTGCTGGTGATGCCCTCGCTGCGGCAGATGCGCCCCGGCGTGACGGTGGTGCGGCTGGGCCGGCTCGAGTCCTGAACGGTCAGGACGGTCTGGCGCCGGTAGTGACTGCCGCCGGGGCCGCCACCGGCGTACCCGCCGGCGGAGGCGGCGGCGGAAGCATGCCCGGGAACAACTGCTCGACCAGTTCATCGAGCTTGGCCGAAGGCTGCACGAAGTTGCTCAGGTTGAGTCCGCCGGCGCTGCGATTGGCGCTGTAGACGGCCTTGCCGGCTCGCTCGCCGTTGCGGAACACGGTGATGTCCACGGTATTGAGGTAGGACATCCAGAACCACGCGCTCCTGGCCGAATACGTCGCCACCAGCGGACAGGCAACGACCGGCGTGTCCGGCGGCAGCAGCTTCACCTCGAAGTTGCGGGCCTGCAGCGATGCGCGGAACGACTCGATGTAGTCATTGCCCGTCACCGGGTTTGCCACCACGCAGAGCAGCGCGCCGTTGGCGCCGTAGTTGCCGCGCGGGCCGCCGCCGGCAGGCAGCTGGAAGGCGGAGATCGGGTGGGCGCGGTCGGGGCCGTCAACCGGCGTCACGGCCTGGTAGGTGGAGCAGCCGGAAATCAGCAGGCCGAGGCTGGCGGCCAGCAATGCTTTGTTCATGGAGTGTCCTGGATCGCGTCGCTACGGACGCCGCCTGTGTCCAGTGCATCACGCGGTGCGCGATGCCGGGCAGGCGGATTGCCGGCAGCATGGTCTGGCTACTTTAGGCGCCTGGCCGCCTTCGCAATGCCGGGAACAGAGGGGCAAAACCCGTTCAGCCGCCCGCGACAGGCTGCGCCATGCGCCCGACCAGGATCAGGCACAGCGCCGCCAGGCAGATCCCGATCACGGCGATCTGCAGGCGGCCGACCGGCTTGCCTTTCAGGAAGGTCTGGCTGATGAGCTGCGGTACCGCCAGCCCGACCACGGTGGCGATCACGATCAGGATGGCAAGGACGGAAAGTACAGTTTGCATGATGGCCTCACCCGTTCAGTTGGCACCGCCGCGCAGCAGGCAGTCGCCCAGCAGCGGCACGCCATCGCTGAAGCCCGCGCCGGTGCATTCCACCGCCACCTTCTGGCCGCGCCGGACCATGGTGGCACGCGCTTCCACCTCGCACACACGCCCTGCCGGGCCGCAGATCTGCCGGCGCAGCAGGCTCGCGCGCACGGCGACACCCGGATCATTGGTGCGGATATCCAGGAACACATTGTCGGCGGCATCGCGCCGCACGCCGCTGGCAATGCCCTCGACGATGAAGTACTTGCCGCGATAGCGGTCGTCGGCCGCGCCCTGGTTCTCGCGGTAGTCATCGAGCAGCGCATCGGCCTGGTACTGCGGCATCGGGTCGGCCGGGCGGGCCGGGTCGATGCTGATCGGGTCCAGCGTACCGTTGCGCGGAATGCCGCGCACGTCGCTGGCTGCCTGCGGCGCCGCTGTGGCGGAAACGGCCTCCGGCGTGGCGGTATCCTGGCCGCGGTCATTGCCGGTCAGCCACAACATGCCAAGGACGGCCACGGCGACGACGGCGATAAGGACTTGCTGCGTACGGTTCAACATCAGTATTTCCTGCGTGAAAAAAGACCGGCACTGCAATGATGCCAGTGCCGGCAGTATGGGCCATGCTCGATGGCCATCGCTGCGATGATTACTGCTGGCGGGCAAGCAGCGATATCAAAATGAGAACGGGCCAGCATTTGCGCCGGCCGATCATGTATCCGCGCAGGCATACCGGGGTCAGCGCTTTCCCTTAGTGTCCCAGACTGCAAAACCTGTGTCCCGTGAAGTCAAATGACCGGGCGGCAATTTCGCATACTGGAGTTCACGTTGAACCCTCCGGATTTGCTGCCATGTTTGCTATTGGTTTTTGGTGCCTTTGCTCTTTCGCGATCGGCCTGCTGGCTCATGCGCTGGGGCGCTCCGGTGCTGCCTGGTCGCTCTTCTCGGTGATCTTTTCCCCATCCCTTGCGCTGATCCTGGTGGCCATCCTTAGCAAAAAGGAGCCGAGGCCGCACGTGCGCACGACGCACGCGCCGGGCTGAACGGACTCGGCAGCTCCCAAAAAAGCGAACGGGCTGCGACCAGAATCCCTGAGCCCATTGGGTTTGGCGATACGTTACTTCCCAATACAAAACCGCGTAAAAATCGTCCCCAGCAAATCATCGCTGGTGAACTCGCCGGTGATGCTGTTCAGGTGCTCCTGCGCCAGCCGCAACTCTTCAGCAAAGAGATCCAGCGCCTGTGCCTGTTGTGCGGCCTGCTCGGCGGCAACGTCGAGATGCGATTGCGCCTGGCGCAGCGCGGTGAG
This sequence comes from Cupriavidus sp. IDO, assembly GCF_000812465.1. GTDB lineage: Bacteria > Pseudomonadota > Gammaproteobacteria > Burkholderiales > Burkholderiaceae > Cupriavidus. Next base: position 36,400 of record NZ_JWMA01000044.1, on the reverse strand, counting down.
GTGGCGTTCGCGGGCCAGGAACATGCCCTCGTTGCCGGACTGCCAGCCGATCAGGCGCAGCAGTTCACGGCGCAGCAATTCGATGCCGGCGCCGGTGCGCGCGGAGATCCAGATCTCGGTGGGATTGGGGCCGTTGGCGGCCACCACGTGGGGCCGGTTGCCGCTGAACATCACGCCGCCCACGGCGGGCGCGACATCGATCTTGTTGACGATGCGCACGATCGGCGCGCCCGGCGGCAGCTGTCCGCTGAGCTGGTCGTCGATGGCGTCATCCGTTTCCGACAATCCGTGCCGCAGGTAGTCGGTGGCATCGACCAGGTGCAGCACGATATCGGCGCGGCGGATCGCATCCCACGTGCGTTCGATGCCGATGCGCTCGACCTCGTCGGCAGCGTGCTCGCGCAGGCCGGCGGTATCGATGATGTGCAGCGGAATGCCGTCGATCTGGATGGTCTCGCGCACGCGGTCGCGCGTGGTGCCGGCGATCGGCGTGACGATGGCAAGCTCGGCGCCGGCCAGTGCGTTGAGCAGCGATGACTTGCCCACGTTGGGCTGGCCCGCCAGCACCACCGACAGGCCTTCACGCAGCAGCGAGCCCTGTTTTGCCTGCGTCAGAACCCCGGCCAGGTCGGCGCGGATAGTGGCGAGCTGGCCGCGCGCGTCGGACGATTCCAGGAAGTCGATCTCTTCCTCGGGGAAATCCAGCGTGGCCTCCACCAGCATGCGCAGGTGGATCACCCTTTCCACCAGCGCGTGGATGGCGCTGGAGAACTCGCCTTCCATCGAGCGCGCCGCCGAGCGGGCCGCGGCTTCGGTGCTCGCTTCGATCAGGTCGGCGACGGCCTCGGCCTGTGCCAGGTCGAGCTTGTCGTTGAGAAAGGCGCGCCGCGTGAACTCGCCGGGCTCGGCCAGGCGCAGGCCGATCTCGTGGCCGGCCTGCAGGCAGCGCGTGAGCAGCATCTGCATCACGACCGGGCCGCCGTGGCCCTGCAGTTCGAGCACGTCTTCGCCGGTGTAGGAATTCGGCGCCGGAAAGTACAGCGCCAGGCCGTGGTCGATGACCTTGCCGCTGGTATCGAGAAACGGCAGGTAGGTCGCGTGACGTGGCTTGAGCGCCTGGCCGCAGACGGCGTGCATGACGGCGCTGACATCCGGGCCGGACACGCGCACCACGCCGATGCCGCCGCGTCCGGGCGCGGTGGCAATGGCGGCAATAGGAAGCTGGGGAGCAGTCATGGCGGTATTGTCGCAGATCGCCTGCGCAGAAGTGGCGGGCACGCTGCCCGCGCAACCAACGGCAGGAGCCTGCCGGCACGCATCCGTCAGCGCGCTTCGGGCCAGCCGTACTGGCCCGGCTCCGGCATCATCAGGCACTCGGCCATCAGCCTGCGGGCAACGTTGCCGTCGACGATGCGTCCGAGCCGGCCCTGGCGCTTGACGAGCTTTTTGTGCAGGCGCTTGGTGTAGCGCGCCGGCAGCACCGGCTCCAGCGACTCGATGGCATAGCGCAGCCGCTTGCCGGCGATACGGGCGCGATGCACGGTGCGGAGTTCTCCGTCGGCAGCGGCCTGCATCAGCTTGCGCAGCCGCCCGCGCGCCTTGCGCACGCGCTTGGGTGCGAATTTGCCCAACTGCCCCGGTCCGCTGTCCGCATGGGCGGAAAGGTGGGCCAGGTCGCGATGCAGCGCCGGCAGCGGCCAGTGGCGATACTCGGTCAACCGCGCAACCATGGTTTCACGGGCAAGGCCGCGGCGCGCGCGTACCGTCCCGATCAGCGCCGCAAGCACCGGGTCGCCGGGCTGTAACTCCTGTGCTGGCTGTAGCGTTTCGGCGAGAAACACGTCCCAGTCGCGCACATCGCCGGCGGCGCCGGCCAGGTTGCGCAGGTCGCGCTTCCAGCGCGTCGTGACGCGCCGCGGCAAGGCGGGGCCGAAGATCCACAGCACCGCGCGCAAATGCCGCGCGGCCACGCGCAGGTCGTGGACATCCTCCACTTCGTCGCGTTGCAGCAGGAGGTCGATGCAGGCCTCGATGCGATGCAGGCCGGCTTCCGTCAGGGCAACGAATGCCGCTGCCGGGCGCGTCTGGCGGTGCAGTTCGGGCGGCGATTCGGCGGGCATGGCGGGCATCGGGCGATTCGGCGGGCAGTGCAAATAGTGTAGGCGATGGCGCACGTAATGCGCGGCTGCATGTGCGGCAGCGTGCGCATCGCGGATTGACATTGCGGTGCCTTCGCGCTGCAATGCGGCCATCCGATGCACCCGACAGACCACACCGGACGAGGACTGCCATGTCGACTGAACAGGAGCGACTCTTGCTGCGCGAAACCATCGAAGCCGGCTTCCGCCAGGCCGCCTTCGTTGGCGATGTCGGGATCACGCTGGTCGATTGCGGGCCTGCTTGGTGCGAATCCGAACTGCTCGTCACGCCACGCCACCTGCAGCACGGCGGCGTGGTGCACGCGGGCGTGCAGGCCACCATGGCCGACCATACCGCGGGCGCCGCGGCGGCGACCATCCTGGAAGCCGGCCGTCACGTGGTGACCGCGGAATTCAAGATCAACCTGCTCAGGGCAGTGCGCAGTGAACGGCTGCGCTGCCGTGCCGACGTGCTCAAGTCAGGCCGCTCGATCATCGTGGTCGAGGCCGATGTCTTTGCCGACGTGCATGGCGAAGCGGTGCTGGTGAGCCGCTACAACGCGACCATGAGCGTGTTCGATCTGGCCTGAGCGCAACCTTCGAAACGAGGAAGACAGATGATCGACCACACCGGCGTGACCGTCAGCGACTACGAGACGAGCCGCGCTTTCTACATTGCAGCGCTTGGCGCCATCGGCTTCATCAAGGTGATGGAATTTCCGGCCAGTGTCACCGGCCATACCGACGTGGCGGGCTTCGGGCCGCCACAGAAGCCCAAGTTCTGGATCAGCCGCGGCGTGCCCAACCAGCCGCCGGTGCATGTGGCATTCCGTGTCGACAGCCGCGAAGCGGTCGATGCCTTCTACCAGGCCGCGATGGCGGCCGGCGGGCGCGACAATGGTGGCCCGGGCATCCGTGCGCACTACCATCCCGACTACTACGGCGCTTTCGTGCTGGATCCGGACGGCCACAACATCGAGGCCGTCTGCCACGTCCCAGCCTAGCGCCGGGTCAGCGCGTGGCGACGATAAACAGCCGCGGGAACGGCAGCAGCACCGAACCATCCGCCAGCGGCGGGTACGCGCCGGCGATCTCGGCCTCGTACCGCGCCAGGTAGGCCGCACGCTCCGCATCATCCAGCGGTTGCAGGAAGGGGCGCAGGCCGCTGCCCTTGAACCATTCCACCACCGCCTTCGGGCCGTCGGCAAGCGGATGGTAGTAGGTGGTCAGCCAGACATCCACGCGCGTGCACAGCGGGCGCAGCAGCTCGTAGTACCAGCGCGCCGATGCCCGCGCCGCGCGGGCATTGCTGGCCGCCGCCAGCTTGCCGGCCCAGGGACCTTCGGCGGCGACCTGGCGCATCAGGCGGTGCGCGGGCTCTTCCAGGTTGTCTGGCATCTGCACCGCGAGGCTGCCGCCCGGCGCCAGCTTCTCGACCAACGCAGGAAACAGGGTGACGTGCTCGGGCACCCATTGCAGCACAGCGTTGGCCAGGATCACGTCATAGGGGCCGGCGTCGTCCCACGTGGTGATGTCCGAGACATCGAACCGCACGTCGGGCAGGCGCTTGCGCGCGGCGTCGATCATGTCCTGCGAGCTGTCCAGCCCCGTCACCGAAGCGCCGGGAAAGCGCGACATCAGCACTTCCGTCGAATTGCCCGGCCCGCAACCGATATCCACGGCCGTGCGGGCGATCTCATTGGGAATGGCGGCCACAAGATCGCGCACGGGGCGGGTGCGTTCGTCTTCGAAGGTGGTGTATTGGCGGGCGGACCAGGTCATGAGGGAGCTCCTGTCAGGTGGCGGGTGCGTGGTGCCGATGCAGGCCGGTAGGATACGCCGGCCGCAAATAAAAAGCCCGGCATCGCTGCCGGGCTTTTTGTCACTGCCTTGCGTTCATCCGCAATCAACTCTTCGCCACCACTGCCGTCTTGCCCTTGCCGAGCATACGGTTGATCTGCCACTGCTGGGCGATCGACAGGATGTTGTTCACGACCCAGTACAGCACCAGGCCGGCCGGGAAGAAGAAGAACATGAACGAGAACACCAGCGGCATGATCATCATGACCTTGGCCTGCACGGGGTCCGGCGGGGTCGGGTTCAGCCTGGTCTGCACGAACATCGACACGGCCATCACGACCGGCAGGATGTAGAACGGATCCGGCACCGACAGGTCATGGATCCAGCCCAGCCACGGCGCGCCGCGCATTTCCACCGACGACAGCAGCACCCAGTACAGCGCGATGAACACCGGGATCTGGATCACGATGGGCAGGCAGCCGCCGAGCGGGTTGACCTTCTCGGTCTTGTACAGCGCCATCATCTCCTGGTTCATCTTCTGCGGATCGCCCTTGTGACGTTCGCGGATGGACGTCATGCGCGGCTGCAGGTCCTTCATCTTGCCCATCGACTTGTAGCTGGCAGCCGACAGCGGGAAGAACACCAGCTTGATCAGCACCGTCAGCGCGATGATCGACCAGCCCCAGTTGTTCAGGAAGCCGTGCAGCTTTTCCAGCAGCCAGAACAGCGGCTTGGCCAGGATGGTCAGCCAGCCGTAGTCCTTCACCAGCTCCAGGCCCGGGGTGATCTTCTCGAGCATGCGCTCTTCCTGCGGACCGGCGAACAGTCGTGCGTCGGTCGTCACGGTAGCGCCCGGGGCGATCTGGCCCAGCGGTTGCTGGATGCCCACGCGGAACAGGTTGGCATCGATCTTCTCGACGTAGAAGCTGTGCTCCTTGCCGGACTGCGGAATCCAGGCCGAGGCAAAGTAGTGCTGCACCATTGCCACCCAGCCGCTGGTGGTGGCAGCCGGCACGCTGGCCTTGCCCTTGCCGATGTCGTCGAAGGTGATCTTGTGGTACTTGTCGGCGTCGGTGTAGATGGCCGGGCCGGTGAAGGTGCTGTAGAACTGCGACTGCTCGACCTTGCTGCCGTCACGTGCCAGTTCCATGTACAGCGTCGGCGAGACCGGCGCGGCACCTCCGTTGGTCACGGCAAAGCGCGTGTCCACCACATAGCTGCCCTTGTGGAAGATGTAAGTCTTCACGAACTTTACGCCGTTCTTGTCGGCGGTCAGCGTCACTTCCAGCTTGTCGGCGCCGTCCAGCGAGCGCGGGCCCGGGGCTGCGGTGAACACCGTGGTGTGGTTCGGCAGGTCGCCGCCGATCAGGCCCGAGCGGGCCAGGTACGTGCGGGTGGCGTCGCGCTCGAACAGCGCGACCGGCTTGCCGTCCTTTTCGTGCTCGTTGAGCAGTTCCAGGCGCGACAGGATGCCGCCGGCGGTATCGATCTCGGCGCGCACCTCGTCGGTGGTCACCACGATCTTCTCGCCGGTGGGCTGGGCGGCCGCCTGGGGCGCTACGCCCGGTGCTGCCGGAGCGCTTGCGCCGCCTGCAGTGGCGTTGGCCTTGGGCACGTCGCCCTGGGCTGCCGCGCCGCTGGCGCCGCCTGCCGGTGCGGCCTGCTGCGTCGCGCTCGGGAAGAACATCGACGCGTGGCCGTTGGCGCGCTGCCAGTTGTCGTAGAGCAGCACGAGGGCCATCGAGAAGATGACCCAGAGGATGGTGCGTTTGATATCCATGTCTCGCTGTGGTCGGAGGAAATCAGGGTCTGGGAAGCCGGATCGTGACAGGCGGTTGGCCTGGCGCGGGGCGGGAGGCATGTGCAGCGGGCTTCCCCGCCTCAGGCACGGGATCATACCCGCCCTGTGCGAAAGGATGGCAACGGCACAGCCGGCAGGCGGCCATCCAGGAGCCGCGCGCGGCGCCATGACGGATGACGGCGTCGCGCGCGTAGTCGGAACAGGTCGGCTCGAAGCGGCACTGCGAGCCCAGGTACGGACTCAGGGCGATCTTGTAGATGCGCAGCAGGACAAGCAGGATTCGCTTCATGGCGGCGGGGCGGTCAGGCCGGAAGGCCCGGGGGCTGGCTTTGCGGAGCAGGCGGCGGGGCCGGCGGCGCTGGTGGATTGGGCAGCGGCCTGGCCGCAACCTCCAGCAGGCCGGTGATTTCCGCCAGGCATGCCCGTCGGACCGCCGCGCGGCTCGCAAATTCCGTCCGCGGGAACTTTGTCTGCAGCCGCAGCAAAATATCGCGGCCGGCCAGTTCGTCCTGCCGCTGGCGGAACAATTCGCGTGCCATGCGCTTCACCAGGTTGCGCTCGGCGGCGCGCGGCGCGAACTTCTTGCCCACTACCACGCCGAGGCGGGCTTCAGGCCGGCCGTTGGCGCGCACGTAGAGCACGAAATGCGGACTGCGCCGCCGGGGCCGCAAAGCAAAAACGGATGAAAACTCATCCGTCTTTGTGAGCCTCGCGGCTTTGGGAAAGGCATGGGTAGTCACGCTGTGCAAAGCTAGCGGGAACACTGCGCCTTGCGGCAAGCTACCGGCCATCCTGAAGGCGAGGCGATTGGCAAGAACAGGCGCTTCCTGGTGCGGTTGCAGGCAACCGCCACCGGATGCGCCGTTCAGGCCGGTCGCCCGGCCCTTAGATTGCCAGGCGCTTGCGGCCCTTGGCGCGACGAGCGTTGATGACGGCACGGCCGCCACGGGTCTTCATGCGGACACGGAAACCGTGGGTACGCTTGCGGCGGGTAACGGAAGGTTGGTAGGTACGTTTCATGTTGCACTCTCTGGTTGATCTGGGCTCGCCCTGGCTCCGGCCGGTGCCGGGGTGCAGTGGCCGCCGCGTATGGTTCGCATGGGGCTGCCGCTGACATTGGATAACGCAGCGGCGTTGCCGACGATTCTGGTTCTGTCTTGCTGCCGGCCGATTGGCGCGCGTTGCAGGCCAAGGCCTGCGGGCGCGGACGGCACGGACAGGCCAGACCCGGCGATGCGCATACGTGATCCCCTGCCGCATCGCAGAACCCGCCATTTAACTGATTTTCGAGAAGCGTGTCAAGGCCGCGTTCTGCGTGGCCGGGCACAATTGCGACACCTGCCTGCGTGCCTCGGTGGTCCATTGTCCACAGTGGCCGGTGAATAAATTGACGTGACGTTTTCCTAATGTGCGGGTGCAGCAAATTCCGCCGAACCCGCTGTTTTGGCTGAATTTTCGGTGGTTTCGCCTACCCGCAAAGCCGCGCCACATCAGGGGTTGTGCACATCAATCCACTGCATTTGCACAAGTTATCCACAGACTTATCCTTTGTGGATAACTTAACCCCGGGGGTACAATCCGGCTCCAAACACAACACGGGCTGCGTGGCGCAGGCGCAACCCGGGCCCCCTCCTCAGTTAACCGCATGCAGATGCGACGGACCAGCCGGTTCGTTGGCAGCGGCATGGTTGCCGGGGAGGCTGCTTGCCAGCACCGATTCTCAGTACGGCAGGCAGGCGGGCCCGGATTGACCAGATGCACATGCAATCCGTGGCGCGCCCGGGGGCGCGAATTACTAAAACACAAACAATGCAAGATTTTTGGCAGGCGGCAGCCGCGCAACTCGAGCGCGAGCTGACGCCGCAACAGTTCAAGACCTGGATCAAGCCGCTGGCGCCCGTCGCGTTCGACGAGGAAGCGCACGCGCTGCGCATTGCCGCGCCGAACCGCTTCAAGCTGGACTGGGTCAAGAGCCAATTTTCGGGGCGCATTACTGCCCTCGCCTGCGAGTACTGGGAAGCTGAGGTCAGCGTTCACTTTGTCCTGGATCCCGTGGCGTCCGGCCGTGCAGCCGCATACTCGCAGCCCAACGCGGGCGGCATGGGTGGCCAGCCGGGCATGATGCCGGCCGGCGGTCACGACGGTCACGCAGCACCGGGTACGGGCATGCAGGGCTATCCCGGCGGCCAGCCGATGGGGCAGCAGTTTGCCCAGCAAGGACCTGCCACTGGCTATGCCGAGTACCCCACGCGCGGCGGCCAGCCCGGCTACGCGCCGGCGCAGGCGCCCTACCCCGGGCGTCCGCAGCCTGGCCACCAGGGCGGCCAGCATGGCGGGGACGGCGCCGACATCGACGTGGTCCACATGGACCCGGCCGAAGCCAGCGCCCGCTCGTACCGCCCGCCGCAGCAGCAGCCAGCGAACCAGCCGCAGCAAGGCCCGGGCGGCAACCAGCAGAACGATACGGTCCATGAGCGCTCGCGCCTGAACCCGATCCTGACGTTCGACAACTTCGTGACCGGCAAGGCCAACCAGCTCGCCCGCGCCGCTGCGATCCAGGTGGCCAACAATCCGGGCAAGTCGTACAACCCGCTGTATCTGTATGGCGGCGTCGGCCTGGGCAAGACCCACCTGATCCACGCCATCGGCAACTTCATGCTGCTGGAGAACCCGCGCGCCCGCATCCGCTACATCCATGCCGAGCAGTACGTGTCGGACGTGGTGAAGGCGTACCAGCGCAAGGCGTTCGACGAGTTCAAGCGGTACTACCACTCGCTGGACCTGCTGCTCATCGACGATATTCAGTTCTTCTCCGGCAAGAACCGCACGCAGGAAGAGTTCTTCTACGCCTTCGAGGCCCTGATTGCCAACCGGGCGCAGGTGATCATCACCAGCGATACCTACCCGAAGGAAATCACCGGCATTGACGATCGCCTGATCTCGCGCTTCGACTCCGGCCTGACCGTGGCCATCGAGCCGCCCGAGCTGGAAATGCGCGTGGCCATTCTGATGAAGAAGGCCGCCGCCGAGAACGTGAGCGTGCCGGAAGAGGTGGCGTTCTTCGTCGCCAAGCACCTGCGCTCCAACGTGCGCGAGCTGGAAGGCGCGCTGCGCAAGATCCTGGCGTTCTCGAACTTCCACGGCAAGGACATTACCATCGAGGTCACGCGCGAGGCGCTGAAGGATCTGCTGACCGTGCAGAACCGCCAGATCTCGGTCGAGAACATCCAGAAGACCTGTGCCGATTTCTACAACATCAAGGTCGCTGACATGTACTCGAAAAAGCGGCCTGCCAATATTGCACGGCCGCGCCAGATCGCGATGTACCTGGCCAAGGAACTCACGCAGAAGAGCCTGCCGGAGATCGGCGAGCTATTCGGCGGGCGAGACCACACCACCGTGCTGCACGCCGTGCGCAAGATCGCCGACGAACGCAGCAAGGATGCGCAGTTGAATCACGAGCTGCACGTGCTGGAGCAGACGCTGAAAGGCTGATCCCGAAGCCACATTCGGGGGATTGTGGATTTTGGAAGCCGGCCCCTCGAGGCTGGCATACTGTAGGGTACGCGTCACGGGAAGCCGGACGCCTGGAAACAACGTCAGCATCGCCAGAGCATTGCCCGCGGGATTTCCCGTGAAGCGGCCACAGATAAGGCTTTGCGGTGAGTCGGGACGAGATGGCCAAGTGCAGCACGCGGATCGTGGCTTTTTGTGCACACCTTCCGCCCCGGCCGGTCGCGCCCCGCTTCACCGCAGCGGCTTATCCTTGGTACAATGGCATATTAACTCCTTGATTCCTAAGTGAATTTGGAGTTGTTTGCGTTCTGCGGTCGCCGACTACAAACGACGAAGGATAAATTCAATGCAATTGGTCAAAACCTCGCGAGACAACCTGCTGCGTCCGCTGCAAATCGTGAGCGGCATCGTGGAGCGCCGCCACACCCTCCCGATCCTGGCCAATCTGCTGATTCGAAAGTCCGGGTCGAACGTTTCCTTCCTCTCGACCGACATCGAGATCCAGATCACCACCCACGCCGAATGCGGCGTTGGCAGTGACAGCGTTGCCACCACCGTGGCCGCGCGCAAGCTGCTCGACATCCTGCGCGCGATGCCCGACGGCGACGTAGCCCTGTCGCTCAACGACAAGCGCATGACCGTGCAGTCCGGCAAGAGCCGCTTCGCACTGCAGACGCTTGCCGCCGAAGAATTCCCGACCGTGGCCGAAGCCAGCGAATTCAACGCCAGCGTCAGCCTGCCGCAGAAGACCTTCAAGCACCTGCTGGCAATGGTCCACTTCGCCATGGCGCAGCAAGACATCCGTTACTACCTGAACGGCATGCTGCTGGTGGTGGACGGCAAGAAGGTCATGGCAGTTGCCACCGACGGCCACCGCCTGGCGTACTGCGGCGTTGAGCTCGAGCACGAAGCTGCCGGCGTGGGCGCACGCCAGGAAGTCATCATCCCGCGCAAGACCATCCTGGAGCTGCAACGCCTGCTCGAAGACAACGATGATCCCGTGCAGGTGCAGCTGGCCGCCAACCAGGTCAAGTTCACCTTCGCCAACATCGAGCTGATCTCCAAGCTGGTGGAAGGCAAGTTCCCGGACTTCCAGCGCGTGATCCCGAAGGGCTACAAGAACGCCTTCGCCATTGATCGCATCAAGCTGCAGCAGGCGCTGCAACGCACCGCGATCCTGACCACCGACAAATTCAAGGGCGTGCGCTGCATCCTCGATACGCACATGCTCAAGATCAGCTCCACCAACGCCGACCAGGAAGAGGCGCAGGAAGAGCTGGAACTCGATTACTCGGGCGACGCGCTCGATATCGGCTTCAACGTGACCTACCTGCTCGACGTGCTTGCCAACCTCAAGAGCGAGCAAGTGCAGGTCAGCCTCGGCGACTCGAATTCGAGTGCGCTGATCACTGTGCCGGAAGACGACAACTTCAAGTACGTCGTCATGCCGATGCGCATCTGATGACCCGGTAGACAGGACCAGCCAGGACGAAACCGGAGCATCAATCGGCACGCTACGGCAGCCCGCACGGGGCACCCACCGGGCAGACCACCGCAGCAGGGGCAGGATCGATAAAAACCGATCCGCCCCTTTTGCCGTTTTTAAGTAACCCGCCATGCGGACCATCGCGCCGCGCCACTGCCGGCGCAGCCCGATTTCCGCAGCAGCCGTGAGTAGAAAGACATGACCGAACAGCAGAACCCGCAACAGGAAAACACCTACGGAGCCTCTTCGATCCAGATTCTGGAAGGCCTGGAGGCGGTACGCAAGCGGCCCGGCATGTACATCGGCGACACCTCCGACGGCACCGGCCTGCACCACCTCGTGTTCGAGGTGCTGGACAACTCCATCGACGAAGCGCTGGCCGGCTACTGCACCGAGATCCAGGTCACCATCCACAGCGACAACTCGATCTCCATCATCGACAACGGCCGCGGCATTCCGCCCCTGGTCAAGTTCGACGACAAGCACGAACCCAAGCGCAGCGCGGCTGAAATCGCCATGACCGAGCTGCACGCCGGCGGCAAGTTCAACCAGAACAGCTACAAGGTATCGGGCGGCCTGCACGGCGTGGGCGTGTCCTGCGTGAACGCGCTCTCCAAGTGGCTGCGCCTGACCGTGCGCCGCGACGGCCAGGTCCACCTGATCGAATTCGCCAAGGGCGACGTACAGAACCGTATCGTCGAGACCGTAACCGGCCCCGACGGCCAGCCCGTTGAAGTCTCGCCGATGAAGATCATCGGCGCCACCGACAAGCGCGGCACCGAAGTCCACTTCCTGGCCGACGAAGAAATCTTCACCAACGTCGAGTTCCACTACGAGATCCTCTCCAAGCGCATCCGCGAGCTCTCGTTCCTGAACAACGGCGTCCACATCAAGCTGGTCGACCAGCGCACCGGCAAGGAAGAAGACTTTGCCTTCTCGGGCGGCGTGAAAGGTTTTGTCGAATACATCAACCGCTCCAAGAGCGTACTGCACCCCAACATCTTCTACGCCAATACCGAAAAAGACGGTATCGCCGTGGAAGTGGCCATGCAGTGGAACGACGGCTACAACGAGCAGGTGCTCTGCTTCACCAACAATATCCCGCAGCGGGATGGCGGCACCCACCTGACCGGCTTGCGCGCCGCGATGACGCGCGTCATCAACAAGTACATCGAAGAGAACGAAGTCGCCAAGAAAGCCAAGGTGGAAACCACCGGCGACGACATGCGCGAAGGCCTGTCCTGCGTGCTCTCCGTCAAGGTGCCCGAGCCCAAGTTCAGCTCGCAGACCAAGGACAAGCTGGTCTCGTCCGAAGTGCGCCTGCCGGTGGAAGAACTCGTCGGCAAGGCCCTGAGCGACTTCCTGCTGGAAACCCCGGGCGATGCCAAGATCATCTGCGGCAAGATCGTCGACGCCGCCCGCGCCCGCGAAGCCGCCCGCAAGGCCCGCGAAATGACGCGCCGCAAGGGGTTGATGGACGGCATGGGCCTGCCCGGCAAGCTGGCCGACTGCCAGGAAAAAGATCCTGCCCTGTCAGAACTCTTCCTGGTGGAGGGTGACTCCGCAGGGGGCTCCGCCAAGCAAGGCCGCGACCGTAAGTTCCAGGCCATCCTGCCGCTCAAGGGCAAGATCCTGAACGTAGAGCGCGCCCGCTTCGACAAGATGCTCTCCAGCCAGGAAGTGCTCACGCTCATCACCGCGCTGGGCACCGGCATCGGCAAGGACGACTACAACCTGGAAAAGCTGCGCTACCACCGCATCATCATCATGACCGATGCTGACGTGGACGGCTCGCACATCCGCACCCTGCTGCTGACGTTCTTCTACCGCCAGATGCCCGACATCATCGAGCGCGGCTACGTCTACATCGCCCAGCCGCCGCTCTACAAGATCAAGCACGGCAAGGAAGAGCGCTACATCAAGGACGATGTGGAACTCAACGCCTACCTGCTGAAGCTGGCCATGGAAAAGGCAGTGCTGATCCGCCCCGACGGCACCGAAATCACCGGCGACGCCCTGGCCGAGCTCGCGCGCCAGTACCAGCTGACCGAAGGCGTCATCGGCCGCCTGTCGCGCATTGTTGATACCGACGCGCTGCGCGCCATTGCTGACGGCGTGACGCTGGATCTGGACAGCGCCGCGGCGGCGGAAGCCTCGGCCGTGGCGCTGAAGACCAAGCTGGCTGAGATGCATGCCAAGACGCTGATTGGCGCCGCGGTGAATGATGATGGTACGGCTGATGTGTATGCGCAGTTTGATGAGAAGACGGACAAGCATCGGCTGATGATTGCGCGTCGTCATCATGGCAATGTGCGGTTGTCGCATCTGGATGCGGATTTTGTGCATGGTGCTGACTACGCGGCGCTTTCCAATGCTGCCAAGACGTTCCAGGGGCTGACGCCTGAGGGGACTAAGGTGCAGCGTGGGGAGGGGGATAAGCTGCGGGATCAGACGGTGAATGATTTCCACCAGGCTATGCAGTGGTTGTTGGCTGAGGCTGAGCGTGGGGTTTCTCGTCAGCGCTACAAGGGCTTGGGTGAGATGAATCCTGAGCAGTTGTTTGAGACTACGCTTGATGTTACCCAGCGCCGTTTGTTGAAGGTGCAGATTGAAGATGCTATTGCGGCGGATCAGATCTTCACTACGCTGATGGGGGATGAGGTGGAGCCGCGTAGGAACTTTATTGAGAGTAATGCGCTGGTGGCGAGGAATATTGATGTTTGATCTTGTGTAGCTGTAGGAAACCGGAATTAGCCGGACTACGATCGCTTTTGCTGGACTGGAAATCCAGAATTAGCTGGACTGGCGTGCAGCACTTATCGCAGGTACAACGTCAAAGCCACTTCCATTGATTTGTAATCATCAGGTGGCGGGTTCGAGTCCTGCAGCCGGCACCAATGAAATCAAAGGGTTACAAGCCATTGGCTTGTAACCCTTTGCCGTTTTCTGGGGTTGTGTAACCCTCTTGTAAGCGGATCTGACCTGCGCCAGCCTATACCGACCTCTCTGAAGACTCGTCAGCGGCGGCAACTTGCGAGCGTGGCAGGAGTCCTTACTGGGCGTATCAGAGCTCCTGCCGGCGCTGGGTGTCCATGGATTGGTCCTCAGGGCAAAAGCGAACGAGTGTTCCGTTGCGCAACGGTTGGCTGGTCGGCCTGGTGAAGCAAGCGCAAACCTGGTAGTCTACCCGCAGCCCGAAAGTGGGGAAGAAAGGCTCCCCGGGTCGCAAATGTCGCACAAGCTAACGCGTTAGAAGACCAAAATGGCAACCTTTGTAGATCTATTTTGCGGTGGTGGATTTGGTGCCAGAGGTGCTGTGCGAGGAGGAGGCATCCCGTTGCTGGGGCTGGATGCGTGGGATTTGGCCACAAAGACTTATAAGGCCAATTTTCCCAAATCGGATGTGATTACCGACTTCATAGAAAACGTAGACACGGACGCACTGGGTCGAAGGTACAAGCCGGACGTGCTCCTGACTTCCCCGGAATGTACGTCGCATTCCATTGCGCGGGGGGCCAAACCAGGCTCTGAGTCTAGCCGTGAAACTGCGATCGGCATCGTTCCGTGGATAAGGTCGATGCAGCCGCGCTGGGTGATCGTCGAGAACGTGAACCGAATGAAGAGATGGGACCGACACAATGAACTCGTCGAGACCATCGAAGGATTCGGCTACACGGTCAGTGACCTTTTCCTCAACTCAGCTGATTTTGGGTCTGCCCAGGCTCGGAAGCGAATGTTCCTGGTCTGCGACAAGCAAGGGTCCACAGTTAGCCGCGAGCAGCTGCTGGCTCTTGCTGGCAATCGCTCGATGACGGCCAAAGACATCATAGACTGGGAAACTCCGCATCGATCCAGCCCGCTGCACAAGCCGGGGAGAGCGAAAGCCACTCTAGAACGGGCTGAGCGTGCCATTGCTGCCCTCGGGAAGAATGTTCCGTTCATCATTGTCTACTACGGCTCCGACTACGCTGGCGGTTGGCAAACGCTGGACGTGCCACTACGCACGATTACTACCGTTGATCGATTCGGCTTGGTCACTTGGCGCAAGGGGGTGCCTTACCTCAGAATGCTTCAGCCTAACGAACTGCTCAACGCTATGGGCGGGGGTAATGAACATCTGCTACCGCATGGCAGTCGCAGGGAGAAAGTGAAGCTTTGCGGGAACGGTGTATGCTCCGACGTCATGACCGCCATCTTTAAATGGATCAGCGCCGCACAGGCGAAGAATGTGAGGAAGCCAAAGGTGGCAGGCCGGGGGCGATGACCGACGAAAATCTGGATACCGTCGATTTGTTGGTGGACCAGGTTTATGGGGGATCCAGAAACGGAAACTCTTCAGATGACCCCCTACCCAAGCTGCTGAATGTCGACAACGGAGCGGGGTTTCGCCACCTCGGACAAAGGCCTGAAGTAAAGACTCTAAAGCTTCTAGTCTTGAAGACCAGTTTCTCGGATGTGAACTGGCCTGACGCCCTGAACAGCGAAAACGGTACATTCGTCTACTACGGTGACAATCGTATCCCCGGAGACCTGCATCAGACCCCCCGGCAGGGAAACCTCATGCTCAGGAATCTGTTCGACGAGGCACACCAACGGCAGCAGAGCCCTACTTTCCCGCCCATCCTTCTCTTCGGCAACACGGGCGTCTATCGCGATGTCCGGTTCATTGGTCTAGCGGTGCCCGGCGCGGCGGGCATGGGCGCAGATGACGATCTGGTGGCCGTCTGGCGGACGAGCGGCGATGGCGTTCGGTTTCAAAATTACAAGGCTACATTTACCATTCTTGACGTTCCTGTTGTGTCCAGAGCGTGGGTGAAAGACATTCAAGCAGGCAAGGCAATCTGCTCCATTCACGCCCCCAAGCCGTGGCTGGATTGGGTTGGTGGCAGAAAATTCACGCCGCTAAAATCAGCCCCAGTCAGCGTAATAAGGTCCAAACAGCAGCAGCGTCCCCAAACGCCAGAGCTTGCCGCCTACGCGCAGCTCATTTATGAGTTTTACAAGGAAGATTCCTATGCGTTCGAGCGGTGCGCAATGGAGCTGGCGCGCCTTTTTATGCCGGCTATCCAGACATGGGAAATTACTCGCCCTTGGCGAGATGGCGGACGGGATGCCTTGGGAACCTATCGGATCGGTCACGGCGCCGGTGCGATAGACGTCGATTTCGCTATGGAAGCCAAATGCTACGGCATGAACAACGCCGTGGGGATAAAACCTCTTTCGAGGCTCATTTCGCGCCTCAGGCATCGCCAGTTCGGCATTCTGGTTACGACGTCCTACCTTGACTTGCAGGCGTATCAGGAATTGGTTCAGGATGCCCACCCGGTGGTGGTCATATCGTCGTCGGGAGATATCGCTACGAAACTAAAAGAACGGTTCGGGAGCCTCGACAACGTAAGGATCTGGCTGCAGAAAATCTAAGCATCTTCGCACCTGGATGGCGGGATGGTATCAATGGTTCCTAAGAGCACTCGCCGGGATTTCACCCAAAGGTCTGCTCCCTGCGATCCATTCCACCAAGTTTTCCGTTAGTCGCCCTGCTACCTTGCCCTTGGTGGCGCACTCCCACACGACAAGCACTCGCCACCCCGCTGACCGGAGCGCGGCAATGGCCCTGCAATCTCGTTCGACGTTGCCAGCCAGTTTGGCTCGCCAGAACTCTGCGTTTGTCGCGGGCGCCTTGACCAAACCGCAGTCGCTATGAGAATGCCAAAAACAGCCGTGGACAAATATGGCAACCTTGCGTCCAGGCATGACGACATCGGGCGCACCAGGCAGATCGCGTCTGTGCAGTCTGAAGCGGTAACCTGCAGCAAACAGGGCCTTTCGTACAATCAGCTCAGGCTTGGTGTCCTTTCCCCGGATCCCGGCCATCATCCTGCTGCGCTTCTCTCGGGCTACGATGTCCGTCATTCTGGCTCCGACTTACCGTAACTCCGGTATCTCACCAAATTCTTTCAAGATCAATCTTGTCGCTAAGGCGGTTAGCGAGTACCGAAGCGAGGTAGGCAGCCACGTTGGCTTCGCAGCCTGGAGACCACCTGGGTCCAGGTGACTGCCGTACTCTCAATGAGAATATCTTGGCACTTTACACTAAAGAGTGCCGGCGATTTCCCCAATGGCTTCATTGTTGCAGCGCGTTGGGAAGTCGGCAAGACTCGTCTTGTGCGTGGCGACCTACACGCCATCTGGATCGGGTAATATTTGGGGAAGAGAATTGCTCCTCTCTGTACTACCCGGCTCGGAGAGTAGCGAACTCTGGCGTATTGGGGGAGCTGGCGTAACCTTCTGTTGGTGGGCGATATAGAACTCCTCAAAATATGCTGATAGGACAAGTAGATGAATAGCGAAGCCGGCAATATCTCGCAGCGCTCTGCATTTAGACCTCGTGCTCGCATAATGAAGACATTAGGCGAGGAACTCATAAGCAGCGACACTGTTGCAGTAATTGAGCTTGTAAAAAATGCTTATGATGCGAACGCAAAAGCGGTACTCATTCGCTTTGTTCCACCGCTTGTAGCTGGCGATGGCTGTATTGAGGTAATTGACAACGGCTCGGGTATGAGTCTTGAGACTGTGCGGGGGGCCTGGATGGAGCCTGCAACCCCGAGCAAGAGAAAGAAGAAGGTCAGCGATGGTCGGCGAGCGCTTGGAGAAAAAGGAATCGGACGCTTTGCTGCAGCAAGGCTTGCTACGTCCCTAGACCTGTTCAGCAGAGAGCCGGGGAGCTCAAAGGAAGTGCATGCTTTCTTTGACTGGACACAATTCGAAAATGATGAGACTTATCTCGATGAGATATTCATGCCGATTACCCAGCGGCCGGCGCAAGAAGTAAGCAAAAGTGGAGTTTTGAATTTATTGTGCGAGCTTGGCGAACTTAAAGGCAGATACGACTACTCGCATGGGACCGTGCTGCGGTTGAATCGCTTGACGCAAGACTGGGCACGTAGCCATTTTGAAGACCTGCAAAGAGGGCTTTCACGTCTCGTTTCACCATTCGCTACATTGCAGGATTTCCGAATCAAGGTCTCGGCACCCCCGCCCTTTGCAGAATTCTCAACCGAAATAAATCCACCCGATTCGATTAATTATCCTCATTATCTTGTTGAAGGGGAGGTTAATGCCGACGGTGACTGTAACATCTCCTATTCTGTACTCGCAATCGGCCGCAAGGAGAGCTTTTCTGGGAAGCTCTTCAAGACATCAGCGGGATGGATTGTCAGTGAGCCATCGGCCAATACAAGTGCGGATGGTAGTGCACCTAAATGTGGGCCAATTAGGATCCATCTAAGGATATGGGATCGTGATGACCTGGGCAACATAGTGCAGAAGACGGGCGCCACGCTTTCCAGTGTCCGCCACGATCTCGATGCATTCGCCGGAGTGAACATTTATCGCGACAATTTTCGCGTGATGCCCTACGGTGAGCCAAATAATGATTGGCTTCGCTTAGATATGCGCCGGGTTCAAAATCCAACAACTAGGCTTTCGAATAACCAGATTGTCGGCTATGTGAGCATAACAGCAGATGGCAATCCGGAGCTGCAGGATCAGTCTAATCGAGAAGGGCTGAGGGAAAGCGAGGCGTTTTCCGATTTGCAAGGGATTATTCTATCTATACTGGCGCAGATAGAGACAATTCGAAAAGTTGCTCGTGTGAAGGGGAGTCGTGCCGTCGCGAAGGATGAGGTTCGTCAGAGGGGGGGCTTATTTGCGGAGGTTGACCTTTCCCCTCTAAGAACGCATCTGGAGCAAGCACATCCGTCAGATAAGGCGGTCACAGCGCTGGTCGACGAGGCGGCCCACTCATTTGCCAGACAGCTTGAGGAAATCAAGGCTGTTGTAGCTCGCTATCAAGGTCTGGCAACCCTTGGCAAGCTCATGGACGTTGTGCTTCATGACGGGCGACAGCCCCTCATGAAAATTGTGAGTGAGGCTGTCCTGGGTCAGGAAGATGTCGACGCCGTTGGTGATGGTTCTCATCCGATTTTCTCAAAAATTCGACACCGTTTTGGTTCGATTGAAAAGCAGGGCGGCGCATTGCGGACGGTTTTCCGAAGAATTGAGCCATTTGCTGGCCGAAAACGAGGGCGCCCTGCGCAACTTTATCTCGAGGAAATCATAAATGGCGCCTTCGATTTAATGGAGACGCGGGTAAAGCAGTTGGGCGTTATCGTTATGCTGCCTAAAACACAAACACTAGTAAGAGTTGATCAAGCTGAGATACAAGAGGTTATCGTAAATTTGTTGGAGAACAGTCTGTTCTGGCTTGAAACTGTTCCAAAGGGGGCGCGTAGAATCGCTGTGGATGTTCGGCGGACAGCTGAAGAACAAGTGGAAATAACTTTTGCTGATTCCGGTCCTGGTGTGCCTGTGGCAATAAGGGATTCAATTTTCGAACCATATTTTTCGTCGAAACCGAATGGCGTCGGATTAGGGTTGGCTATTTCTGGGGAGATTGTTAGCGATTTTTATGGCGGCACGCTTCAGCTTATGGATAGTTCGAGGCTGGGCGGCGCAGCATTCCGGGTAATTTTAAAAAAACGCGTATAAAAATGAAGTGGAACATTCTGATTGTCGACGATGATGCCGAAATAGCAGCCTCTGTTGATGAGTTGATCGCCGGCAACAAGGTTGTCGCAGCGCCAGATACGATCGCATGCACGAGATTGACGACCTTTGAAGAAGCGATCGCGCAACTCGAAACAAGTCGTTTTGATCTCATTATTCTTGATCTGAAGGATGATGAAGCGGATGCCGCAGTAGATGATGGCGGTACCTTTAGCGGCGAAAAGGTACTTGAGGCTTTGCGGGCCTCAAGGTTTACTCCGGTGATATTTCATTCAGGCTTTGCTCACAAAGTAGTTCACTTGAAAAGCCCTTTCGTGCGTGTTGTTACGAAAGGAGAGCCACCTGCAACGCTGCGTGCCGAGATTTCAAATATACTTGGAACGCGGCTTCCGCAGCTGGTTCGCCACATCGAAGAGCAGCAGCGGTCTTATTTGTGGGACCATATTGAGAATCACTGGAAGGAGGGGGAGCAGATATGCGAAGGTAGCGATTTGGCATATCTTGTCGCAAAGCGTCTTAGTAATGCACTTGGAACAGACTCGATCCGCCGCTTTTTCAATATCTCTGCCGATGACGATACTGTAAGGCCCGTGGAAATGTATATCTGGCCGCCGTTGAACAATTTTATTGGATTCGGCGATATTCTGGTGTCCGTGGCGGAGGATAAGCATTTTGTGGTGCTCACACCGGCATGTGATTGCGCCCAAGGCAAGGTTGAAAAGGCGCTATTAGCAGAGTGTTCGCCGATTGAGCGGCAACCCGAGTACGTAGCTATCGCCGAGGATAAAATGAATAAGGCGGATATTAGCAAGAGTAAGCGCAGCGAACTCACCTCGCTAATTCGCGATCGCCGCTCGCGTAAAGGTTTTCAACCAGAACGCTATAAGTTTCTTCCTAAAACAATGTTTCTGCCGGACTTGGTCGTGGATCTGCAGCAGTTATGCCAAATTACCTTTTCGGATCTTCAGGATCCATCCAAATTCCGCCGTATCGCGACATTGGATAGTCCATTCGCTGAGGCCCTCCAGAATAGGTTCACCCAGTATTATGGGCGTGTTGGGACTCCTGATCTGCATGCAGATATGTTGTACGAAAGAATAATCCAATAATTGAATGTTTGGCGGTGGGGGACTTGACTTCCATGGCTGCGTAGAAACGCTCTTTATATATCGACAGCTGATTCAGTGCGGGACGCCAAGCGAAGAGCACAGAGGGCTTGGGTGCTAAGTAGTGTCGACCGCCGGGGACGAAGTTACGGGGTGACGATGCCCAAGAGGGTGGGGCCGTATCCTCTCCGGCTGTGTGATTCTTCTAGTAAACCCTAGCTAGTTCTGCGCTGGCAGGCTCCTGACCTGTACTGCAGTTGTAGGACTTTGGCTTGGTGAAGTGCTTGCAGCAGGGCTTCTTGGCCGGCGCGCCTCCTTCAGCACAGCAATGATCTGGCTCTGCGCGAATCCCGTCTTTCATCGTTTTGTGCCCTCTCTGTTGACTTGCATCCAAATCCGACCCGGGTATAGGTCGGATTTGGATGCAAGTCGATCAGCGAGGGGGACTTAAGTATCTAACTCGCGGCGCAGCTGCGCCTCCGAGTCAAGACTAGGGGTGCGGTTTCTTCATGCGGTGGGCAGACATAATCGGGTCGGCGGGAGCACACTTTCTCAGCGCTGGTTGTATAAACACGGCCACACACATTGGATGTTGCTGCTAAACTGCCTTTCAGCATACTTTTCACAAGAACGTATAACGTCGAAAGTGGGCGGACGGAGCTGTCCGCGCAACTCTGGAAATCTGCGCGGCGAGCACGGGCTCTTCAGCTCGAGGGCGGCATGCAGGATCTCCTTACGACGCGCCAAGTCTAGGCGCGAAGGCGTCCGCCGACGGGATCAGGGGGGAAGGGGGGTATGGGTCATGTTTTGCCGCAGGGCGCAGGTCAGTCGTTCACCCCGAATCCGGAACAGAGCGCGGTCATAGAGGCCCCTTGCCACGAATGGTTGCTTGTCGTCGCGGGGCCCGGGACCGGGAAGACCCAGGTGGCGGCGATGCGTCTCCTTCACCTGATGCGGCAGGGCCTGCAGCCTGCACAGATCCTCGTCCTCAGCTTCTCGCGTAGCGCGGTGGCAACGTTGGCGCGACGCCTCGCAAGTCTTCGGCTGGATGACGAGGGCCTCGTGGAAGACCTGCGCCACCTCGCCATTAGGACGTTCGATTCATGGGCCTTTCGCATGCTTCGCCAGAGCGGGGCGCCAGTCGCACAGCTGCTATCCCAATCTCATGACCAGAACATCACGCTCGTCACAGAAGCCTTGAATCAAGGCAGCAGCGCGATGGTGGATCGCCTCGCCGGGATCGGCCACGTGATCGTCGATGAGTTCCAGGACCTACCCGGCGTGCGCGCAGATATGGTTGCTTCGCTGCTGTCGCGACTCAGTTCAGACGGAAGGAAGCGGGTCGGCTTCACAGTGCTGGGCGACCCAGTGCAGGGGATCTACCGCTTCGCGGCGCGCAACAGCGGCAATCCGACGCCGGCTGATCCTTGGCTCGATCTCAAAAATCGGATGGGGCCGGAGCTTCGTGAAATCGCGCTCACGAGGAATCACCGGTCGACCGAACAGCTGGCGGGCATGGCAACCAGCCTGCGGAAGATTCTCAGTAGCGGCGCACTGGATGCCGAGAAGAAGCTAGCCGCGATGAAGCGATTTCTCGACCGGTTGCCGGTGTCGGCATCGGACGCGAAACTCGACTCCGCATGGCTATCGCAGCTCCCCGAGGGCTCGCTCGCGATCCTCACCCGAACGAATGGAGAGACCCTGCGAGTCTGGAAGATGTTGCTCGGTGACTCTTTCGAGGGGCCATCTGTTTCCGTCAGGATGCGGTTGGCCGGGGCGGTAACGAGCGCGCCGGCGTGGATCTCGGCGTTGCTGTCACGATTTAAGCTTCCTACGATCACCCGCAAGGTCTTTGAGTTCGCCTATGCGAAGGTTGACAGCGAGCTAGACCCGGACATCTGTCGCGATTTAAACCTGCCCCCGATCGAGGTCGCCTGGCGTCGGCTGGCCCGTGCCAGCGGCGCTTCTGATACGGTGACCTCCATCGACCTCGGCGAACTCCGGAAGAGACTCGAATGGCCTGATTCGTTTCCGGACGACCAAGTCAGAGAGGACGCTGCGGTCTACATCACGACCGTCCATCAAGCCAAGGGCATGGAATTCGACAACGTGGCGCTTCTCGACGCTCGGGCACGGGAGGATGACGACCCGCCGGGTGATCCGCTCGAGGAAGCGAACGTGGGTTTCGTTGCAGTGACACGAGCGGGGCGCCAACTGGGTCGCCTGCCATCGTCATCCATCTACAAGGCCCCAACCCAGAGGCGCTTCGAGTACGGCCGCGTCCGACAAGTGAACTGGGGCAGGATGGTCAACTTCCAGGCCGGACTGCCAGGAGATGTCGAGGCGTCGAGCTTCGTGGACCTAGGCACGCATGGTGATGTAGCGGCCGTCGAGGCTGTGCAGCAGGCGCTTCTTCATCATGTCAGCGATTGGCGTGGTCACAAGGTTGTCCTGCGGCAAGTAAGTGCCGTGGCGGACTCGAGGCGCGCGCGTGACGTCCGGTACGAGATCCGTCTGCAGACTGCCGAGGGCGACGGATTGCTTTTCGGTCGGACTGCCGCGCAGCTAACGCATGATCTGCTTGACCTGCTCTGGAAACCCGGCTACGTGCTCCCTCGCGTTATCTACAACCTTCGGATCGCCGAGGTCATCTCGACCTGCGCAAGCGCCGAACTGCCCGACACGGTGCCGGATCCATGGCGGTCGAGCAGGATGTGGCTTGGCGTCTCCCTCGCTGGTACCGGTGATTTCAAGACCTGGAAGCGTCATGACAACTGACACTCACGATAAGCAGACGGTCCGATCGGAGCTCGTGCTAATGGCGGACTCGTTGCTGGTAGGACCGCTAAAGTCGGACGAGATTATCGAGTCGGCGCCTGTCGATACCTACCTAACCGGGATCCTCTGGCCGCACGGTGCGCCCATGGACGGGATCGATGACGACACCGGGCTGGATTCTGGCAGCGCAGAGGAGTCAGGAGCGGAGTCCGCTATCCCTGGCTACCGGGCAATCCGACCATGCTCGATCGGGATTACCTTCGCTGTCAAGGCCGGTGCTTCTGTGACTATCAGCTTGGGGACAACCTCCCGGTATGAGCCGATGGAGACACCGGCGCCTGCAGTGACTGAGGAACCGTCCACAGCTAGGGAAGGCGAGACGAAACCGAAAGCGGATCCAACGCCCGCTCGGGGCGCGATAGCAGCTACAGGCGGGGCTGCAGTGCCGCCACCGCGTCGGGTATGGGCTCGTCGCATGCTAGGCTACTCGGTAACGCTTCCACCTGAGGCCGAGTCGTCAACTGCCAGAATAAACAGATTCGTCAGTCTGGATGGCAGAGAGGTCATCGATACGAGGCTCTGCCTGCACGTGCGCCGTCGCGTCGGTGCGAAGCAAGACGTCTACACCGTGACCCTGATAAACGAGGAGCCCGAGTCGGAGGATGCAGGTTCCCGCGATGCAAGGTGCCTGTTACAGACGGAGATAATCGTTCGCGCGGATGCGGCCGGTTCGCCGGCAATTCAGCCCAGGCCCCTGCCGCCGCTCGACAGCGGCGACGAGGATGCACTGACGAACGCACTGCTGTACCGCGACGTCCGCGAGTTCGCGGTGGGGCATGGCATTGCGGCAACTTGGCAGCAGGACCCGGGTGCGACGGTCGGCGAGGTCCGGACTGCTTGGCTGCCGCAGTCGATCGTTCGTGGTACCAGCACGGATGGCCACGATCTCCTTGTACACTTTCGTGCTGAATGGCCCGACGCACTGCATGCTTCGTTCCTGGGCACCGAGTCGGCGAAGGACCAAGTAATCCAAGCCCTGGAAGCGTTCGCTTCGTGCTACGGAAGGTGGATCGCCGAGACACTCGCGCCGCGCATTGGCCAGTTCGAAGGTCCGCTGCATGACGCCGCGAGTGTCAACCACAAACGATGCATCTCGACATTGGATCGGATACGGCGCGGCGTGCAGTTGCTTCACACCCATCCTGCTGCGTGGACGGCATTCGCGCTCGCCAACGCTGCCATGGATAGGCAGGCGCGATTTCCGGCCAAGGGCGCTTCGCCGAAACCGCTGCTGTGGCGGCCGTTCCAGCTCGCTTTCATGCTCCTCGTCATCCCCGGGCTTGTCGACCCCTCTCAAGAAGATCGCACGTGTATGGATCTGCTGTGGTTCCCCACCGGGGGGGGCAAGACCGAGGCCTACCTCGCGCTCACGGCATTCCAGATCTTCCACCGGCGCCTCGTCGACAGCTCCCGGCGAACGACAGGCGGCGTCGATGTGATCATGCGGTACACGCTGCGACTGCTCACAGTCCAGCAGTTCCAGCGCGCGGCGGCCCTGATCACCGCCTGCGACCTCATTCGCAAGGAGGACCTGCCGCGCCTAGGTGATGCCCGTATTTCGCTCGGGCTCTACGTCGGAGCCGATGCAACGCCGAATAAGATGGAACAGGCCCGGGAAGCGATCGCGCAGGAGCACGCGAACCAGAGGCCGAAGTCAACGCCGCGCCAGCTGCTGCGCTGCCCGGTCTGCGGCTCCGAGCTTCGCGGAACGGCCTACCGGGCCGATCCCCTGCTGCCCAGGGTCAACATCGTGTGTGACAACCTGGGTTGCGAGACTGGCGGACGACCGCTGCCAGTGCTGACGGTGGACGAGGAGATCTATGCGGAGCCGCCGTCCCTGCTGATCGGAACGATCGACAAGTTTGCACAGATCCCGAGACGGACCGACATCCGCAAGATCTTCGCACTCGATGCTGGTGCGCCGCCCGAACTGATAATCCAGGATGAACTCCACCTCATCTCGGGGCCCCTCGGTTCCATGGCTGGCCTGTACGAGACTGTCGTCGATACCCTCTGCACCCGGGGCGGCATTCGCCCCAAAGTGATCGGATCCACGGCCACTATCGGTTATGCCGAGGCGCAGGTCCGTTCGCTGTTCGACAGGAGCGTCCTGCAGTTTCCGCCGCCGGGTTTTGACGCTTCTGACTCTTTCTTCGCGGTGCGTGACGATTCGGGACCTGACCGGATTTACGTCGGAATTCCCACGGCCGGTCGGAGTCCCAAGTTTGCACTTCAGGCGCTGGTGGCTTCGCTGCTGCAGTCGGCCTCAGCACTACGAGATACGGGCAAGGCGAACGATGTGAGCATTGACCCCTATTGGACTTGTGTCTCCTACTTCAACAGCCTGCGAGAGCTCGGTGGCGCATACGTCCTGATGCAGGATGACGTCCCGAGGCAGATGCAGTTCCTCGCCGGACGGCTAGCGGTGGAAAGGCGCGAGCTCCAGAACCAGCCGGTCGAGCTGAGCAGCCGTCGCTCTTCGCGCGAGCTGCCGGAACTTCTGCACGCGCTGTCCTCGACGCTTGACCAATTCAACGAGGATCCAATGGAGCAGCCTGAACCGAAGGACACGGTGCTGGCATCCAACATGATCTCGGTGGGCGTCGACGTTCCGCGGTTGGGGTTGATGGTGGTGAATGGCCAGCCCAAATCGACAGCCGAGTACATCCAGGCGAGCAGCCGAGTTGGGCGCGGCATCCCCGGTCTTGTGGTCACGCTCTATAACTTCGGCCGCCCGCGGGACTTATCACACTTCGAACACTTCCGGGCCTACCATGGCGCCCTGTACCGGAGCGTCGAGGCGACCAGCGTCACGCCCTGGGCTCCCCGCGCGCGCGATAAGGCGCTCCATGCGGTGATTGCCTCGCTGGTCAGGCATCTCGTACCAGGTCTGTCGGACGACGAGGGGGCAATGCGCTTTGACCCGTCCGAAGCCGTGGTGGTGAAGATACTGGCGACGATTCGGAAGCGAGTTGCCTCGGTATCTGACGGGACCGAAGCCGCGGACACCGCTTGGGACATCGACGCTATTGTCGAGGAGTGGGCAAGACGCAGCCAGGAGGCGCGGAGTTCCTCGGGGCGGCTCCGCTATTGGATTAAGAAGGCGCCTTACGGCCGCACGGCGCCGCATCTGATGTGCTCGGCCGAGGACGCGACCCCAGGCGGTAGCCAAGCATGGGCAACCCCAAACACCATGCGCGATGTGGAGCCGTCCACCGCATTCGTGCTCAAAACGATCGTAAGTAGATCGGAGGACAAGTAATGGTTACGGCAAAGAAGTCCTTCGGCTCTGGTGTCCCGGCTAAGAAGGTCATGGCTGCCACATCCGGCGTCGAGCCGCTCGGGAGGGTCCGCCGGTCCCAGCTCATCTCGACCTACGGTATCGGTGCAATAGTTGACCTCGAGAAGGGGTCCTTCATGCCGATGGGCCTTGAGGACTGGGAGTCCGCCACACGGTTGCCATCTCTGACGATAGGCGAGGCACGGCTGCAGGTGCAACTCGGTGTGAGCCACTTCCGCTTGCCGCCCGTGACCGAGGATCTGTCCGGTTTCCCTGGCCGTGTGGATTCCTCGCATTCGGTACCTGCAATACGTTTCCCCGCTTGGCACGAATGCCCGCAGTGCAACCGTATCGGCACCCCAAACAACCCGTTCCAACTGGCCGCCGATGGCTCACAGCTGGAGTGCCACGGACACGGCAAGCCCGTGTTCACGACGCCGGTCCGCTTCGTTATCGCCTGCCGGAAAGGGCACATCGACGAGTTTCCTTGGGAGTGGTGGGCTCACAGACGGCGGGAGGGCGGAATTTGCGACCGGCCTGCCATGGAACTCAAGTCCCGCGGCAAGTCTGCCGCACTCGCGGATCTCTACGTGCGCTGCAGGAGCTGTGGCGCCTCGGAATCACTCGGCGATGCGTTCCGGCCGGAGAGCGTGAAGGGTCGGCGCTGCCGTGGCGTACGCCCTTGGCTGCACGACCGGCAGCATGACTGCGATGCGCCTCCGAGAGTGATTCAGCGTGGCGCATCGAACGCGCACTTTGCTCTGGTCGCCTCAGCGCTCTCAATACCGCCCGTGTCTGAGGCCACGTTTCAGATCATCGACGGCAACTGGATCTCCCTGGGTGCCTTGCCGGCGGAGGCGGTAACGCCGGTGCTGACCAAACTTGCGGGCACCTACGGCGTGCCGCTCGAGGCGCTGCTAGCAGCCTTCCGAGAGAAGCAGAAGATCGAGGGGCTTCAGGCCGACCTGACCGACGCTAGTTCGCGTGCGGAGGAATACGCGGCGCTATCGCATGATCGGGACGATCCGATTGTGGGCGGTGTGGTGCCCCAGTTCTGCAACACTGTGTCTGCGCCACCGCCCGAGATTGCACGGTGGTTCGACCTAGTTGGCGCCGTGTCCAGACTTCGCGAGGTGCGCGCACTTGCCGGCTTCAGCCGGATTGAACCCTATCCCGTCAGCGGCGAACGAATCGCTGCTGCAATCCGGGAGGGCTTCGTCGCACCGCTGTCCAAGTCCCCGAGGAACTGGCTTCCAGCGGCCGAGATCCGCGGCGAGGGCTTGTTCCTTCGCTTCCGGAGCGACGCTATTGACTCGTGGCTTGCGGACAATCCAGAAATTGATGACCGCGTCGCCGTGCTGGAAAACCGGTCGGCGGCCATCGCGGGTGAGCGCGGGTATCAGCGCGACTACAGTATCACCGCCAGACTGCTCCTCGTTCATTCATTCGCACATGCGCTCATCCGAACCATCTCCATCGATTGTGGCTACTCGTCGTCGGCGCTCAGGGAGCGCCTCTACGTCAGCGAGCCTGACGGGCAGCGGCCCGCGATGAGCGGCGTGCTGATTTACACAGGCTCGGTGGACTCAGAGGGCAGCCTTGGTGGCCTCGTTCGTTTGGCCGACACCGCTCAGCTCAAACGCATAGTGCTTCGGACCGTGCGCTCGGCAAAATGGTGCGGAAGCGACCCGGTCTGCCTGGAGACGGACCCAGCCCAGTCCGGCGATCGCGTCAGCGGCGCAGCCTGTCACTGCTGCCTGCTCGTTCCAGAGACGGCCTGCGAGAAGTTCAATCGCGAGCTCGACCGTACCATGCTCGTCGGATCCACTGATGCTGTTACAGGCAAGGGATGGAAGGGCTTCTTCGGCACGATTGAGGACTGAGCGATGGCGACCCTGATACCCGAACAGCCGAAGGATTGTCCGTATGGCGAGCGCTCGGTCTATGAGAAGCTCGGACGTGACCTGGATGCCGACTGGATCGCATTGCACTCCCTCGGGCTCCACGGCCACGAGTCCAAGATTTGGGGGGAGGCGGACATCGTTGTGCTCTCGACGAAGGGCATCTTCGCTCTGGAGGTGAAGGGCGGCAAGGTCTCCTGTGACAAGGGTGTGTGGACCTTCGGCGAACCAACCGGCTCCTCGTACACCAAGCGCGAAGATCCCTGGACGCAAGCCAAGAACACGATGTTCGCGGTGCAGAAGAAGCTGCAGGAAGCGGACCGTGCATTCGCAGATGTGCTGTTCGGCTTCGGCGTAGTGATGCCCATGGAAACATTCACGACCACAGGCGCAGAGATCGAGCCGGCCGTGTTGCTGGACAAGCGAGAGTTTCGGGCCAACTTGGGCTGGTACATCGGACGCCTGCAGCGTCACTGGGTCGAGACATACCGGGAAAAGCACGGCCGCATTTATAGGCCACCGACGGTCGATGTAATCAAGCTCGCCCGCCGCATATTAAGGCCCGACGTAGATTCAGCCTTCAGCCTCGGTAGCTACCTCACCGGCGTCGAGTCCAAGCTCGTCCAACTGTCCAACGATCAAGTCCGAGCCTCACGACGCATGGCGGCGAATTTGCGGACGATCGTCCGCGGCAAGGCAGGGACCGGGAAGACTGTTGTAGCGATGGAGCGGGCGCGCCAGTTGGCAAGCGAGGGGTACAAGGTCCTGTATCTCTGCTTCAATCAACTCCTGGCGCAACACCTGCGGACTGCAATGGCAGAAAGCGGTCGCGCTTCCAGCGTGGAAGTGCGACACGTACACGCCCTTTACCGGGACGTAATCACCAAGGCTGGCATGCTCGATCGGCTGAACGTTACCGCAAACACGATCGAGCTTTTCGCCGAGGTGTACCCCAAGACCTTCGTCGACGCGGCTCTGGAGATCGGCCTGCCAGCCTGGGACGCACTCGTGATCGACGAGGCGCAAGATCTACTCACGCCCGATAACATTGACGCCTTCGACCTGATGCTCGGCAATCCGGGCATCAACCGCGGCCGGTGGCACATCTTCTTCGACCGCTACCAGAACATCTACAGCACGGACGTGCAGGAGCAGGTGGACAAGCGCCTTTCCGAGGCGCAGCCGGCCTTAGACGACCTCTTCGAGAACTGCCGTAACACGCGCCAAGTGGCTATCCAAGCCTCGATCATCTCGAGCATTGACTTAGCCATCGAAGGCGCACCCGAGGGCCCGGCCTGCGACAATGTCTACTACCGTGACCGTAAGGCGTTTCTTGCGCAGTTGGAGTCCACCGTGGCCCGCCTGCTGAAGCAGGACATCCGCCCGCAGGACATTGCTGTGCTGTCGACACGGACGCGAGAAAATTCCCTGCTGGCTGGCATCGATGCGATTGCGGGTGTGCGTCTCGTGGACGCCACCACCGCCACTGCCGGCGACCTGGTCTTCTCGACGATGCACTCTTTCAAAGGCTTGGAGCGCCTTGCTGTGCTGGCCATCGACATGAACGGCATCGGCGAACCCGAGCGGGCTATGCTGCACTACGCCGGCCTCTCGCGCGCCGTAGGCTTGCTTCACGTCTTCCTTCCTGACTCCGCACGCGGTGCATATGGCCGCCAGGCGGCAAGTTTTGCCACCCGCATGTCCGAACGTGCGGCCTGAGAGATTCAATCATGTCGGAATGCTGCTTCTTCGAGCGCTGAATCGTCGAGACCCCTGGACCAGGGTAGTTCTTCAAGCCGGTCCTCACGGCTCAGTAGCAGAGGGGTTCCGCAAAATAGAAGTCGCTGCGATGCGGTGTTGTTGGTGGTCTAGCGCCAACAGGGTTTTCTCCATAAGTACCCTAAAATCCGGCGCGGGTGGCTCAATTCCTGAGCCGGCCTGCGGCAAAACTGCTGCGACAGGGCGAGGGTGACCAGATGAGTGTTGATTTCCACGCGGGGCAGCGGGTGCGCCTCAAGTCGAATCCCACACGGACGGGTGTCCTATCGGGCGAGAAGACTGGTAATCCAGCGTTCCCGCGCTGGCAGGTGATCTTTCCCGATCGTACGGACTTCGTTCCAGGGCTGGCTCTTGAGTCCGTGCCGGACGAGGGCGGGAACGTCTTTGACGACATGCGTCGCCTGCGGTTCGGTCGCGCACGTGACCTTCGGTCTGCCCTGACACATTCCAGATTGGGCGGCAAGCTCGCCGACCTGATCTACAGCCTCTACACCACAAATACAGACTTCTACGCCTACCAGTTCAAGCCGGTGCTGTCATTTCTGGATTCGCCTTCGCGAGGTATCCTGATTGCCGATGAGGTGGGACTCGGTAAGACCATCGAGGCTGGGCTGATCTGGACGGAACTAAGGAGCCGGGAGGATGCCCGCCGACTTCTGGTGCTGTGCCCGGCGATGCTGCGCGAAAAATGGCGCCAGGAACTAGCCGACCGCTTCGGCGTGGAGGCGCGCCTGTGCAATGCCGAGGAAACTGTAGAGACGCTGGAGCAGGCTGCCGGCAATCCGAGGGCGTCGTTTGTCATCATTGCCAGCATGCAGGGCCTGCGCAGTCTTGCCGATGCGCCTGACGAGGACGAGGACACGCGCTCGCCGGCTGCTCGACTAAGGCGAATCGCAGAGGACAGCATTGGAGATGCATCGACGTTCGATCTGGTTATCGTCGACGAGGCGCATTACATGCGAAATCCGGAAACGCAGACCGCAAGGCTTGGACAGCTGCTTCGTCGCATGACGGACAATCTTGTCCTGCTGTCAGCCACTCCCGTCCACCTTCGCAACTCCGATCTGTTCCACCTCCTGAACTTGGTGGACAGCGACTCGTTTCCACACGAGTGGTCGTTCGATCAAGCCTTGCGCGACAACGCGCCATTGGTCGAACTGAGGGATTTGCTGCTTCAGGGGCAGCCTGACCTACGGCTCATCCGCGAAAAATTTGCTGCGCTGCGCGGATTTGAGCTCGCGCAGCGAAGCGAGGCATTGCAGTTTCTCTTGGAGTCTCCGCCTGATGGCGATGCGCTGGTGTCGATGGGGCGCCGACTTGAATTCGCAGAGCGGATCGACCGGATCAATCCGATAACAAAGGTCGTGACGAGGACGCGCAAGCGGGACGTGCAGGAGCGACGCGTGGTACGGCAACCGCACGCGGTCAGAGCCGAGATGACCCCGGTCGAAGCCGAGTTCTATCACCAGGTGACGACTGCAGTCCGTAAGTACTGTCGTGAGCTTGCCATGGCCGAGGGGTTCCTGTTGACGATTCCGCAACGCCAGATGTGTAGTTCCATGGCTGCTGCATGCCGATCCTGGTCGAAACGGACCGGCGATTTGGACGATGAGATTGACCAGATTCTGTGGGATGCCTTTGGCGATGCTGCGTCGCTCGATGGCGGCGATGGAAAGCGCCCTAATGCAGACGGCTTGATTGCGCAACTCTCACGCATCGCGCGGGATGTGGGTGACTACGAGGCATTGCGAAGGAACGATTCAAAGTTCGAGACGCTGCGCGACCAGCTGCTTGAGTACTGGCGCCTAAACGCTGGCGCAAAGGTGGTGCTGTTCGCCTACTTCCGGGAAACATTGCACTATCTCGCTGAGCGATTTGCAGAGATCGGCGTGGATTCTGTTGTGCTAATGGGCGGCATGGACAAACAGGCCGCCCTCGAGCGATTCCAGGCAGTAGACGGCCCCACACTGCTGCTCGCGTCCGAGGTGGCGAGTGAGGGCGTGGACCTCCAGTTCTCGTCGCTGCTGGTCAACTACGACCTTCCTTGGAACCCGATGCGGATCGAACAACGCATCGGCCGAATCGACCGCATCGGTCAGAAAGCGGAGCGGATCGTTATCTTCAACCTCTTACTTGCAGGAACCCTGGACGAGCGCGTCTATGTCAGGCTGTTCGAGAGGCTGCGCATCTTCGAGCAGGCCTTGGGCAGCATCGAAGCCATACTCGGAGAGCTGGTGCGGGAGATGAGCTTCGACCTGCTGCGTCACGATCTCAGCGACGAGGAGGAGAGCGACGTCATCGAGCAGACACGCATGGCGGTCGAGCAGAAGGCTCGCATCGAGGAGAATCTGGAGCAGGAGGCAGGCCGGCTCGTGGCTCATGGCGACTACTTGCAGCAGCGCATTGCAGCAGCGCGACAGCTGAACCGCTACGTCACTTCCGAGGATCTGCATGCGTACGTGAGTGACTTCATAGATGAGTACTGCCAGGGTGCGCAGCTGGTCAAGGTAAGGGATGGTGACCCAGCTGTTTGGGAGGTCGACCTTGGGCCCTTTATGCGCGCCGCGTTCGCGGATTTTCTGGAGAAGGAGCGCCTGCAGGGACGGACTCGCTTGGCGACGCCCGCGTCGGGGCGTCAGCCCTGTGTGTTCGAGAACCTTCTCCGACGAAGCCGAAACGACGCGGAGGCAATCTCGCAGTACCACCCATTGGTGACGTTTGTACGGAGCCGGCTGGATGCTGAGGACCGGCACCGCCACCCGGCCGTGGCTGCGATGCGGGCGGACTCCGAGGCTGTCGGCGGACTTCCCCGAGGTGAATATGTGTTTGCGGTTGCGCGCTGGTCGGTCCGCGGCGAGCAGGAATCAGAGCGGCTAGTCTTCGAGGCTCGCCTGCTCGGTGCGAAAGAGTACTTGGCGGCGGAGGACGCCGAACGCTTGGTGACCGTTGCGGGGATGCAGGGGCAACCTTGGCCAGGGGCGTCTGGAAGACTGGACGGTGATGCCGTCGGCGACTGCTTCGGCGAGTTAATGGATTCCTTGGATGCCCGGTGCGACAACTTTATGGCAGCAGCGCATCGTGAGAATAGGGACCGGATCTCTTTCCAGCTGGACCAAGTGGACAAGCAGGAGGCACGTGAGATCGCTCGCCTGCGGGAGCTGATTGCACGCCTTCAAATGCAGAATAAGATTCGTACGATTCGGGCGAACGAGGGGCGAATCGTCAAGGCGCGCGAGCGCGCCGCGGAGCGTAGGGCACGGCTGCAAGCGCGCAGCGACCTGCGGCACGAATCCGAGTTGGTATGCACGGGTGTTGTCCTAATCGAGTGAGTGTAGACCGGGGGAAAAGCACGATGAAGCTTGGGACACAGCTGCAGGACGCGCTTCGGGCAGCGGGCCTACGGCCGCCGGCAGATGCCGAAGGGAAGAGAACAGGCAAGCTTGGCGGACAGACTGGCCGTCGCAATGGCGTTGTGCCGGCAAAGCCGGGCCAAGTGTCGGTGCCATCGTCATGGTCTGACGAATCGTCGCTGGTGCGGCTGGGGGTGCCGATATCGAACCCGACACCCGCCAAGACTCCTGATCGTCGCTTCGAGCTCGTCGCCCGAGGTCCGGATCGCAGCCGGGATGGCCAAGCGAAGCGTCCAACAGCTTCCCAAGTGAGCCGTGCATCGGTGGTACCGCAGGCCTCCCCTAAGTCCAGGTCAACGCTGGTACAGATCGGCTTATTCCATCCTCACGGGCTCTTCGCCGAAGACCCTTCCGACGAGGCGCCGCTGCCGCAACTGGCGAACGACGGCGTCGACGGCAGCATGACTGCAGATCCCGAGAACGAGACCGACCTGATTCTCGGGCTCGATTTCGGAACATCTTCAACGAAGGTTGTGATTCGAGACGCGTTCGCCGCAACCAGCGTATTCCCGGTGAACCTCAGCGGCCAGCGACGCGGCATCGACGGTTTCCTTCTGCCGTCGCGCGTCTTTAAGACAGCGGATGTCTATTCGCTCTCCGGTGGCACGCACCGGATCTCAAACTTGAAGCTCGGCCTGCTGGAATGTCCGGCTCGGAGTCCGGTCACGGAGTTCAATGACTGCTGCGCCTTCCTGGCGCTTGTCATTCGCCGGGCTCGTGCATGGCTGTTCACGGAACATCGCGACGTTTATGCTAGGCACGCCGTGAACTGGCGGGTGAATCTTGGCCTTGCGGCCCGTTCGTACGAGGACAAGACGGTCGTTGATCTCTTCAGGCGCCTGGCATGGGCAGCGGCGAATCTTGCAAGTGATTCGGAGGCGCGGCAGATCACGACTAGCCAAGTCGAATCCTGGCGCCGGCGCTCGCTCGATGTCTTGGCCGGACGGGACCGCGTCGTGGACGGTCGGGCCGCATTCGCATGGGATGAGGTCGATGCCGTTCCCGAAGTTAGTGCCCAATTGCAGGGCTTCATGAAGTCAGCGCGGTGGGACTGGCGCTCACGGCCGGTGATGATGCTGGTTGACGTCGGCGCGGGAACGGTGGACACGGCGATGTTCCATGTCCGGGTACCGAGCGAAGCGGACGGTGTGCTCACCTTTTACTCAAGTCGCGTCGAGCCCAACGGATCCATGAACCTTCACCGCGCCAGGGTGGACTTGCTGAAACAGCTTGTACCCGAAGGCGAGATACATTGGCCGACTCGAGACTACCTGTGCTCGATCGAGAGGCCCACGGACCGGCTTCGACCGATTCCAGAATCGATAGGCGACTACTTGCCGGGATATGAGCTGCAAACCACGGGCATCGATCCTGACGAAGCGTTTCGCAGGGCGGGATTTCGCAGGCAGGTTGTCGGGTGTATCAACGATGCCAAAATAAGTAAGGGCATTGGCATTTATCAATTGAGTGGCGTTCCGCTCTTGCTGTGCGGCGGGGGCTCCAGGATGGGGTTCTACGGCAGCGTGGGCGAGGTAATTAACAGCACGCCTGGCTGGAACGTAAGCGTCGAGGTCCTGCGCCTGCCTGTGCCACAGGACTTGGCGGATTCAGGGTGGCATACCGATGGCTTTGACCGATTGTCAGTCGCGTACGGGCTAAGTTTGTCAGGGGAGGGAGGCGCAACGCTGGGCACCATCGTCCGGGCTACTGAGGTCCCCGATGTGCAGAGATACAGCGCTAGGTCTGAGGACGACCGATTTGTTTCGAAGGACCAAGTGTGATTTCGCCCCCTTTTATGGCTCTGCAAGAGGGGCCTTACCAGCCGATAAGGATCTCCACCAATTCCGGCTTCACATTAGTCATAAACGCAGTCGTATGACGGGTACCCGAAGCCCGGCAATGGCCTCGCCTTGAGTCTTCAGATACTTCATGAAGCCTTTGGTGTAGCGCTTCCAATTGGCGTCCTCACGGTGGCGGTCGCGCACCGGCGCGACGTCGACGCCTGTGAACGGGCTGTCTGTCCAGAAGAGACCCTTTAATCTTACTGTGTCACAAGAGAAGTCGTTTGTTCGGCCTCCGACAGCATGGACACATGGCGAGTCTGCCGATCATTAGAATGCTGAGTTGATGGCGGATCGTGGTGATCGAATCAGCCACGTGTCGCTGGGCGCGCTGGGCTGCCCCGCGGGATGTAATCTGCGGGAAGCGCAGGCGTTTGGCGTGCGATGAAGTTTTTTTTGGCGCCGACTGAACCGCCGGTGGTAATTCGTTCAGAGACCAGGAATCCATAGGCGGCAATGCTCAGTGCGGCATGGTGGTGATAGCCCCGCCACCCTCGGCCCTCGTAATGCCCGAGCCCCAACTCCTGCTTCAAATCCTGGTAGTCGCGCTCGATGCGCCAACGCATGTGCGCTTGGGCGACCAGTTCATCCAGCGCAATGTCGGCCGGGAGGGTCGATAGGAAGTACTTCAATGGGTCAGCGTCCCCAGCAGGCCACTCGATTAACAGCCACTGCTCGGGGCGCAGACGCGCCTTGCCACTATTACCACCGGCGTGACGCACGCATACGGCGGCAAAGCGCCCACTGAGCGTTTCGTTTGAGCCTTCGCGCCAGCTAATCGTCTGGAATGCGGTAGGCGGCAGGGAATGCGCCAGGTCCTTGACACTTATCGGCTGTCGATTGCGAGTGCGCCGCGGCATCACCGGCGGGCGGCCGATGCCGCTATATGGCTTCGGCGGCAACGGTTCCACCCCCGGTGGCCAGACCACAACC
>NZ_JWMA01000043.1 GCF_000812465.1 Cupriavidus sp. IDO | reverse complement strand
TTCGGCATGCAGGTGCAGGCATGGAGCCAGAACCTGACGCCCGAAAAGGCGGCCGCACACGGCGTGCAGTGCGTATCCAAGGAAGCGTTGTTCTCGTCGGCCGATATCGTGTCGATTCACTTGATTCTCAGCCAGCGCACGCGTGGCCTGATTGGCGCAGCGGAGCTTGCGCTCATGAAGCCAACCGCGCGGCTGGTTAACACTTCGCGCGGGCCCATCGTCGTGGAGAAGGATCTGGTCGATGTGCTCAGCCGCGGTGCGATAGCCGGCGCGGCGATCGACGTCTATGACCATGAGCCGCTGCCGCCCGATCATCCGTTCCGCGTCTTGCCAAACGTTCTGGCTACGCCGCATATCGGCTATGTGACAGAGGGGCTCTATCACACGTTCTATCAGGACACGGTCTCGAATATCGTCAACTGGCTCGATCGCCAGGCGGGCGCCGTCGCGTAGCACCGGGGATTGCTGCATCAGCCGCGCAACCGTCTGGCATGTATATGATCCGGCACACGAAGGCTGGCGAAATCCTGGTGTCTTGCCGCTCGCGCAGCTTCGCGCAGGCCAGCGTCTGGCCGAAGTCGGCGTAGCTGTCGCGGATCAGGCCGCGCAGGCGGGATCCCAGGTCGGGCAGTAACTGACGGTGGCCTGCGACCGTCTCTGACCGACCCTTTATAGGTCATTCACCAGCCCTGGCTAGGAAGGCCGGTATGAGGCCATTGCAGACATCAATGGAACTCGACTGCGGCCCACAGTCCGCATGGAACCTGTCCCACAGAGATAGCCGCAGCGCAATTTGGCTACGCCAGGCAGACTCTTGTGTTGTGCTGATTCTTGAGCGGGTTGTCTGTAGTGCAAAGGGTGGTTCGCGCTGACTTCATGGCGCTAAACCTCTGGCATCGGGAACAAAGGCTGGCGGCCCGCCTACACCAAGACAAGGCCGCCAGGTCACCAAGATTCACGGTCGAGACGCCTACCCGAGACCGTGCGCTTACCAGGCTTTCCGGTGAAAAGACTGCGCTCAGATACTACGGTGCCAGCCGTTGGCTCGCATCGAAGGATTCACACGAAAAGTCAGACGAGTTCTAGTAGGACAGTCACAACTCCCGTTGGCGGCAGGCCTTGTGCGTTGCGCTGCACGTCTATGAGCTTCCTACCCTCCCCACAAGAGTCTTGGGTTTAATTCCTACGTTTCGTCGGATGAGATGATCAGAAGGCGAGCCTATCCTCAAGCGCACAACACCATGAGGAGGCAAGCCATGAATCGTCGTCTGTTCATTTCCGCTGCAGCATTGGGCTCGTTGGCAACTGCGGCCCGAGGACAAGGCAGTCTCGGCACGTCTTCATACGAAGCAAGCGGAGCAGCCGCTACCCGAGTTGACACGGCTGCAAGCGCGATTCGAAATGCGGACTCGGTGCAGTCAGCACTCGCAGCATGGGGAAAGATCGCTGGCGAAGTCCTGCCTTTCGTCCATCTGACCGCGCTTGTAGCCAAAGTGCCCGCAGCCGGTGAGGGCAAGGCC
Organism: Cupriavidus sp. IDO; assembly: GCF_000812465.1. Lineage (GTDB taxonomy): Bacteria > Pseudomonadota > Gammaproteobacteria > Burkholderiales > Burkholderiaceae > Cupriavidus. The sequence goes on along the minus strand of NZ_JWMA01000043.1, from coordinate 29,717 downwards.
GGTACCGGAGGCGATGTCCGAAGGATCTTTTCCACGGTACCCAGGGCGTACCCTGTGGGCGGCTGGAAGCACCTCGGTGGCAGTGAATGGGCCAGCCATGTGCTGCAACAACAGAAAGTGTTGATTGCGTCCGGCGATGCTGCATTGGCGCGCTACTTCCCTGATCATGCGCTGCTCCGTTCGTTGGGAACACGCACCCTCATTAACCTGCCGGTAGTCGTGTGTCGCCAAACCGTGGGGGCATTTGCTTTCCTATGCGGGCAAGAAGCGGTCGACGCCGAGGCGGTCGCTGCAGTGCAAAAACTGGTGCCTTCGGCTGCCGCGGTGTTCATCATGGCGGGGGACGCGGCAGCATGAGTCCGGAAGCGGCCATTGAGCTCCAGCGTGGCAGCGGCGAAGGCCATGACATCGTTATTGAATGCAGTGGAGCACCAAAAAAACGGGCAGCCATGGCATTTGCCGCATGTGCTCTCTTGATTTGGAGCACCCTTGCAGTATCCGTCGTGAGTATTTCGGACCTTTCTCCCTTGCTTACGACGGGAGTCGGCCTGGCGGGTGGCGGGCTGGTCGGATTGCCCTGGGTGGCCTGGGGGAAGCTGAAGCTGCGGCCTGTGCTGGTCGGAACCCTCGCAATGCTGGGATACCACGCACTATATTTCCTGAGCTTGAAAACCGCTGATCCGGTCGCAGCAAATCTCCTCCACTATCTCTGGCCGATATTCATCATTCTGCTGTCGCCGCTAATGTTGCGTGGACACAGATTGATGCGAAAACATTTGTGGGCCGGAGCGCTCGGGTTCATCGGCGCTGCCGCTTGCCTGGGGCCTGTCACATCAATCAGCAGCTCGGCATGGGTCGGATTCGGCCTGGCGCTCTTGTCGGCCGCCATCTGGGCCTATTACTCCGTGTGGTCGCGGCGCTATCCAGAGGTTCCTACCGCGACCGTGTCGCTCTATTGCTTGCTGGCTGGCATTGCTTCGCTCGTAGCTTTCGTTGTTATCCAGTTTGATCCGTCGAAGGCTTCGCTTGGCATGGCGAATATGCTGCAGTCGCCTAGTCTGGAGCAGTGGATGACGCTTGCATACCTCGCACTGGGACCGCTGGGGGGCGCATTCTATCTGTGGGACCATGCGATGAAGAAGGGAAATCCCCACGAGATCGCTGTCCTGGCCTACGCGGTACCCGTGGCGTCCACGTTGTTTGTCAGCTTGTTCCTTGGGCGTGGCTTAAATGCCGCCACGATCGCCGGTGCCGTGCTCGTGACACTGGCGGTGGCTGTGGGCAATCGCGCCAGGCAAGGGAACCGGACAAACTGATATTCACTCATCTAGGAAGTGCATCGAATGGACAAGGAATCGAAGGCCGGTACCGAAGCAGGCCCCATCGAAATCGGAGAGGAGATCGTTGCCGGATTCGCCAAATACAAGCTTCCCGGCGTCACCGCAGCAGCCGGTCGGGATCGTGGGGAAGGGCCCTACGGCAGATTGGTCCTGCGGGGTGCGACGCTGGTTGACGGTACCGGAGCTCCGCCGTGGGGGCTGGTCGACATCGTCGTGGAGGGAAACCGCATTGCCGATATTGTCAGCGTAGGCTGTCCCGGTTTGGCGATCCGACCGGAACGCCGTCCTCCTCCAGGAGATGCGGATATTGACTGCGAGGGGAAATTTGTCACCCCCGGCTTCGTGGATAGCCACGTCCACGTCGGCGCGCCTTTTCACGCAGCCAGTGGAGAGATGCCGACGGCAGACTATGTCTATAAGCTCTGGCTCGCGCATGGCGTGACGACTGTCCGTGAAGCGGGTTGCTTCAACGGACTGGCATGGACGCTGCAACAGAAGCGGGCGTCCGCCTCGCATGCGATTGCGGCACCGAACCTCTACGCGTATGCGTACTTCCCGGCAATCAATGACTATCTGAAGACGATCCATACGCCTGCGGCGGCGCGAGAATGGATTCGGCAGTTGGCCGAGAAAGGCGCTGACGGCGTCAAGTTCTTCGGTGCGCCGCCTGCGGTGATGGAAGCCGCCCTGGACGAGGCGAAACGGGTGGACCTGCGGACCTGCTGCCATCATGCGACGCTAGCCGTCAGTCGAATGAACGCGTTGACGACAGCGAAATGGGGCCTCACCAGTTCGGAGCATTTTTATGGCCTTGCGGAGGCCTTGTTCGATGACCGGGCGATTCAGTCCTTCCCCACCGGCTATCACTACAACGACGAATATCTGAGGTTCTCCACCGCCGGAACTACGTTCTTGCAGGCAGCACAGCCGGGCAGCGCCAAGTGGAACGAGGTGCTGGACGCCTTCCTGGAAGCGGGACATACCTTTGTGCCGACGCTGAACGTCTACGACGCCAACCGGGACCTGATGCGCACGCGGCGCGCTGACTGGCATGATCGCTATACCGACCCGAATCTGATGCGGTACTTCGAGCCGCATCGCGGCGGGCACGGCTCCTACTGGTACCGGTGGAGCACACAGAACGAAGTTGAATGGCGCGAGACGTTCCGCATCTGGATGCAATTTCTGCGGGACTACAAGAATCTCGGGGGGCGCGTCTGTGCTGGCAGCGATTCTGGCTTCATGTACCAGGTCTATGGCTTTGGCTTCGTGCGCGAACTCGAGCTCTTGCAGGAAGCGGGATTCACGCCGCTCGAGGTGTTGCGCGCCGCGACAAGTCACGGTGCGGCCGTCCTGGGTATCGAGGAGGAAACTGGCTCAGTGGAAGTCGGCAAGCGGGCGGATCTGCTGATTCACGATAGCAATCCACTGGATGACTTCAAGCTGTTGTATGGTACTGGCGCCCTGCGGCTTGACGAGGCCACACAGCGTGGCGTGTGGCAGCGATGTTTGCGCTACACGATCAAGGACGGCGTTGTTTTCGACACAAAGGCATTGCTTGAGGATGTCGAGGCCATGGTTTTGCAGGCAAAGGCTGATCGCCCGGAGCAGTGATGCAGGTTCCTGCCGACTTCTTCGTTTTGTCGGGATTCCTGGGTAGCGGAAAGACGACGCTTCTTTCTGATCTGCTGTCTGATGCGGACGACGGACGGGTCGCGGTCATCGTCAACGATGTAGGCCAAGTCAACATCGATGGCGCTTTGATCGCTGTCCAGAGTGGGGTACCGATGGCGACCCTTAGCAATGGATGCGTCTGCTGCACCCTGACAAACGACCTGCCTTACACAATCGAGGCTTTGATATCGGAGCGCGCGCGCAACGGCGGCGCGCCATTTACCAAAGTCATTCTTGAGTGTAGCGGGCTGTCTGAGCCCGGTGGCGTGCTAAGGAGCCTGAGCCCGCTTGCAGCCCTAGGCATGCGAGTGCGGGTCATCACCACCTATGCCAGCGATCAGATCGTCGGGAGCGACGACTTCGCCTTGACCGCCGCGCAGTTGTGCGCGGCACATACCATCGTCTTGACGCGCATGGACCTCGCGTCGGCGGAGCAGGTATCGGAAGCCTTGGCGTTTGCGCAGGAAATGGGGCCAATGGCCACCCAAATCGTCGAGCGCGATCGTCGCGAGCGGGCCAGGGTCAGTTTTGCCACAGATAACACCGGCGTCCCTGCTCCTGGTCGTCCTGAACGTCTCCTGGATCTGAAGGGCGCCGGTCATCCGCGCGTTAGCGTATTCGCGATCCAATGGGACGCGAAGCTCGAATGGACGACTCTTGCCGCGTGGCTGGAAAACCTGGCGGGGTATCTCGACACAAGACTCCTGCGGGTCAAAGGACTTGTGTCGTTGGATGGCTGTGACGAATCCATACTCATTCAAGGCGTGGGCCAGCACTTTGATACGCCTCGCCGCATCCCCGGGCTTGAGAGCGTGTCGAGCCTTGTGGTCATCTCGCGCGACACGATCCTTGCAGAAATCGAAGGTATGGCGCCCCATCTGCCGGGCGCCAGATATTCCATGCTCCGGTCTCCTGGGACTGGCGGCTCGTTTCGCCTCGCCCGACCTGATTAGCCCAGCGGGAGGTTGCAAGGCCGTCTCGTTGGCCGGTCTCAAGCATTCGTTCTGCACTTCCTTGTACCTGCGCCGCTGACGCGGCGCTGCCGCGAAGTTCAAAATCGGCACTCGTGCCCGGCATGCGCGCACGCGTCGACCCCTCAACAGACCTAGTCCAATGTTGATGTCCCCGGGGCGAAATCGAGGACGAGACGGGGTTATTGGCGGAGAAGATGCTCGCTTCGTTCCCGCCGTCTGTCCTCCTGTACCAGATCCCGCTGGTGTTTGCTGGCGATACAATTGAAGCCGTTCGTACCGGCAAGGTGCAAAGTCTTGGCCGCGAGGCATTCGCGCAGGCGCGACGTTCCGAGGTTAGTGCTTCGACTGAGGCTTTAAGGCCTTCGGCAGTCCTCGTACTCAAGCGCAACAACGCGACATGGGTTTTGCGTGCTTAGCCAGCACGCATCCGGCGTGTACCAAACAGAGCAAAAAAATGCCGGACGATAATCGTCCGGCAATGCTTGAGCACTTGCTATTTCTGTCCGCTAGCGTCCCGACAGACTCTCAACCGGTTCCCACTTTCCACCGACTACCTTGTAGATAGTGATCCCACCCTCCTTAAGATCCCCCCGGGCATCATAGGCGATTAGTTTCGATGTCACTCCGGCCATGGAAGTGGCAGCCAGGGCGGGTAAGTACTTCCCTGGCTCAAAGGAGTTTGCTTGCACCATCGCTTTCATCATTGCCATGGCACCGTCATACGCATACGGAGAATACGTTTGGACGGCACCGCCAAAGCGCTTCTCATAACGTTGCTTGTAGCTCGGTCCGCCGGGCATTTGTTCGAGCGGTAGACCCGCAAGCGAACAGAGTGCCCCTTCGGCTGCTGAGCCGGCCAACTTGATGAAGTTATCGGTCTTTGACATTTCGCCGGACACCAGAACGGACTTCATACCGAGCTCACGCAACTGCTTTGCCATTGGGGCGGACTGGGCTTCCGCGCCACCATAGAAAATCAGCTCTGGAGAGTGACGTTTCAGGGTGGTGAGTACGGCCTTGAAGTCGACAGCTTTGTCATTGGTGTACTCGCGGCGCACGATGGTCGCGCCGGCAGCCTTTGCCGCTTTCTCAAACTCGTCGGCGAGGCCCTGACCATACGCTGTGCGGTCATCCACAATGGCGATGCGCTTCAGTCCAAGCTTGGTGACAACATAGTGTCCGACGATGCTGCCTTGCTGCGTGTCGGACGTCATCATGCGGAATGTCGTCTTGAAGCCTTGCCGTGTGTACTCTGGAGCAGTCGCCATGGCAATCTGCGGAATGCCCGCTCGGCTATATACAGCCGACGCAGGGATGCTGGTGCCGGAGTTGAAATGGCCCAACATTCCTTTGATGCCGCCATCCACCAACTTTTGCGCCACAACGGATCCTGCCTTGGGGTCTGCCTGGTCGTCCTCAGGGACCAGAGAAAAGCGTACCTCGCGGCCGCCAATTCGCGGCCGAGTCGCGTTGAAATCCTCTACGGCGAGTGTGACGCCGTTCTGCATGTCCTTGCCATACTGCGCTTGGTTGCCGGTCATGGGCGCAGCGAATCCCAGCTTGACGTCCTGAACCTGCGCGATGGCGACCGAACTGCCGACAAGCGCGGCCGCCGCGAAGGCGGCCGAGTACAAACGATGCTTCGTCATGTTGTAGATTTGCATGGATTATTTTTGAGCCCGCATGGCTTGGCGGTCCCGGAAACCCAGGGTAACGCCGAGAAAGCTGATGGCTGCCGCGATAATGACGTACAGTGCAGGTGCCATGGCGCTGCCAGTCGTGGCAATCAGCCAGGTCAAGATCAGCGATGCGAAGCCACCGAAGGTCATGACTGCGACGTTGTACGCAACGGAAAGTCCCGTCGACAGAATCCTGGTCGGGAAGATCTCAGAGAAGGCTGCCAGAATCGGTCCGGTATAACCTGCGATGAGGATGCCGAATACGGACTGGAACACGATCAGGCTCGTTTGGGTCGGCGACGAAACCACAAGCGCAAACATCGGGTAGGCCAGCAGAAGGATGCCGGCGGAGCTGAACGCCAGGATCTTGCGGCGGCCGATGCGGTCGGACCAGGCACCGACGAACGGGGAGAGTACCGTGATGATGGAGCCGCCTATGACACCCGCAATGAACGACATGGATTGCGGCATCTTGAGCGTCTTCACTGCGTAAGTCGGCATGTAGAACAACAGGACATAGATACATACAGTCCACAGAATGACCATCGAGAACGTGGTCAGCGTCTCACGCGGGAAGTTCGTCAGGACTTCCGAGAATGGCTTCTTGACCTTCTCCTTGGTTGCTAGGAATGCAGGCGTTTCGTCCACTTTGCTCCGGATATAGAAGCCAATCGGCCCAATCAGGATGCCGAGCAGGAATGGGATGCGCCAGCCCCAAGCCTTCACTTCTTCGGGTGTTAGCCACAGGGTGAGCACCGTGCCAGCCGCCGCGCCGAGTACGACAGCAAAGCCGATACTGCTTTGGATCCAGCTCGCGTAATAGCCTTTCTTGTCTGCAGGCGCGTGCTCAGTCAAGAAGGCGGTCGCACTTCCCATCTCGCCGCCGGCCGAGAAGCCTTGCATCAGGCGCGCAAAGATGATCAGAATCGGTGCCGCGATGCCAATCTGCTCGTAAGTTGGCGCGATGCCAATAAGCGCCGTGCCTCCCGCCATCAATACAATGGTCAAGGACAAGGCTGCCTTTCGGCCAACGCGATCCGAATACATGCCAATGAGGATGCCGCCGATGGGCCGGACGACGAATCCGACTCCGAAGGTAGCCACCGACAGCAGAAGTGAAGTGAGCTCGTTACCCGTGGGAAAGAATAGCTGGCCAATTGTGATGGCAAAGAAGCCATACACCATGAAATCGAACCACTCGAACCCGTTTCCAAGAATCGTGGCGATGATTGCTCGCCGCCTCCGCTTTGTCTCGTCATGCGAAGCGGTCAGTGTTGCCGCGATCTCCATTTCCGTCCTCCTTTGTATGGCCAGTGTGATTGTCTGCGGATCGATGCTTGTCCCGATCTGCTGTTCCTCGCTCATCGCATTGAGCTAGAACTCATTCAATCGCACTCGGACTACCTTTCCTATCTACCTTCTGCAGGAAGTCCGTGGCCCACTCTCCGTTGGCTCGTAGGAATGCCCTTATCCGGTGCATAACATGATGGCAATGCTTTGCTGGATGCCTTGCCGTTCGTAAGACGGTGGTGAGGCTTGTCCACAAAGGGATCCAGAGGTATGACCCAGGGCGGGTAAAAACCAACCGGGAGAGCTCGCAAAGGCTTATGAGGCCCAAATGTTGTGCGTGGCCTTTCGCGTCAGGGGGCCGCGTTGGTGCGAGGTAGCCAAAGTAGAATTTTTTGTCTTCTTTCTTCTATGCAAAGTAGGTAGTCCGCCTATGGTTCGCGATCCTAATATCCCAATGCCCGATGTTTCGCATGGGCACGGCGGTCGGAACCGGCCATGGGAATACACAGCAGACGACAGGACAGAAAAATGGTAGTGGAGAGCAAACACAAGGAACTTGCAGAGGCACGCAACCGTCACGTACCGCGTGGCGTGGTGACGGCGCATCCGATCTTTGTCGAACGTGCAGAAGGTTCGCATGTGTGGGATGCCGACGGCCGTCGGTATCTTGATTTTGTGGGCGGCATCGGCGTCCTGAATGTTGGCCATAACCATCCTCGAATCGTTGCTGCAGTCAAACGGCAGCTTGAGCGTGTCAGTCACGCTGCCTTCCAGGTGGCTGCCTACGACGTCTATGTGGAACTGGCAGCCCGTCTGAATCTCCTGGTTGGTGGCGACGAGGCGTATAAGACCATCTTCCTGACGACGGGCGCCGAGGCGGTTGAGAACGCCATCAAGATTGCGCGCGCCTATCGTAACGCCCCCGGGGTCATTGCATTCCGCGGTGGGTTTCACGGCAGAACGCTGATGGGCATGACGCTGACCGGCATGAGCGCGCCGTACAAGCAGAATTTCGGGCCGTTCGCCGGCGACGTGTATCACACGCCGTATCCCGATCCTTATCGGGGTTTCTCGTCCGAGGATGCCCTGCAAGCATTGGAAGACCTCTTCGCGACGCAGATTGCACCGGAGCGCGTCGCGGCAATCATCATCGAGCTCGTCCAGGGCGACGGAGGCTTTCTCGCCGCTGGTCCGGAGTTCCTGCAGAAGCTGCGCGAGCTGGCTACCCGGCACGGGATTGTCCTCATTGCCGACGAAATCCAGACTGGCTTCGGCCGAACCGGTGAACTGTTTGCATTCCAGCAAGCTGGCATCAAGCCGGACCTGGTGACGGTGGCGAAGAGCTTGGCTGGCGGCCTGCCATTGTCCGGTGTGGTTGGCCGGGCCCAGATCATGGACGCGCCCGAGCCGGGTGGGCTTGGCGGCACTTACGCAGGCAATCCGCTAGCCTGTGCCGCCGCGCTGGCGGTGCTGGACCTCTTCCAGAACGAGGGGCTGCTGGAGCAAGCCAACCAACTGGCCGCCGTGCTGCGTGATGGACTCGAGGCGCTGGCTGAGCGCTTCACTGAGATTGGTACTATTCGAGGTGTCGGCGCGATGCTGGCACTCGAATTTGTCAAGGACCGGGATTCGAAGCAGCCGGACGCCGGATTTGCGCAGCGCGTCATCGATGCATGCCGCGATGGTGGATTGCTTGTCATCAAGTGTGGTGTGCACCGCAACATTGTGCGCCTGCTTGCTCCGCTGACGACTTCCAAGAACGAAGCGCATGAAGCGCTGGCGATCCTGGCCAAGGCAATCGAGAAGGCGCGCGCAGCGTATTGACTGAGGTTATAGCCCCGCCCACAGCGAAGGACAAAATGGACAGCGATTTCGCAGCAAGGTTTGCAGGCAAGACGGTGTTGACGCTCGATATTTATGGCACGCTGATCGACTGGGAGCGGGGCATCTCCGAAGCCTTGGGAGGCATTCTCCGTGACCACGGCCATGTGCTGAGCGAGGATGAAATCCTTGAGCGCTACGCATGGCATGAAGCCGCGCTGGAGGCTGGTCCCTATATGACCTATCGGGAGATCCTTGAGGAGACGCTGAGGCGGATCGCGGCCGATCTTGGCTTTTCCCCAGAAGAGGCCGAACTCGAGTCGTTCTCGCACTCGGCGGGAGACTGGCCAGCATTCCCAGATTCGCATGATGCCCTCGTTGCGTTGCAAAAGCGCTTTCAGCTCGCCGTCATCACCAATGGCGACGACGAGTCCTTCGCGCTATCGAAGAAGCGGCTGGGAGTCGAGTTCGATTACGTAATTACCGCTGAACAGGCGCGAAGCTACAAGCCTTCGCTTAACAACTTTCACGTTGCGCTTGGCCGCGTACGCGTGCCACGCGCACAGATTCTGCATGTTGCCCAGAGCTTCTTCCATGACCACGTCCCCGCGCAGGCGCTCGGCTTGCAGACAGTCTGGATTGACCGCCGCAAAGGCAAGCCGGGCTTTGGGGCGGTCCCCAAGGCGAATGCGGTGCCGGACGCTGCCTTCGAGGACATGCGTTCATTTGCCGACGCGATACTGAAGCACTAGTACAGGGTCGCATGTCGGGCGGCCTGCCCGCATCTCGAGTCTGGAATGGATGTCGAACGGAGGACTATGGACATCTCTACCGCGTTGGAATCGACCGTTCTACGTGGTGCCAGGGTGGTAGCCGGGCACTCAGGATTGAGTAGCGAAATCCGGTGGGTGCACGTCATCGACCATCCGGATATTGTGGATTGGGTCGAGCGTGGCCATCTGCTGCTTTCGACCGGCTACAACTGGCCGCGAGACGGCCAGAAGGCCAGCCAGCTCATCCGGGACCTGAGCGAACGCGGGCTGGCAGGGGTCGTGCTCGCAGTCCCCAACTTCCTGGAACATTTTCCAGAATCCTCGGTGCTGGCTGCAAACGATGTCGGCCTGCCTTTGCTCGAGATCGACTGGGCCATTCCGTTCAGTACCATCACCGAGGAAATTCATTCGAGCATCATTCGCCGTCAAGGCGAGTTGATCGAGCGATCCGATGAAATCCATCGTGCGCTCACTACAGCGGCGGTGATGGCGAACACGCTCGGCGACCTGGCGCTTGCGCTTGGCGACCTGCTCGGCCGGGCCGTCAACTTTGTCGATCCCGATGGACTGCTGCTCGGCACAAGCGAGGGCGGAAAAGACGGCAAAGTTCTCTGCGACAAGGAACGTGAATACCTGCGGCTGCTGAATAACCGCATCCTCCTCCGCCATATCCAGGACAGCGTCGCCCCTGTGCTGGTGGAGGCGCAACCGGACGTCGGCGTGCCTCGCCGGCTGGGCTGCCCGATCCGCATCCGCGGCGAAATCACGGCATTCATCTTCGTCGACGAAGGCCGCAGCCCGCTGGGTGAGCTGGACATCCGCGCGACGGAACACGCTTCAATCATTGGCGCGCTGCACCTGGCGCATTTGCGGGCGCTGCATCTTCAAGAGGAGCGTCTCGGCTATGCGTTGGTCGGCTCCCTGCTGGAAGGGAAGTTTGAAGAAACCCCGTCGGCTTTGGAACGCGCCCGCCTGAGCGGTTGGGATCCGGCGGCGAACTATCGTGTTTGCCTGGCGTTGCTCGATGAGCCGTTGCCGCTATCACGGGAGGGGTTCCTGCGACGCGAGCGTTGGGTGGACCGGCTGAGAAAGTACCTGGAAGGTATCGGACAACCGCCTCTCATCCTGGCGTCCCTTAACCAGATCACCTTTCTCCTTGCCGGCGATGCAGAACCCGAGCCGCTCTGGCGGGTCTTGGGCAGCCGCGGTACGGCGTTGGCAGTCAGCCGCTTACACAGCGGCATCGCCGGCATGGCGCAAGGCGGCAGCGATGTCCAATCGTTGCTGCCGCTGCTAAAGCCAGGAAAGGTGCATCACTTCCATGAGGTGATGTTCCCTCGGGCATTGATGGGCGACGCGGATGCCCGGCAGCTATTCATCCAGAGCAAGCTGGGCCCGCTGCTGTCCGATCGCAAGGGTGAGGCGCTCCTGGAGACGCTGGAAGCGCTCTGCGCAGAGGGATTCCAGTTGGCGAACACGGCCAGGCGTCTCGGCGTCCATATCAGTACGCTGCGATATCGTCTGGAACGCATTGAATCGATGCTGGGGACTACCTTGGAGGATCAGGCGAACCGCTTCGAACTGCAGGTCGCGGTCGCCCTGCACAAACTGACGGCAGAGGAATGATGCCGGTGGTCGCCCCAGAATTTCATTGGCAATTGATGGAGTGGAAGTAAGTATGAGTCCCTACGAAGCATTCTCAAGCATTGATCTGCGCGCTGGCACCGTGGTCAAGGCAGAGCTGAACGACAAGGCTCGCAACCCGGCCTATAAGATGTGGATCGATCTCGGCGACCTGGGCGTGATGACCTCTAGCGGGCAATACGCGAACCGCTATCAAGCGGAGGAGTTGGTTGGCAGGGTGGTGGTGTGCGCAACGAACCTCGGTGAGCGCCGTATTGGCGGCTTTCTGTCGCAGGTCTTGGTGATGGGAGTGGAATCGGAGCCGGGGGTTGTGAACCTGCTCAGTGTGGATGGTACCGTTACTAACGGCAGCAAAGTGTTCTGACTGAACATCGCATACAGAAAAAAGCCGGCCATCGGGCCGGCATATTCTTTGGCGGAGCTCCGTTACGCCAGATCGAGGTGTAGCGTCTGCACCTCGAGGAACTCCTCGATGCCGTGGTGCGAGCCCTCGCGGCCGAGCCCGGATTCCTTGACACCCCCGAACGGCGCAACCGCGGACGAGATAACACCCGTGTTCAGGCCCACCATGCCGTATTCCAATGCTTCAGCCACCCGGAACACGCGGTTCACATCGCGCGAGAACAGATAAGCGGCGAGGCCGTAAGGGGTATCGTTGGCGCGCCGAATGACTTCGTCTTCGGTCTCGAAGCGGAACAGGGCGGCCACGGGTCCGAATGTTTCCTCGCTGGCCACCAGCATCCCGTCGCGGGCATCGGTCAGGACAGTCGGCATAAAGAACTGAGAGCCTCGCTCGGAGAACTCGCCGCCCACAGCAACTCTAGCACCTTGCCTCAGCGCATCCTCCACGTGGGTGACGACCTTTTTCACCGCCGATTCGTTAATCAGGGGGCCGATGGTTACTCCCTCTTCTGTACCAGCGCCAACACGCAGCTTCCGGACTTCTTGGGCCAGGCGCTCGGTAAAGCGTTCGTATATGCCGGACTGAACGTAAATGCGGTTCGCGCAGACACAGGTTTGCCCGCTGTTCCGGAATTTGCTAGCCATCACGCCGGATACCGCCTGCTCCAGGTCGGCGTCGTCGAACACGATGACGGGAGCATTCCCGCCTAGTTCCATGCTGACCCGCTTTACCGTGTCGGCGCATTGGCGCAGCAAGAGCTTGCCCACCGGGGTGGATCCGGTAAAAGTCAGCTTGCGGACAATGGGATTCGAAGCGAGTTCGCCGCCGATCGCTTTGGGAAGGCCAGTCACGATATTGAGGACCCCGGCGGGGATTCCCGCCCGCTCCGCGAGTTCGGCAAGCGCGAGTGCTGAATAAGGAGTGAGTTCCGAAGGTTTAGCCACGACTGTGCAGCCTGCTGCGAGGGCGGGAGCCAGCTTCCGGGTAATCATCGCGTTGGGGAAATTCCAGGGCGTGATCGCCGCGCATACGCCGACAGGCGCCTTGCGGACAATGATCCGGCGGTTCGCCTGCGTGGCCGGGATGGTCTCGCCGTAGGCGCGGATGCCTTCCTCGGCGAACCATTGCACGAACGAGGCGCCGTAGAGGACTTCCCCGCGTGCTTCGGCCAATGGCTTGCCTTGCTCCAGGGTCATCAGCATCGCCAGGTCATCGGCGTGAGCCAGCACGAGGTCATGCCACTTGCGCAGCAGCGCGGCGCGCTGGTGCGTCGTCATCGCGCTCCATGCCGGCAAGGCGCGGTTCGCTGCCTCGATCGCCGCCCGGGTGTCGTCCGCATTGCAGTCGGGAATGCTACCCAGCGTGGCACCGGTTGCCGGGTTGACCACATCCAGCGTCTTGCCGGAGCGGGCAGCTTGCCAGTGGCCGTCGATATAGGCATGCTGGCGCAGCAGGTTTGTATCCTTCAGGAGATTCATGTCTAGTTTCCTGCGAAACGGCCGGGTGACAAGCATGCGCGCCGCGTGAGCGCGTCGGCGCTTTGCATGCAGCGCCGGCGGGAGTATCAATGGGAGATGGGTGCCAAAACCCCGCCGCCTACGCGGCGGGATTCAGTGGTGGCTCAGGTCTTCAATTCTTCCTGGTGAGCCCGGGCCAGCGCAATCATGCTCTCGAAGCGGAAGTCATACTTGGGCGTTCCCGGGGGAGGCATGGTGGCGCCCCAACCCTTGTCCGCGTGCCGGCGGTCGATCCATGCCGAGGCGAGACCGAAGCCGTTTGCCGGGGCGTGATCATGGAACAGGCTCTGGGCGGTGTGCAGAATATCGTCCTTCTCCAGGCCGAAGTCCCGCTTCAGGCGTCCCAGCATATATTCGAAGTTGCGGGGGCTCGGCTTGTAGGCTCCGACGTCCTGCGCGGTGTAAATCGCGTCGAATTCCACGCCGAGACGGGCATTGCTGCCGCGGAACGAAAGGCGGTCAATGTTCGACAGGATGACCAGCTTGTAGTGTTGCTTGAGATAGCGCAGCGCTTCGACCGTATCGGGAAAAGCGGGCCAGTCGGGCACGGAGGCACCGAACGTGTTGGCTTCCTCGTCGGTCACGCCGACGTTCCATTCATTCGCCAGGCGGCGGTAGACCACGCTCAGTAGCACATTGTAGGCCAGGCTTGGCGTCAAGACTTCCTGGTCGGCCTCATGCCTGGCATAGATCTCGAGAATCTCGTCACGCGTTTTCCCGGCGTATCCGGCCTTTTCGATCAGCGGCTGCAGGGCGTTGTAGATGCCGGTTTCCCAATCGATGAGGGTGCCGTAGCAGTCGAAGGTCAATACTTTGAAGTCTGTCAGTTTCATCATCGCTCCTTTTAAAATGTCTCTGCGACTGCTTTGTCGAGGGAAAATCGCAGAATTTGAATTAACGAATCCACATCGGCTCTGGTGTAGTTCAGAGCCGGCGCGAAGCCGAGAATGTCGTCGGAGAAGGCACGGAACACGAGCCCCTCTTCCAGTGCGTGCTCCAGGACACGCTCACCAAGTCGTTTGCTCTTTCGTGGCTTTCGCTTGCTTTCCTTGTCATCGACGAGTTCAACGGCGGCAAGGAGTCCTCGACCACGAACTTCCCCGACATACGGAAGCTCCTCGAGCGTGCCGAGTTGCTCAAGGAAGTACTGCCCGACCGCTGCTCCGTTCTCGAGTAGTCCTCCATCGAGATACAGATCAAGCGCCGCATTTGCGACCGCCGCGCTTACCGGGTGGCCAGCATAAGTCTGGCCATGGCCAAAGACAGCGCCGTCGTCGCCGGCGTCTGCAATCGCTTGGTAGATCTTTTCACTGATCAGGGTCGCGCTCATCGGTATGTAGCCCGAGGTGAGGCCTTTGGCAACGGTCATCACGTCCGGACTGATGGCCTCGCTTTCGCAGGCAAACAACGGTCCGGTACGGCCAAAGCCGGTAATGACTTCGTCGACGATCAGAAGGATTCCGAGACGGTCACAAGCCTCACGCATGGCACGCAGGAAACCGGCCGGTGGCACGATAACGCCGCCGGAGCCCTGGATTGGCTCGCAAATGAAGGCGGCGACGCGGTGGGCACCGATTTCTCCCACCTTCGCTTCAAGCGCACGGACAGTGCTTTCCAGCACCGCATTTTGGTCCGGGCCATCGGGGTGCCGGTACGGATACGGCGAGGGAATGTGATGCTGCTGCGGGCCCGGCACGTCAAAGTGGCGATGAAACGCCGGAAGGGCGGTGAGCCCGCTGCCGGTGCTCGACGAACCGTGGTACCCGCGTTGTAAGCCAATGAAGTGCTTTTTCTCAGGTTGGCCCGTAGCGTTGAAGTAATAGCGCACGACACGAACGGCGGTATCGATCGCATCCGAGCCGCCCTGGCCGAAAAGCACGCGGGTCAAGCCCTCGGGCGCGAGCTCTGCGAGACGCGATGCCAGTCGCACCGCCGGTTCGTTGGCGAAGTGGAAGTAGCCCGTCCCATAGGGCAACTTCTGCAGTTGTCGTGTGGCAGCGTCGATGAGGGATTGCTGGCCGTAGCCAGCATTCACACACCATAGCCCCGAAAACGCATCCTGGACGCGGCGGCTATCCGCGTCGATAAGATGGATGCCCTCAGCGCTCGCCCAGATGCGGGCGCCTTTTGATTCATGCTGGCGTAGGGAAACCACGGGATGAACCCAATGCAGTTTGTCCTGTTCGACCAAGGAGGGTGTATCGATCATGCGAAGCTCCGTGGATGCCTGATTTCAGGCAGCGGAAGGAAGCTCAGGAAGAACCTTGCCGGGATTGAGCAGATTGAGCGGGTCCAGCGCCCGCTTGACGCGCCAGCCAATTTCAAGCTCGACCTGACTGCGCACGTTCAGCAGTTCGTCGCGCTTGGCCGTACCGACGCCGTGCTCAGCCGAAATCGAGCCCTGGAGATCCATTGCTGCCTGGTCGACGATCCGGGTAATGCTGTCGCCATGCCGGTTCAGGTACGACTCGGGCATCATGTTGGCCGGACGGAGCGGGTTGAAATGGACGTTGCCATCTCCCACGTGCCCGTAGACGACCATACGCGTCTCTGGGGCTGCCGCCAGAACCTTCGCGGAAGTCTCACGAATGAAGGCAGGAATGCTTGAGAGCGGCACAGAAACGTCGCACCGCACGCTGCCGCGCGTTCTTGTCTGGGCATCCGAGATTTCTTCGCGAATGAGCCAGAAATCTGCCGCCTGCTTTTCATTCGCTGCAATGGCGGCATCCGAGATCAGACCTCTTTCGGCAGCTTCGCTGAGCGTTGTTACGAAGATCGCATCGGCATCTTCCTGGGTGGCAGTCGATGACATCTCGACAAGGACATGCCATGGATGTGAGGTCATCAGGGAAGGGTGCTGACAGCCGAGATGCGATAGCACCAAGGTCATGGCATCCTCGGAAATCAGTTCGAACGCTGTCACATCGGTTCCCAGCCGCTGCCGTAGCAAGCCGAACGTCTGAAGGGCGGCGTCAGTGGTTTCCACCCCAAGCAGCGCCACGCAGACCGCGCGGGGGCGGGGGAAAAGCTTAAGGACAGCCGCAGTGATGATGCCGAGTGTGCCTTCGGAGCCGATGAACAAATGCTTCAGGTCATATCCCGCGTTGTCCTTGCGCAGGGCTCTGAGACCGTTCCATACCTTCCCATTGGGCAGAACCACTTCTAGGCCCAAAACCAGATCGCGCATGTTTCCGTACCGCAGTACCGCAGTGCCGCCTGCATTCGTCGAGAGATTTCCACCGATCTGGCAACTGCCTTCGGAACCTATCCGGAGCGGAAACAGCGTTCCTGCGTCTTCAGCGGTCGTGCGCGCGGCGTTAAGGGTGACGCCGGCTTCCACGACCATGGTGGCATTGAGTGCGTCGATATGCCGGATATGGTTTAGGCGGGTCAGAGCCAACACGACTGCCTTGCCACTTGCATCCGGAACGCTGCCGCCGAGCAGCGACGTATTGCCCCCCTGTGGAACAACGGGAATCCCGTTCTCGTAGCAGTACGTCATGACAGCACTGACCTCCTCAGTGCAGCCTGGGCGGACGACAGCCAGCGCTTGTCCGCGGAAGACGCCGCGATAGTCCGTCACATAGGCCAGTGTGTCGTCCCCAAGCAGCACGTTTACTGCGCCGACAATTGCAACGAGATGAGATACGTGTTGGTCTGACATGCGCGCTCCGACGCTGAAGAGTTTCCTTTAGCCGGGGAACGGAGGCTTTCGCTCGTTGTCCAGGCACAGTCGAAGCATATGAGCCAATGGTGCGCTGGAATATCTACGTTACATAGGAATTTGCAGTGCCCTTTTCCAATGCGGTGATCACTAAGCGGCTCTGATGCTTTTGGAGCTACCGCTCACCCTGAATGGGTGAGGTGCGTAAAGCACTTTTATATGGAACGTGGCGGGGGCACGGGTGGAATTCCTACGCAACCTACATATGCGATCCTCATGGCGGGTTCTACCATGGACATTCGATTGTTGGTTCAGTAGGTTGGGTCATGGTTTCGACGTCTCGATCCCGGAAGGAAGCACTCTTCGATTTGCTTCAGGAGGTGAACTGCTGCTCCCACGGCCTCGAACTGGAGGCCAGGACCGCCATCCGTGTCAATCGTGGCAACTCCGGCTACCGGGATGTCCTGTACGGCTTGCTTAACGAACGGCTTCGGTCCAAAGCAACGCGTGAGCGCGTGGTTGGATACGCTTGTGCGGCCGTGCTTGGCGTCAGGATGGATCCGCCTTTTGACATGCTTCGACATGTCGAAGGCGAAGATGGCTTTGCACTCCGGGTGCTGTTCTGGACGGCTCAACGGAGAATGGGTGCCTCGGCTTCGCGTGCGCGCGCTTGGGAACGCTCGTAGCGTCCCGTCCAGGTTTTTTCAGCAGGTACGAGCCGGGCACTGAACTACTTCCACTCTCAACAGCGACTTCAGGAATGACGATGACGTCTTTACCCGCACCCCAGTATTCAGGCCACGTTGAAGTAGCGCCGCAGGCGCCGGGAGATGAAAAGGCATGCACGGACGCGGCCTACGCATCGCTGAGCAGCAGGATTCCGAAGAGACCGACATTGGCCCTCATGGAAAATTCAGGGAATCGGCCGGACGTCGCAACCGTGGCGATTCTGGGTTACAACTGACGGCGGAGCTCTTGGTGGAAGCCGGCCCGGGAGCGTTACGACGATAGCCTTGGAATGCAGGTTAGTCGCGCAATCAGTACTGTTGAGGTAGTCGCGCTACGAGCGTGCGATTTGTGAACGTTCCTTCTTTCATCTATCGCCGTGATGTTACCGTGCAGACGCCATCGCTGATCGCGAGGTATTGCCGGGAGGGGAGTGCAGTGCTTCCATGACGATCTCCTTTCTTACGAAGGAAGACCAAGTCTGCGCGTCCTCACATGATCGCTGCCCGACCCGTCTCGGTCATCCGCTAACGAGGGGCTCAATGTCCAATGACAGTGGCGTTGCAGTCAAATGACCCTGCCCGAAGTGGGATTCCTCCGGCGGCCCCAGTCCAGCGTGTGAATCCATCCGCTCACGCCCAAGTCAGTGTTGCCTCCTTAGAGAGCTGGCCGGGCATGAGGTAGTCGCCATGTTCGATGGCAAGCTCTTCCAGTTTGCGCAGCGTATCCTCAGACAGCGCGGCCATGTCGAACCTGCAGTAGAGGTAGGGCTGCCTGAATGTGGGTTTCTCCATGCCCAGGCCACGCACCAGTGCTTCCGGGGATGCAACCGAGACATGCTCGACGGCGCGATACTGGACGTCGACACCGTGTTGCCGGCCGAGGTGCTCCAGGCCAATCGCGTCCTGCCAAGCAGGTTTCGTAGTCCAACTCAACCATTCCCGCAGCGCGACCACAAATGTGTTTCACCGCGCTGGCCCGGTCGCGTGCGGTATAAGTGCTCATCGTAGCTGTCCGAGTGCCGCTCAGTCGAGCTTGATATTTGCTTCCCTGATCAGGGTGCTGAATCTGGCCTTCTCCTGCCTGATGTATGCGGTGAAGTCCGCCGGCTGGGACGCCGTGGCGCTGAATCCATACTCGCCCAATACCTTGACCGCATTTTCCGAAGCCAATGCCTTTGCGACTTCATTCCGAATGCGTTGAGTCAATTCAGCGGGCATTCTCGCCGGTCCCCACAAGCCGTACCAGGAAACCATCTCGAAGCCGGTCAGTCCCGACTCCGCAACTGTCGGAACGTCCGGCAACACGGCAATGCGCTTCGCACTAGTGACGGCGAGCGGCTTCAGCTTTCCGCTCTTTACATGGGGCAACGTCGATGGCAGGGCATCCACCATGGCATTGATGTGTCCCCCCATCACTTCCGTCAACGCCGGAGCGGTACCCTTGTAAGGAATGATCTCAAACTGGAGCTTGCTTTCGTGCTTGATCGCTTCTTCGGCAAGGTGGCTTGCCGAGCCCACTGCCGAGGTTCCAAAAGTGTACTTTCCGGGCTCCTTCCGGATGGCAGCCATGAACTCTTTCAGGTCCCTGGCAGGAACACCCGGATGTGCTGTCACCAGCATCGGGACGCTACCCAGTTGCGTGATTGCCGCGAAGTCCTTCTCTATGTCATAGGTTTTTGAACTCATCAGCATCGGCGTGGCCACGAAGGTCGATGCCTGCACAAGTAGGGTGTATCCGTCCGGCGCCGAGGTCGCTACCCACTTGCTGCCCAGCGTTCCACTGGCTCCAGGTCGGTTATCGACAATGAATTGCTGGCCGAGGTTTTCGCTCAGGCGTTGCGCAACAACCCGCGTGACAGCGTCCACTGTTCCACCTGCGGGATACGGTACAACGATTCTGACGGGCTTGTTGGGGTAAGTCTGGCCCAAAGCCAGCGTGGCGACAAGACCAAAGCTTGTGGCCAGCAGCGCTCTCAAAATACCTCTCATTGTTGTCTCCCGATATTAACTTTGCATGCTTGCCGCTCTGCCTCGATTGGCGAGCGGCCAAAGAATGGATTCTTCCTTTGCTGCCTTCGCCTGAGCCGGCGATAAACAGGTATAGCGTCGACTCAGAAGATATGCTTGATGCCAAGCATCGCACCAAACTGGTTGCCGCCCGGTGCCGGCGCACTGGTTCCGACGGCGCTACCACTACTGACCGACATGGCCAGTTGGCCCCGGTTATCAATGAAGCCGGTCGTGAGATAGGCGGAGGTCCGCTTGGAGAAGGCGTAGATACCTCGCAGGGCAGCGAGCCATGCCTTGTTGGCACTATGGTTGAATCCAAGGTAGTAGATCTGCCCTGCAAGATTGAATGCGGGCGTGATGTCGTAGGCCAGGCCCGCATAATAGAGCCGGCTATGGGACGTGATGCTGCCCTCATTGTTCCGGAAGGTGCCACCGATACCGACCTTCGCCTTGGACAGGACCATGTAGCCGCCAAAGTGCAGGCGGTCGTCCTTGAGGCCGCTGTTCACCAGTCCCCCTGCGGCACCCGTGCCCCCGCGCAAGGAGTCATATGCAGTCGCCAGGCCCCACCAGCTTGCGTCATACCGCAGCATCGCTGACCATTCCCGGCAGGCTTTGCTGTCGGCGGGATTCTCTCCGGCGCAGTTGGTTCCCGCGGGGTTCTGGCCAGCATTGACTGTGTCGCGCCCAAGACTGTATGTCGCGCCGACAGTCAATCCGCCGAATGTGCCCTTGTAGGCGATGGCGTTGTCGGCGCGGGCATTGGGCCGATAACTGTCCAACGAGTTGGCGCCGTAGATGTTGGGCCCCAGTACGTCAGAGTCCAGCGTCGACCAGAAGGTCATCGTCCACTGACGGCCGAAGGAGAGTTGTCCCCACTGATTGCTCAGCCCGACAAAGGCCTGACGGCCGAACAAGCGTCCTCCCTGGTTTGACGATCCGGAGTCAGCGGCAAAGCCGGATTCCAGGACGAATACAGATTTCAGGCCTCCCCCAAGGTCTTCCGTCCCGCGCATCCCCCAGCGCGAAGGCACCGTGGCAGTCAGGTTCGGCATCCGCACGACACTGTCCTTGCTGGCACCAATATTGTTCACATACTCGACTCCAGTGTCGACGAGGCCGTAAAGCGTCACCGATTGTGCCGAAGCGAACAGCGGCGCGGCACACAAAAGGCCCGCGCACCATTTCCCGCAACTCCTCATGGATGTCTCCTTGTTATGTCGAGTCGTTACAAACCTGTGAAAGGCAGGCGAGCGGTCTCCTCCCAGCGCCGGGCGCTCGATACGCTTCGAGTGCCCGGCTGCAAGGAAAGTTGAGTCCGATGATCGCCGTGAAGCGTTTGACGGCAGCGGTCTGCGCCGCTGCGTTGGCACGTCAGTCAGGGTGAAATCTCTTCCAGCGGGCGGTTGGTGGTTTCGGTCATACGGCTGGCCGCGACAAGACCGACCACGCAGGCGCCCGCAAACATCAGGAAGACGGTGGCAATACCTTGTCCCGTTAGCACCATGCCGACAACGGCCGGTGCGGTGGCGGAGGCAGCTCGCAGCCATGAGGTTGCCAGGCCGGTTCCGATCGCACGGATACGCGTGGGATAGATTTCCGGCGTGTACAGATACAGCAGCACGGTCGCCGAACCCATCACGGCATAAGCTGAGGAAGCCAGCAGCATGACCGACCAGGGGCTGGCTGCGCCAAGAGCTCCCAGGACGGCGAGCAGTATGCCGCTGACCACGAAACACCCCATGGCCCAGCGACGACGACCCACGCGGTCCACCGACAGCGCACAGACAAGAACGGCACAGGTGCTGAGCACGTTGGAGAGCGAGGCCATGTGCAGCGACTCCTGCAGTGGCAGGTGATAGACCGTCTTGTAAAGGCTCGGCAACCAGTTGTTGATGCCATTCGCAACGAAATAGGAGCTCGCCCACAGCAGCCATACCACCACTGTACGACCACGATAGAACGGCGAAAACAGCTCTTTCCAGTTGCCCTTTTTCTGCGAGTGGAGGCCTTCGTACAGTTCTGAGATACGCCGGTCCGTCTCTGCGGCGTTGCGCTGCGGATCAAGATTTCGCCTGGGGGTACTAGCCTCGATTTCGCCAATCACGCGCTCTGCGTCGTCGAACCGGCCTTTGCCGATCAGCCATCGCGGTGATTCCGGCAGCCGCATGATCAGCAGTGCCACGACCAAGCCGGGTATCCCGCCAACCAGGAACATGTACTCCCAGCCAAAGCGCGGAACCAGGAAGGCACCGACCTGGGCCGCGAGCATCAGGCCAACGGGAAAGATCAATTCATAGAGCAGGAAAAAGCGGCCACGGCCATGGGCTTGCGACAGTTCATTGATATAGGTTGCCGCAACCGGTACCTCGCCGCCGACGCCAATGCCCTGGATGAAGCGGCACAGGAACAGCAGGTGGAAGTTGCCGGCAAAGGCACACGCCACACTCATGACCGACATCAAGCCCACGGTCACGGAGGCACTCGGCACCCGGCCCAGGCGCTCGGCCAGCCAACCGAAGCATAGTGCACCGATGACCTGCCCAAGGTATCCGGCAGCGATCAGGACCCCGATCTCGCCGGGCGACAGATGCCAGAGCCCAACCAGGACCGGCATGACAAACGCCAGTGAGAGCGCGTCGAATGCGTCGAACAGTGTGGCACTGCCCATGACAATGCGGGCCTTGGTGTGCCATCTGCTAAAGGGAATGTTCTCGATGCGAAAGAGAAGTTGCGCTGCCCGCCGCCGCGGATCAAATGGCGCGCTGCTTGCCGCATCGCTCCTGCCACTGTTGTACATGGGTGCAACCGTAGTGGTGTCCATGCTGTCTCCAAGTTGACTGGCTCACGGTGTGTGAGCACCGGCCATCTTTTTCTTATGTTGTCGGCTTCTACTTTCGTCATGGCCATTCTTGCAACCGGAGCTGCAGCCCGCGACAGAGGGCAGCCCGGAAGCGGGTCAGCGTGAAGCCTTGTATTGCTCCCGTTTTGCCTGCCGGCTGCGGCATAACGGGAGAAACCAATGGCGTGGCTCGACCCGGCTGGCAGGCACACCCTTGTGGCTGTGCCCGCCACCCTTTAGCCAACGAGCCCGGCAGCGCGCATGGCGTTGGCAATGTCGATCTCGGCGCCAGGCTCCAGCGGTAGCAGCGGCGAGCGCACGGTGGCGTGTTCCAGGATGCCGCGTGCCACCAGGGCGTGCTTGAGCGCCACGGTGCCTTCCATATGCGAGCCACGGTGGTACACGTTCTTGGTCACGGGCAGGAGCTGGTCGTGCAGGGCGCGGGCGCGCGGATAGTCCTTTGCCTTGCCAGCCTTGATCAGTTCAATCAGCAATTCGGGCGCGATATTGCCGTAGCCTACAAGCGCGCCGTCCACGTCGAACATCGTGTGCAACAGGTACTCGTCGTGGCAGGTCAGGATCTGGAGCTCCTGGTTCTCCTTGCGGATGACGGGGATCTCGGTGTCCCAGCGGCGCATATTGCGCACGCCGTTCTTCATCGCGAATACGCCCGGCTGGGCGGCGATCTCGAGCTGTGTCTCCAGGTTGTAGGTAGCCTTGGTGGCATCCGGGTACTGGAACAGGATCAGCGGCAGGCCGCTTTCCTCGAAGATGGCGCGATAGCGGTCTTGTGGCGCGCCCTTCTGGTAGCCGAAACGCAGCCAGCCGTGCGACGGATAGACAAGGCCGGCCGAGGCGCCAGCCTTGACAGCGCGCTTCGCTTCGGCCGCAGCGACTTCGGTGCCTTCCAGGGTGATGCCCGCAATGACAGGTAGCTTGCCATCGACCGACTTCACGAAGCTTTCGATCACGGCCATTTGCTCGTCTTGCGACAGAAACGTGCCTTCGCCCGCGTGGCCGAGAACGACCAGACCCTTGACGCCATCAAACTTGCCGAGCCACGAACCCAGGCGCTGAATCGCGGCATGGTCAACCGCGCCGTCGCGCGTAAAGGGGGTAACGGGAGCCGGAACAAGGCCGCGCAGATCGATGTCTTTCATGTCACTTCCTGTACGAGTATGGAGTTCACCGGGAGCCGGATGCTTTGCCCGGAGAGCCCGCCGCTGCTGGTGTCTCCATAACGGTGGCGGGCATGTGAGGCAGTCTAGGAGCCGCCATGGCATACCGGAAGTGTCATGCTGGCTATTTCAGATATACTGATTCCGTATAGCTTGGAGGCCAAGGCAAGCGATGAACTACTCCGCATGGAAACTGCTCCTGGCGGCTGCCGACCTGGGCAGTCTTAGCAAGGTGGCTCAGTCCTTTGGCACGAGTCAGCCCCACATCAGCCGTCAACTCAATGAACTCGAGCAGGAATGTGGGGGGCGTCTGTTCCAGCGCACGGGTCGCGGGGTGGTGCTTACCGAATTCGGTGAGCGCGTGGTGCCCAAGGTCCGGGCGTGGGTGGCAGGCACGGACCAACTGGTCAACGACATCCACTCGACCTCAGGCAAGCCTATCGGCACGGTTCGCATCGGAATCCTGCCTTCCACAGCGCATCCGCTGGTCAGCACGCTCTATTACCGCCTGAAGGAGCGCTACCCCCTGGTGCAACTCAGTGTGCGAGAGGGGCAAGGTGCGCAACTGGAGAACTGGCTGGAGGCCGGGCATGTCGATCTGGCCATTCTGTTCCGCCATAGTCCAGTGCCTAAGCACGGCGACGTGTACCTTGTCGAAACGGCGACCTATCTGGTGGGTGCCGACGGAGACAGCATGACCGCCAACCCCACCGTACAGTTTTCCGCGCTGCACAATCTGCCCTTGGTGACGTTCTGCCGACCCAATAGCTGGCGTGACCGGCTGGATCAATTGGCACTGGAGCACGGCGTTGCGCTGAACGTAGTGGTGGAGGCCGATTCGCTGAGCCTGCAGACCCATATCGTCGCCGACGGGGGCATGTACGCGCTGCTTGGGCCGTACGCCATCTCAAACGCTGGCCGGGATTGCCGCTTGCAGGCATCGAAGATCATCAATCCACAAATCACCCGCCATATTGCATTGGCCATGTCGCGCCATGGTGAACTCACACTAGCGTGCCGCACCGTCATGCAGCTTGTTCGTGAGATTGCACAATTCGGGGGACCGGAGTCGACGGGGCGTGGCATCGAGGTGTCAACTTGAGACTGGCTGGAATACGTTCTCGACCTAGCACGTTTTCACGCGAGCCTCAGCACGAAGCTCTCGCAAGTTCCAACGGCTACCCGGCACGAAGTAACGCATATTGAATCACCGGAGACTCCGGGGGGGTAGGTCCGATTAACGGCTCTCGGCTCGATGGCGTCCGGTGCAGCTACGTTTCCTTCAATGTCTGATGTTTGGACGGTCCCGTCATTCGTTGGCAGAGGATTAGATGACTGAGAATGGCCGGCAAGCGCCAGATCGATCCGGCGTCCGTCACGCTGGCGTCGGTCGGCGGAAGCCGACCCAATGCGGCCGGCCAGTTCGCCGAAGCAGGCGGCTGCATCTGCATAGCAAGCAGACATTCCCTCTTTTTGCAGTCCCGGCTCGTGGCGCCGATCTGTCGCGTTGAAGCTAACTTGAGCTTTGGCTTTGATGTAAGCACTATCGGATATCCGGTGCGGGTATCGTGGACACGCCCTGGGCCAGCGCGGCCTGGTGCTGCACCTCAAGCGCCTTTCGATACCCGTCGCGTTGCTGCAATCGCGCCCAATAGGCCGCAACGGCCGGGGTGAAGTGATTGCTCAGGTCCAGATGCGTGGCGAGTAGCAGCGCGTAGGCGACGGACACGTCGGCTGCGGTGAAGCGTCCGGCGCAAAGAAATTCGCGTGTCGCGAGCACAGGCTCCAAGCTGCGCAGCCGCGCGAGGAACCATCGGGCGTAGTCGTCCGCCACCTGCGGCTGGCGACGCTCCGCGGGCTCGAAGTACCGATAGCGCAATACCAGCGTCTGCGGAAAGGTCAGCGTTGCTTCACCGAAATGCAGGGCATTCAGATAGGCGCCGTAGTCCGGCTCGTCGACGGCCACGTCCATCGCGCCCGGCGAGAACCGCGCAGCCAGGTACTGGCAGATTGCCGCCGACTCGGTCATCAACAGCGCACCCTCTGCGAGCGCGGGCACTGTCCCCAGCGGGTTGACAGCCAAATAGCTGCGCTGCTGCGAACGAGGCGGAAAGGGCAGCACCTGGAGGTCGTATGACACGCCGATCTCTTCCAACATCCACAGCGGCCTGAACGAGCGAGCGCTCAGGCAGTGATACAGGGTCAGCACGGGGCGATTCTCCGCAGTCATCGATTCCTCCTACACGCTGTGATCGACGACTTTCATCTGCATGGCGTTCATGCGACCGCCATGCACCGTCAGCTTCGCCAAGGCAGTGTCGATCTCTCGCAGGTCGGTCGACGAAAGCGGCAGAGCGACGGCCTGCAGGTTTTCAGCGAAGTGGGCAGGACTTCGGGTGCCGGGGATCGGCACGATCCAGGGTTTTTGCGCCAGCAGCCATGCCAGCGCCACCTGCGCAGGCGTTGCGTTCTTCCGCTCGGCGACGCGCTTCAGGAGATCGAGGAAGGGCTTGTTTGCGGCGATGTTCTCCGGGGAGAAGCGGTCGAAGCCAAAGCGCAGGTCGCTCTTCGGATCGAGCTTCGTGCTCGCATCGATCTTCCCGGTCAGGTAGCCCATGCCCACGGGTCCCCACGGCACAAAACCGATGCCCAGCTCTTCGCAAGCCTGGAGCACCCCGTTGTGCTCCGGATCCCGGTTCATCACGGAATACTCGGTCTGGACCGCCGTCACCGACTGCACTGCGTGGGCGCGTCGAATGGTTTTGGCACTCGCCTCCGACAGCCCGAAATGCAAGACCTTGCCTTGCGCGATCAGGTCCTTAATCGTGCCGGCGACATCTTCGATCGGAACCGCCGGGTCCACGCGGTGATGGTAGTAGAGATCGATGCGGTCGGTCTTGAGTCGCTTCAGCGATGCCTCGACCACCTTCCCGATGTGCTCGGGACGGCTGTTCAACGCGCCGTTGTTGTCCATGTCGAAGCCGAACTTCGATGCGATCACGACCTGGTCGCGGATGGGTGCGAGTGCCTCACCCACCAGCTCTTCGCTGGTGAAAGGGCCATAGACTTCTGCCGTATCGAAAAACGTGATCCCGCGCTCATAAGCATTGCGCAGCAGCGCGATCGCCTGGCCCTTGTCAGCAGGCGGGCCGTAGTTGGCGCTGATGCTCATGCACCCGGCACCAAGTGCCGAGACTTCGAGATTGCCGAGTTTTCGCTGGGTCATGGTGGTTGGTCCTTTGGTTTTTGCGGTTGTGGCCCAAGCCCTTGGTGCGAGTGCCAGTCCTACGCCGATGAAGGCCGCGGTGGTCAACAGATCGCGCCGCGTCAGAGCCGAACCTGACGTCGAGTTCGATTGGGCGGGTTGGATCGAGTTGTTCATGGTGAATCCTTGAATGGGTGGCGGATCACGTTCAGACTGGGCCCCAGTTCTGAAGCCAGTACGCGTACGGCGTGGGCAACACCTGGGTCTTTGCGCCGAGCTCGCGCGCAGCGGTGTTCGGCCAATGCGGGTTGTCGAGAAGTCGCCTGGCCAGCATGACGAATGCGACCTTGCCCTTGCGCACGAAGCTGTCCGCTTCTTTCGCATTTGTGATCAACCAGCTTGTCGTCACCTCAAGGCCTGTCTCATCGCGCACGTTCCCTGCAGTCTCGACGAGAAGGTTCGCCGCCCACGGAACAGGTGCGAGCGTCGAGAACCCGATACCGACATCGACAAGATCGAGCCCTTCGGCCTTTAGCCATTTGAGAACCTGAATGGCTTCGGGCAGATTTCTGTCGTCCTGTCTGTCGAACTCAAGTACGCCGAGCCTGGCAGTCAACGGCAGATCGGCGGGCCAGACGCGGCGCACGGCCGCGACGGTCTCGACAAGGAAGCGTGCGCGGTTTTCGAGGCTCCCGCCGTAGGCGTCATCACGCCTGTTGGAGTGACGGGAAAGAAAGCTCTGCGCCAAAAAGCCGTGGGCGAAATGAAGCTCGATCCACTTGAAACCGGCTTCACGAGCGCGCTGCGCAGCGTCAGCAAAGTCCTGCTGCACGCGCCGAATGTCTTTGACGCTCATGGCGCGAGGAACATGCGCTTGCTCGGGAATCACCGGCACGGCCGATGGAGCAATTGGCTCCCACACACGCGGATCGTTGGCGGGCATCGGAGCACCGCCTTCCCATGGCGGCGTGCAGCCCGCCTTGCGGCCCGCATGAGCGAGTTGGATGCCAGGGACGGCGCCAGCGTCAGAGATCGCGCCGGCAATGGTGGCCACACCGGCCGTGTGCGTATCGCTCCAGAGGCCAAGATCCCCGGGGGTGATTCTCCCCTCGGGCGAAACAGCCGTAGCCTCCACGACGACCAGCCCCGCGCCTCCGCGCGCGAGCCCCGTGTAGTGAGGCAGATGCCAGTCGGTGACGCTCCCGTCGATTGCACTGTACTGGCACATCGGCGATGCAGCGATGCGATTCCGGAGGGTGACTCCGTTGAGGGTGAAGCTGTCGAACAAACCTGGCATTTCAAGACTCCTTAGTGGAGTCCAATGTAGGTTTCGGCTTCTGAAAGAAAAATGGCCTAGCGGTGCATGCTTTATGAAGCTATGCTTCAAAGTATGAAACTTAAACAGCTCGACGGCCTCGTGGCGTTCTGGAAAGTTGCGGAGCACCGAGGATTCACCGCGGCGGCCGCCGAGTTGGAGGTTTCCCCCTCGGCGCTTAGCCAAGCCATACGGCAACTGGAGACGCGCCTTGGCGTTCTGCTGCTGCACCGGACGACCCGAAGTGTGAGCCTTACCGAGGCGGGCGAGATATATCTTGCGCGAGTTGGTCCAGCGCTCGGGCAGGTTGTTGAGGCCGGCGAGGAACTGAACGTCCTTCAGGGCAGGCCGTCGGGAATACTTCGCCTCAATGCGGCTCGGATTTCGATCGCGATGGTGCTGCAGCCGATGCTGGCTGGGTTTCTCAAGGCGAACCCGCATGTCCAGCTTGAACTGACGAATGACGAAGGCTTCGTGGACATCGTGGAACGCGGCTTCGACGCCGGCATCCGCCTTGGCGAAAGTGTTCAGCGCGACATGATCGCCGTGCCTCTAGGCGGGCCGATCAGCGTTGCCGTCGTCGCGTCACCGGCGTATCTGGCAAACAACCCGGCACCCGTTCATCCGGACGATCTTGCGGACCACAACTGTGTCCGCTTTCGCTTTGCCGGGACCGGGGCGATCCACAAATGGGAGTTCCTGATGAAGGACCGACTCGTGGAGTACGAAGTCGCGGGCAACCTGACGATCAGCGACACGATCTTCAGCGTTGAGGCCGCGCTCGAAGGGGTTGGGCTTGCCTACACATTCGAGCAGCTCGCGCTGCCTCACATCAAGGCGAAACGGCTGAAGCGGGTCCTGGTTCCGTTCTCGCCAACCTTCCCAGGCTTCTATCTCTACTATCCAAGCCGGCGCAACCAGTCGACCAAGCTCAAAGCGCTGGTGGAGTACGTCAGTGGTCGACGCTCTTGATGCGATGGATTTCGTCACCGACTGCTCGAAGGTGCAAGCGGTCAGACGCTGACCTTGCACGGGCGCCCGCTCATGGCCGGTAAGCGACCTCCGGCAGCCGCTCGCGGGTCGGCTCCACAGTCAAGAAGAGACTTTCGACGCTTCCCTATGGGTCTGCTCCTCCGGCTTTCGTAAGCGGATCGTCAGCACCGTGGTTGCCGATGAGACAGGAATGGTCCTGCTTTAGACTCGCAACTCAAGTTGAGCGGCGACGTTCCACGGCAGGAGTTGGTCGATCTGATTCACCGGCTGATCCGCGATGTGGGTCAACTCGTGACGCAGATAGGCCTCGGCATCGATGCCGTTGAGTTTGCAAAGCCCGTCGCGTAGCGCCGTGGATCGCATTGGATCTTCCGTCCCGCATTGCGGATAGCGCCATGCACCGCGCGCTTGAAAATGAGGCATCGCTGTCCTCATTTGAAGACATGTTGCAGCCCAGCATTGTTGCTGCACAGGTCCCGAAGTCTCGTCTGGTGCCTCTCCGAGAGTCAACCACCCGTTCCCCGCGATGTTGCTATGCGACATGCCGATCGGAACTCATTCTCCTTCGGCACCAGTATCGACGGCGTCACATACGACTACGACGTAGTCATCAACCACGGCAAGGTCCGCAAACGCAGGAAGGGCCCCTCCGGCGAAACGGCGCCAT
>NZ_JWMA01000199.1 GCF_000812465.1 Cupriavidus sp. IDO | reverse complement strand
GCGATCTGCGCGGCAGGCAGTCCAGCTATGCCCTGAAGCAAATACCCGTACAAAAACGCCGGCACGCTACGATAAGACTCCCGCCCGGCGGGCAAGAAGGCGCTTTTTGCCTCCTTTTTGGCGCCGTCAAAAAGGAGGTCGCCGGCTACGCCGGCGAAACAGCAGCGCATCCAAGAACCCATACCCCCGATCCAGCGAAGAACCAAGAAAAAAGACGCTGTCCCGAAGAACAGCGCCCACATGCGCAACCACTGAAACCAGACGCCGCCCTCAGAATGACTGCCAGTCCTCGCTCCCACCGCCCGCAGCGCCACCGCCCTGTCCGGATGCAACAGGTTGAGCCGCCGCATGGCCCAATGCGGCCGGGTTGCCCCCACGCCGCGTCACTGGCGCCGGCTTGCTCCGAGGAATAACCGGCCTGCGCAGCGGCACGCCGGCACCATTCACATCGGCCACCTGGAACACCGCCACCGCATCAGCCATGGTGTTCGCCTGCTCCTCCAGCGACTGCGCCGCAGCCGCGGATTGCTCCACCAGCGCAGCGTTCTGCTGGGTCCCCGAGTCGATCTGGCTGATCGCGACGTGCACCTGCTCTACACCCTGGCTCTGCTCGGCGGACGCCACCGAGATCTCGCCGACGATGTCGGACACCTGCTTGATGGCGCGGATCACCTCGCCCATCGTCACGCCCACTTCGGCGGCCTGGCGCGCGCCGTCCTGCACCATCGTCGCGGACGATTCGATCAGCTCCTTGATCTCCTTGGCCGCAGCCGAGGAACGCTGCGCCAGCGCACGCACCTCGCCCGCCACCACGGCGAAGCCGCGTCCCTGTTCACCGGCTCGCGCGGCTTCCACCGCGGCGTTCAGCGCCAGGATGTTGGTCTGGAAGGCAATCCCCTCGATCAGGCTGGTGATGTCGGAAATCTTGTCCGAGCTGCCGCTGATCTTGCCGATGGTCTGCACCATGGCCTGCACCGCTACGTTGCTGGCGTCTGCCATGCCGCGGGCATTGCCCGCCAGCGAATTGGCCTGATGTGCGTTGTCGGCGTTGAGCTTCACGGTCTGCGAAATCTCGGTCATGCTGCCCGCGATTTCCTCGAGCGACGCGGCCTGCTGCTCGGTACGGGCCGACAGGTCCATGTTGCCGCTGGCGATTTCACGCGCCGCCACGCGCACCGACTCGCTCGAAAGCTTGATGCCGCGCACGGTGTCCGCCAGTTGCTGTGTCATCCGCCTCATCGCGCCAAGCGGCTGGCCGAACTCGTCCTTCGAATCCACCACGATCTGCTGATCCAGGCGGCCCGCCGCGATCTCGTCGGCAATGCTGACTGACCTGTTCAGCGGCCGGGAGATCGCCCGCTGCAGGTAGACCGAAGCACCGATCGAGACCAGTACGCCAAGCGCAATCAGGATGCCGGTGCTCCACAATGCCCGGCGTGCCTGCTCGGTGCTGTTGACGTCGTAGTCGTTGGCCTACTTCACGTTCAGCTCGACATCCCTGGTGATGGAATCGCCCAGTTTGTCGCCAACCGGGATCAGCCGTGTGTCCTGCAGCTTCGCGGCCTCCGCAACGGCGCCGGTGTTGATCAGCTGAAGCTCCTGGTCGACCAGGCTCAGGAAGGTCTTCAGCTCACCGTCCAGCGCATCCGCCACGACACGCTCGCCGTCCGAGATGACGCGCGCCGGATAGTAGGCGCTCCAGGCCTTCTGCAAGGTCCTCTGGTGAGCCGCGATCTCAGCCACGTCGGCACTCTCCGGCCCCTCCGAAGTCGCCCGGATCTTCCACAGCAGCCGGCGCACATGAAGCTGCGACGCGCGAACCTCCATCAGCTCGCCGATCGCCACCGTGTTCTGCACGTAGGCGTTATGCATGTTCTGGTTCAGATTGAAGATCGCCTCCAAGGCAAACAGGCCGATGCCAAGCATCAGCACGATGCAGATGCCGAACGCAAGAATGATCCTGAACTTGATCGTGTGTACGAACTGAGTCATGAAGGTTTCCCCAAATGCCGGTACGGAAGAACTGCCCCACGCAGGCGCAACGAATGCCGGCCGCACGCATGTGCCGCGTCTTGATGTTGCCGGGTTAACGGCAGGCGCTCACTCGGCATGACCACTACCCGCATGAAGGTTGATACGCCGCAAAGAGCGAGGGGAACCTGTACCCGTTCACGTACTGCGTGAGCGTTTTTCCCGCACAGCGCAATCGTTGTTTTCAGAAGTTGCAGCGAGGCGTCGTCAACTTGCCACTGTTGACAAAAGTCAATGCTACTTGGAGAGCGTGCTTCCTAGAATCCATCGCATTTCAGCGAGTTTGGGGAACGGGCGCGACGCAAATGAGCACTGTGCGCATGCCAGCCAGGTTCGATGTACCAGCCACCGACACAGAAGACGGAGCAATCAAGTGAATGCATTGCCGCAGGCCAGTACCCCGTTGTCATCCCCGATGCCCGCGCCGGCCCGCAAGAGCGTGCTGCAGGACGTCGAGCAAACCCGCCTGGCTATCGAGATGATCGCGCAGGGTGCGCGCCTCCAGGTGCTGGAATCGGAAGTCGCGCTGCCGCGCGTGCGCCTGATCAGGCTGTACAAGGAGCTGTGCGGCGTGTCGCCGCCCAAGGGAATGCTGCCATTCCCGATCGACTGGTTCGTGACGTGGCGGCCCAACGCGCATGCTTCGCTGCTGCTCTGCGCGTACCGGTTCATCGTCGCGCAAGGCCAGGTGGACGGGATCCACGCCATGCTGTCGAGCTACCGGCTCTACCGTGAGTACGTCTCGCAGGCCGATGAGGAACTCCTGATCAGCTTTACCCGTGCCTGGACGCTGGTGCGCTTCTATGAGCGAGGCATGCTTGAGCTGGCCCGCTGCAGGACCTGCGGCGGGCAGTATCTTGTCCACGCCCACGACCCACGCAGACGTCATGTCTGCGGGTTGTGCGAGCCGCCCGCGCGTGCTGGCAAGACACGCAAGGCACCGATGCAGGCGGTGCAGCACATCCCTCACGCCCGGTAGCAAGTCGCGGCCGCCGCACGAAGAACTGTCGGCTACCGAACAGTCCGGCGGCCAGTTGCCTTCCAAGATGAAGGCAGCCCATCATTGGCGACGGCTCCGGCCGTCGCGCGCGGCCTGCACAGGCCCGTTACGGAACCACGTCCATGTTCAAGCTACCCACGCTGGCCCGCAAGCCGAACGCATCCGCGGCGCCCGCTGCGCCGCAACAACCCGGTGCCGCGACGGCGAATGCCATGCCGGAGCAAGTGGCCCGGAACCTGAAGACGCACAGCGACGCCATGATCCAGTACGGCGCCAGGCTGCTGGTCATGCGCGAGATGCTGGTGGCGCTGTCGGCGCACATGCCGCCGCAGTGCCGGGCCGAGGTCGAGAAGGCCTTCCGCCAGCGGATCGACGACCTGCTGTCACTGACGGACGACCGCATGCTGACCGCGGACTTCCATTCGACCTTGCTCAGCGAAGTGAACTACTACCTGAACGAGATCAAGGCCTAGCGGCGCCGCTTCGCGCACCTGAGCCGGATTCCCGCCGCCCGCCGCTCTCCGCTGCCACTCGCCAGCGACGCTTCCGCGCATCCGCGCCCCCACACGTGCAATCCCGTCGAACGAGTTCATCGGGATGTTCGCATGGCAATTCGCCTTCCACCGACCACAATGCATTCACCAACCCAACTGTTCCAAGGAGAACGCAATGCAACGCTTTGAAGGCAAGACCGTACTGGTAACCGGCGGCAACAGCGGCATGGGCCTGGGCACCGCCCAGGCTTTCGCCGCGGAAGGTGCCCGCGTCGTCATCACCGGCCGCGACGCCGCCTCGCTGGAGTCGGCAAAGGCCACGCTGGGCGCCAGCGCGCTGGCCATCCGCAATGACGCCGGCTCAGTCGCCGCCGCGCGCGAACTGGCCCGCACGCTGAGCGATGCCGGCATCCGGCTCGATGCGGTGTTCATCAACGCGGGCATCGCGAAGTTCTCGCCCTTTGGGGATGTCGAGGAAAGTCTCTGGGACCAGACTTTCAACACCAACGTCAAGGGTCCGTACTTCCAGCTGCAGGCGCTGACGCCGCTGTTCAACAAGGGGGCTTCGATTGTGCTGAACGGCTCGATCAATGCCCATATCGGCATGCCCTCCTCGTCCGTGTACGCGGCGAGCAAGGCAGCGCTGATTTCGCTGGCGAAAACACTGTCCGCCGAACTGCTGCCACACGGCGTGCGCGTCAACGTGCTGAGCCCCGGCCCGGTCGAAACGCCGCTGTACGGCAAGCTCGGCATGGACGAGGAAACCCTGAAGGCGACCGCCGCCGGCATCCTGAGCCAGATCCCGGTGGGGCGCTTCGGCCACGTGAACGAAATCGCCGCTTCGGTGCTGCACCTGGCTTCGCCCGAATCCGGCTTCATCGTCGGCACCGAAATCATCATCGACGGCGGCATGAGCCAGCTGTAAAGAGACGCCATCATGAGCGACAACATCGCCTTTATCGTTCACCTGCCAGGCAAGCCGGAGCACCGCGCTGAGCTGGAAAGCCGCCTGATGGGCGTGCTCGAAGCCATGTCCAGGGAACCGGACTTCATCAACACCTACCTGAGCCGTTCCGCCGACGATCCGGACACGCTGGTGCTGTTCGAGACCTGGGCATGCAGCCGCGAGCACTTCCTGCAGCACCATCTGAAGCTGCCGTATCGCCAGGCCTATGAGGCCGAGCTGCCCCGGCTGCTTGCGCGCGCGCGCACGCTGGAATTCCTGCAGCCGCAGCGCGCCTTCGAGAAGCCGGCCGCCTGAGTCCGCCTGAGCCCGGGTCGTCGCCAGCAGGGTTGCAGCACAAGTGCTACCCTGCTGGCCGACAACACAAAAACAGAGCGGCGCCCGACGCCCGGCCAGTTGAAGATCAACGTGACTACCCCAACAAGCTCCCGGGTTGCCGCTGCGGCAGCTCCGGCGCCCGCCACGCCCGTTCCGGCGTGGATGACACCGCTGCTGGCCGCTGCCTGCGGCATGGTCGTCGCCAACCTCTACTACGCCCAGCCTCTGGTCGGCCCCATCGCCAAAGCACTGTCGCTGTCACCGGAAGCCGCAGGACTGATCGTCACGCTGATCCAGGCCGGCTACTGCCTGGGGCTGCTGTTGCTGGTGCCGCTGGCAGATATCGTCGAGAACCGGCGCCTGGTCTGCCGCCTGCTGGCAGGTACTGCGCTGGCGCTGGCCGCCGCCGCGCTGGCAACACACGCCGGCACCTTCCTGCTGGCGGCCTGGGTCATGGGCCTGTGCTCGGTGGCCGTGCAGGTGCTGGTGCCCTTTGCCGCGCACCTGGCACCGGATCATGCGCGCGGGCGCGCGGTCGGCAATGTGACCAGCGGCCTGCTGCTGGGCATCATGCTGGCGCGGCCCGTCTCCAGCATCGTCGCCGACCTGGCCGGATGGCATGCCATCTTTGCGCTGTCAGCCGTTGTCATGACTTTGCTGGCGGCCCTGCTGCGGCGGCGGCTGCCCGAGCGCCGGCCGCCGCCCGGCCCGGGTTACGCCCAAACGATTGCCTCGATGTGGGGCCTGCTGCGCACGCAGCCCGTGCTGCGCCGGCGCGCCGCCTACCAGGCGGGCATCTTCGGGGCGTTCAGCCTGTTCTGGACCACCGCGCCGCTGTGGCTGGCGGGCCCCGCGTTTGGGCTGACGCAGAAAGGCATCGCACTGTTTGCACTGGCCGGTGTGGCCGGCGCCGTGTCGGCGCCGATTGCGGGGCGGCTGTCCGATCATGGGCACGGCAAACCGGTGACGGCCTTTGCCCTGCTGCTCGGCGCCAGCTCGTTTGCGCTGAGCCGCGTGGGAACCGAAGGCTCGCTGCTCTCGCTGTCCGCTCTGACGCTGGCTGCAATCGTGCTGGACTTTGGTGTATCGGCCAACCTGGTGGTAGGCCAGCGCGCCATCTTCGCGCTGAGCGCGGAGCATCGCGGACGGCTCAACGGCCTGTATATGGCGATCTTCTTCGTCGGCGGCGCAACCGGCTCGGCACTGGGTGCATGGGCATATGCGCACGGCGGCTGGGCGTGGGCAAGCGCGATCGGCTTTGCGCTGCCGGTGCTGGCACTGGGGTATTTCGCGACCGAGCGGAAATAGGCCGGCGCGCCCGGTCAGGCGGATTGCCTCTCCCTGACCGCCCAGCGCAATTGCGGGATGACCCGGCCTTCCAGTGCGGCCACGCCGCCGCCCTGCGCCCGCATGTAGTTGCCCACGATGCCGGCAAAGTATGGCGTGCCAGGTACTATCCGCGACGACGAGGCGATACCCAGCGCAAAGCGACCTCTCGACCGATTGTGAGCCCTCTTCTCTCTGCACTCCGCTGCCGTCTCAAACATGCCCGAGGAACTGCCACCAAAGCGGGCCGACGACCAGCCAGACAACCATGTAGATGAGGCTCATCAGAAAGCCAGCCTTCCACCATTCCCCCTGGGTGAATAGCCGGCGCCGAACATGACCGGACCGGAGCCGATGCCGTATTGGGTCAGGCAACCGTTGATATTGCTCAGGATGCCGAGCGCGACCGCTGCGGTGAATGGCGGGATGCCGGCAGCGACCATAAGGGCCATGGAGAGGGGGAAGAGAGCACTGATATGTGCCGTGGCGCTAGCGAAGAAGTAGTGGATGTAGCAGTAGATCGCCGCCACCATCATGTAGACGGCCAGCCTCGGGAAGCCCTCCAGGTGTGCCCCGAACTCCTGGCCGAACCAGGAAACCATGCCGTATTCATTGAGTTTGGAGGCCATCATGATCAGCAGGCCGATCCAGATCATGGTGTCCCAGGCGGATTTCTCGTCCAGGGCATCCTGCCAGGTCAGCACGCCAGTGATGAACAGCAACGAGACGCCGAGGGCCGCCGCCAGCGTCGCTCCGATGTCCAGATCCTCACCGAAAATCCATAGCACCAGCAAGCCAAGGAAGATTACCGCCATGATGATCTCCTTGGCGGAGATCGGACCCATGGCAGCCAGCTCTCTCTGTGCCAGGGCCGTCGCATCGGGTGTTTGGCGAATCCGCGGCGGGGCAATCCACAGCATGGCTATTGGAATGATGGCCAGACACAGCAAACCGGGGACAGATGCTGCCACCGCCCAGTCGAGCCAACTGATTGAGACGCCTTGGTCTGCGGCAAGCTTGACCGCAAGGGGATTACCCGCCATCGCCGTGATGAACATGCCCGCGGTGATGATGTTCGCGTGGAAGGCGCAGAGGATCAGATAGCCGCCCACCTTGCCGCGGGATTCCGGGTCATTGGCATGGCTGCCGAGCACTTCCGCGATCGATCGGGTAATCGGCAGCATCACCCCACCGGCGCGGGCGGTGATGCTCGGCATGGCGGGCGAGATAAGGAGTTCGGTCATGGCCAGTCCATAACCCAGTCCCAGGGTTCGCTTACCCAACAGCCGCATGAACAGGAGTGCGATGCGGCGCCCCAGGCCGGTCTTGATCACGCCTCGGGAGATGAAGAAGGCGAGCATCACCAGCCAGACGAGGTCCGTGCCGGTGGATTTGGTGACATCGGCAAAGGACACGACGCCAACGAACACGCCCACCGTCGCGCCGATAATGGCTACCGCCGCCATCGGCAGCGGAGCGGTCATGATGCCGGCAATGGTGGCGACGAACACGGCGAACATGTGCCACGCCTTCGGCTCGAGACCGGCCGGCGCCGGCAGGAACCAGAGGACGATGCCGATGCCCACCGGGACGAGAAATTTCCAGAGATTCCTGAGATGCCCTACCGGCGGCGCCGATTTCATCGCCGTTGGGCTTGTGGGCGGCGGAGCCTTAGCGGGTGATACATCCATGATTAACTCCTGGCGGCGGCGTTGTTCGGTTCGGAGCGTGCGCAATGTCCCTACCGGTTCTGGAGCACGCTGTCGGTTGCCTCCTTGACGATGCGCGCGCTGCGCCGGAGGGCCTCGCGCTCGGTGGGGTTGAGTTCCGGATAAGCCAGCAACTGCGCTCCGCCGCCATTGACCACCATCGGCAGCGACAAACATACCTCTGGTACGCCTTCGACCTCGGCATGCACGATGCCGACTGTGAGAATGAGGTCAGTGTTGTGCACGATGGCCTGGCAAATTCGCCCGATCGCACTGGCGATCCCATAGTGGGTGGCGCCCTTGCCTTCCTTGATGAGCTTGGCAGCCTCGTGCACGGAGCGCAGGATCAGATCGCGGCTGGCAGGCCCCAGCTCCTTGCCGCTCCTGACCAGGAACGTTTCGAGGGGCATGCCGGAGACCGTCGCGCCGGCCCAGTCGATCACCGCGGATTCGCCGTGTTCGCCGAGAACGTAGGCGTGAATCCCGGGCGCCACCACGCCCAGCCGCTCGGAGAGAAGCGATCGCAGTCGCCCGGTGTCGAGGGCGGTGCCGGTGCTGATGACGCGCTCCCGCGCGCAGCGCAGGCGGTCAAAAACGACCCCGGCCAACACATCGCAGGGGTTGGCCGCGATGACGTAGATCGCATCCGGAGCCAATGGTGCAGTGCGATCCACCACCTCCATCGCGATGCCCGCATTGGTTTTGGCCAGGTCCAGACGAGTCTGCCCTGGCTTCACACCGACGCCGGCGGTGATCACGATGATGTCCGCGTCGCGCGCGTTCTCGTAATCGGCGGCATAGAAGCGGTTGTGTCCCCAGAATGCTGCAGCGTGGGCGAGGTCCAGCGCCTGCCCTTCGGCCCGCACTCGCGCGACATCGATGATGACGAACTCTGCACTCGGAATGGACACGGCCGCAAACAGGGCCGCCGACCCGCCTACCAGCCCTGCCCCGACGATGACGATCTTGGGTTGCCGCATAGCATGCCTCCCCCGTGCCTGGATATTCGAATAGCTGAACCAGGCGCCAGTCCGTGCGCGAACCAATTGAAAGGCAGAGCGAAACCCGCGCGGGCAGGCGGATAACCCTCCGTTTGCTATGGTTTATATGACCTTTTCGGCAGAAGTGCCAGTGTGGCGCCGCGACACGGCAGAGTGCGGCATACGAGGCCCGTCCTGGTGCCTGGACCAAACAGGACGTTGCCGCGCGATTCGGCCTGCCGCGGGGCAGCCTGTCGAGTACTATCCCTTGATGAAACGCGAGGTTTGGTCCTACCGGCGCTACGGGATCTCCTCTGCCGGAATATGGATAGAGAGGACAGTTCCCTAGCTCGCGGGATTGCCATGCCGCCCGGCGCCGCCGACAAAGCGGGCCGCTCCGGCAACGCCTTCCTCGAACACCACCGGCACGCCATGCGCCCCCTCCGCCCGCAGCGCCTCCGCGAGCGGCAGATCCCACTGGCCATAGGCCGATGCGCGATCGGTGAGCATGCAGCGCTGCGGAAAGGCAGCGATATCGCGCGCCAGCGCCTCAGCCGCCTCGCGTGCGTGGCCGGGCTCCACCACGCGATTGGCAAGCCCCATTGCCAGCGCCTCTTCGGCGCCGACCGCACGCCCGGTCAGGATCATGTCGAGCGCGCGGCCTATGCCGACCAGCCGCGGCAGCCGCACGGTGCCGCCATCGATCAGCGGCACGCCCCAGCGACGGCAGAACACGCCGAACACCGCGTCGCGCTCGGCCACGCGCAGGTCGGCCAGCAACGCCAGCTCCAGCCCGCCGGCTACCGCGCAGCCGCTGACGGCGGCGATCAGTGGCTTGGACAAGGCCATGCGCGTGGGCCCCATCGGGCCAGTGCCCCCGCCTTGAGGATCAAGTTCATGGCGGCGGGCAGGGTCGCTCACGGCGGCGAGGTCTGCGCCGCCGCAGAAATGGCCGCCCTCGCCCCACAGCACCGCGACACGTAGCGCACTGTCTGCTTCGAACCGCTCGAACGCGTCGCGTAGCGCGGCGGCCATGGGGCCGTCGACGGCATTACGTTTGTCGGGGCGGTCCAGGATGATGGTGCAGACCGGGCCGTCGGTCTCGGTGCGGATGGCGGGGCTGGACATGTGGGGGTCTCCTGTAGGGACGGCCGCCGTTCGGGCAGCCGTCTGTTTCCCTGAAAGATACCCCACGGCTCCTGCAACGGAACGCCGCCGCGCGCTTATTCGACCGCCAGCTTCCCCACCACCGGCGCCCGCCGCACCATCCCGAGCGAGAACATCGACACACCGGCAATCACCGCGGGCACGCCGATCAGCGCAAACAATGCCGGCATGCCCAGCCCCATCGACAGCATGGTCGCACCGCCCACCGAGCCGATCACCGAGCCCATGCGGCCAACGGCATTGGCCCAGCTGACGCCGGTGGCGCGGCAGTCGGTCGGGTAGAAGCTGGCGGACAATGCATTGCCTCCCACCTGCGAGCCGGAGATGCAGAATCCCGCGAAGAACACCGCGACGCCGGCAGCCACCGGATCGGACGCAAAGCTGCCCACCGCCGCGATGCAGAGCCCGGCCAGCGTGTAGCTGGCGGTCAGCACGTAGTGCGGATTGATACGGTCCATCAGCCAGCCCAGCGCGATGGCGCCCACCGTGCCGCCGACCTGGAACATCGTGGTCACCAGCGCGGCGGTGCGCATCGACTGGCCTGTGCTGCGCAGCAGCGTGGGCAGCCAGCTCGAGAGCAGGTAGATCACCAGCAGGCTCATGAAGAAGGTGAGCCAGAACAACAGCGTGCCGCGCAACAGCTCCGGCCTGAACAGGTGCCGCACCGGCGAGCCCGTAGCGCGCTGTTCCGACACCACGAAGGTCGCATCGCGCAGGTCAGCCTGCGGCGCGATACGCTGCAGCGTGGCGGCAATGCGCTCGCGCCCCTTGCCCGCCATCACCAGGTAGCGCACGGACTCCGGCAGCAGCGACGCCAGCAGCACGGCGAGTCCCAGCGGCAGCACGCCACCCACCACCAGCACCGAGCGCCAGCCGAACGCATCGATCAGCGCGGCCGAGGCCAGTCCGCCGAAGGCCGAGCCGAGCGTGAAGCCGCAGAACATGGTGGTCACGAGGAACGAGCGCCGCTTGTCCGGGCAGAACTCGGAGGTCAGCGTGATTGCGTTCGGCATAGCGCCGCCCAGGCCCAGCCCGGTCAGGAAGCGCAACGCGATCAGCGTCATCAGGTCGCCCGACCAGGCCGAGGCCAGGCTGGCAGCGCCGAAGAACAGCACCGACAGCACCAGCACGCTCTTGCGGCCGAAGCGGTCGGCCAGCGGGCCGAACAGGAAGGCGCCAGCCATCAGGCCGCCAAGGCCCGCGCCGAACAACGGCGCGAGCTGCGCTGGTGTCAGATGCCACTCGCCACGGATGGCGGGCGCGATAAAGCCGATGGCCGCGGTATCGAAGCCATCCACCGCCACGATCAGGAAGCACAGCACGACGATCGTCACCTGGAAGGCCGACAGCGGGTGGCGGTCGATAAACGCGGTGACGTTGAGGGGTTGGCTGGCAGGCATGGGTTGTCTCCTCCTTGTTGCCAGTGTTTCAGGGCGAGTCACGGCCGGCGGCTTCCGTGGCCGCCAGTTCGCTATCGGGATTTGCTGCGAGGGAACGAAGCCGTGGTCAGTGCTTCATAGCCACGGCGTGGGACTCAGGCATTTCTCCGCGCGCCAGCCATGCAGCCATTGCAGTGCGTCGTAGAACTGCGTCTGCGTGCGGCCGGTCCACAGGCTGTTGCGCACCAGGCGGTCCACACCTTTGGCGTGGTAGACCCGGCCCATGTCGCGCGCGGCGTAGAGCACGCGTGCGGTGCGGGGAATACGAGCCTGCTCATACAGCTTGAATGCCGCTTCGAAATCGCCGCCTGCAGCCTCAACCGCGGCGCCCAGCGTGACGGCATCTTCGAGCGCCTGGCAGGCGCCCTGCGCCACGTACTGCGTCATCGGATGGGCGGCATCGCCAAGGATGGTGGCGCGGCCGAAGCTCCAGCGCTCTACCGGGTCACGGTCGGCGGTAGCCCAGCGCTTCCACGAGGTCGGCCGGTCCAGCATCTGGTGCGGCAGCGGATGGATGCCTTCGAAGTACGACAGCACTTCTTCCTTGCTGCCGTCGCGCACACCCCAGGTCTCGGCTTCGCGGCTGTGGAACGTCACCACCAGGTTGTATTGCTGGCCGCCGCGCAGCGGATAGTGGACCAGGTGGCAATGCGGGCCGGCCCAGACCACCGGGGCGTTGACCTGCAAGTCTTCCGGCATGTTGGCCACGTCCACCACGGCGCGGTAGACCACATGGCCGGTCACGCGCGGCTCATCGCCGATCAGCGCCTGGCGGATGGCGGACTTGACACCGTCGCAGCCGATCACGGCATCGCCGCGGTGGTGCTCGCCATGCTGGTCGATCACCGTGACGCCCTGCTCGTCCTGCATCAGCTGTTCGACACGCGTGCTGGTGCGGAACGTGATCAGCGGATGGTCCTGCACGGCCTCGAGGATCGACAGATGGATGTCGGCGCGATGGATCACGGCATACGGATTGCCGAAGCGCTCGCGGTAAGCCTTGCCCACGTCGACTTCGGCGATGGTGCTGGCGTCGATCGCATCGCGCAGGCTGAGGTAGTCGGTAAAGACGGCACGGCTGCGCGCGGCCTCGCCGACGCCCAGTGCGTCCAGCGCGGCAAATGCGTTGGCGGCCAGCTGGATGCCTGCACCGATCTCGCCGATCTGCTCGGCCTGCTCCAGCAGTTCGATGCGGATGCCCTGGCGTGCCAGCGCCAGCGCCGCCGCCAGCCCGCCGATACCGCCGCCGATGATAAGGACCTTGCCGGTCGTGTTGGTTGTGCTGCTCATCGTTGTCTCCTGGCCTCGGTCGTGCCGTCAGGCCGTGTAATCGGGTTGGCGCGCCGGCGCCGCCTGGGCGAAGGCCGGATGGCTGCTGGCGTGTGCATAGACCGCCATCGCGCGCTCGTACCGGCCCAGGTCGCAACCCGTGCGCAGCGCATTGGCCACCTGCGGCACCAGCGTGACATCCGCCAGCGTGGGCGCATCGCCGAAGCACCAGTTGCCGTGCCCGTGCAGGGCCAGCAGGCGTTCCACGCCGGCCATGCCTTCGTCGATCCAGTGGCGGTACCACGCGTCTTTCTGCTCGGGCGTGACCTTCAGCACATCCTGCAGGTAGCGCAGCACGCGCAGGTTGTTGACCGGATGGATGTCGCAGCCGATCAGCGTCGACAGTTCCAGCACCCGCGCGCGCTGCACGGGGTCTTGCGGGATCAGGCGCGGTTCGGGATGACGGGCATCCAGGTAGTCCATGATCGCGAATGACTGGCCCA
This sequence comes from Cupriavidus sp. IDO, assembly GCF_000812465.1. Taxonomy (GTDB): domain Bacteria; phylum Pseudomonadota; class Gammaproteobacteria; order Burkholderiales; family Burkholderiaceae; genus Cupriavidus. The sequence continues at coordinate 165,852 of NZ_JWMA01000199.1, read as the reverse complement.
GGCTGAAGTTGCCGTCCACCAGCGCGGGCACGGCGGCCGACGGGTTGATGCTGTCGACGTACTCGGTCTCGTGGTGCTGCCCGGTACGGATATTGACCGGCAGGTAGTCGTACGGCAGGCCCTTGAGGGCCAGCGCGATGCGCACGCGGTAGGACGTCGAGCTGTTGAAGAAACTATAGAGCTGCATGATCGGAAATGCCTGTGGAGTGCTTCAGATCACGCGAACCGTCAGTTCGCCCAGGCCATCCACGCCGGTGACCATGGTGTCGCCGGCCTTGACCGCGCCCACGCCTTCGGGCGTGCCGGTGAAGATCACATCGCCCGGTTCCAGGCGGAAGAACTGCGACAGGTAGGCCACCGTCTCGGCCACCGACCAGATCAGGTGCGATACATCGCTGCGCTGCTTCGTCTCACCGTTGACGGTGAGCCAGATACCAGCTTGCTGCGGATGGCCGATTTCGCTGGCGCGGTGGATGGGGGCAACCGGCGCCGAGGCATCGAAGGCCTTGCCGATTTCCCACGGACGGCCCATTTCGCGCATCTTCATCTGCAGGTCGCGGCGCGTCATATCGAGGCCCACGGCGTAGCCCCACACGTGCTCGAGTGCCTGCTCCACGCCGATGTCCGAGCCGGCCTTGCCGATCACGGCCACCAGTTCGGCCTCGTAGTGGTAGTTCTGCGTCTGCGCGGGGTAAGGCAGTTCCAGCGTCTGGCCGGCCTGCACCGGCACGATGGCGTCGGCCGGCTTGCAGAAGAAGAACGGCGGCTCGCGGTCAGGATCGAAGCCCATCTCGCGGGCATGGGCGGCGTAGTTGCGGCCCACGCAGTAGACGCGGCGCACGGCAAACTGGTCGTCGCTGCCGGCAACGGGAATGGCAACGGTGGCGGGGGGCGTGAAAACGTAGGGCATGGTCGGTACTTTCAGGACAAAACGGGTGAACGGGGGCCGCGGCGGTGCCCGCAGGCACCCCGCATTCGGTTTCAGGTCAGTGGTTCGGAGCGGTTGTCAGGTGCGCGCTTCGCGCAGCAGGTTCAGGGCGGACAGCACGGGCCGGTCGGAATAGCTGAACAGCACGGCGTCTTCCAGCGCACCCAGCTGCACCGGCGCCCACGACGGGGCGACGAACACATCGCGTGGCTCGAACTGGAACTGCGCATCGCCGATGCGCACCGTGCCGCGGCCTTCCACCACGCTGTAGACGGTGGCATCGGTGCTGCGGTAGGTCTTGCCCTGGAAGCCCGCGGGCAGGTACTGCATGAAGGTGGCGATGGTGGGCATCGGCCAGCCGCCCGTGGCCGGGTTGACGTAGCGCAGCTTCACGCCGTCCCACGCATCGAGCTCGCCGTTGCGGTAGAGCTGGTCCAGCGCCTCGCGCGAGCGTTCGTACGGGTAGCTGAAGATCGGCGAGGTGGGGTCGGTCACGCGATGCCTCACCGGCACCATGTTGTGCCCGAAACGCGCAAAGCTGTCGCCCTCGGCGCGGGTGACCGGCTGCTGGGCTTCCGGGTAGTTCTCGGCAAAGCCGGCGTCGAACTGCTGCACGAGCGGGATATCCAGGCCGTCCAGCCACACCACCGGCTCGCCGCCGTCTTCGACGGTCGGGTTGCCGTGGTCATGCCAGGTCCACGACGGCGTGATGATGAAGTCGCCCGGATGCATGGTGGTGCGCTCGCCGTTCACGGCGGTCCAGGCGCCCTTGCCTTCCACGATAAAGCGCAGCGCCGACTGCGTATGGCGGTGGCTCGGCGCCACCTCGCCCGGCAGGATCAGCTGCAGGCCGGCGTACAGCGTGGACGTGATGCTCGACTTGCCCGGGATGCCGGGGTTCTCCAGCACCAGCACGCGGCGCACGGCTTCCTCGGCACTGATGACATTGCCGGCCTGCATGACCAGCGGGCGAATCTGTTCGTACTTCCAGATGGCCGGGACGATCTGCGGGCGCGGCTGCGGCGGCACCAGCGCATGCAGCGACTCCCACAGCGGGGTCATATGGCTGCGGCCGATGCGTTCGTAGTAGGCCACACGGGCCGGATCAGGGGTGTGATCGGACATGCTGTCTCCGTTACTTTTTTTGCGGGCGCTTTCTTTGCAGGTGCACTGCTTTGTTGTCGTTATACGCGCCGCGCTATAAGATTTGAAATGAACTTTTCATCTTATCGATACGATATTTCATATAGGTAGTCATCATGGACTGGACCCAGAGACTCCGGCTGCGCAACCTGCAGATGCTGCTCAGCCTGGCCGAGACCGGCAATATGAGCCAGTCGGCCGCGATGCTGAACACGACCCAGCCGGGCCTTTCCAAATGGCTGAAGGACCTCGAGGACGACATCGGCCTGCCGCTGTTCGAACGGCAGGCGCGCGGGCTGCGGCCGACGCCTTACGGCGAATCGCTGATCGAGCATGCCCGCCGGATCGAGGCGCAGCTCGACGCAGCGCGCGACGACCTGCAGGCCATGCGCGACGGCGGCAGCGGGCTGGTGGTGGTGGGGACTTCGGGGGCATCGGCGGCGGATACGGTCCCGCTGGCCGCGCTGCAGCTGCTGCAGCAGGTGCCGCGCGCCAGCGTGCGGCTGGTGGAGACCACCATGGACCGCCTGATGAGCCAGCTCGCGCGCAGCGAACTCGATATCGTGGTGGGCCGCTCCGCGCCCGAGCTGCAGGATGCGCACATGCGCACTGAATCGCTCTACATGGAGCCGATCCATTTCGTCGCACGGCCGCGCCATCCGCTGCTGCTGCGCGACACCATCGGCTGGGACGACATGTACCAGTACCGCTGGGTGGTCTGGCCGCGCGGCACGCCGATCCGCAACGCCCTGGAAGGGGCGCTCGCCAGCGCCGAGCGTGCCCTGCCCGCCGATTGCGTGGAGAGCAATTCCACCGTGCTGAACCTCACGCTGTTCAACAACAGCGACATGATCGGACTGGCCTCGCACCGCACGGCACGCCGGCTGGAAGAGCTCGGCGCGCTGCGCATCGTGCCGCTGCGGCTGGCGGGGTTCGGCTCGGTATCGATGTACTGGCGCGAAGACGGACTATCGCGCATGGCGGTGACGACGATGCTGGAATGCCTGCGGCGGGCGGCCGGTGCGCCGCAGGCGTCGGCCGCATTCCAGCTGTAGGGTCGGTCAGAACCGGTGCCGCATCCCCACTGCCACCGCGGTCATGCTCTGCTGCCCGCTACCGGGGAAATACCCGTTGGCGAAGCTCACGGCGGAGGTGTCGAAGTTGATCCCGGCATGCCGGACATAGGCCGTGGTCAGGTAGATATCGGTGCGCTTCGACAGGCTGTAGTCCGCGATCAGGCTGACCTGCCAGGGGTTCTTCACATTGGTACCGTTGAGCGACTTCACGTCGTCGTAGTAGTACGCGAGCGTGAGATCCAGCGCTTGCATGGCGCGGTAGTTGATGCCGGCCCAATAGTAGTCGTCACGGACGATGGTCGAGCCGCTGGACGATTTGTTCATTCCCCAGCGATAGCCGCCCATCAGCTTGACCGGACCCGCGCTGTAGCTGGCCGCCAGCCCGGCCTTCCTGAAGTTGCCCGTGTCGCCGCCCGGTGTCAGCGTGGGATCGTAGCGATTGAATGCCAGCGCCACGCCAAAGCCGCCCGCGAAGTAGTTGAGCCCGGCGCCATAGCCGGAATCGCGGCGCGACTGCCCCGGATTCTCGCCCGCGCCGAACACGCCGTTGCCGAATGACCAGTTTGCCGTGGCTGTCAGTCCGCCGAACGTGCCCGTGTACTTGACGGTGTTGTCCGAGCGGAAATCCAGGCCGAGCTGGGCGGCAATCGGCTCGTACTGCGTCGAATAGCCACTGGGCGAGAAGTTCGAGAACGCATCGAAGATTGCAGTGTATTGACGCCCGAACGTGAGCCGTCCGGCGCGCTCGCTAAGCAGTCCGACAAAGGCCTGCCGTCCAAACAGGCGTCCGGACTGTGTCTGCCTGCCGTCGTCCAGGCCGAAGCCGTTTTCCAGCACAAATACTGCCTTCAGGCCACCGTCCAGGTCCTCGGTGCCACGCAAACCCCAGCGCGAACCGGACAGTCCGCCTGAAGTCAGGCCCACGCGGCTGTGGGCAGGGCCGGGGAATCCGGCCTGGGTCGGCAGCACGGCCGACAGGTGGTTCACGTATTCGATATTGGCATCGGCCACACCATACAGCGTTACGGTGGCCTGCGCCCCGCCGGACAGCACGCCAAGCGCGGCTGACAGCCACAGTTTCTCGGTCTTCGTTCTCATTGTCTCCTGCCTGTGTCGTCGTTGTTCGTCATCGCCATGGCACGGTGGGCGCATGGCTGTGCCTGCATTCGAGGCGTCGGATCGGGATTGGTCGTGCGTGAACTCCTGCCGGCTCCTTTCGCATGCGAAGGCGTGCGTTTGACCATCCGCACGGCCTGCAGGCCTGCGGAGGGCTTGTGTCGGTAAGGAAAGCCGGCGCTGCCGGCGGGATTCAGCGGCTGGCTACGCGATGGATCGCCAGCGCGGCGGCCGCCATGGCCGCGGGTGTCTCGAGGACGCGCGACGGGTCGTCACGCTTGTGGATGCCAGCCGCGCTGGTCGGGCGCGCGGCATTGTCCGGGCTGGCCGAGAACTTGACCACGGTCAGGCCCAGGCGGGGATTGATGTAGATTTTCTGCCCGAAGCGCCCGCTTGCCTCGATGCTGCCGTCGCCGTCGTTGCGCTGGAACCAGTAGTTGCGATAGCCGTAGCCCTCGCGGCCCGGCGTCAGGTTGCCGCGCGCGAAGCGCGCCTGGTTGCTGGCTGGTTGCAGGGCGATGCGAACCACCGCGGGCGACATGCCGCCCGAGGCGTCTCCGGCAACTGCGCGGCGCACCGCTTCCGCAAAGCGCGCGGCGTCATGCAGCGTGGTGTTCAGGCCGCCGCTGGCCATTTCGGTACCCAGGCGGTCCACCTGTGCGTAGGCATCGTCCTCGGCAAAGCGGGACCACAACCGTTCAGTCACCAGCTGCGCCCAGCTCTTGCCCGTGATGCGGCGCAGTGCCCACGCCACCGCTTCTGGCGAACCGTTCTGGTAATACCAGACACCGGCATCCCCGGGACCGCCAGTCGCATGGACGACCTTGAGGAAGTCATAGATGTTGTCCGGCGCATCCGACTTGCGCGGCACGATCCCGACGGCGCCGAACAGGCCCAGATCCGGTGGCAGCGCCTCCGGATAGCCGACTGCCACCTCCATGTCCAGGTTCTGCTGCACGGTGGCCTCGCCGAACGGATTGCCGGCCAGTTCCGGCACGTACCGGGCCAGCCGGGCCTGCGGGTCGAGCTTGCCTTCTTCCACCAGCATTGCCGCCAGCAGCCCGGTCACCGACTTCGTCATCGATGCCCAGATATGCGGCTGTTCCGGGCCGAAGCCATTGAAGTAGCGCTCGTACACGACCTTGCCATCCTGCAGGACGATGAAGCCGTCGGTATGCGTGGCGCGGAGGTAATCGGCCAGCGTGACGGTGCTGCCGCCCACTGCGAACGTGGTGTCGTCCAAGGCCGCCACTTGCCGGACCGGCAGGGCCAATGGCTCCTTCGCATGCCGGATGCCCGCCGTGGGCGACAGCTCGCGTGTGTGGCGGAATGCCCAGCGCATATACGGCGGACGCAATCCGTTGCCACGGGTGACCTGCTGGTCGGGTGGCGGCGGAAAGCCCTGCATGACGGCGTCCGCCGCCCCTGGTCCCGTCTGGCCGGCGTCCTGCGCCAGCGCCACGCCAGCCGGCAGCACCAGCAATGCAGCGGCCAGCCAGGCGCGGCTGCGCCCGGAACCCATCCTGTGCGGCAACGAATACGCTCGCATGCGGTCTCCATTCCTCTTTTTTGGCGGCGCTACGCGCTGGCCGCCTGATGATGTGTCGGTGGTGCGCACCCGTTCAGGACAGGCCGCGGACGCCATATTGAACGACGCCCGTCATGACCACCATTGCGTGTCTGGCATAACGCGATAACTGGCGGGAATGTCTTAGAACCCATTTCATAATGAAGAAGGGGACCCTTCTTCATTATGAAATGGGTTCTTAAGGCCATCGTCGCTGCGCTGCGCCTGCGCCATCCTTACCGGGAGGAAATCAAGGTCGTCGAGGTGCCGTGAGCGTCGCGGCGGCCGGCGCCTTATCCGGATCCGGCGACTCATCCGCCGGCATCTGAATGCCGAGCCGCCGCATCAGCAGCCTGAGCGTCAACCCGTTGCAGACGAGGTTCAGCAGCACGAACGCCGTCGCGACCACTGCCGCAATATGCCGCGCGTCGGCCGGCAGCGCGTCGTTGCGCGCGACGCACAGCGCGAGCGTCAGCGTCACCGGCCCGCGCACGCCGCCCCATGCGATCAGCAGCCGGTGCTTGCGTGGCACCGGCTCGCACGCGCCCATCCGGCTCAGCAGCGGCAGACAGATCCCGATCGTGCCGAGCCGGCTCAACAGCGCGGCAATCACCACCAGGCACAGCACCAAGGCGTCCGCAGTGCGGAAGTCGCGCAGCATGGTCGGCACATGCAATGCCGCCAGAAGAAACACCGCGGAACCGGAGAACGCCGCAAGATGGCACCACAATTCGCGGAACATGACGGATTCCGCGGGCGTCTGCCGCGCGCGCAGCTGCCGCCCTGCCGCCAGGCCCGCGCACACCACCGCCACCACGCCGGACACGTGCAGCCAGTGCTCGGCGGCGGGATAGAGCAGGCTGGGCAAGGCAAGCGAAAGCGAAAACTCAGACAGTGCCGGACCGCGCAATACCCTCACCATGGCGGCAAGCAGAGAGCCGGCAAGCAGGCCGAATGCGGCGGCGCCGATCAGTGAAAGCAGGAGATCCCCCGCCGCGGAGCCAGTCAGCGATCGGGCCGCCGGCCCGCCCAGTGTGGCGATCAGGTGCGTGGTGATGGCAATCGCCGCCGCGTCGTTGAACAGGCTTTCCCCTTCGATCAGCCGGATCAGCCGCCTGGGCGCTCCGCCGTCCTGGAACAGGGCAATGACCGTGGACGGATCGGTCGTGCTGATGATCGCCCCGAGCAGGAAGCACACCGTCAGGCTTTGCCCGCTGGTCAGGTACGCGGCGCCACCGACAAAGGCAGTCGCGGTGAACACTGCGCCGATGGCGAGCACGAGGATCGGCGCAATATCGGCAAGCAGCTCGCTGGTGTCCACCTCCATCGCGGCCTGGAACAGCACTGGCGGCAGGAAGATCCAGAGATAGGCCTCGGGGGGCAGAGAGGGAGACAGGAACGGCGCGATCGTCTGCCCTGCCAGATCTGGCGCCACGCGCTGCAGAACCAGGTAGCCGACGCCAAGCAGCACGCCCATCGCGGTCAGGACAAGTGAATCCGGCACGCGCAGCCGTAGCGCGGCGGCGTGGCTGAATGCGATCAGCACCAGCAGGATGCCGATGCGTGTCATCAGCTCAACAGCAATTTCCAATCGGCCAGCTCCCGGATCCTGTTGACAGAAGGCGCCTGTGCTGGCCGGGCGGCCGCAACGGCAGGCGCAGCGTGTTTTTTTTGACCGGCCGGGCGCGGAAATATTGTGTCGGATCGCGCAACGGGGCTTTGCCCGCGGTGGCGCTATACACAAGTGCCGCGCCTGTGCTTTCGCTGGGGCATTCAAGAATCGGGGAATCCGGCCGTCATTGATGATGCAGGGAAGTCCGCGCGGGCTGGATTCGTCGCGCCTTCCCCGCGGCATTACCTTTCCCAATCTCGACCAGGAACAACCGCTATGGAAATATCCAACGTCAGCGCGGCAAGCAACCCGGGCACCGACCCGGTGTCCTTGCTGATGCTGCGCAAGTCGCTCGACCTGCAGGCCCAGGGCGTCGCCGCCCTGCTGCAGGCAGCACCGCAGGCAGGCGCGGCCAGCAATCCGCCGCATCTGGGCCAGAACATCGATATCAAGGTCTGAGTCCCGGCTTGCTCCTCTCCCGCTTCCGCGTGGGAGGAGCGGGAAACTGCCGCACCCGTCACCCGCCAGGTCAGAACAGACCTACGTCACGCTCCGCCATTGTCCGACCCCGCTTGCGCCGGTTCCCGCCTAGATTGAGTACAAGTCGCAGCATTCTGCTCCCCTCACAGGAGGTGCCTTATGTCGTTCGCGCTGTATCTGATAGGCGTGCTGTTGCTGGTCGGCGGTATCGCGTGGGGGCTCAGCACGGCAGGCCTGGCGCCGGTCTATATCGGCATCGCCTGCCTGATCGTGCTTGGCCTGGGCGTGATGGCAGCCGTGTCGCGTACGCGGTCCAAAGATCCCTCTTAGCGTCCCAACCGTCGCGCGGCCTGCGCCGCGCGAATGATCTGCGGCTTGCGCTGCGGCGTCCGAAGCACGATATTGCTGGGAGCACAGCTCACAGCACCCTGCCATGCAGATTCTCGACGCGCGCGTCCGCGACCTGCTTCACCACCCCGGCCCCTTTGCCTTGCGCACGCTGCGGCAGTTCCGCGCCAACCAGGGGCTGCTGCTGGCCGGCGCGGTGGCGTATTACGCGCTGCTGTCCATCGTGCCGCTGCTGATCCTGATGATGATTGCGCTGTCGCATGTCATCGATCCGGACCTGCTGCTGGCCACGCTTTCCCGCTACCTCGAATGGCTGGTGCCGGGGCAGTCGCGCGCGCTGGTCGGCGAGCTGGCCAGCTTCCTGCACAACCGCGGCACGATCGGCTGGGTGCTGCTGGTGACGATGATGTTTTTCAGCTCGCTCGCCTTCACCGTGCTGGAGAACGCCATGTCGGTGATCTTCGTGCACCGCGTGGCCATCCGGCGGCGCCACTTCCTGATTTCCGCGATACTGCCCTACTGCTATATCGTGGTGCTCAGCCTTGGCCTGCTGCTGGTGTCGGTGGTATCCGGCAGCCTGATGGCAATCGGCGAGCGCCATGTGGAAGTGCTCGGCCACGACTGGTCGCTCGGCCGGCTCTCCACCGGCCTCCTCTACGTGCTGGGGCTGGTGGGCGAGGTCCTGCTGCTGACTTCCATCTACCTGGTCATGCCGGTCGGCCGTCTTTCACTGCGCCACGCCTTCCTCGGCGCGGTAACGGCAGCCATCCTCTGGGAGATCTCGCGCCATGTGCTGGTGTGGTACTTCGCCACGCTGTCGCAGGTGAGCCGGGTCTACGGGTCGCTGACCACCGCCATCATCGTGCTGCTGAGCCTGGAGATTGCCGCGACCTTGCTGCTGCTGGGTGCGCAGGTCATAGCGGAGTTCGAGCGTAGCGGAGAGGAAGCGCAGGCGGCGAAGGCCTTGCCCTCACGGAGCTTCCATACCTGACTGCCGCGCCCGGCGGCATCGCGCTAGTAGCGCACGTCCAGCAGGTCGAACAGCTCGCGATCCTCGCGGGCGGCCGAACGGGCGCGGCGCCGGATGACCGCCTTCAGGCAATCGACAAAGCATTGCGCGGCACTCCCCTGCAGCGCGTTGCGGCGCGTGATGATGCCAAGGCCCGTGGTTTCGAACTGCTCGGCCAGCGGCAGGGCCGCCGACCAGCCACGCATGGCGCCGCTCAGCAGCAGCGGACGCGGGCAGTAGCTCAGCATGCCGGCATGGCGCACCATCTCCAGCAGCAGCGTGGTCGAGTGGGCGCAATGCAGCCGGCACGGCTCGATGCGCGCGCCATGCTGCCAGAACAGGTTCTGCATCAGCGCGGGGTAACTGGCCGAGGTGTAGTTGACCACCCAGTCCTGCTCCAGCAGCCGGTGCAGGGAAGTCTCTGTCGCGCACGGGTGCTCCCGGCTGGCGATCACGCAGGAACCGTAGGCCAGCAACGGTTCGCTGTCGAATTCCTGGTCCGACATGGCCGCCGTGAATGGCACCACGGCGAAATCGAGCAGGCCTTCGCGCAGGCGCGGCAGCGCCACCGCCGTCAGCCCTTCGAAGATTTCCAGCTGCACGCGCGGCATGCGCTCGCGAAAGCGCTGCAGGGTTTCAGACAGGAAGGTCAGCATGATCCACGGCGTCAGGGCTACCGACAGGCGCCCGGCCTGGCCTTCATCCTGGCCGCGCAGGTCCGCCAGCTCGGCGCCCGCGCGTTCGACCTGGTGCACGACCAGCCTGGCATGGGCAAGCAGCCGTTGCCCGGCCTCCGTGAAAGCGACGCCACGCGCAGTGCGATGAAGCAGCGATAACTGCACTTCGGATTCCAGTTCGCGCAAGGCCTTGGTGACGGCCGCCTGCGACAGCCCCAGCAGGCGGGCCGCGGCACGAATGCTGCCCGCGTCCGCGACGGCGGACAGGGCCTGGAGCTGATGGAGTTTCATGATGCGGCGGTGACAACCAGGGGTTGTCAGGATAACAAGATTGGGCCTCCCGCGGGCCACTGGCGCCTCCTATGATCCCGTCATCCCAACAGGAGACACAGTCATGCATCAGGACGCCGTCCTGCCCGGCATCCGGGCCATCGAAGACGAGATGGTGGCACTGCGCCACCGCATCCACGCCCATCCCGAACTCGGCTTCGAGGAATTCGCCACCAGCGACCTGGTGGCGGAATGCCTGCAGGCCTGGGGCTACAGCGTGCACCGCGGGCTTGGCCGCACCGGCGTAGTGGGCACGCTGCGCAATGGCGAGGGCCGCGCACTCGGCCTGCGGGCCGACATGGATGCCCTGCCCATCCGGGAAGCCACCGGCCTGCCATACGCCAGCCGCATCGAGGGCAAGATGCACGCCTGCGGGCACGACGGCCACACCGCCACGCTGCTGGCAGCGGCAAAGCATCTCGCCACGCACAAGCCCTTCCGCGGCACGCTGCACCTGATCTTCCAGCCTGCCGAAGAAGGCATGGGCGGCGCTCGCGAAATGCTCGAGGACGGCCTGTTCGACCTGTTCCCCTGCGATGCGGTGTTCGCCCTGCACAACATGCCCGGTCACCCGGTCGGCAAGTTCGGCTTCCTGCCCGGACCTTTCATGGCGTCTTCCGATACCGTCACGATCCGCGTGACCGGGCGCGGCGGCCACGGCGCGGTGCCACACAAGGCGATCGACCCGGTCGTGGCATGCGCGTCGATGGTGATGGCGCTGCAGAGCGTGGTGGCGCGCAATGTCAATCCGCTCGACATGGCCATTGTCACGGTCGGCTCGATCCAGTCAGGGCAAGCCCCCAATGTGATTCCGGAAAGCGCCGAGCTGCGCCTGTCGGTGCGCGCCCTGCGCGCCGAGGTGCGCGACCTGCTCCAGCAGCGCATCACCGCCCTGGCACACGCCCAGGCCGAGAGCTTCGGCGCACGCGCCGAGGTGGACTACAACCGCCGCTACCCGGTGCTGGTGAACCATTCTGCCGAAACCGAACTGGCGCGCGACGTGGCGCGAGAGTGGCTGGGCGAGGACGGCCTGATCGAGGACATGGTGCCGCTGACCGGCAGCGAGGACTTTGCCTTCCTGCTGGAACAGCGCCCCGGCTGCTACCTGATCATCGGCAACGGCGACGGAGAGGGGGGCTGCATGGTCCACAACCCCGGCTATGACTTCAATGACGCCTGCCTGCCGCTCGGGGCGACGTACTGGGTCAAGCTGGCGGAACGCTTTCTGGCCTGAGAAGCGCCAGCAGAAATATAAAAGGAGACACCGCATGACCCCGCAATCCATTGTCACCGCGCCCGGCGGCGCGCTCGCCCAGGACAGCCCCGTGGCACGCGCGGTGCCGAGGCGCGGTGCCATCGCCGCCATCACCATCGGCAACGGCCTGGAGTTCTACGACTTCACCGTCTACAGCTTCTTCGCCGTGCTGATCGGCAAGCTGTTCTTTCCGGTCGGCGGCGCACTCGCTCCGCTGATGCTGTCGCTCGCCACCTTTGGCGTGGGGTTCGTGGCCCGGCCGCTGGGCGGCGTCATGCTCGGCCTGTACGCTGACCGGGTCGGCCGCAAGCCGGCCATGACGCTGACGCTGCTGCTGATGGGTCTCGGCTCGGCGCTGTTCGTGGTGGCGCCCACCTACGCGCAGGCCGGCTGGATCGGGCCGGTGATGATCGTCCTGGCGCGGCTGGTGCAGGGCTTCGCCCTCGGCGGCGAGATGGGCGCATCGACCGCGCTGCTGATGGAATACGCCGATGACAATACGCGCGGCTACTACGGCAGCTGGCAGATGTTCAGCCAGGGGCTGAACGTGCTGCTGGGCTCGCTGGTGGGACTGGCGCTGACCAACCTGCTGCCGGCCGCGGCGCTGGAGAGCTGGGGCTGGCACGTGCCGTTCGTCATCGGCATCCTGGTGATTCCGGTGGGCATCTACATCCGGCGCCACCTTGACGAAACCGGCGGCAGCGCCGGACACGGCAGCGGCGAGCGTGCCGGGCTGGCCGAGCTGTTCACGCGCCATGGCCGCATGATCGTGGCGGGTGTGCTGATCACCATCGGCGGCACGGCGGCCACCTATATCGTCCTGCACTACATGACGAGCTACGCCGTCACGGTGCTGAAGATGCCGCTTTCGCTGGGCATGTGGTCCGGCTGCCTGGCGGCCACGGTGCAGGTGGCGCTGGCGGCCTGGGCCGGCCGCCTGTCCGACCGCGTCGGCCGGCGCCCGGTCATCCTGTGGTCGCGCATCGCCATGCTGGTGCTGATCTACCCGGCCTTCATGCTGATCAATGCCAGGCCCGGCCTGCCGACGCTGCTGGGCGCAGTGTCCGTGCTGGCCCTGACGCTGGTGATCAATGTGGTGCCCTCGGTCGTGATGCTCTCCGAGCTGTTCCCGCGTCGCATCCGGGCCACCGGCCTGTCGATTGTCTACTGCATCGGCGTGCTGGTATTCGGCGGCTTTGCGCAGTTCCTGGCGACGTGGCTGATTGGGGTGACCGGCAGCCCCAGTGCGCCGGCCCTGTATGTGATTGCCTGCGGACTGGTATCGCTGGTGGGGCTGGCGATGGTGCCGGAGACGGCGGGGCGGAAGCTGGACTGAGCCGGCCGGTCAGGTTCGGCCGTGTCGAGGTGATCGACGTTGTTCGGCGCCCCGTCCTGGCGCGCAGATGTGCAAGGGTTCTTTGCTCAGGCCAGCGTCAGGCCGCCGTCGGCGACCAGGGTCTGCCCGACCATGTAGGACGCCAGGGGAGAGGCCAGGAAGACGGCCGTTCCGGCTATCTCCTGTGGCAGGCCCATGCGGCCGAGGGGCACGCGGGAAAGGGCCGCATCGAGCCGCGCCGGCGAATTGGTTGTGACCTTGGTGAGCTTGGTGTCCACCAGCCCAGGGGCAATGCCGTTGACGCGGATTCCGTCAGGCGCCCAGGCTTCACCCAGAGTGCGGGTCAGCCCCACCACACCAGACTTGGATGCGGCGTAGGCCGGATTCCCCCGCACAGATCGGAAGCCAGCGATCGAACTCAGCGTGATCAGCGAACCGCGGCTCTCACGGAGCATCGGCTGGAATTTGAGCGCGCAGGCCATCGTGCTGGACAAATTCACGCGCAGCACCTGGTCGAAGGCAGCCATCTCGAACTCGGCTCGCTTGTACAGGATCGTGCCTTGCGCAAGGACCAGCACGTCAAGGCGTTCGAAGGCGGGTTGGGCGGCGTTGACGGCTGCCTGATCGGAGACATCCACCTGCGCGTAGTGCAGGCCGGAAAGATCGGAGCCTTCGTCGGCGCTGTAGTCGGAAGCCCGGGCACGCGTGCCCCAGGCATGAACCTGCGCACCGAGTTGCCGGAATGCCTGCGCGATGCCGTTGCCGATGCCGCTGGAGCCGCCCACGACAAGCACAGTCTTTCCTGTGAAATCAAGGGAGTCGGAGAAACTCGGCGGACCGAGAGTGGTGAGGGTTGAGTTCGTCATGCCGCAATGATGTTGAGAGGATTGTGGGCCGGGTCAGCGTGCCTGCTTTTGCAGGTACTTCCAGGCCAGCCCCGCCATTGGCCGGGCAAGCTTTCCCGCTTCGAGCGCCTGCGCCGATGACGCCGTGCCATCCGCCACACGCTTCATGATCCCCTGCAGAATGCCAGCGGTCCGGAACATGCTGAAAGCGAGGTAGAAATTCCAGTCGCCGGGAATCCTGCGTCCGGTGCGTCGTTCATAGGCACGGCGATACGCCGCCTCGTCCGGGATGCCGAGGCTTGCGGGGTCGATACCTGCCATGCCCCGGAGCGGGCCGGGTGCAACATGCCGGCTCATGCAGTGATTGCTGAAGTCCGCCATCGGATGCCCCAGCGTCGAGAGTTCCCAGTCGAGCAACGCGAGGACACGGGGTTCGGTTGGATGGAATATGAGGTTGTCGAGCCGGTAGTCACCATGCACGATGCAGACATGTTCCTCCGCTTCATGCGGAATATGGTCGGGCAACGATGCAATGAGCGCATCCATCGCCGGAATGGATTCTGTTTCGGAAAGCCTGTACTGCCTGCTCCATCGCTCGATCTGACGGGAAAAAAAGTTGCCCGGCTTGCCATAGTCGGCGAGGCCGATGGCCTTGTAGTCGACGCAGTGCAACGCCGCGATGACGCGATTCATCTCATCGTAGATTGCCTTGCGCTCATGGTTGCTCATGCCGGGCAGCGATGGATCCCAGAGCACCCGACCGTTGACGCATTCCATGATGTAGAAGGCACGGCCAATCACGGCCTCGTCCTCGCACATGGCAAGCATCCTCGCCACTGGCACCTCGGTATCGGCAAGCGCTGCCATCACGCGAAATTCTCGCTCGATCGCGTGCGCCGACGGCAACAGCTTTGCCCGCGGCCCCGGCTTGGCACGCATGACGTAGGCCTGGCGAGGCGTGACCAGCCTGAAGGTGGGATTGGACTGGCCGCCGTTGAACTGCTCGACGGTCAGCGGACCGGCAAAGCCCTCCACGTGCCGGGCCATCCACGCCTCCAGCGCGGCCGGGTCGAAGCCCGATGTTTCCGTCACCGGCCTGGTGCCGGTAAACGCCGAATAATCCTGGCTCATACGGTCGCCCTGCTCAGCGCAGCGCCGGCATGGGCGCCAGCGATCCCGCGCTCTTCTCCGCTCGCTCCAGCGCGCGATAGGCGTAATACAACTCGACGCACATGAAGGACCAGGTCAGGCAAGCGAGCGTAAAGAAGGTGAGGTGCTGCGCGTCATCGCCGGGAATCGTGTGGAAGTCGTAGATGCAGGCGATGGCCTGCGCGGTCAGCAGGACCACGAACACGCCGAATGCGTGCAGGCTCTCTCCGGCGCTCTGCAATTTCCAGGCGAACCAGGCCAGGTACAGCGAGAACGCCGACCACATCGCCACGTAGAAATACGGCTTGGGCTGCGCCACGGCGTCGACCGCCACCAGCACGATCGTCCCCGCGATCGCGCCGGCGAAGAACAAGACATCCATCAGGATGGACGGCTTGTAGCGATGCGTGACGGCCATCAGTCCCGCGAGGGCGATCACCGGGATGCCGAAGCCCCGTGAGAACGCGTCGCAGAAGTAAGAGATGCGATAGGAGAACTGCACGCCGCCCAGGGCAAAGAGCAGGAAATTCGACGCCGAGAAGGTCACGATCAGCCATTCGAAGCCAAGCAGATAGTTGCCCTTCCCGAGGAACTTCAGGCCGTAGATCGATGACGTCGTCACGAGGACGAACATGGCAAAACAGAGAAGATAAAGGTTGCGGTCCATCACGACTCCTAAGACTCGATTTGCAGGATTGGATTCATCACTCTTTGCGCGGCGCCAGGCTGGCGAGGTACGTCGCCATCGCCTTGCGGTCTTCCGCCGAGGCGGCCGTGGCAATGGCCTTCATCATGCCGCTCGGCTCGCTGCGCTTGCCGGCGGCAAACGCGTCGAACTGCGCCAGCAGATAGTCGTAGCCCTGGCCGGCGAGGCGGGGGAATGTGTCGTGGCCCGTCAGTCCGCTACCGTGACACGCGGCACAGCCGCCCGACGCCACCAACTGCTTGCCTTTCCCCAGCAATGCGGCTTCCGGCATGAAGTACCGGTTGGCGCCGGCCGGCTGCCTGGCGAAGTGTTCCGCCAGATGGCTGATCTCGGTCTCGCTCATCGTCATGGCCAACGGTGCCATGGTCGGATTGGCCCGCTCCCCGCTGGCGAACTTGTGAAGCTGGGCCGCCACGTACGGCGCCGGCTGGCCTGCGAGGCTCGGGTAGCCCTGATGGAGCGAGTTCCCCTTGACGCCGTGGCAGTGAACGCAAGCGTCGGTCACGTGTGGCCACGGGCCGCTGTCGGCATCGTAGGCTGCGGTCGAGGCCGAGATATAACGGTCAAGGCGATAGAACCCGAGAAGGTCGGGGCCGAACCAGGCGAGCAGTCCTGAGGCGACGAGCGCGACAGCGCCCAGCAATATCCGTTTCTTCATTTCCGCCTCCTAAACGCGACGCAGGGTATTGAGTACCTGGAGCGCGGCCTGGTGGCCGGAACGCACGGCGCCGTCCATATAGCCGGCCCAGATCTCGGCGGTCTCCGTCCCCGACCAGATCAGCTTTCCGCAGGACGGGCGCAGCGCCTCGCCGTGGGTGCTCCAGAAGCCTGGCGGAATGGCGGAGACGCAGGTGAGCGTCCAGGGGTCGGCGCGGCCCCAGTCGTGATCGTGGTATGACACCGGGGACAACGCTTCACTACCGAAAGCGCGTGCGTAGATTTCTGACAGGAACCGCCGAGCCGCCTGATGATCCGAGGGGACCTGCGCGTTCGAGATGAAGGCATTGATGACGCCGATCTCGCCCCCTGGCGGAGAGTTGTCGAAGGCCCAGATGATCGGCCCGTCGACCTGGAAGATATGTCCATTCAAGCCCTTGTCGCGCCAGAATGGCCGGGTATAGACCATCGCCGTCTTCCGCGCCGGCGAATGGGCGGGCCAGGCACGTTGCAGCGCGGCGCGCTTCTCCGGCAGCGGCGGATCGAACTGCACCTGATGGCACAGGGCCGGATGCATGGCAATGATGACCTGGCGGGCGCGCACCGCGCCCTGGTCCGTCTGCAGCGTGACAACCTCGCGGTCCCAGTTCGCAATCCGGCGGACCGGGCATGACAGGCGCACCTTTTTACCCAGTGCCTGCGCCATCCTGATGCTGAGCACTTGCGAGCCGCCGATGAATCGCGTCTCCTGGGCGCTGTGCTTGATGCTGTCGAGCTGCATGTAGTCGCAGGCCGCCGAGTTGATCATCGACAGGAAATGCAGCATCCCCATCTTGGCCGGCATCACGCCGCCGGAAAGCCCGATGCTCGCATTCCATCCGCTCCGATCCTCAGGCTTGACCTGTTGCCGGGCCAGCCAGTCACCGACCGACAGCTTGTCCAGCTCGGCCACCTTCGCAGACTTCCACGGCGAGCCCGCCGGCACGTTGCGCGACAGTTCACTGAGCCTGGCACCGATCGCCTCGTCGCTGCCGAAGGTGCCCTTCAGGTCGGCCTCCAGACGGCCGTCACCGCCGAGGACGACCGTGTTTCCCTTGTAGTAGGTTGGGAACGTGCCCACGTCGAGTTCGCGCGCCAGATCCGCCACGGCCGTCTGGCCGGGACCGATCCACTGCCCCCCGACTTCGGAAACGTGTCCGGAGCCCACCTCGTAGTTGAGCGTCCGCCCACCCACACGATTGCGCGCTTCCAGCACGACGAAGGACTCGCAGCCAGCCTGGCGCAAATCCCGCGCGGCGGTCAGGCCTGCCAGGCCTGCGCCAATAATGGCGATGTCGAGGACGTCCTCAGACTTGCCGGCCCTGGCCAGCCCCGGGCTCAAGCCGATGGTTCCCGCCGCCGTGGAGGCGCCGGCCATTTTTAGCCATTGCCTTCGCTGCCTGTTGATTGAAGTGCCAGAGGACGAAAACTTTCCCATGATGCTTTGCTGTCTCTTGTAGTCTTATTGCGGGTCCACCGCGAACCTGCGAACGCCCTTCCCGCCTCTCATGCTTCTGTGCCTGACAGCCCAGACGAGCCCGCGCAGCGCCTGCTGATCGGCCTGTTGCACGGCGGCAGTACACTGCTCCAGGACTTCCTGCTCCGGGAACAGCATGAGCTCGGCCGCGCTCCCCAGCACCAGCGCGATATCGAACGGCGAGCCCGTCGCGAGCGCGTGCCGCAAAAGGCTCGACAGGCGACGTTCGATGGCGGCACCGTCCGCGGCATCCATGCGAATGCTTGCCACCGACGCCCGGATCAAGTGGAGCAACTCACTGGAGTCAGGCTGTCGCCCCCAGGCGGCCGCGCCGGTCGCGCAGGAACATGAACTCATCACTGCTTCTCAATGCAAATGGCTGTCTTGTCTAGTGCGCGGCCGCCCGCTGCGACGGCCGGCATCTCGCGCATACTCGGTCACTTACTCCCGCGCCCACCCGTTCTGGTAGAGCTTTCCTGCCAGCACGCCCAGGCGCGACGTGAGGATGTAGTTCTCGCCGTCTTCGATCAGCGCCGAGCGCACGTCGCGGAAGAGCTTCTCAATCGGAAATTCGCGCGTGGTGCCGTTGCCGCCGAAAAGCTGGAACGCCTCGTGCGTGATCTTCATGGCTTCTTCGGTCACGCTGACCTTGGCCTGCGCCGTCGCGTAAGGGTGGCTCTGCGGGGACATGCGTGAAAAGGCCAGGCTGCGGCGGGCGATGGCGCGTGCCATCTCCAGCCGGCGCAGCATCTCCCCCACGCGCAGATGCGTCATCTGGTGCTCCATCAGAAGCGCCCCGCCCTGCTTGCGCTCGTGGCAATAGGCAAGCGCCAGCTCAAAAGCGGCGCGGGCCGCGCCGACGAAGACCTGGCACATGTGCGTGCCCGCGTACGACCAGGTCGAGGCCAGGTTGCCGAGATAGTCGTCCTTCAGCGCGACGGCGAAACGCCTCGGCACCCTGACGTTGTCGAAATAGATCTCGCCCTGGGGCAAGGCGCGTTGGCCGATCTTGTCCAGCGGCTTGCCGCGCGAAATGCCCGGCAGATCGAGCGGCAGGATCATGCCGATGCCGTTGGTGAACGCGCCATGCTCGCCCGTGCCGTGGAAGCCATCGCCATAGTCCGCCGCCATGTAGGCGAGCGCGACCTGCGCCACCGACCCGTTCGACACCCACGCCGAGCTCTGCCCGTTGATGACGATCTCGTCGGCGCCGACCTTCGCGGTGACGTTTCCAGTCGGCTGCTTTCCGCCCGCGCTCAATTCTTCGCGGTACAGGATCGCGGCATCGGAGCCGCGGTCGGGCTGCGTGTTCATCCAGCAGCCGACCTTGCCGGCGCACATGTCGATCAGCTCCTGATTTCCGATCGACTGCGCCATCATCATCGGCATCGTCGCGGCGCCGAGCGAAACGGCCAGGCCCGAATCCCCCCAGCCCAGCTCTTCACCGATCAGCGATTCGATGCGCACCGCGGTCTCGGGCGGGAACTGCGCGATGAGCTGCGGATCGAGTCCGAGCTTCGCGCTTTCCATCATCGCGGCCCAGTACGGCGACCCGGGGGCGATGACCTCCTCCGGTGTCATGCGGTCGAGCTCCCGGCCGACCGGCCGCAGCACGTCGCGCGCGAAGCGGTGGACAGTCTGCTGGATCGCGCTTTCCTCTTCGCCCAGCGGCGTCTCGAATCCGGTCATGCCGGTCGCCGGCAACGCTGCGGTCTTGTGCAAACGAATCATTTTGGTCTCCTCCTGTCGTGGAAACATGCGCACCGGCCTGCCGGGAATCCGGTTGCCGATTTAATAGAACACATTACAAAACATAGGTCATGTTGCCAAACATACAAGCGAAAAAAAAGACAGGGTATTCCCTGTCTCCCCGAGCCTGTGCAACGGCGTTGCAGCGGCTAGCCGGTCGCTTCGGTCGACCTGTCCCGCAGCACGATGTCATTGACGGCGGCCCGGAATGCCGCGTCGAGGCCGCGCGGGTAATCGCGCTTGCGCCGTCCCGCCCCGAGTTGCAGCGCGAGGCCGTCCGCCAGTGCAATCAGCAGCGAGGCCGCGTGCAGGCTGTCGGCCGTCTTCAGCTTCGGATTCACGGCGCGCAGCAGTTCCGCGATGCCGCGAGTCAGCGTGTCGTACCACTCGTCAAACATCCGGGCACACTCGGGATCCGTCGACGCCAGCGAAATAAAGTGCCACCACAGCGCCGAGTCCTTGGCATTCCTCGCGTCGGTGAGCGCCTTCTCCAGCAGCGCGTCGAGCGATTCGCGCGGCGAGACGCTGCTGTCCAGCGCGCACTTCAGATCCTCGAGATAGGCGTCGATAATCGGCGCCATGATCGCCCGCAGGACGGCCTGCCTGGTCGGAAAGTAGTACTGGAGGTTACTGATGCTGATCCCCGCGCCGAGGGCGACGGCACGCAGCGAGAACTCCAGGCTGCCGCTTTCAAGCAGCAGCTTTCTGGCAACGCGAACGATGGCATTGCGTGTGCGCAAGCCCTGGGCTCGCAAGGTCTCAGGGTCTGCTCCTGCCGGCGCCGCGCTCGACGCGCGCCGCTTTCTGGTGCTGCGCTGCTCCATAGGCACTGTCATTTTCTTCTGCCTCGTACAAGGGCGTTCCAGCCCTGCGAAAAGGATCGCGCCAGCGGTTCGCTGGGCGGGCGTCATTATATCTGACGCCCGTCGAGGCGCATGGCGCCCGGGTCGGTTCGGCGGCGGTTTCCTCCATTGTCGATAACAGCGGCGGCAATTGCAGGCCGGCCCTATTGGAGAGCTGCGTCCCGCGCCTTGCGGTTCACGCGCTCGTCCAGCATATTGGCCACGCCCAGCGCGGAATTGACGGCGCACCATTGCAGCGGTTCTGGCAGCGTAGACGGTGTCTTGTGGCGCAGCGCCGAAAGCAGCGGGTGCTCGGCGCCGCCAATCCGCTCGGCCAGCAATAGCCCCATCAGCGACTGAGTGCCGACGCCGTGCCCGGAACACCCGGCGGTATAGAGAATGTTCCGCTGCGCTCCGGCTTCGCCGACCACAGGTAGCGCATCGTAGGCAAAGCTTATATAGCCGCTCCAGCATGACCGGATAGCAACGGCTCCCAGCATGGGGAACCGCTCGTGCAGCGCCTTTGCCAGTGCACGATAGGACGCCTCATCCGGCACGTTGGGTGTCTGCGAGCCATAGACGTAACGGAGCCGCTTCGTGGTCAGCACCAGCGTATTGCGTGCCGTCAGGCGATGGCTTTCCATCGTCCAGTGCGAAGTCACGATGCCCTCGCGCCGGGGCCAGCCCAGCGACGCCAGTTGGGTCGCCGACAGCGGCTCGGTCTCGAGCGCCGACACCCGCAGCGGCATCACCTTGTTCCGCAGCAGGCCGAGCTGCGGCGTATAGGCGTTGGTGGCGAGCACCACGAACGGCGCGCTCGCGCTGCCCCGCGCGGTCCGCACCCTGACGGTGGCACCTTCGTCCCAGGACTGCACTGCCGTGTTCTCGCAGAGCCTCACTCCCGCGCGCAGCGCCGCGCGCCGCAGCCCCATCACATACTTGCCGGGGTCGAGTGTGCCGCCAGTGGGGACGTAGCAGCTGAACAGGAACGCCGGCGGGATGCCGCGTGCCCGCATCGCGGCCTGGTCCAGGAATTCCCCGGCAGAGCCGAGTTCAATGCCGGTGTGCATACTCTCGCGCAGCTTCTTCTCCTGGGACGGATGGACGCCCGCGCGGATAATGCCCGACGCGTTGTAGTCGCAGTCGATCCCGTACTCGCCCAGCTTCCGTTCCACGTAGTCGACGCCTTCGTCGTAGAAGCCCACGATATGCTTCGCCTGCTCGCGCCCCACGCGCTTGAGGAACAGGTCGTACTCCAGCCCCTGACCGCCGGCGAGATAGCCCGCGTTGCGCCCGCTCGCGCCGAAGCCGGCGAACTCGCGCTCGAGGACAATCACTTTGGCCCCGCGCGCGGCAAGCTCCAGCGCGGTTGACAACCCGGCAAAGCCGGCCCCGACCACTACCACGTCCGCACTGACGTCACCCTCCAGCTCGGGTTGCGGATCATCCAGCTTATCCACCCACCCGCCGAGCGGGCGATACGCCTGCCTGGCCTGCCCGTCGAACCGAACCATGTCTTTCTCCCTTAGTTCTTGCTCAAGATGTGGATGGCGAGCGCCGCCTCTTCGACGCCCTGCAATCCGCCGCCGTTTTCCTGGATCGCATGACGCGCGCCTGGCACCTGTCGCACGCCGGCATCCCCGCGCAGTTGGGTAACCAACTCGTAGAGCTGGCCAATGCCGGTCGCGCCGAGCGGGTGGCCCTTGGATTCGAGGCCACCGGAGGTATTGATGGGGATGCGCCCGCCAAGCGTGAAATCGCCGCGCTCCGCAGCGGGGCCACCTTCGCCGGGCGGCACCAGCCCCAGGTTCTCGGCCTGGATGATCTCTCCCATCGCTGACGCATCGTGCACCTCGGCGACATCCATGTCTTGCGGGCCCACGCCGGCCTGCTCGTATGCCTGCAGCGCAGCAAGGCGGCCGATGCCCCTTTCCGGTTCATCGATGCGCCGATGCGTGAAGCTGCGGATCACGCTGGCCGCAACCCGGATACAGCGACTGCGATCGGCACCGATGCGCCGCAAGCCCTCTTCGGTGCAGAGGATTGCCGCCGCCGCGCCGTCCGACACCGGCGCGCACATCGGCAGCGTGATCGGATAGGTGATCGGCGGCGCGGCCAGCACCTCGTCGATGGTGAAGGCCTGGCGGAACTGCGAATGCGGGTTGTGCACCGAATGCCGATGGTTCTTGGACGACACGGCGGCAATCTGACGCTGCGTGGTGCCGTAGGTCTTCATGTGATGCCGGCACATCGCCGCGTAGATCTTCATGAAGCGGCTATAGGGCCTGTCCGATTCCGATCCGGGCGGCGGCACGATGCCTTCGCCGAGCTTCGCCAGCGTCGCGAAGTTGTCTTCGACGCGAGACACGTCCCAGCCAGATTCGAACAACGCGAGAGACTTCGCCTTGTCCGCGACGTTCATCTTTTCCGCGCCTAGCGCCAGCGCGACGTCGCAGGCGCCGGCCCGGAGGTGCTGTACCGCCAGGTGAACCGCGGTGCTGCCGGACGCGCAGGCATTCTCGACGTTGAACACCGGAATGCCTTCGATCCCGATCTTGCTGAAGATGACCTGGCCCGGGATCGACCACTGCCCCTGCAACGCGCCGTTGGTGATGCCGGCGTAGAAGGCCGCGCCGATGGCGTCAGCGCGGCAGCCAGCGTCCTGCAAGGCACCGCGCAGCGCCTCGCCAGCGAGATCATCAAGGCTGCGTTCGAAGTGCCGACCGAACACGGTCATGGCGATACCAGCGATGTAGATATTGCTCATTGTGAAGTCGTTCCCGGGTGTCCCGGTTTAGATTTTGCGTTGCAGGCCCTGCCAGTACTGCTCGCGCAGGTCCTTCTTCAATACCTTGCCCACCGGGCTTCGAGGCAGTGCGGCGACAAAGTCAACGCTCTTTGGCGCCTTGACCGAGCCGAGCTTGTCCTTGCACAGTGCGACGAGCTCGTCGGCGCTCACGTCGTGGCCCGCATTGAGTTCCACCACCGCCTTCACCGCCTCGCCCCACTTATCGTCGGGCACACCGATCACCGCGCAGTCCTGCACCGCCGGATGCGCCCAGATGACTTGCTCGACTTCGCTCGGGTAGACATTGAAGCCGCCGCTGATGATCATGTCCTTCTTGCGGTCCGTGATGTGGAGGTAGCCCTCGGCGTCGAGGTGGCCGATGTCGCCGGTGTGCAGCCAGCCGTCGATGACGGTCTCCGCGGTCTTGTCCGGGGCCTTGTAATACCCCTTCATGACCAGGTCGCCGCGCACGCAGATCTCGCCGCTCTCGCCTTGCGGCAGCACCTCGCCGCGCTCGTTCATGATCTCCACGCGGATCAGCGGGTTGGGACGGCCGACCGAGGCGAGCCTTTCGTCGGAAGCGATCTTGCCTCCACTGAAATGCTCTGCCGGGGTCAGGTAGGAAATCGACGCCGGGGCTTCGGTCTGGCCGTAGCCGCCGGCCATGACTGGACCGAACACCTCGATCGCGCGCTTGAGCTTCTCTACCGACATCGGTGCCGCGCCATAGAGGAAGCACCTGAGTGACGAGAAATCCTGCTTCCCGATGCCGGGGATGTCGAGCAGCCGGTAGATCACCGTCGGCGGCAGGAAGAACTCCGTGACCCGATGCTTCGCAACCGCGCCGAGCACGGCCGCGGGATCGGGCTTCGGCAGCACGACCACCGTGCCGCCCCGCGCAGTGCAGGGCAGCGACAGCATCCCCGCCGTATGCGTCATCGGCGCGGCTGCCAGGTTCACCGGGCGCTCGTCCCCCTGGTAGGGGTACGCCATCATGAACTGCGCGAAGTAGGTCTGGTACGCGCGGTGCGTGTTCATCACCCCCTTGGGCGCGCCAGTGGTTCCACCGGTTGCCGAAAGCGTCACCATTTCGTCCATGTGGTAGTCGACCAGCGGCGCGGTGGCCGGTTGGCCCGCGCTCCACGTCGCCAGCGACGGCGCCCACGGCAGGCCGGCATCGACGCACACCCAAAGCCGGACCTTGGGCAGGCTGTCCCGCAGCGCTTCGATCACCGGCGCGAACGCTTGCTGGAAGAACAGTGCCTCACAGTCAAAGGCATCGAGAATGAACTGGTTCTCCGCAGGCGCGTTGCGTCCGTTGACAGGTATGTATGCCATCCCGGCGCGCCACGTCCCAAGGGCGCAACCCCAGGCGGTGACGTCGTTGTCCGCCCAGACGGCGGCTTTGGCTTCCTTTGCAAAACCGGCAGCGATCAGCCCGTTCGCGATTCGGCAGGACAGCTCGCCGATCTCCTGGAACGAAAAGCGGCGCTCGTCCTGGATATAGGCGATGCCGTGAGGGTTGATGCGCCACCCTCGGTCAAAGAAATCAATAATTGCCATGTCACGTATTCCTGAGAATCTCTATCGGCCCTGCGACGGCGCTCACAGGTGTGCAACCTTCGCGCGCGCCAGCCCGCGCTGCTCCAGGAAGCCGAGCAGGTAGCGGTGCCCGAACGCCTTCGAGCCGGACGCGAAGCCGACCCTGGCGGTGTCGCCGTCGAGGAGCTTGATGACGCCGGCCGTCTGGATCGCCCCGGTGGCGATGTACGGCGTGGTCCCATGCACGGTCGCCCGGACCGATGCCAGCTGGCCGCGGCCGATGGCGAAGTCGACAGTGCGCTGCACCGTGGTGCGCTCGCGCGGCGGCATGGCTGGCGTGGTCGAATCGACGATCTGCTTCAGCACCGCGTCCTGCTGCTCGCGCGGCAGGTCCTTGTACTCGGCGTCCCACTTCTGGCCCAGCGCATGCACCATTCGCATCGCATCGTTGTCATAGAAGCCCACGCTGGAGATGCAGCTGCGCACGCGCGGGTCGTGCTCGAAGTTGACGGGCAACGACGTGCCGCCCCACGGCAGGCAGAACACCGGTTGCATGAAGGCGGGATCGACGACATTGAACGACGCATGCGGAGCGTGCGGCGTCAGCTTCTTTTCCCACAGGAAGCAGGCATCGTGGCGATAGCCCTCGAAGATCGTCGCGGTCGAGCCCACGCTGACGCCAGCGCCGCCACGAGGGCCGCGGCACAGCGTGGCGGTCTCCAGCGCATCGACGCCGGGCGTCTCGAGCGCCAGCTCGGCGGCGATTTCAGCGAACGTGTACATGTAGGCATTGGACGGCGACACCAGCAGGCCGGCCTGACGATAGAGTTCGCCGAACTGGTCGCGCACCTTGCGGAGGTGCGGTTGCTCGCCGGTGGTGTCGAGATAATGGCAACCCGCCTTGAGCGCCGCTTCGACACCGACCAGCCCGACCGTGGAGAACGGTCCGACGGTGTTGCACACCACCTTCGCACCGCGGAAGGCTTCCACCAGCGCATCGACATCGTGTTCCGCTTCGATCAGCTCATAGTTGGCCGATTCCAGGCGCACGACGCGCTGCGCCATCATTTCCTTCGCCCGGCCGGCGTTTCGCGCCACCGCCGTGAAAGGAATGTCCTGGTCGATCAGCCAGTCCATGATCAACATGCCGGTGTAGCCGCTTGCGCCGTAGACGACGACTGGGTTTTTTGCCATGGTTGTCTCCTTGAGATTTGTGGTTTGGCAAGAATTGCGTTGATGAAGGTGCTGCCGTCCGTGTTCCGGACGACTGCTTGAGAAGGCTGGCTACCTGGCTGGACCCGCGCCCGGCAACGGGCCGGTCATCGACAGCAGGAGCGGGCGGGATCCGTCGGGGAGCACCGCCGTCAAGGCTTCCTGCTCGACGCGTTCCGTGAACGTGAAGGTCTTGCCGTGGTCCCTGCTTTCGAGCACGGTTCCGGCCATGCCGACGACGATCACGCTGCCGTCCGCGAGTTGTGCGATTCCTGTCAGCGATTGGCTGGTATGTGCTTCGACGCTCTGCCATGTTTTGCCGTCATCGCTGCTGCGATAGACGTGGCCACGCATTCCACAGGCGAGAAGCGTGCCGTCGGAGAGCACGAGTCCGTACCAGAGCGACCCCTTGTCTCCGGTGGTCGTACCCTCCCACGACTTTCCCCTGTCGGTCGAGCGGTAGATGGTTCCGCCTTCGCCGACGATGAACAGCGAACCGCGGCTGCTTGCAAACATGTGCAGCAGGTGCCGGTCGGCATTCTCGCCAGCTTCGACATCGAGCCCGGACCAGGTCCGGCCTGCATCGCGGGTCTCGATTGCCCAACCGTACAGGCCCACTGCGATACCATGCTCCAGGCTGTCGAAGTGCATCGAAAGGATCGGCTGCTCGACACCCGGCTCGGCGCGCAGGAGTATCCAGGTCTCGCCGCCGTCCTGCGTGCCAAGTACGACGCCATCATGACCCGCCGCGTAGCCACGCCGCGCGTCAAGGAACTGAACGGAAGTCAGCAACGAACGGACGGGGACCATCTTCGCTTGCCGGAACTTGACGCCGTCATCGGACAGGAGGATGACGCCATGGTCTCCCACCGCGACCACGCGGTTCCCTGCGCGGGCGGACGCGAGCAACGGTGCGGCAGCCGCATTAGAGACATGGCGGGCGGGCTCCATGGTCGGCCAGTGTTTAGCGGCAGCGGTCTCCGCCGCGTCCGCCGGCCACGCGAGCCAGAAGGCGATTGCGGCAAGCGGCAGGAATCGGTGCAGGTTCATGAAAATTGCCTCCTTCTTGCGTCCTAGTGCTTCAGAATTTCCGGCATGTGCACCGGGCCGCGACGGGGAAAGAACTTCTCGAGCATCGCCGCGAAAGCGGGCAGGAGCGTGATCGCCATCACCATGTTGACGATGAACATGAAGGTCAGCAGCGCGCCCATGTCGGCCTGGAACTTGAGGCTCGAGAAGGTCCAGGTTGCCACGCCGACCGACAGCGTGATGGCGGTGAATACCGTTGCGAGTCCCGTCTCCTTCATCGCGAGTTCGAGCGCCCTGGTGAACTCGAGCCCGTGTGCCAGTTGCACCTGCAGGCGGTTGTAGATGTAGAAGGCGTAGTCCACCCCGACGCCGACCGCGAGCACCATCACCGGCAGCGTGGCCACCGTCAGACCGATCTCCAGTTTCTTCATGAACCAGTAGCCGATCCAGGTCGCCACGGTCAGCGGCAGGCAGCAGGCGATCATCGCGCGCCAGTCCCGATACACCAGAAACACGAGGGCGAGGATGGCGGCGTAGACATAGAGCATCATCGGCAGCTCGCTCGCCTCCAGCACTTCATTGGTGGCAGCCTGAACGCCGGCGTTGCCGCTCGCGAGCCTGACGCGAACGCCGTCAATCCAGTTTGCGTCGCGGAACTGCTTCACCGCCGACACAACACTCTTGATCGTCGTTGCGCGGTGGTCCGGCAGATAGAGGTTGACGCCCTGCACGCGGCAGTCGATTGACGAGAGGCCGGCGATGCGGTTGTTCACACCCTGGAACTGCGAGCCGAGGCCGCGCCGATCTCGCGTCACGGTCGCCATCTTCGGGCTGCCTTCATTCATCCCGACGTTGTAAAGCTTGAGTTGCCCGGCCAGCGAATCCGTCGAGACCACGCCGGGAACGCTACCCATGCGCCAGGCAAAGTCATCGATGAACAGAAGCTCGTCCGCGCGGGAGCAGACCTCGCCCTTGCGCTCAGGCGCCGCCTCGAAGACAACCGTGAGCCAGTCCAGGCCTACGTCGAAGCGGTTGACGATCGCCGCCACGTCGGTGTTGTAGCGCGAATCCGCACGCAGTTCCGGTGCACCGGCCTGGAGACTGCCTATGTGCCGCCCCTGACTCTGCCACACCGCCAGGCCGAAGACCACGGCACCGGCGAGGGTCACCATCGCCGCGTAGCGTGGCTGTGCGATGCGGGCGACGGCCTCGAGCCACACGTTATGTCGCTCGCGCCGCGCGAGCGACCGACGCGCGAACTCCGGCGAGAAGCGGAAGTACGACGCCGCCACGGGCAACATCATCAGGTTGGTGACGATCTTGTAGCCCACCCCGATCGCCGCGGTGATCGCCAGCTCCCGGATCATCGGGATCGGAATCAGGATGAGCGTGACGAAGCTCACCAGCGCCGTGATGAGCGCAAGCGATCCGGGAATCAGCAGACCCGTGAAGCTGCGCCGGGCAGCCATGGCGGAGTCGGTGCCATGCGCCACCTCGCGGACGATGAAGTTGATCTGCTGGATGCCGTGCGACACGCCGATCGCGAATACCAGGAACGGCACCAGGATCGCCAGCGGGTCCAGCCCGTAGCCGAGCACGCGCAGCGTGCCGAACTGCCAGATCAGCGACACCAGCGAGCAGGCGAGCGGCAGCAGGGTCAGGCGGACAGACCGGCAATACCAGTACACTGCCAGCCCGGTGAGCAGGAAGGCAATGCCGAAGAAGCGTGTCACGTCTGCCGCGCGGTCGGCGATGTCGCCGGTCTGCTTGGCGAAGCCGATGATCTGGATCTCGACCTTGTCGTTCTCGAACGGGCGCCGGATCTTCTCCTCGAGCAGCCGGTTGAACGCGACGTAGTCGAGCTTTTTTCCGGTGCTGGCATCGACATCGCTCAGCGTGGCGGTGATCAGGGCACTCGACTGATCTCGCGCAACCAGCGTTCCGATGTGGCCGCCGGCCATCGTGCGTTGGCGCACCTTGCCGATCACCTCGGCGGTGAGCTTCTCCGGCACGATGTCCCCGCCCGTCACCGCCTCTGCCCGGAAGCCGTCCTCGGTGATCTCGGTGAAGAAGACGTTCGGCGTCCACAGCGATGTCACGCTGGTCCGATCCACGCCCGGAAGGTAGGTGACGGCCTCAGTCACCTTGAGTACCTGGGTAAGCGCAGCCGCATTCCAGACGTCGCCCTGGCGGGCATGGACGGTGATGGTCAGCCGGTTGGCGCCAAAGAGCTGGTCACGGAACTGCTCGAAGGTCTTGATGTACTCGTGACCTTGCGGCAACTGCTTCTCGAAGCCGGCCTCCAAGTGGAGCCTGGACCCAAGCATGCCCATGCAGGCCGTGAAAGCTGCCAGCACCAGCAGAAACGGAAGGCGATGCCCGAACAGGGCGGCTTCCAGACGGGTTATCAGACGTGAAAGCATCAGAATGAAGTGGTCAGGCTGACAGACATGAAATCGCGGTCGCGCAGCAGGTTGCTCGCACTACCGCCCCAGTTGTGCGTGTAATCGACGCGCATCTTTGTCTCCGGCTTGGTCTTGAAGTCGATGGTCGCGCCGATGACAGCGGCGCCCGCGCCCTGGATGAAGCCGGGCAACGCCGTTGCCGAGTACCCCCCGATCCCCTGCGATATGGCGATATCCGGTGACAGCGAGGCGCGCGTGCCGAAGATGTTCGGATACGTCACCGAAGCCGCGAGGACCATCCCGGCCGACAACTTGGTCGGCAGCGTGTAGTCGGCGGTGACCGCATACGGAATGCCGGCGTTGAGCTTGAGCTTCGGGTAGTACGCCAGCGCACCTTCGGCGGTAATCGTGCCCTCGGTGGCGCCCAGCGCGCGCAGCAGCCAGCCGAACGAACCCGACGGCGACATGATGTGGATGCCGGTCAGATGGAGCTGGTAGTGCTGCGTGTCGACCGCGCCGCGGCAACTGCTGCCGACCGGCTTGACCGCGAAATCGGCCAGGGCGTTGCAGTAGTAGGGGTTGCCCGGGTCAATGACCGTGGTCGGGTCGATGGCGACGCTGTCCCTCGGGCGGTACGACAGCTCGGTGCCGATCGCCCATTCGCCAACCTGGAAGTTATACGAGAGGCCGAACAGGTCGCGGTTCTTGCCATAGTCAAGGGAAGCCTGCCAGCCGAACGGATTGGCCGTGGTGTTGACCACCTTGTAGCTCACGAACGGCACCTTCTCGCTGTAGTGGTAGTAATACAGGCCGAGTTCATTGCCGCTGTCGGGGAACTTGTAGCGCATTGCCATCCCCCCTTGCCCGTTGTTGCTCGGGTCGTTGTCCGGGCCGCGCGGGATGAAGGTGCCGGTGCCGAGCAGGGGCCCCACCGGGTTGGTATTGGGGTTCGCCAGCTCCCCGGTGCTCAGGCGGCGGTTGTATGGCATCCCGGTCGCGGGATTGATGCCGACGATCCGGGTCCCCGTGTCGCCAATCGTGCCGCTGGGAAGCGGCGCCATTCCCGACGCTGCGAGCGCGCCATTGACGGCTGAGGTCGGGATATAGAAGCCCCGCCCACCCTTGCCGAGGAAGTCGCTGGTCGAAAAGAAGGTCCCGGGCGCGTCGAACTGGAAGCTGTTCCACTTCCACTGGTAGAAGGCCTCGAGGCCGAGGTCCTTGCCGAGCGAAGTGCTCGCCGAGACCATGGGTGCGGGGATGAAGAGATTCTTCAGCGGCGTTCCCGGCTGGTGCGCGGACGGCAGGTAGATCGCGTTGATCGAATTGACACCGCCCGGGATATAGAGGTCTTCACCCCAGCTCAGCACCTGGTTGCCGACCCGGACACGCGCCTGCTGGTCGCCGATGTCGAACTCCTTGGTAATGTAGGCGTCGAGCAGGCGTGGGTTGCTGGTGGCGAAGTTGCGCGCGTCCGGGTCGAGGTCGGTCCGCCTGGTGTGGTCGGTCGCAAAGTCATAGTTGACGACGCCGCGCACCAGCCCGCTCCAGCCATCGGTGCCCTTGACGTAGAGGTCGCTGGTCCACTGCGCATTGGCCGAGACCGGCTGCCAGCGCTTGTAGTTCAGGTTGCCGTCGTCCTGGTTCAGGCGCAGCGTGTCCAGGTTTGACGAGAAGACAGCCGGGTTGCTTTTCTGCAGCGGCGTTGGCGCGTCACCGACACAGCCGCCGTTGTCGTTGCCGACAAAGCTGCAGTTCGTCTTCGACGTGCGCATCGCCACGCCAAACGAGACTGTCGAGTCCAAGGCCACCGACCATCCGTTGTCGAGCGTCCACTGCGCGGCGTAAGCCGAGCCGGCATCCGCCGCCGCCAGCATTCCCACGATCACCGTGCGGGCCAGCTTCCGGTCCATTCGCATCCCCGCGACGGCTTGCGCCGCCGCCTCTGAAACATCACGCAGTTTCATGACTGTCTCCCCATGGCGCCTTTTTTCTTATCGTGTGGTGAACCGGCGCAGGCCGTCGGGCTCGAATGTCTTCTCCTTCAGGCGGCCTTCGCGCGCGGCGAGCCAGTCCGGCTCCTTGTGGCCGGCAACGATGCGGTCGAGCACCGCGCGGTGGGTCTGGTGGTCATAGCTGGTGTTGGCCGCCCAGACGCAGGCCGGGACTTCCCAGGCCATGTAGGGCCCCATCTCGGCGGTGCGCCATACCTTGCCCTGTGCGTCGTACATGTCCTCCACCAGGACGGTCCAGGTGTCCTCGTCGATATAGAAGACGCGCTTTGGGAAGGTGTGCCGCATGCCGGCCTTGAGCGTGGCCTCCACCACCCACATGCGGTGCAGCTCGTAGCGGCTGAGGTCGCGGCTGAGGAACTTGGGCTTGACGACGTCCTCGACCTTGTTCGCCGATGCATTGACCCGATACGTGTTGTAGGGGACGTACAGCTCCTTCTTGCCGGCCAGCTTCCAGTCGTAACGGTCGAGCGGGCCGTTGAACTGCATGTACTGGTCGACGATCAGCAGGTTCTCGGTGTTGAGTTGGGGGGCGTCGTACTGGTACGTCGGCGCCCGGCGCACACGGCGCTGGCTCGCGAAGTACAGCCAGATGTCATTGGCGTCGGAAAACTTGTACTGCGTGAGCGTGGCGTCCCCCGCGATCGACGGCGGGCTGGTAAAGGTGTTGAGGTACAGGCTCTCGATGCCGTGGGCATCGGCCACCCCCTTGTTCGACGGCGACCACATCGGCGACATCTGCCATTCCTCCTGGCCGAGCGGCTCGCCGATGCTGTCGCTGCCCTTCGGCGGGATGTAGCCCGCATAGCTCATCTGGAAGCCCTCGCCCTTCCAGTGCAGCTTGTGGTTCCACATCGCTTCAGCGCCGTTCTGCGGAATCGGGAACGGCACGGCGGCGCCGACCGCCTCGGCGAGGTTCTGGCCGTTGTCAGCAAGCTTCGCGGTCGTCGCATTCTTCTTCGTCCGCTCGTAGAAGAAGTCGGGGAAGCCGCAGGAGCGGTGCGTCGGGTAGACGTCCATCCGGTAGCCCGGGATCGTTTTCACCATCTCGACCTGCCCGGGCGCCAGCTTGTCCTTGTATTTGTCGACGTTGGACGCGTCGATCGAAATCACACGCTTATCGTTCGCGTAGGGGTCGGGGCGCGGCGCGCCAGGCTTCCAGCCACCAGGCGCCTTCATGTCGCCGCCGGTCCACTCGGGGATCGTCCCGTCCTTGTTGCCGGCGCGCTCGGCGCCCACCGGGGTGAGCTCCTTGCCGAGCCGGGCAACGTCCTGCTCGGGCGCAGCGGCATAGGCCGCGCCACCGAGCCCAAGGGCCACGCTCAGGAACAACGTTGTGTATTTCATCTCAGTCTCCTTCCAGCCTTGGCGACCGGGTCGTTGGCCCGGCCGCTCATAAATAGGACATAGAACCTAAATTAGGTCACTATGACAAAGATAAAAAGAAAAAAAGTGGCAGGGTATTCCCGGTCTGGCCGGGCTCAGGCCTCGCCGCATCCGGCAACCGCCGCCGCGCGGATCTCGATGCACAGTTCCGGAAGCGCCAGCTCCGTCACCCCGACCGCGGTCCAGGACGGATAGCGATTTGGAAAGTACTCGTCCTTGACCTTCGTGAAGGCCTCGATATCGCGTCGCAGTTCCGTGTGGAAAGTCGTCAGTTCGACAACATCGGCCAGGCTCGCGCCTGCCGCTGCCAGGACGCCCTTCAAAGCCTCGAAGGCAAGCCGTGCCTGTGCCTCCATGCCCTCGCCCGGTTGCAGCGTGGCATCGAGGCCAACCTGACCGGATACCCAGATGGTGTCGCCCACCCGGGTCGCCGGTGCGAAATGGAAGGCGTCGTAGAGCGCCTGGGTCCCGGGCGGAATGATCGAGTGCCGTTTCGTGGTTGAGTTCGTCATGATGTCAATACCTCTCCTCAGATGAGTTGGCGGAAGCACGGCGCACGGAAGGGATCGCCCGCCGTCAGCGAAGCCAGCTCTTCCACGAACAGCACGCCGGCCGGCGTGTAGCCCGAATCGCTGTGGTCCGGCAACGGACTGAAGACCGCGTCGTCGCCGAAGAAGCGCAGCACCAGCGTGTGCCGGTCCGGGAACTCGTCGTCGACCGGGCCGCCGCCATGCAGCGAACCCGGGTGCAGCAACAAGACGTCTCCGGGCTGCGTCGCCCACGAGACGATGTCATAGGCATCGGGGCTGGCGCGGCGCTCGGCCTCGATGTCCGGCAGGCGCGGCCAGACCCCGCCGCCGTGCAGTGGCTCGGTGGGGTCATCGGGGTTCTGGAAGGTGCTGCCGTCGTGGCGCGCACCGAGGTGCGAGCCCCTGACGATCTCCAGGGCATTGCGCCCGGGGACGGCTTCGAAGCTGATCCAGGCGTTGGCGAAGTGCTTCCCCGCCCACGGCAGGTAGGACGTGTCCTGGTGCCACGGCGAGCGCCCCGCCTTGCCCCCGGCCTTGAGGAAAAGCTCCTCGGCAAAGTACCAGACGTGCCTGGAGCCCCACAGGTCAGCCAGCAGACGGCCGAGCGGCAGCGAGGCGACCAGGTCATCCAGCCGCGCCTTTGCGAAGGGATTAGCGTTGTCGACATGCGACTTTTGCACGCTGCAGTCGAACGAGGTGTAGGCGTTGGGGCCGGGGTTTTCGATCCCCCAGTCAAAGGCCTGCCTGCACTGGGCCAGCTGTTCCGCGTTAAGGCAGCCTTCGATGAGGACGGCACCGTCCTCCGCGAAAGCCTTGCGCTTGGATTCATCCATGGATGTTCTCCTGATTCGTCATAGGGCCGAGCGCCCGGCCGAGAGGCGTTCCGGTCGCTTCGTTTGTAGAACACTCTACCAACATTAGGTCATAATGACAAAGATAAGACAAAAGAAAAAGGGAGGGTATTCCCTATACGGGCGCGGCCTGCCAGTCCTGCGGCGGCAATCTTGGCCAAGGCGCGAGTCATTTTGACTTGTTTGTGTTCTTGACCTATATTCGACACAAATATGTCATTCTTTTTACACTTGTCCTAAAAATGATAAAGCACGCGAACACACGTGAAGAGGCGACTGACGCCGATGCCGTACCGGCGAAGATCCCGAACCCCGATGCGGCCACACTGACCCGACGCCAGCTCCTCGGCCTGGCTGCGGCGGCAGGCGCTGCGGCGCTGGCGGCTGGCACGTCGCGGACAGCGGGTGCCGCCGTGGCATCGGCGCAGCGCGACGTGCTGGACGTCGCGATCATCGGCGCCGGCCTGGCGGGGCTGACCGCCGCACGCGATCTGAAGCGCGCCGGGTGTGAATCGTTCGTGGTCCTGGAGGCGCGCGACCGCGTTGGCGGACGCACCTACAACCACGAACTGGGGCACAACGTGATCTCCGAAGCCGGCGGCCAGTGGATCGGCCCTGGTCAAACGGCCATTGCCGACCTGGGGAGCGAGCTCGGCGTCGACACCTTCAATACCTACTACCAGGGCAAGACCGTCTTCCTGGCGGGCGACATCCGGGTGGCCCAGGACCTGCAGGGAGGCGTCGGCGGCAGCGGCGCAGTCGCCCGCAAGCTCGGCGCGATGGCGCGCGGCGTGCCTTCCGGCGCGCCGTGGAAAGCGTCGAACGCGACGGAGCTGGACAAGCTGTCGCTCGGCGCCTGGCTGGCACAGCAAGGCCTGACCAACGAGGAGAAATTTTCCTTCAGCATCGCTGCGACGCTGTCGCTCGGCGCGCCGCCTGCGCAGCTGGGGCTGCTGCACTACCTCTCGGTGATCAACAGCGCGAACAGCGATTACGACACGCTCGAGAGGATCAAGGACGGCGCCCAGGAAACACGCTTCGTCGGTGGCTCGCAGCTTCTCAGCATACGGATGGCGCATGACCTCGGCGACAAGGTGAGGATGTCCTGCCCGGTGCGCAAGATTTCCGGCTGGGACCGCGAGATCGTTGCGTTGCACACCGACCAGGGTGTGGTGCGGGCGCGCCGGGTCATTGCCGCGCTGAACCCGGCGCTCTGCAACCAGATCGTCTTCGATCCGCCGCTGCCCAACGGGCGGGCGCAGGTGCAGCGGCTATGGCCGGGGCATGCGCCCATGCGCAAGACGGCGCACGTCTATGCGCGGCCCTTCTGGCGGAATGACGGTCTCAACGCGCAGGTCATGCCGCTCGATGGCCCCCTTATCTGGTCTGTCGACAACTCGCCTCCGGACGGGTCGGTCGGTGTGATCAGCGCCTTCGTCAGGCCGGGATACCTGCCCGCCGATCCCAAGGCCGCCGAGCGGGAGCTTTCGGCCATCTATGCCCGGGCACTGGGGGACCAGGCGCTGCATCCGACGCAATACCACGACCTCGACTGGGGCAGGGCCGATCCGTGGTCAATGAGCTGTATCAACCCGATGCCCCCAGGCTTCTGGACAAAATGGGGCCAATACCTCCACCCCTCTGCGGGCCGGCTGATCTGGTCGGGGACCGAGACGGCCGATGTCTGGGCCGGCGCCATGGACGGCGCCGTTCGCTCCGGCCACCGGGCGGCGCTGCAAGCGCTGAATGCCCTGGCGCAACCCGCTCAGGAGGCTTGAATGAAGCGCGCGCTTGTTATTGTCGCCGCTGTTGCGGGAGTAGTGGGTCTGGGGGCGGCCGCGTTCTCCGGGCCCGATCTGCTGGACTATTACCGCTTCGACAAAGCGTTGGACAGCCACCTCGAAGCCAGCCAGGCCGAAGGCGGTGCCTGGCCACAGTTGCAGGAGAGCTGTTTCAGCTGCCACGGTCCGCGCGGCCAGTCCCGCAACGGGCACTACCCTGCCCTGTCCGGCCTGCCGGCAAGCTACATCGAGGCGCAGCTGCGCGCTTTTTCCAGCGAACAGCGCCACAGCCCGACCATGGGACCGCTCGCCAGGAGCCTCACCGAAGGGCAAATCAAGCTGTTGGCCGCCTATTACGCACGGCAGGCGCCGGCCGGACATACAAGTGCTCCGGCCAGCGCGGCGCTCGAAGAACGTGGAAGAACCGCCGTGCAGGCCAGCAGTTGCCAGGCGTGCCACGGTGATGGGCTGGTGGGCAAGGACCTGGCGCCGCGCCTCGCGGGACAAGGTGAGATCTATCTTGCGAACCAGCTCGCTGCCTTCAAGGCCGGCGAGCGCCGTGACCCGAGCGGCGCCATGAATGGCATCGCCGCTGCCTTGTCGAACGAGGACATCCCGGCGGTGGCCAGCTACTTGTCCAGGATCCCGACCGGACAAGGCGGTAGCGAAGTCAGATAGCGCCAGCGCGCTTGCGCCGCACGATGGGGAAGAAAGGAAAACGCTTTGGACCGCTGCGGCAGCAGCGCCCGAATCAAGCGTTAGTTGTATGGATGTAACCCAGACCCCGCGAAGGATTCGCGCGTAAGCCGATGGAACTGAACGATCCGACTCTTGCGGACCATAGGGGCCGCCGCAAGAAGCTGATAGCAGCAAGCGTGGCGGCCGTCCTCATGCTCTGCATGGCGGCCGCCACCGGCGTGGCTCCGCGCAACGCCTACCTTGACCCCATGGCGCCTCGCCAGCAGGAAAGCTTGCGCCTGCCTGACCTGCGCGAGCAACTCGAAAAGCTGACCGACGCCGCTGCCACCTATATCCACGAGGCGCCCATGCAGCGCGGCGACACCATTGCCTCGCTGCTCAAGCGGCTCGGTATAGACGACGCCGACGCGCAGGACTTTATCCGCACGAATGCAGCCGCGCGCAATCTCTTCAATCTTGAGCCGGGCCAGGTCGTGCTGGCCGAGGTCGACCAGGACAATCTGCTGGTCTCGCTGCGTGCCACCCTGGACGGCAACGTGTCCGCCTCGCGCGAACTGGTGATCGAGCGGGCGGGCAACGTTGACGAACCGGTTTTCAAGGCGAATGTGCACGCGGTCAAGACCGAACTGCGCCATGAATTGCGTTCCGGCATCATTGTGGCGGGCGGGTTCTCCAAGACCATGGACGCCGCGAATGTGCCCGACGAGATCGTCCGGCAAATGCTCTCGATCTTCTCGGGCGTGATCGACTTCCACCACGATATCGTCGCCGGCGATCGCTTTCGTATTGTCTATGAGGCCGGGTTCCATGACGGCGTCCTTGTGCGCAACGGGCGCGTCGTGGCGGTCGAACTGATCAACCGCGCCCAGCCTTACCAGGCTTTGTGGTACTCCGCCGAAGACAGCAATGCCGGCGGCTATTACACCTTCGACGGGCGCAGCATGGCGCGCCCG
Organism: Cupriavidus sp. IDO; assembly: GCF_000812465.1. Lineage (GTDB taxonomy): Bacteria > Pseudomonadota > Gammaproteobacteria > Burkholderiales > Burkholderiaceae > Cupriavidus. Next base: position 128,326 of record NZ_JWMA01000199.1, on the reverse strand, counting down.
TTCCTGCGCTCTCCCGTCGAGCTCTCGCGCATGTCATCGGGCTTCGGCTGGCGCAACCACCCCCTGCACCACCGGTGGGTCCAGCACAAGGGGATCGACTTTGCCGCCCCTACCGGCGCCAGGGTCCTGGCCACGGGCAACGGGACCGTCGACTTCATCGGCCAACAGACCGGCTACGGCAATATCGTCATCCTCAGGCATGACGGCGGCTACTCGACTTACTATGCCCACTTGTCGCAATACGCCGGCATCCACTCCGGTCAGCGCGTCACGCAAGGTCAATTGATCGGATATGTCGGGCAAACTGGCTGGGCAACCGGGCCGCACCTGCATTACGAGCTGCGTTTTCACGACGTGCCGCAGAACCCCTTGAGCGTCATGCTGATGGAACCGGACACGCTGACCGGACAAACGCGCCAGCGGTTCCTGAGCTTTACCAGCGACCTGCTGAACCGGATTTCCATGCTGCGCGGCATTGAGGTGGCATCCAACGGCAACTGAGGTGACGATGCAATCGCACCCAGCCGGTTGAATGTGGCGCATTGGCGACTCACCAACCGGCTGTCAGCTTCTCCGCGCGCACCACCTTGCACCGGCGATGGCAGCGCGTATTCTGGTTTGTGGTTCCCTCTTTACCCCGATTCCAGCCGGTCGCGAGTGGCCTCTCCTCTCATGGAGACGTCACGTCTGCTCAGCCGGCCGCAGTTGGCAAATCATGCGCAAGCAGCCTTTTGACCGATCGGCGAAGGATCGTGCTTTGGCCCCCGACGTCAGGGAGGGCGAGCGGCACTTCCGATTGCTCGCCGACGGCATTCCTCACATCGTAATGACCGCCGGTCCCGATGGTCGGATCGATTACTGCAACCAGCGGTGGGCAAGCTATACCGGCCTCAGCCTTGAGCAGACACAGTCCGGCGCGTGGCAATCTGCCGTACACCCTGAAGACCTGAAGAACAACCTCGACCGCTGGGCCGACTCGGTTGCAAGCGGCCGTGAGTATGAGATCGAGTACCGCTTGAGAAGGGCATCCGATGGTGCCTATCGCTGGCACCTTGAGCGCGGGGCACCGCTCAAGGACGCCAATGGGAATATCGTAAAGTGGATTGCCTCCTGCACCGACATCGAGGAGCAGAAACGGGCGCAGGCTGCGGCTGAGAGTGCCAACCGCGCAAAGTCTGAGTTCCTGTCCAGCATGAGCCATGAGTTGCGGAATCCCTTGAACGCCATCCTGGGCTTCGCGCAATTGCTGGCCCTGGACACTCCGCCGCCGTCTCCGTCGCAGCAAGCCAGTATCGACCAGATACTGAAGGCGGGCTGGCATTTACTGGAGTTGATCAATGAGGTGCTTGATCTCGCCAAGATAGAAGCCGGCCAGGCGTCACTGTCCCCAGAGCCGGTATCGGTCATTGAAACCTTGCACGAATGTCACGCGATGCTTGAGCAACAAGCGCTGAAGCGTGCGGTCCGCATGCAGTTCCCCTTGCCCGACTCCCCGTGTTTTGTCCGCGCTGACAGGACCCGCCTGAAGCAAATCCTGCTTAATCTGCTTTCGAACGCGATCAAATACAACCGCGACCAGGGAACCGTCGAGGTGCGAGTGATGACAGGGGGTCGCGTTCGCGTCAGCGTGCGCGACACCGGCGCAGGCCTGGCACCGGAACGGCTCGCGCAACTATTCCAGCCGTTCAACCGTCTTGGGCATGAGGGCGGCCCCGTGGAGGGCACGGGCATCGGCCTCGTGGTGGCCAAGCGGCTGGTCGAACTGATGGGGGGAGACATCGGCGCCGAAAGCACGCTCGGCGTGGGCAGCGTATTCTGGGTTGAACTGCCGGTTGCACGCGCGCCGGAAATGACTGGTGAGGGAGCAGAGCCAGCGCTGTCCGTCAGGACGCAAATAGAGGGACACGCTTCGGGGCATACCTTGTTGTATGTCGAAGACAACCCCGCCAACCTGAAACTCGTTGAGCAACTCGTCGCGCTCCGGCCTGATGTGCGCCTGCTAACCGCGGTCACCGGCGCGTCCGGCGTCGAACTTGCGTGCACTTCCCTGCCAGATCTGATCGTGATGGATATCCATCTGCCCGACATCAACGGCATCGAAGCACTGGGACGCCTGCGCGACGACCCGAAGACGACGCATATCCCAGTCATCGCCCTCAGTGCCAATGCGATGCCGCGCGACATTGAAAAGGGCATGAAAGCGGGATTCTTCCGGTACCTGACCAAGCCGATCAAGCTCAATGAGTTCATGGACGCACTGGAAGCCGCCCTGAAACAACCGCGAGGCGGGACTGCTCGCGGCTGACGAAGCCAGGCGCTCGCCATGATCAACGCATCGGACATTCTGGCGGCGAGAATCCTGGTCGTTGACGACCTGGAGGCCAATGTCCTGCTGCTCGAGCAGATGCTGCGCGGCGCCGGCTATGTTTGCATTGAATCAACCACCGATCCGCGCACGGTTTGCGAGCTTCACGGCAGGAACCACCATGACCTGATCCTGCTTGATCTGCAGATGCCCGGCATGGACGGGTTCGAGGTCATGGAACGCCTCAAGGAAGTCCAGCCGGACAACTATCTTCCGGTGATCGTCATCACTGCCCAGCCCGATCACAAATTGCGCGCACTGCAAGCCGGTGCGAAAGACTTCGTCAGCAAGCCATTTGACCTGGCGGAGGTGCTGATGCGGGTTCGCAATATGCTGGAAGTGCGTCTGCTGCACGGGGAATCGTTGAAATACGGCAAGGAACTCGAGCGGAAGGTGCGTGAACTGGAAGCGAGCCGCGAGACGATCGTTCACCAGAGTCATGAACTCAGGCGTCTTTACGAGAAGCTCGTTTGCGAGCAACAGGTGACCGAGCGACTGCTCCTCAACGTGCTGCCCTCCCCCATAGCCGAGCGATTGAAGCTGCGCACCGATCTCATCGCCGCAGGCCCTCCGGACGTCATCGCCGACAAGTTCCGGGAAGTGTCAGTGTTGTTTGCTGACCTTGTGCAGTTCACCCGCTTCTCTCCCAGCATGAGCCCCGAACGACTGGTGGCAGTCCTGAACGAGATATTCGCCGATTTTGACAATATCGCCGACAGCCGGGGACTCGAAAAAATCAAGACCATCGGCGACGCTTACATGGCAGCCGCGGGTCTGCCTGTCCCGGCGGCCGATCACGCCGCTCGGGCCGCACATATGGCCTTGGACATGCTTGAGTCACTGGGCCAGTTCAATCAGCGAAGCGGCTACAACCTGCAATTGCGAGTGGGCATCCACAGTGGAGCTGTCGTCGCCGGCGTGATCGGGAGGAGAAAGTTCATCTATGACTTGTGGGGCGATACCGTCAATATCGCCAGCCGCATGGAATCGCAAGGCATAGTCGGTCGCGTTCAGGTAACTGATGCCACGCGACAGCAACTTGGGGAACCATTCCTGCTCGAAGAGCGCGGTTTGATTGCAGCGAAGGGCATCGGCGACCTGCATACATGGCTTCTGGTTGGAAGAACCTAGTGTCATCATTTTCTACCGGCGAGATACTGCACCCCTTCCGGCTACATCGCTTGCCGTTCAGTGCGTGCCGGCACGGACCTCGTTCACCGCTGCCGAAATGGAGCGTCACGCCTGTTCTCTGATCTCATGCTGGCAGACAAAGTGTCAATCAAGGGGCAAGTAGCCTCATTGGCGTTGGCATGGCATTGCCCGATGAGATGCTTCAGCTCCGTTCGCAATCGCCGCAATTCCTTCAGTTTTTCCTCCACAAGGCCGAGCTTTTGCTCGGCCAGTGCGCGGGCTGTGCTGCACGTGCCGCCATCGTGCTGTCGCAGCAGTACCCGGACTTCATCCAGGGTGAACCCCAGCGACTGGGCCTGGCGAATGAAATGAAGCCGCTGCAAGCTCTGCTGCGGATACTGGCGAATGGCGCCATAGGTACGCTCTGGCACCGGCAGCAGGCCACACCGATGGTAGTAACGTACCGTTTCCACGCCAACACCAGCCGCCTTGGCCAGCTTCCCGATTGTTAGTGTGTGCTCCATGGCTTGACTCCGTACCCGGGTACGGACCTAGGCTATGCCTAAACCGCGCATAAGGGAAGGACGGAGTGCATTTCGATGGGCAACGCCGGGGATCACCTGCCCAAAGTGCGCGCGTGCAAAAGAAGAAACCAGCCCGTTGATGCCTGCCAGTGGCGCCATGAGTTTGAGCGCTGCCACGCTGTGCCAAGGCCCAGGGCCACCAGAGAGGGGCATTATGCAATCGCGGATCATTCGCGTTCTGCCCGCAGAAAGTGGTTGGGCACTGGATTTTGGCGGCCTCAATATGAAGACCCAGAGATTTCCCACCATGGAAGCGGCAATCGCCGCGGGTTGGGACGTGGCCAGGCGAGAGAATGCAGAACTGCACATACAGCGTCACGACGGCGATGTGCACTGGTGCAACGCGTGCGGCGACGAGCAGCAGAAGCCGCCGCTGTGACGCCGTACTAGCCCGACCGCAAAATTCTGCCAAACCCCAAACAAAAAAGGCGCCCCACGCATCGCGCAAGGCGCCTTCGATGCTCGCGCCACCGGGCAGTATGCACCCGGTGGCAGAGACCCATCACACCGGCACGTCCTTCGTCGGATCCACCTTCCGGTCATCAAACCAGCGATAGAGCGTCGGCACCATCACCAGCGTCAGCAGCGTCGAGGTAATCAGCCCCCCGATCACCACCACCGCCAGCGGACGCTGCACTTCCGAGCCTGGCCCTGTCGAGAACAGGAACGGCACCAGCCCCAGCATCGCAATGGTCGCGGTCATCATCACCGGGCGGAAGCGCTGGGTCGCGCCCTGCACCACCGCCTCATCGACCGACAAACCCGAATCGCGCAGCGTGCGGATATATGACACCAGCACCACGCCGTTGAGCACCGCCATGCCCCACAGCGCGATAAAGCCCACCGACGCCGGCACCGACAGGTATTCGCCGGTGACGAACAGCCCGATGATGCCGCCAATGGAGGCGAACGGCAGGACCGTGATGATCAGCGTGGCGAAGCGAAGCGAGTTGAACAACAGGAACAGCAGGAAGAAGATCGCGGCGATGGTGACCGGCACAATGATCTTCAGGTGACCCATGGCGCGTTCCATGTTCTGGAACTGGCCGCCCCACTCGAGGTAGTAGCCTTCCGGCAGCTTCACCTTGGCGCCGGTGGCCTGCTGCAGCTCGGTCACGAAGCCGCCGAGGTCACGGTCCTTCACGTTGATCATCACCACCACGCGGCGCTTGGCCATTTCGCGGCTGATCTGGGCCGGGCCGTCGGTGACTTCGATCTTCGCCACGCTCTGCAGCGGCACCTGGATGCCATGCGGCGTCGGCACCAGCAGCTGGCGGACGGCCTGCACGTTGCTGCGGAATTCTTCGGGCAGGCGCACGGCCGCGGCAAAGCGGCGTTCGCCTTCGAAGATGTCCGTGGCGCGCTTGCCGCCGATGGCGATCTCGATCAGGTCGTGGATGTCCGACACATTGAGCCCGTAGCGCGCAATCGCCTGGCGGTCGATCTCGATCGACAGGTATTGCTGCCCCGAAATCCGCTCGATGCGGATATCCTGCGAGCCGTTGATGCCGCCGGCCACGCGCGCGATCTCGCCGGCCAGCTCGCGCAGCTTGTCGAGATCGTCGCCGAACACCTTCACCGCCACGTCCGAGCGCACGCCGCTGACCATCTCGTCCACGCGGTCCGAGATCGGCTGCGCCATCACGATCTGCACGCCGGGAATGGCCTTGAGCTTCTCGCGGATGGCGTTGGCGATATCGTCCTGGGTCCAGCCGTCGGGCCACTCGTCGCGGTCCTTCAGGCTGGCGATGGGCGTCGATTCGTTCTGGCCCTGCGGGTCGGCCGGGCTTTCGCCGCGGCCCACGCCCGAGACCACCGATTTCACGCCCGGCACGCTCAGCACCAGCTTGTTGGCCTCCTTCTCCAGCTTGATCGACTCTTCGAGCGAGATGTTCGGCACGCGGTCGATGGCCGGCACGATCGAGCCTTCCTTCATTTCCGGGATGAACGAGGTGCCCAGCAGCGGCACGATGGCCAGCGTGGCGACGAATGCTCCCACCGCGCTGATCACGGTCTTGCGGCTGTTGCCCAGCGCCCAGTGCAGCAGGCGCAGGTAGTGGCGCTTCATGAAGGCGATGACGCGCGTGTCATGCTCGGCGCCGCCCTTGAGCAGGTACGACGACAGCACCGGCGACAGCGTCAGCGACAGGAACAGCGAGATCGCCAGCGCGATCGAGATGGTGAACGCCAGCGGCGCGAACATCTTGCCTTCCATGCCGGACAGCGTCATCAGCGGCAGGAACACCAGGATGATGATGCCCACGCCGACGATCACGGGCGTGGCCACTTCCTGCACGGCCTTGACCAGGATCTCGGTCTTGGTCAAGCCAGGATCCTTGTGTCCGAGCCGCTCGAACGCGTTTTCGACCACCACCACCGAGCCGTCCACCATCAGGCCGATCGCAATCGCCAGCCCGCCCAATGACATCAGGTTGGCCGACAGCCCCACCTCATTCATCACCATGAAGGTCAGCAGCGGCGTCAGCACCAGCGTAGCCAGCACGATGACCGACGAGCGCGCGTCCCCCAGGAACAGGAACAGCACGATCACCACCAGCACCACGCCTTCGAGCAGCACCTTGGTCACGGTCCACAACGCGGAATCGACCAGTTCGCTGCGGTCGTAGTACGGCACGATCTGCAGCTTGCCCGGCAGCATGCCGCGCTCGTTGATCTCGGCCACGCGCGCCTTGACCCGGCTGACCACCTCCTTGGCATTGCCGCCACGCATCATCATGACGATGCCGCCGACCGCCTCGGTCTGGCCGTTCTTGACCAGCGCGCCCTGCCGCACCTCGTGCCCGATGGTGACGGTGGCCACGTCGCGCAGGTACACCGGCGTGCCGGCGATTTCCTTCAGCACGATGCTGCCCAGGTCGTCCACGCCCTTGGCCAGGCCCACGCCACGGATCAGGTACTGCTCGGCGTAGTGCGGCAGCACGCCGCCGCCGGAGTTGGCATTGTTGCGGGCCAGCGCCTGGTAGACCTGCTGGATCGGGATCTGGTAGTGGCGCATGCGCTCCGGGTTGACCAGCGCCTGGTACTGCCGCACGTAGCCGCCCTGCGAGTTGATCTCGGCCACGCCGGGGATCGAGCGCAGCAACGGGCGCACCACCCAGTCCTGGGCGATGCGGCGCTCGGCCAGCTCTTCCTGCGTCAGCTCGCGGTCGCCGTCGTCGGCGCGGTCCAGCGTGTACTGGTAGACCTCGCCCAGGCCAGTGGAGACCGGACCCAGCACCGGCGTCACGCCTTCCGGCATGCGCCCGGCCACTTCGATCAGCCGCTCCATGACGAGCTGGCGCGCGAAGTAGACATCGGTGGCGTCGGTGAAGACCAGCGTGATCAGCGACAGGCCGGCCTTGTTCAGCGAGCGCATCTCTTCCAGCCCCGGCAGGCCGGTCATGGCCATTTCCACCGGCACGGTGACAAAGCGCTCCACTTCTTCCGGCGAGCGGCCGGTGGCCTCGGTGGCGATCTGCACCTGCACGTTGGTCACATCGGGGAACGCATCCACCGACAATTTGGTGGCTGCGCGCAGGCCGAAGAAGAACAGCACCACGGCGATGACGCAGACCACGAGCCGCTGCTTGATCGCGGCTTCGACTAAGGATTTCATCATGGCCGCTTAACCCTGTTCCAGGCGCTTGCGCTCGTTGTCCAGGTGGAAGGCGCCGTCGACGACGATGCGGTCGCCGGCCTTCACGCCGTTCTGCACCACGCGCATGCCGTCGCTTTCGGCGCCCAGCTTGACCCTTGTCAGGCGGTACTGGTTGCCAGGCACTTCTACGTAGACGAGCTCGTCGTTGCCGTCGCGCACCACCGCCGCGGCCGGGATCACGAGCTGGTCGACCGGCTTGCCGGCAATCAGCATGCTCGCCAGCATGGCGGGCTTGAGGCGGCCTTCGCGGTTTTCCAGCTCGGTGCGGACCAGCACCGTGCGCGATTGCGGATTGACGGTGCGGCCCACGTAGATCAGCTTGCCGGTGACGTTGTGCCGGCCCGCGCCATTGGCGAGCGACGGCACTTCAATTTCGACGGTCTGGCCTTCTGCCACTTGCGCGGCCTGCTGCTCGGGCACCTCGGCCACCACCCACACGCGCGACAGGTCGGCCACCGTGTAGAGCGCATCGGCCGGCTGCACCACCTGGCCCTGCGCCACGTTGCGCTCGACCACCGTGCCGCTGATGCTGGAGAACACCGGCGAGTACGAATCGATGCTGCCGTTCTTCCCCAGTCTGGCGATGGCGCCGGCGGACATGCCCAGCACGCGCAACTGGTCGCGGTAGGCGCGCATCTCGGCCGAGGCGATCGCCAGTTCGCTCTCGCGCCGCTGCAGCTCGCCGCGGCCGATCACGTCGGCGGCGAAAAGCTGGCGCGCGCGTTCGGCATTGCGCGCCTGCAGCTCGCTCTGCGCTTCGCTCTTCAGAAAGGCCATCTGCGCGGCGCCCAGCTCGCTGCTGTGCAGGCGCGCCAGCACCTGGCCGGCCTTCACTTCCTGGCCCAGGATGGCGTAGAGATCGGTGACGCGGCCGGTCACGCTGGCGCCGATGCGGGCCACGCGCTGCTCGTCAAAATCGATGCGGCCGGCCACGCGCAGCATCTCGCTGAACGGGGATGTGGTGACGGGCGCGACTTTCAGGCCTTGCTGCAGGTTGGCTTCGGGCTTGATCACGCCGGGCGGAAGTTTGGCCGGCTCGGCGGCAGGCGCGGGCTTGTCGGAGCAGCCGGCCAGGGCAAACACCATGACGGCCGCGGCCGTCATCGAAAACAGGAAATTGGGGCGCATGGTTACTTGGATTCGGTAGTGGAGGACGGCAGCGGAGCCAGGGCAGCCGCGTTGGCGTTCGTCGACAGGAGCTTTTCGATCTGGATGGCGGCCACCTGCAGGTCGAACTGGGCGGCGATCAGGTCGCTGCGCGCGCCGCGCAGCACGCGCTGGGCATCGAGGTAATCGAGAATGCCGCGCTCGCCGAAGCGGTAGGCCGACTCGGCCACGCCCAGCGCGGACTCGGCCTCGCGCACGATGCCGGACTCCAGTGCCGTCACCTGCGCCTGGGTAATCTCGTACTGGCGGTAGGCGGTTTCCAGTTCCTGCGCCAGCTCGAACTCGCGCGCTTCCAGCGCGGTGCGCGCCTGCGTGGCCTGCGCGGTGGCCTCGCCCACCGGGCCGCTGCGGCGGTCCCACAGCGGAATGGTCATGACCAGGCCGATCTGCGAGACGTTGTTGTCCGGCTGGCGATCGGTGCTGGCGCGCAGGGCCACCTCGGGCCAGCGCAGCGAGCGCTGGTAGTCCACGCCCAGGCGGGCGCGTTCCAGCTCCATGCGGCGCTGGGTCAGTTCCGCATTGCTGCCCGTCATGGTGTCGCGCAGCGCAGGCAGCGGCGGCAGGTCGGGCGCCTGGCCGAGCGTGCCGGCCAGCCCGAACTGCGCGGGCAGCGCGCCTCCCACCTGCTGGCGCAAGGCGGCCTTGGCCTGGTTCACGCGCAGTTCGGCGGTCTGCTGGCTCTTCTGCGTGGCCAGCAGTTCGGTCTCGGCCTTGATCAGCTCATAGCGCGGCGCTTCGCCGACCTCCACCCGCAGGCGCGCGCGCGAATGGATCTGGCGCATCATCGCCAGGTCTTCCGTGGCCGCGGCAAGTTCACTCTCGCGCCGCAGTACCTCGTAGTAGGCGGTCTTCACGCGCGCGGCGAGTTCGGCGTGGAAGCCGTGGCGCTGCGCCTCGGAGGCCTCCAGCCCGCGGCCCGCCATGGCCTGGCGCAGGTTGCGTTGCTGCGGGTAGTCGAACTTCTGGGTGATGGCGTAGCTGGGCGAGTTGCCGCTGGTCACGCCGGGCTGGCGGCCCTGCAGGCGGCCCATCATCACTTCGACCTGCGGGTTGGGATAGGCGCGCGCGCTGGCGATGGCCGCGCTGGCGGCATCGACGCCGGCCTGTGCCGCCTCCACGCCCTTGTTGGTGGTCTGGGCCAGCGTCAGCAGCTGCGGCAGCGAGTAAGACGGCGCCGAGGCCGGCAAGGAAGTTGCAGAAACGGCGGCAGTTGCCGGCGGCCTGGTGTCCGTGGCGGCGCGGGCCGGCGCGACGGCGAACGCCATCAGCGAAAGCGACGCGATCAGGGTCAGCTTGGAGTGTGTCATGAGTCCGGAAAGCAAGCGGTACGGCTGCCTGCGCCATGCCGCCGCGCGTCCCGGTGTGCACGCACTGGGGGACGAACCACGGCAGCGGCGTGCCCGGCTAACTAAGCAGCGGACAGGCTGGCGATATCAGGCAAAGGGGGCGCGGCCCGGGCACGGCATACGCGTGCGTCAGGCGCGAAGGCGATCAGGCGAGGGAGATGGGCGGCTTGAAGAAAGCCGAAGGCGGCGGCCCGGCACGGCCCGGCGGGGCCTGCGCGACATCGCCGGCGGGCAGCAGCAGCCGCACCGTGGGGAGGTCAAACAAGGCGCTGGACTCTTCGATCTCGTCCAGCAGGTCGAGCGGATCGAGCAGATCGGCCGACCAGATATTGCAGTAGCCCGGCGGCGGCTCGTCGAAGGCGTCTTCGTCATGCAGGCCGTCGTCGCCGGGGGCGATGATCCGGCCCATCTCGTCGACGGCCGGGAGCACTGCCACCTCGGCAACCCTGGCGGATGCCCCGTTGCCCTGCATACCCGCGTGTGCATGCGCCGCCGCTCCGAAGGAGAGCAGCGACAGGCACATGGCAGTCAGCAGCAGGAACAGGAATCGCATGAGGGTCGGGGGTTTTGCACGGTGCCACAAAGATCACTTACTGGCTCTGTGGGGGTCGTGCTGCGGGACAGCATTGTAACTTAATGCTTACGATTGACTCGGAATCGCCTCAGGCGTTCCCGGCCGAGCGGCTCATATCGGCCCGGGTGGAAGGCGGCTAGCCGCGCACACCGAGCGGGGCGGGCCACCTGCTCACGCGGAAGAAGCGCCTCAGGGCGCTGCGGACGGGGCGGTCGAACAGGAGATACACGGCCGCCGACAGGAGCAGCAGGAATACGGTCACACAGGCCAGCCCGGTCCAGCGCGAAGCCTCGTCGAAGTACCGGTTCAGTAGCGTGATGCCGATATTCTGGTGCAGCAGGTACAGCGGATAGGTCATGCCACCGGCGAACGTCAGCCACCCGGCGGCCCGGGCCGAGCTAACCGGCACGCGGTGCGCGAGATGCACGGCACCGGCGCAGGCGGCCATGATCGCCACCATGACCGGCACGCTGACCGGCACGCCGGTCTCTGGCACCGCGTCATTGGCCAGCGAGATCAGCTTGATGACGACACCGGCGACCGAGGCGGCATACAGGCACCAGACATCCGGCCCGCGCTTGCCGTGTTCGAAGAAACAGATGGCGGCGCCAATGCCGAAGAAGCCAACGTACGTGGATCCCGGATAGCGTACATTGAGGTCGAACCACTCGCCCGTCGCGATGAACACAGTGCCAAGCGCCACCCACAGCACCAGTGCTCCTGCCAGGTAGCGGGCTGGCATGGTGAAATACAGTGCCGCCGCCACCGCATAGAACTGGAGTTCCATCGAGAGCGACCAGTAGACATCGTCGATATAGGGTGCGCGGAAGGCACCTGCCAGAATCGGGATGTTCGCCAGCGCCTCGACGGGCGTCCGGAAGAACTGCGCCGGCCCGAACAGGTTGCCGACCACGAGCGTCATGCCGGCGCACAGCCAGAATGTGGGATACAGCCGGACGATCCGGGCGACGGCGAAGTCGCGCAGTGTGCGATGCCGCAGGGTCATCAGGATCACGTAGCCGGAGATGAAGAAGAACAGCCCGGCGCCGAGGAAGCCGTACTTGGCAGCGCCCGCCAGTTCCGGATAGTGGAGAATCTGAGGGTTGCCCCCCTCGTAGGCGCGAAAGCCGAAGTGGTACAGCAGCACTGCCAGTGCCGCCACCATCCTCAGTCCGTCGAGCAGTGCGTTGCGTTGCGCCATGGCGATACCCCGTGAGACGTTGGTGACAGGACAACAGCGAACGCCCGTCGCCGGGGGGCGGGCGGCGGCGGGCAACGGCTTGTCCTGCTTGCGCATGCTATCCGCCGGTGAGGGCCGGGTGCATCCGCCATATGGCGGGGCGGAAGTTGCTGCGGCATGTGGCCTGCCGCACCGTTCGGACGCCTGCCTCGTATCCCTTATCGAGTCGGATCAAATGGCCGGTCGTGTCAGCCAAGGCGGGCGGGATCCTCGCGTTCCCGTTGCGGCAATTGGCTGATCGCAACTGCGGGCGGCCTTTCATCGGCCCCCAACCGGGCAACAGTCCCCCTTCGTGCCGGACTTATGGCAGCGGCACCTCGAAGATCCATTTCAATGTCCACCGGTCAGCCGCTTGCGAAAGCCCTCGGCCAATGCCGAAATTGAAGACCAGCGGGCCATGGTTGACATCAAACGCCATGTAGACGGTTTGCGCCTGGTCGGGGCCGGTTGACGGATGATTCACGCGCCCCAGATCCATGTAGTACTCGACGCCGGCACGCAACCACGGCAGCACCGTGCGCGCGGCCTTGAAGCCCGGTACGGCGCTTGGCACCCCGCTCTTTGTCGGGCCCGAGAGATCCCAATCAAGCACGGGGTTAAAGGCAAACAGCCAGCGAGCGTCCTGATAGCCGAAGATCGGGCGCAATTCCAGGGTCCGGGTGGCCGTCTCAAAGCGATGGTCGACGTGGGCGAGTTCGACGTTCGCACCGGCGAAATATCCTGTGCCATCCACGGGCCGTACTGGCAACCATTTCACGCGCACCTTGGGCCCGGTCACATAGTAGGAGTTGTCGCGCGTGAGGACAGTCGGGATGTACAGGCCCAGCTCCCACGAAGGCGCCAGACCGTAGGAGAACTCGGCCGTGGCGCGCCAGCCATGCGCATTGGTGACCTCGCCCGCGTAGCCCGGTTGCGAATTGCCGCTTGGCGTGGTGTTCAGGTGCAATTCGAGGCCAAATTCACCTGGAGTGTTGATATCGCCCGTATAGACCTGAATCTCATCCGGCAGGGCCGCGTGGACAGGCGATGCCATCCAGATAGCCGTCATGGCGCACAGCCAACAATGGAGAGTCTTCATGGGAACTGAGTGATCGCTGCGTGCCCTACATGATATTCATTGGTTATTGAGATACTATCTTTATTAGTTTTTGATAATGATGAGAAAAATAGGAGTCATTGCGAATCGCACATGGCATCCGGTGGTACGCGTCTCGGGTGCAGCGTCAGAATTTGAAAACGGCACGTGCCAGCGCGCCCGCCCCGCTCAGGCTAGTCGGCCAGGGCCATTGCCACCTGCTGCCGCAGTTGCGGCACCACCTCGGACTCGAACCATGCGTGGGTGCGCAGCCAGAAGCGATTGCGCGGGCTCGGGTGCGGAAGGGGGAAGTAACGCGGCAGGTACTCGGCGTAGGCGGCGACGGTAGCCGCAAGCGTCGCTTTGGCTGTGTTCTTCAGGTACCAGGCCTGCGCGTGGCGGCCGATCAGCAGGGTCAGGCGGATGCACGGCATGGAAGCCAGCAGCGGCGCATGCCAGAGCGGCGCGCACTCCGGGCGCGGGGGCAGGTCGCCACTGGCGCCCTTGCCCGGATAACAAAACCCCATTGGCACGATCGCCACCTGACCGGGATCGTAGAAACGATCCGGGGGCAACTGCAGCCACTCTCGCAATCGTTCGCCCGAGGGGTCATTCCACGGAATGCCCGTTTCGTGCACCCGCCGCCCGGGCGCCTGGCCGACGATCAGCAGGCGTGCGCCGGAGGCGGCCTGGACAACCGGCCTCGGTTCGTGCGGCAAGGCGCAAGCGCGGCAGTGGGCGATGTCGACGAGCAGGCGGTCAAGCGGGGAAGCTGAAACGGCTGGCAAAACGGGATTGGGATGTACAGGTGCGGGGCCCTCAGTGTAGGTGTATTGGCCGGCCAGTGCCCTCGCGTGACCCGACGCTCCGGGAAATCCTGTCATCAAACCTTCATTTGCGGCATTTCTTCATTTCGACTATCGTGGAAACATGGAAACGAACCAAGCCATCGCCTCGCTCGCGGCCCTTGCTGCCGCTTCGCGCCTGGAGGTCTACCGCCTGCTGGTCCGAGCCGGCCCTGACGGTATGCCTGCCGGCCGGATCGCCGAGGCCCTCGGCCTTCCGGCCTCTTCGCTCTCCTTTCACCTGAAGGAACTGGCGCATGCCAGCCTGGTGATGTCCCGGCAGGATGGCCGGTATGTCATCTACACCGCCAACTACGCAACGATGAACGACTTGATCCAGTACCTGACCGAGAACTGCTGCCAGGGGGAGCCATGCCTGCCGGCGCTGGCCACGGGCTGTGAATCTTGTGGAGATCAACCATGAAACGCCTGCACGTACATGTTTCGGTCGACAACCTTGCCGACAGCATCCGCTTCTACTCGGCCCTGTTCGCCAGCGAGCCCACCGTGACCAAGCCGGACTATGCCAAGTGGATGCTGGAAGACCCGCGCGTGAATTTCGCGCTCTCCATGCGCGGCAGCAAGCCCGGGCTGGACCATCTCGGCGTGCAGGTGGAGTCGGAGGAGGAGCTCGGCGAGATGCAGGCGCGCCTGGCCAGCGCCGAGCTGCCGGTGGAAGCGCAGATCGGCACGAACTGCTGCTACGCGAAGTCCGACAAGTACTGGACCGTCGATCCGCAAGGCATTGCCTGGGAGTCGTACCACACGCTGGATGCCGCGCCCACCTACGGCGAATCACGCGATGAACCAAGCGCCTCGGCATGCTGCGCCCCCACGCCAACCACCATTACCTTCCTGAACCGCGGCAAATGAGCAAAGACACCTACAACGTCCTCTTCCTCTGCACGGGCAACACGTCGCGCAGCATCATGGCCGAAGCCCTGCTGGCCACCATGGGCAAGGGCCGGTTCAGGACCTTCAGCGCAGGCAGCCAGCCCTCTGGCACGGTGAATCCGTTCGCCATCGAGCAAGTGACGAAGACCGGCTACGACCTCTCGAACCTGCGCAGCAAGAGCTGGGATGAATTTGCGGAGGACGGCGCACCGCAGATGGACTTCATCATCACGGTTTGCGACCAGGCCGCCGGTGAAGCCTGCCCGATCTGGCCGGGACACCCGGCGTCCGCGCACTGGGGTTTCGAAGACCCGGCGGCGGTCGAGGGCACGGATGCAGAGAAGCGTGCCGCCTTCGAGCGCATCTTCCGCCAGATCATGCAGCGCGTGAACGCGTTCGCCAGCCTTCCGCTGAGCGTGCTGGACAAGACAGCCATTCACCAGGAACTGAAGAAGATTGGCGATACCCCGGTCGAGGCCTCGAATGCGCGCGCCTGACGCTGTCACCAGCGCACCGGTTTCAACCAGGCCCGCTATCAGTTTCTTCGAGCGCTACCTGACCATCTGGGTCGCGCTGTGCATCGTGGCTGGCATTTTTCTCGGCCAGGCGCTGCCGGGCGCATTCCAGGCCATCGCGGGTATGGAATACGCGCAGGTAAACCTGCCGGTAGGCTTCCTGATCTGGGTGATGATCATCCCCATGCTGCTGAAGATCGACTTCAGCGCGCTGGGGCAGGTGAAATCCCACTGGCGCGGCATCGGCGTGACGCTGTTCATCAACTGGGCGGTCAAGCCGTTCTCGATGGCGCTGCTCGGCTGGCTGTTCGTGCGGCACCTGTTCGCGCCGATGCTGCCGGCCGGGCAACTGGACAGCTACATTGCGGGGCTGATCCTGCTGGCAGCCGCGCCGTGCACGGAGATGGTGTTCGTGTGGAGCCAGCTGTGCAAGGGCGACCCGTATTTCACGCTGTCGCAGGTCGCGCTGAACGACGCCATCATGGTCGTGGCGTTTGCACCCGTGGTTGCGCTGCTGCTCGGCTTGTCTTCCATCACGGTGCCGTGGGACACGCTGCTGACTTCCGTCGCGCTGTACATTGTCGTGCCGGTCGTGATCTCGCAGCTTGCGCGAAAGATGCTGTTGAAGAAAGGCGTGCAGCACTTCCAGCGCGTCGTGGCCAGGCTCGGCCCGTATTCCATCGCTGCGCTGCTGCTGACGCTGGTGCTGCTGTTTGCCTTCCAGGGTCGGGCCATCATCGAGCAGCCGCTGGTGATCGCGCTGCTGGCCGTGCCGATCCTGATCCAGGTCTTCCTGAACTCCGGGCTTGCCTACCTGCTGAACCGCAAGCTGGGTGTTGCGCATTGCGTGGCGGGCCCGTCGTCGCTGATTGGCGCGAGCAACTTCTTCGAGCTCGCGGTGGCCACGGCCATCAGCCTGTTCGGCTTCCAGTCCGGTGCGGCGCTGGCCACCGTGGTAGGCGTACTGATCGAGGTTCCGGTGATGCTGCTCGTCGTCGGCATCGTCAACCGGACACAGAAGTGGTACGAAGCCGGCGCCAGGGCCTGACGCAATCTGGGCCTTGGACCGGCGACGGCATTGAGCTAGCATGAAAAAAGCCCCTGAACAGCGCGCCACGCGTTGGAACCGGGTGGCAGGAGACGGCAATGCAAGGCTACCAGGTGACGTTCTTTACACAGGAGGGACGTCGCTATCACGGCAAGCAACTCTCGCACTGGCTGATGCAGTTGCTGCAGGAGATGCGTGTCCGCGGCGCCACGCATACGATCGCCGCGGAGGGGATCGGGCATAGCCACCGCCTCCATTCCTGGCATTTCGTCGAACTTGCCGACCGGCCGGAGGAAGTTACGCTGGTCGCTACCGCGGAAGAGCTCGAAGCTCTCTTCGAGCGCCTCAACCGCGAGGACATCCATCTCTTCTACACCAAGACACCCGTAGAGTTTGGCTCAGTTGGCAAGGCCCAGCCTTGAACCCCCTATCGTGCTCCTTTGCGCCATGAGCGGTATCCAATTGCAGTCCACCATCACTTGCCCGCTGTGTGGTCACGCCGCGGAAGAGACCATGCCGACCAGCGCCTGCCAGTGGTTCTATCAGTGCAAAGGCTGCGAAGCGGTGCTTCGGCCAAAGCAAGGGGATTGCTGCGTGTTCTGTTCGTATGGGAGCCGCAAGTGCCCGCCAATGCAACAGCGCGCGGATGCATGCAGGCCTTGTGTCGACAGCTAGTCCACCGCGGCCGCCACGCGGCAGACCAGATAGATTTAAAAGGCTTTTTTTGCCGATTTGTGCGGCTTGGGTTTTGGAGGGGCTGTTGCTGACGGGCCTGGGGGTAGTGGCTGCGGGTTGACGCTGTCGATGGTTCGACGGCCCCGTTTCGCCCTGTCGGGCGACTTCCTTTTTGACGGCGCCAAAAAGGAGGTCGCCGGCTACGCCGGCGAAACAGCAGCGCATCCAAGAACCTAGTCCCGCAATCCGGCGAAGAACCATTTAAAAGCCCCCCACGCAAGCAGAGGCGCCCCTCGATGGTGCCCAAGGCCGGAACTCAGGGTCGCCATGCAACGACCCACTGCCTGATGGCCACGGGCCCCTGCCAGGGGTTACGGCCTTGCCAGGACGGGAATAGCGAATTTCCAGCTAGCTGGCCTCAATCTTGGGTGGATCCTTGCTATCGGTTTTGCATGCGCGAATTTTTCCGTCCCGGCCGTGGACGAACAGTTCCACGCCATCCTCCTTCGCTTTTTCTGTGCCCGCGGCGACAGCCTGATCCTGCGTCAGGTATTCCGCGCTCCCTTCGTCTTCCCCTTCAACCTCGACGACCCAGCCGTGCTTCCCGGTTGGGATGACGTGGATGCTGTGTGCGTGCATGATGTCTTGCTCCTGCCACCTCGTAATGAGTCAATTTTTGCGCTGGCGGGCCGGAAGCGCCAGCTTCGACTGTGCGAAACCGCCCAATCCAAGCAAAGGCGCTTTCCACTTTCGCATTTGCTCTGGCAACAACAAGGTCCCGATCTGGCTGAACGCCTTCATCACGTTGAATTGGCGATGAACCGCCGTGTTCGCGGCTGAAACACACTTAATGGGGCAACGGCTTAGGCACTAAGGCGGATGCCATTTCCAAGGCCATCATCCAGCATGGATACGCGGGGCCGGTTTTCGCCTCGCCTTCACGGCCTCCCGGATCCCCCCGGTACCGGGGGGTCTTTTTTTCATCATTAGATGGGATAGCCGCAGGATGGTGTCCCTGAAAGCGCAGACCAAGGCAGTCGACATGAAGGATAGGCGTTCCACAAAACCCTTACCGTTTGTTACGCAGGTCAAATTTCAGCCGTTGTATATTAAGCATTTGTGAGGGTAATCCTCGAAATCTCAAAGGGGCGGTCATGTTCAAGAGGACACTGGTAGTTGCAGTTGGGAGTCTGCTGATTGGTTTGAGCTTCGCGGCCTCGGCGCGCGGTGGGGGCGCGGGAGGCGGCGGTTTTGGCAACGGTGGCAATATTGGCGGCGCGGCGTCAGGGCACGCAAGCAATGAGGCCGCAATGAATTCCAATGGCTCATTTTCCAATGACCGCGACAAAGGTTTGCAGCGTGCCGAGGACCGGAGGAGTTCGGAAGGGTCGAGTCATGAAAAGGCCCACACAAATCGCATGCATCGCAACAGCAATCACGCGCGGAAACACTGAATTTGGTTAGACATACCGTATGTCTAACCAGTTTGCGCGAGCCTCCCTGCCAGATGGGAGTCAAGCAGTTCTCCAGGGCGCTCTGGAGAAGCTGGGGCTCTAGCAGTGCCATGATGAATACCGGCCAGGCTTGAGCGCGCAGCATCCGTCTTGCCGCAGTGGGGGTGTTTCGGTGTACTCGCTTACCCGGCTCAACTGCGTACGGGCAGGATGCTGAACTGAGAGACACCCTGTGTTGCAGCCATCTCGGCCGCCAGCGCTGCCGGCGATGTTGCGCGCGCCTTGTCCGGTGCGACCAGGCTGACTCTCCACACGACCTGGTTGTCGGCAAATGTGATGGTCAGGCTGTCGTGCAGCACGCGATAGCCACGGGACTTTGCCCTGTCGATCAGCAGATCGAGGTCAGGCGCTTCTCCCGGTTGGAAAGTCAGCGATACATCAAGCGTCATGCGCCCCGGTAGCCTGGACTCCAGCCGGTGCAACAGCGACATCGAGCCCACGCAGAGCACCGCGAGCATCAATGCGGCGGCATAGAATCCAACGCCTAGCAACACGCCTATGGCCGAGGCAGCCCAGATCGATGCCGCGGTCGTGAGGCCGCGGATACTCATGCCGTCCTTCATGATGACGCCCGCGCAAAGGAAGCCGCAGCCGGTGACGACTCCCTGGACGATATGGGTCGGGTCTGCCTGGGCGTGCGCTGAAACACCGCCGTACCACAGCGCCGGGTAGCCGACGAACACAGTCAGCGCCGTCGACGCCATGCATACGAGGCCATAAGTGCGCATGCCGGCGGCGCGGCCATTGTATGAGCGCTCGTAGCCAACCAGCATGCCGAGCAGCAGCGCGCCCACCATGTTCAGCCCGATGAACGCGTTGGCGGCGAGGAAGGCGCCACTCCAATAGTGCTGCAGATGTCCGAGCATAGTGTTTCGCGATCAGGCTGCGAGCCAGGCATTCAGCGAGCGCAAGGTTTCCTCGCTCAATTCCCCCGCCGCCGCGGCAAGCCGCAGACGGCCAAGCAGGTAGTCCAGGCGTGCCTGGACCAGGTCGAGCTCGGCGGTGAACACGCGCTGCTGCGCGTCGAGCACGTCGGGTTGCGTACGGGTGCCGACGTCCCGGCCAAGCGTCGTTGCCGCGAGCGCGCTACGCGCCGAAGTCAGCGACTGCTCGAGTGCGGCGACGCGCGACACGCCCGTTTTCACCGAGAGGAATCCGTCCTGAACCTTCAGGCGCACGTCTCGGCGGGCGGCGGCAACCTCCTGCTCCGCCTGGCTCTTCTTCGCAACGGATTCCCGCTCGCGCGAATCCAGTCCGCCGCCCGCGTACAGCGGAATGTTGAGCTGCAAGCCGATCGTCGCGCTTCGGGTGTTGCTGGCTGCAATCCAGGGAGCCAGGTTGCCGGTTTGCCCTTGCGCGCCATAACGCGCCACGAGCGCGACGGTCGGGCGACTGCTGACGCGGTACTTGTCGATCTCCGCGCCGGCAATGTCGCGCTCCGACTGCCTGGTCTTGACCAGGTAACTCTGTTCTTCACCCTTTGCCTGCCACGCCGTGAGATTGTCCGGTTCCGGCGGCCTCGGCGCGAAACCGGGCGCCAGCCCGCTGAGCTGATCGGGCGGCATGCCGACGGTTTCCTGGAATCGCGTGCGTCGTTGCTGTAGCGCGGATTGCGCCGTGACTTCGCGACTCTCGACCCCATCCAGGCGCGCCTGGGCTTCATGGAGATCAGTGATCTTGCCCTGGCCGATGTCAAAGCGCGCCTTCGCGCGGTCGCGTTGCTGCCGCAAGGCCGCCTTCTCGGCTTGCACCACACGGAGCGTTTCCTCACCCAACACTACGCCGAAGTATGCCTCGGCCACCCTAAGGGCCAGGTCCTGGCGAGACTGGTCGAACTGGGTCTGCGCCAGGTTTGATTGCTCGCGGAACTGCTTCCGCGTGGCTACCGCGGTCCTGTCGTACAGCGGCTGAACCAGCACCACGCCGGCCTGCCGCGCAGTTCCCGAAGTATCGCTGGACACCAACGGCGCGAGGTCGGCCGGCGGGTTGCCGGACGAACGATTGTTGATCCTGTCCAGGGTCGCCTGGAGGCTAACGCGGGGACGCAGCAAGGCGTCGCCCTGCACTGCCTTCTCCCGCCCCGCCGTGAGCGCATCATTCGCGGCGAGGCTGGTCGGATCATGCGCCAATGCCTGCTGATAGGCCCCCACGAGATCGATCGCGCCCGACTCTCCGGCGTTCAAGAAAAGCACGCAGCCCAAAGCCACCTGCCCGGCCCGCAGGGCCATACTCAATCTTTTCATCGAAATTACTCTCAACGTCACATTCGCGATCAGACGGTCGCAGGGCGCCTGGCCCGGTACCAGGTCGCATACAGAGCGGGAAGGAAGACGAGCGTCAGTACCGTGGCGACGGCGAGCCCTCCCATGATTGCCCACGCCATGGGGCCCCAGAACACGGAATGGGTAAGCGGCACCATCGCCAGGATTGCCGCCAGGGCGGTCAGCACGATCGGGCGCAGCCGTCGCACCGCCGCCTCGACGATGGCCGTCCACAACGGGACACCGGCGGCTACGTCCTGATCGATCTGCACGACCAGGATCACCGAGTTGCGGATGATCATTCCAGCCAGGGCGATCACGCCCAACATGGCGACAAAACCAAATGGAATCCGGAACGCGGCCATGATCGCGCTCACGCCGATCAGCCCGAGCGGCGCGGTCAGCAGGACCATCGCCATCTTCTTCATGTCCTGCAGTTGAATCATCAGCAGCACGAGCACCACGATGAGCGTCACCGGCATCACCGCGAATACGGAACGCTGGGCCTTCGCGCTCGATTCGTAAGCGCCGCCGATCTCGATGCCGTAGCCAAGCGGGAGTTCCTTTTCCAGTGCGTCGATCTTCGGCTGAAGCGCATGCGTGACATCCGGTGCCTGCGCCCCTGCGATATCGGCACGAACAGTCAGCGTTGGCACGCGGTTACGCCGCCACAGCTCGCTGTCCTCGCTGTCAAGCGTGAGTCGCGCCACTTGCGAGACCGGTACAAACTTGCCGTCGCGGACATAGATCTTTGCGTCCTTCAGGTTGTTCAGGTCCGTGCGTTCTGCGGCGACGAGGCGCGAGACCACGTCGATACCCTGGTCCTGCTCGCGGTACTGCGTGATCGGCGTGCCGGACAGCGAGGCTTCAAGGGCCTCTTTGATCTGGCCCGAGCTGACACCCAGTGCACGCGCCTTGTCCTGGTCGACGTCGACCTGCACGCGCTTGATGCGTTCGCCCCAGTCCTGGTTAACCTGGCGCACGTGCGGCTCTTCACGCATGATGTCCGCCACCTGCTGCCCGATTGCACGAACTTTGGCGTTGTCTTGCCCGTACACGCGGAACTGCACCGGGTAACCGACAGGCGGACCGTTCTCCAGGTGATTGACGCGGCCACGCACGTTCGGGAATCTTCCGTTGAACAGCTGCTCGAGCTTTTCCCTGACGCGCTCCCGGGCCTCACCGCCCTTCGTCATCACCAGCATCTCGCCCAGGTTCAGATTGGGCGTCTGCGCATCGAGCGGCAGGTAGAATCGCGGCGCACCGTTGCCGACAAAGCTGGTCACCGCCGCAATGTCCGGATCGCCCTTGAGCAGGCCTTCCAGCTTCTGCACCTCGCGCTGGCTCGCCTCGAAGGTCGACGCCCTCGGCATCCACAGGTCAACAATCAGCTCGGCCCGGTCAGATGCCGGAAAGAACTGCTGGGGCACTGCCTTGAACAGCACCAGTGCGCCCACGAACGCAGCGAGCGTGATGCCGATCACCCACACGCGATGCTTCAGGCAGAAGTCGATGAAGCGGCGGAACCTGACATAGAAGCCGCGCTGGTAGACCGCATCTTCGTCATGCGACGCGTGCGCATGCTCCTTCAATAGCTTGAAGCCGATGTAAGGGGTAAAGAGGACGGCCACGATCCATGACAGCAGCAGCGAAATACCCACCACCTGGAACAGCGAGTACACATACTCGCCCGTACCCGACTTCGCAAAGCCGACCGGAAGAAAGCCCGCCGCCGTGATCAATGTGCCGGTGAGCATCGGGAAGGCTGTGGCCGTGTAGGCATACGTGGCGGCGCGGAATTTATCCCAGCCTTGCTCGAGCTTCAGCGCCATCATTTCGACGGCAATAATGGCGTCGTCCACCAACAGTCCGAGCGCAATGATCAGCGCACCCAGCGAGATGCGCTGCAAGTCGATGCCCATCACGTACATCGCCAGGAATGTCATGGCCAGCACGAGCGGGATGCTGAGCGCGACGACCAGTCCGGTGCGCAAGCCCAGCGACAGGAAGCTCACGACGAGCACAATGACCACAGCCTCGGCCAGGCTCTTCTTGAATTCGAAAACGGAATGCTCGACGATACGTGGCTGGTCGCTGACCGCATGGATCTGCACGCCCACCGGCAGGTTGGAGCCGATGCGCTTTACCGCTTCGTCAAGCTTTGTGCCAAGCCGGATCACGTCACCGCCCTTGCGCATGCTCACTGCAAGTCCGATCGCCTCGTTGCCGTTGAAGCGCATCCTCGAGGTGGCAGGCTCCACAAAGCCGCGACGGACCTCTGCGATATCGCCAAGGCGGAAGGTACGCTGGCCGGCACGGATGCCGATGGCGCGTATTCCTTCGACGGAGTCAAACTCGCCACTGACTGCAAGCCGCACTTGTTCCGCGGTGGTTTGCACCGTCCCGCCCGAAGTCACGGCATTGGTTTGTGCGAGCGTCGACGCGATCAGTGCCGGGTCGATCCCCAGCGAGGCGAGCTTGGCGGTGGAGACCTCCACATAGATTTTCTGTTCCTGCTTGCCTACCAGGTCGACCTTGTTGACGTCGCCGACACGAAGGAACTCGTTACGCGCAGCGTCCGCAATGCGTCTCAGATCGTCATAGTCGAAGCCGTCGCCCGTGATGGCATAGAGGTTACCGAAGGTGTCCCCAAACTCGTCATTGAAGAAGGGGCCCTGCGTGCCCTGTGGCAGGGTATGCTGGATGTCCCCCATCTTCTTCCGGACCTGGTACCACACATCGGGCACAGCGCCCGGTGGTACGTCCTCGCGCAGGTTGACCTTGACCTGCGTTTCGCCCGGCTTCACGTAGGTGGACGTATAGTCGATCTCCGCCACCTCCTGCAGCTTGCGCTCGATCTTGTCGGTCACCTGATCGGCCATCTGCTGGGCGGAACTCCCCGGCCAGTACGCCTGCACGACCATGGTCTTGATCGTGAATTCGGGGTCCTCCTTCTGGCCCAGGCTGCTGTAGGCCAGTACGCCGGCCACGGACAACAGCAACAGCAGGAACGCGATCATCTGCTGGTGCTTCAGCGCCCATTCGGACAGGTTGATGCCTTTCACTTCACCCCCCCACCTTGGCGATGACAGACACCGCCTCGGCCACTTTCACCTGCTGGCCAGGCTGCAGCATATGCACACCGGCACTGACCACGGTCTCTCCGCCCGCCAGTCCCCCAACCACGATGACGCTGTCGTTCTGCGCGGCGCCCAGCTTGACTTCACGCGCGATCACCCGCGACGTCTTCGGGTCAACCACCCATACCTGGCGGCCATGTTCATGATCGACGATGGCGGTCAGCGGCACGCGGACAACGCCACTGCCGTCCACGTCGGGTGCCATGACAGACGCGGTCATGCCTAGCCGCAGCAGGTCCGGATCCGCGTCCTGAATGGAAATGCGTGCCGAGTACGTCCGCGTGACGCTGTCCGCGTCCGGCGCAAGCTCGCGGAGCTTGCCCGTCCAGGACTTGTCCGGATGCGCCCAGGCCGTGATCTTCAGCGTCGACGCCTTGCGCAGTTCGTCGACTCGCGACTCCGGAATGCTGACCGAGACCTCGCGTTCGCCGTCAGCCGCGACGGTGGCGATGGTCTGCCCGGCTGCAACCACCTGGCCGGCTTCCGCGTTGATTGCGCTGACCACGCCATCGCGGTCGGCTACCAGCGTCGTGAATCCGCGCATGTTGGCATTCAGCTGCTGGCGCGCCTGTGCCGAACGCAGTTGTGCTTGCGCCTGGTTAAGGGCCAGCCGCTGCTGGTCCAGCTCGGCCTGCGAGGCAAAGTTCTGGGCCAGCAGCTGCTCAGTGCGCTGAACGTCCACCCGCGCCTGCGCTACCCGGCCTCTTGCCGCATCCGCCTCCGCACCCGCCGCGGCCACCTGCAGCGTTTCCTGCGTAGGATCGAGCTGGAACAACGGCTGGCCGCGCTTGACATGACTTCCAACTTCCACCGTGCGTGCGACGATCTTGCCGGCTGTGCGGAATCCCAACTGACTTTCGTAACGCGCACGAATCTCGCCTGAATAGGTCGCACCGACCGACCCGGCGCTGCGTCCGGCGACCACGGTCCGCACCGGCCTTACATCCGCGTGTTCAGATGCGGGGTCCGGTGTACACGCGGCCAGCACGTGCGCCGCCATGACGGCAAGAGCCGCCGCTCGATAGTTCCTGTTCAATTTCTACCCTCCACTAAGGTCCGTCGCTCGCCTGCGAGTCATCAGCAATCCACGCCACCGAGCCGTTCAACGGTCTCGTGCTGGCGTCGGTGACGGCAGGCCTGTTCGGGCTTTCGCCCTTTCCGATTGCCCGAAATATACATCATAATGACTTACATGTCATGATGACGTATAATTTATTTTGTTCGTGGCGACGGGCGACTTTGACGTCCCGGACCGCATGAGACGAAGAAAACGCGCGCACCCGGATGGACGTGGTGCGCAACGACAATCGCCATACGTGAAGTGATGCGACGGACATAGGTCAGCGACGCAGGAAACCGGCGCGCGGCGTTGTCGACGCATTGACGATGAGGAGAGAACAGATCGATGACCCGGATGCAGACGAGATTCGCAGCCGAAACAGAACCGCGGGTAACTCGCGACCACCGCCAGCGAGTTGCTGCACAGCGACGGCAGCGCATGCGCTCGCTGTTGCTGAACAGTGCGATGCGCCTGATGATGGAGAACAGCGCCGCGACGCCCTCCATCGACGACATCATTTCGGCGGCACGGGTTTCACGCGGAACGTTCTACAAGTACTTTCCGTCGTCTGACGCGATCGTGCAGGAGCTTGTCGGGAAGATTGCTGAACAGTGGGTACGGGCGGCCGATCCCATCGTGCGCGACCATGACGACCCGGCCGAGCATATCGCCAGGGGCATACGGCTGGCGTCGATACTTACGGTGCACCAGCCGGGTGCGGCTGGGATCCTTGGCCGGCTCGGATGGGCGGGCTACCAGGCACCGACCATGCTGGAGTTTGTCCGCAGGGATATAGAGGAAGGCGTTCGCCGCAATCGCTTCAAGCGCATGCCGATCGCCCTGGGGTTCAATATCGTTGCCGGCGCTGCAATGAGTGCAATGCAGAGCATGCTTGAAACCGAAGGTCGCGAAGATTTTTCGGAACTCGCCGCGGCCGTGGCATTGCGCGCCCTGGGCGTGGAGGAATCAGCGGCCGATGCGATATCCAGGTCGCCGCTGCATGCGAGCGGAGCGCTGTTCGACGGCTTGCTCGCGGAATCGATCAGCGATGCGCCGTAGCACCAGCTTCGCTTGCTAGCTGGAGGGCTCGGCCTTGGCGGCGAGCTTCTCCTGGGCCTTTTCGAGCAATGATTCCGGCGGCGCCACCAGCTTTGGCAACGGCGCGGAGGTCAACCGTACGGCACTCGAAGCCGGCACGCCCAGCGACCGCAACAATGCGCGGACGATCCGTTCGGGGTAGTCCCTGGTTGTTCTTCCCTTGGCCATGCGGTGAACAGCGATCAGGCCGGCGCCGGCCACCATGTCCAATGCAACGTCGGCCGACGCCTCGTCGAACGTGCCCGTCTTCAGGCCTTCCTTGATATCCGAGGGCAGGTATTCATACACGGCAGCACTCTTGTTGCTGACCAAAAGCAGCCCCGTAGCGGAAAGAAATTGCGCCACGACAGGATAGGATCGCGCAAGGTGCAGGTACAAGCGGATACCCGTTGCAACACGCAACGCCGGCTCTTCGATATCGCCGACCACGCTCTCGATCATTTGCACCATGTCGTGGCTGAGCGCGTCGCCGACAGCCGCCAGCAGATCCTCGTTGGTACGGAAGTAGTTGTAGAAGGAACCTTGCGAGACGCCAGCTGACGCGATGACTTCCGGGATCACGCTGGCTCCGACACCCCTCTGCGCAAAAACGATCATCGCGCTTTCAATGAGGCGCTGGCGCATCCGTGCGCGCCGCTCTGCGGCCACGCGAGGACGATGGTCTTTGGGATCTGGATCGGCAGGCATCTTCAATTAGAGGACCTTATGTGACGGGGCGATTATATCAACACACCGCTACAACGCCGCCAGCCTGGCATAGGCCATGAACCCCTGGCGGCTGCGGCATCAGTGCGCTTCTTATAACATACACAGTGTCACGATGACATGTCAGTCATTATGTGAAAGAATGCGGAACTCATGAAAGATTCCACTGCGCTCGCGCGCTGCTTGCCTCACGCAACGAGGCCGATAATTTCCCCCAGGACACGTCGTGCATCAGAACCACTCCTCGCTGCCAGTTCCG
Source organism: Cupriavidus sp. IDO (assembly GCF_000812465.1). Classification (GTDB taxonomy): domain Bacteria; phylum Pseudomonadota; class Gammaproteobacteria; order Burkholderiales; family Burkholderiaceae; genus Cupriavidus. Next base: position 101,172 of record NZ_JWMA01000199.1, on the reverse strand, counting down.
ACGCAGGCTCCGGACATGCTGGTGGCATGCGAGCATTGCGACGCACTCCATACGCGCGTAGCGCTGACACCGGACGAACGTGCCACGTGCCTGCGCTGCGGCGGTGCGCTTTATCGCGACAGTTTGCGTGCCTATCGCCGCTTGCTTCCGCTCGTGGTGACTGCCCTGATCCTGCTTCTGATTTCTAACGCGTACCCAATTGTCGCCATGGACCTCAAGGGCTCGCGCATGGAGACCACGCTATGGAGCGCGGTACAGGCACTCTACGCGGGCGACATGGCGCTGGTGGCGATCATCGTGTTCGCCACGACCATCCTGTTTCCGCTGGCCGAGCTGCTGATGATGTGCTACCTGCTCGTGCCGATGGCGCAGCGGCGCAAGCCGCCCGGGTTCGACCGCATCGTGCGCGGCATTCTCCAGACGCGGCCCTGGGGCATGATCGAGGTATTCATGATCGGCGTGCTGGTGACGGTAGTGAAGCTGTCGACCATCGCGCAGGTACTGCCCGGCGTCGCGCTGTGGTCGTTCGGTGCGCTCGTGGTCGTACTTGCCGCCATCCTGTCCTTCGATCCGCGCGAACTGTGGCGCCACCTCGATGCGCACGGTGCAGATGACATGCCAGGCTGCCCGCCGGACTCCGCATCATGAGCGCGACTCAATTGCCCCGCGCTACCGCCACTTCGCACGGACTGCTGTCATGCCACGCTTGCGACCGGCTCAGTCCGAAGACGCTCGAGGGCCGGCCGTGTCCGCGCTGCGGCGCCGTACTGCATCATCGCAAGCCGGCCAGCGCGTCGCGCACCTGGGCCTTCCTGCTGGCCGCTTACCTTCTGTACATCCCGGCCAATCTGCTGCCGGTGATGGTGACGCAGTCAATTTTCGGCACGCAGCACGACACCATCATGTCCGGCGTGACCTATCTGTGGCTGTCCGGCTCATACATGCTGGCAATCGTGGTGCTGATCGCCAGCATCGTTGTCCCGCTGCTGAAGATGATGATCCTGACATTGCTGTTGATATCGGTGCGTCGCAGATCGACCTGGCGCATCCGCGAACAGACCCGCCTCTACGCCCTGGTCGAGGTCATCGGCCGGTGGTCCATGCTCGACATCTTCGTGGTGGCACTGCTGGCCTCGCTGGTGCAGGCCGGGGCGCTGGCCACGATTACGCCCGGGGCCGGGGCCCTGGCCTTTGCCTCGGTTGTCGTACTGACCATGCTCGCGTCACTGAGCTTTGATCCCCGCCTGCTGTGGGATGCGCTCGAGACGCCGCCTTCCCCCATCGAATTTCCGCAATCCGACCATGCCAGATCACGTTAATCATCCCCCGCCTCATGGTGTACCGCAGCCCGGACGCAAGCCTCGCGCGCGCTGGCTCCCTTCGCTCGTCTGGCTGATCCCACTTGTTGCGGCGGTGGTCGGGCTTTCGCTGCTGATCAACACGCTAGCATCACGCGGGCCCGAGATCACTGTCACATTCCGCACTGCCGAAGGGCTGACCCCAGGCAAGACCCCCGTGCGCTACAAGGACGTCGATATCGGACTGGTCAAGACGGCTCGGCTGGCAGCGGACCGTTCGCATGTGATCGCGACGATCGCGCTGACCAAGGATGCCAGGAGCTTCGCCGTGGCCGACACCCGCTTCTGGGTGGTGCGGCCGCGCTTTGCCATGAGCGGCGTGTCGGGGCTCGAGACGCTGCTATCGGGCGCATATATCGGCGTGGACGCCGGCAAGTCAGGCGAGACGACGCGCAGCTTCACCGGGCTCGAAGTCCCGCCGACTGTCACCGCCGATGCCTCAGGCAGGCAATTCGTGCTGCGTGCGCAAGACCTGGGCTCGCTCGACATCGGCTCACCGGTCTACTATCGCCGCGTGCAGGTCGGCCACGTCGTGGCCTATCAACTCGAGCCGAACGGCCGCGACATCACGCTGCGCGTCTTCGTCAACAAGCCCTATGACAAGCTCGTATCGGCCGATACGCGCTTCTGGCATGCCAGCGGCGTCGATCTCAAGCTCGACGCGAACGGGCTTAAGCTGTCCACGCAGTCGCTGGTCACCGTGATGCTTGGCGGCCTGGCCTTCCAGGCCCCGGAGCACTCGACCGCGCACGCCGCGGCCGCCGAGAACACCGAGTTCCTGCTGGCGGCGGACCAGTCCGAAGCCATGAAGGAACCCGAGGAACTGGCCCCCGCGCTGGCAGTGCTCAACTTCGATCAGTCCGTGCGCGGCCTGTCTCCGGGTGCGCCGGTCGATTTCCGCGGCGTGACGGTTGGGCAGGTACGCTCGATCGGCATCGAATACCAGCGTGACAAGAAGGCTTTCCGCATGCCCGTGGTGGTGGAGCTCTATCCGTCTCGCATGGGTCTGCGCGAGAAAGACGTGGCTGACGACACGCGCAAGCTTGCCATCGTGCATAGCCTGGTACAGCGCGGCATGCGAGCGCAGTTGCGCACCGGCAACCTGCTGACCGGCCAGCTATATGTGGCACTCGATTTCTTTCCGAAGGCGCCTCTGCCAGCTGATCCGGACCTGAACGCGCCGCTTCCGGAACTTCCCACCACGCCGGGCACCTTCGACGAACTGCAGGCCAAGCTTGGCGACATCGTGACCAAGATCGGCAAGGTGCCGTTCGACCAGATCGGGCAGGACGCGCGCACGGCGATGGTGTCGATGAACAGGATGCTGGTCAAGGCGGACAAGCTCGTGGCACAGGTCAATGGCGACGTGGCACCACAGGTGGTCGCCGCGCTGCAGGATGTGCGCCGCACGCTCGCCACGGCCAATGGCGCGCTGGCGCCCGACGCATCGCTGCAACAGGATACGCGCCGGATGATGCAGGAACTCACGCAAACCGCCGTCTCGCTGCGCACGCTCACCGATTATCTCGAGCGGCATCCCGAAGCGCTCCTGCAAGGCAAGAGGGAAGAGAAATGATGAAACGCCTGATGATGCTTGTTACGCTGGCTGCCGCGGCCACGGCCATGATGAACGGCTGCGCGTCGCCCGAGCCGCACTACTACACGCTGGCTGGCAGTCGCTCGGACGCCACGCCGGCGGTGACGGGGCGGACCAGCCGTAGCGGCGCCCCGTTATGGATCGAGGTCACGCCGGTGCGCGTGCCCGAGCGGCTGAACCGCATTCAGCTGGTAGTGCGTGACGGCACCAGCGGGGGCGTCACGCTGTCCGACAGATCGCGCTGGACGTCGCCGTTACCCAACGAATTGCGCGATGCGCTGTCGCAGCAACTGCAAGCGAGTCTTGATGCGGTGGATGTCTACCAGCACGGCCTGCCGGCGACGCAGCCGGCCTTTCGGGTGACGACCGATGTGGTAGCCCTCGACGCCGATGTGGGCAAGCGGGCAGCAGCGACCATCGCCTGGACCGTGCGGCGACTGCCGGACGGCAAGGTGCTGAGCGGCCGCACCGAAACAGAGGTGCCGGCGCCCGGGCAGCTGGAGGGCGTGGTGAATGCGTATCGGGAGATCCTCGCGGCAACGGCGGCCGATATCGCAGCCGGCGTGCAATCGCTTAACCGCTAGACGCGGGGAAATGCGCAAGGCATGGGTGGCGCCAGCCGCTTTGAGGCGGGCTGACGGCGATGGGTTCGTCCGGAGGCCGCAGGCAGCGCCGGACGATACGGATTTCCGCGTTATCAACATCAAGTGAAAGGAGATGGCATGAGCAACTTCACATTAACCTCGCCCGAATTCAAGGATCAGGATCCGTTGCAACTGGTGCATGAGTTCGATGGCTATGACGGCACCGGCCAGAACCGTTCGCCCGCGCTGCAATGGCAGGGGGCGCCGGAAGGCACCAGGAGTTTCGCGGTGACGCTGTACGACCCGGACGCGCCCACCGGCAGCGGCTTCTGGCACTGGATCCTGTTCGACATCGATTCGTCCGTCACCCGGCTCGACGCAGGCCTGGGCTCAAGCGACAGCACTGACCTGGGCGCCAGCGGCACTCAGGTCGCCAACGACTACGGCGCCATCGGCTACGGCGGTCCCTGCCCGCCCAAGGGCTTGCCCGCGCACCGCTACATCTTCACCGTGCATGCGCTGGGCGTGCCCGAGCTGGAGTTGCCGCCCAACCCGACCAACGCTGTGGTGCGCTTCTTCATCCACCGGAACACGCTCGCCACGGCTACCCTGACCGGCCTCTACAAACGCTAGATATCGCGGCGCCTGTTCGACGGCAAAGGCTCGGCGGACGCCGGCCAGCCAGGGCCCGTCTGGTGCATACTCCAGGGTTCTGGGTCTCAGGCAACGGGAATGACGGACGATCGAACTACGGGGAATGAGCGGGCGGAGCTGTCGGCTGAACGGGGCGTTACGCAATATCAGCGGCTGGCTTCGTTGCTGAGGTACCGCATCGCAAAAGGCGAGTATCCGCTCGGCATGCTGCTGCCGCCGATCACGCAGCTCGCGGCTGACCTCGGCGTGGCCGTCGTTTCCGTCCGGCAGGCGTATGAGCTGCTTTCCAAAGAAGGGCTGATTCGCAGCCAGCGGGGCATCGGGACCCACGTGGCTGCCCTGCCCGCCGCCACGGGCGACATCGAACTGGCGATCAACGATCCGTTCGCCGCGCCTGAGGCGCTCGCCTTTGAGGTACTCGAAGTCCGGCGCCGCACCGGGGTGCCGCAGGAACTGCTCGGACCGGGCGACCAGGCGGACGGCGAATACGTCTGTGTCCGCAAGCTGCACACCTACTCCGGCGAGCCGTTCTGCTACGCGGAGATCTATGTGTTGGCGCCGGTCTTCGACGCCTTGCCCAAGGACACCGCCAGGAAGAAAAAGCTTCTCGCCGCGGTGCTCGATGAACTGGGCTCGCGCAGCAAACGTGTGCGACAACGCATGACCGTGATGCCGGCGGATTTTCCTCTGTGCGACATGCTGAATATTCCGTTCGCCTCGCCCGTCGCGAAGATGTCGCGGCGTCTTCTCGACGGCAAAGGCGGTGTGCTGTACGCAGGCGTCACCTGGTATCGGGGTGACCGCTACGTCTCAGAGATCGACATCCCCGCGTCCGCATTGAAGACGGTGCCCGCCATCACCGAACCCCAGCGGCGGGCGACTGGTAACACTAGCGAGCGCAAGTCAGGCTAAAGGCCTCCTCGTTCAGTCCCTAGGGTAAACAAGGGGCAGAAAAAACCTTCCGCGGCCTATAAACTTCTAACATTAGAACTTTAGGAGTATTCAGTGGGAGGCAGCCCCGGCAGCGGTTGGCCAGGCTTCGCCGTCGCGCTGGACGCTTCTATTTCTGCGGCGCATTGCTGCCGCAGCTCTGAGTTTCCCGCCGGACCGGCGCGACTCTTCTGTCCCATAGAAGGAAGGCTTCCTTCCACTGTTTCACATCCTCTGACAAACGGAGACAACTCATGAATGCAAGAACTCTCGAGCAGCCCACCACGTCCACCGGCGCCAGGCTGCCGCTGCCCGCCCTGCCGCAGGACAAGCTCCTGACCGTCAACATCGAGCAGATTCCGCTGATCAAGGATGTCTTTCCGGGCATCCACATCAAGCCGCTGCGCCTCGACCCGGAGCGCGGAGAGTGGGTCTTTATGGCCATCGTGGAACCTGGTTGTTCCCTGCCGATTCACTACCACACCGGTACGGCGCAGGTGTGGACGATCCAGGGATGCTGGAAGTATCGCGAGTACCCCGACCAGCCGCAGACGGCGGGCTCCTACCTGTACGAGCCGGGCGGCTCGGTGCACACCTTCTACACCCCCGAGGACAACACCGAGGACACGATCACCATCGCCTGGATCGAAGGCGCGCAAGTGAGCTTCAATGAGGACGGCACCTTCCACTCGCTCAATGACGCGCTCTCGATCCAGTACGCGCTCCACACGCTCGCGGCGGCGCGCGGCATCGGACCGTTGCCCTACGTCCGCGGCAACGGCTCCGACGTTACCGAGGAATAAAAAAGCGACTTACCACCATGGCAGGCCGCCCGTCGGCCTGCGCGGTGCCGTTCCTCTGCGCCTGACAGACCAGCATGTACGACATCGATCAGATCAATCAGTGACGATCCATCAATCCGCGAGATTGAGAGAGTGCAACATGAGAATGATCCAAGCCAAGCGGATGCCGATACTGGCGATGCTGATTTTGCTCGTATTGCTGGCGGCGCCGCTGGCCGCGAGAGCCTGGGAGCGCGGCAAGGTTGAGACATTCGCCACCTTGCCCGCGGGTGAGGCGCATCCCGAGGGGATCACCGTGGACCGCGAAGGCAACGTCTACGTCGTCACGGTGGCGGTGGAAAAACCCAGGACGAGCGAGGGCGCGCTCATTGTGTTCGACCCGCAGGGCAAGCACCTGCGCACTGTCGGCATCAAGGGCTCGAGCCGATTGTTGCTTGACCTCGGCTTCCATCCCCGGACGGGCCAGTTGCTCGTGGTCGACTACCTGGGCGCGAAAGTCCTGAGCGTCGATCCCAGGACGGGTGCCTCGTCCGTGTTCATGACGGTCACCGGCAAGAACCCCGGCCTCGACGGGTTGACGTTCGACCCCGCCGGAAACGTCTACGTGACCGACGCCCACCAGGGCATCATCTGGAAGGTCGGGCCCGACGGCGGCGAAGCGTCGGCATGGGTCACCAGCGCGCTGCTGAAGCCCACGCGGATACCACCGACCATCGGCGCCAATGGCCTGGCGTTCAACAACAAGAAGACGGCCTTGTTCGTCGCCAATACGTCGAACGACACCATTGTCAGGATACCGGTGACCGGCTCGACGCTCGAGCCCGGCACGCCTGAAGTCTTCGTCAACCGGATCGGCGGTGGACCCGACGGTGTGAAGATCGATGAGCACGACAACCTCTGGATCGCCTGCAACCAGTCCAACGAGATTCTCGTGCTCGAGCCGACGCAGGGGCGAGTGATTGCCAAGCTCGGCGACTTCGGCGGCATCGATCGCAAGGGGGCGCCCATCGGCTTCCTCTGGTCGAACAGCCTCGTCTTCCATGGCGGCGACGTTCTTGTCACCAACCTCTCGCTCGATGTCGAGACGTCCCTTGCGCAGCTCAGCGACGAGCTCGGCCTGGCGCATCTCAAGGACAAGAATCTGCGCACCATCGATGGGCCGTGGGCGCAGCGGGTGAAGCTCCACACCGTCTCGAAAATCAAGAAGCGGATACCAGAGCTGGCCGGGCCGGAGTTCGACCGATGACCGATGCATTGCTGCAAGCCCGATGCCGCGGCCAATCGACAGGGAACGGCGGCCTTGGCGCCAGCCGTTATACATTGACCCACCGAGACAAAGAGAGAACATGAAAAAAGAGGAGACAACGGGGCCGCTGGCCGACGTGAAAGTCGTTGACATCACGTCGGTATTCATGGGGCCCTCCGCCACCCAGATGCTGGCTGACCTTGGCGCCGATGTGATCAAGGTCGAGGCTCCGGGCGGAGACAGTACGCGCGGCATCGGTCCCTGCGGCGATGAAAAGCTGGGGCCGCTCTTTCTTGGCCTGAACCGCAACAAGCGCAGCATCGTGCTTGACCTGAAAGCGCCCGAGGGGCGGGAGGCCCTGCTTTGCCTGGTACGGGATGCCGACGTGCTGGCCTACAACGTGCGCCCGCAGGCCATGCAGCGGCTGGGGCTGGACTATGAAACGCTGTCGGCCATCAATCCGCGCCTGGTCTATGTCGGCATGTTCGGTTTTTCGCAGCGCGGACGCTACGCGCCCCAGGCTGCCTTCGATGACCTGATCCAGGCCGCAACCGGCCTGCCGCTGGCCGTTTCGCTGGGCAGCGGCGACAGTCCGCGGTACCTGCCGATCACCATCGCCGATCGCTCGGTGGGCCTCTATGCTTTCGGCGTGATCTGTGCCGCCCTGTATTCGCGCACGAGCACCGGCAAGGGCCAGCGCGTTGATGTCCCCATGTTCGAGACCATGGTTCCCTATGTGATGGGAGACCACCTGTATGGCGAGACCTTCGTCCCGCCCAAGGGCGGCTTCGGCTATCCGCGCCTGCTCTCGCCAGAGCGGCGCCCGTACAAAACGAAGGACGGACATGTCTGCTGCCTGATCTATCACGATCATCATTGGCGGGCCTTCCTCGAGGTCATTGGCAAGCCGCAGCTGTACGACACCGATCCGCGCTTCGCCAACATCAACACCCGCACCGCCAACATCACCGACCTGTATGCCATGGTCAGCGAAGAAATGGCCAAGCGCACCACCGAGACATGGCGCACCCTGCTCAAGGAGGCCGATGTTCCGGTCTTTCCGATGCACACGTTCGAGTCGCTGCTGGATGATCCCCATTTGCAGGACATCGGTTTCTTCAGCGAATCGGACCACCCGGCCGTCGGGCGCATCCGGGAGATGGCGGTGCCCAGCGAATGGCATGGCACCCCGCCGACCAGCCGCCGCCATGCACCCAGCCTGGGTGAGCACAGCCGCGAGGTACTGCGTGAGGCCGGCTACGACGACGCCGCCATCGATACGCTGTTCGCGTCAGGCATCTCCAGGGATGGGTCAAGAGCGCAACGCACCGGAGGAGAAACTCCGCATGAATGATGAACTGCTGAGCGAGGTCCGGGACGCGGCACTCTACCTGACCATCAACCGGCCGGAGCGCCGCAATGCCATCACACCGGGGGTGCTCCAGGGACTTCGCGACGGCATCCTGCGCGCCAATCGCGATGCCGACATCCGCGCCGTGGTCATTACCGGAACGGGCGAGCAGGCGTTCTGCGCCGGCGCCGATCTGCAGACCGGCAAATCCTTTGCCTTCGATTACGCCGAGCCCTACCTGGGGATGGCCGGTCTGTTCCGCTGCGCCAGGCAGTCAACGGTGCCGCTGATCGCCCGTGTCAACGGCGCCTGCATGGCAGGCGGCATGGGCCTGATGGCGATGTGCGATCTGGCGATAGCCAGCGAAGGCGCCCGCTTCGGCCTGCCGGAGGTCAAGCTGGGCTTGTTCCCGGCGCAGGTACTGAGCGTGCTGCAGCACCTGGTGCCACGTCGCACGCTCACCGAATTGTGCCTGTGCGGCGAGCCGCTGTCCGCGCGGGAAGCGCTGGCCGCGGGGCTCATCAACGATGTCAGCGACGATCTCGACGCCAGGCTGGACGTGCTGCTGACCCGCCTGCTGAACAATTCGCCCGCCGCCATCCGTCGGGGGCTGTACACGCTCAAGCATATGGAAACCATGTCGTTCGAGCAGTCCATGGCGTTCACGGAAAGCCAGATCGGGCTGTTTGCACTGACCGAGGACGCGCGCGAAGGCCAGCTGGCATTCCGCGAAAAGCGCCAGCCCAATTGGACTGGCAGATAGGGAGATGGGAATGGACGCGAAAACGGTACGCATTGGCGGGGCTTCCGGCTTCTGGGGCGACAGCAGCGTAGGCGCGCCGCAGCTGGTGCGCCACGGCGATATCGATTACCTGGTGTTCGACTACCTGGCCGAGCTGACCATGTCGATTCTGGCCGCTGCCCGATTGCGCAAGCCGGAGCTGGGTTACGCCACCGATTTCGTGACGGTGACAATGAAGGCCCTGCTCGGAGAGATCGCCGCGCGCGGGATTCGCGTGGTCAGCAATGCCGGCGGCATGAACCCGCACGGGTGTGCGCAGGCAATTGCCGCGCTGGCGGCGGAACAGGGCCTGACGCTGCGCATCGCCGTGGTGGAAGGCGATGACGTGATGCCCCTGCTTCCCCAGCTGCGCGAAGCCGGTGTGCAGGACATGCAGAAAGGCATGCCATTGCCGGAGAAGGTGGTCAGCGCCAACGCGTACCTGGGGGCCTTGCCGATCAAGCAGGCGCTGGACCAGGGCGCCCAGATCGTCATCACCGGACGCTGCGTGGACAGTGCCGTGACGCTCGGCGTGCTGATGCACGAGTTCGGCTGGCTGGCGGACGACTATGACCGCCTGGCGCAAGGCAGCCTGGCCGGCCACATCATCGAGTGCGGATGCCAGGCCACGGGAGGCTTGCATACCGACTGGGAAAGCGTCCCGGACTGGCACGACATCGGCTATCCGGTGGTCGAGTGCCGTGCCGACGGCACCTTCCTGGTCGGCAAGCCGCCCGCCACCGGAGGACTGGTCAATACCGCCACGGTCGGCGAGCAGGTACTGTACGAGATCGGCGACCCGGCCACCTACCTGCTGCCAGACGTCACCTGCGATTTCACCCAGGTAAACCTTCGGCAAGCCGCACCGGACCTGGTGGAAGTCAGCGGCGCACGCGGGCGGGCCCCGGGCCATGCCTACAAGGTCTGTGCCACCTATGTCGACGGCTTTCGCTGCAACGCGCAGCTTTCCGTCGTCGGCGTCGACGCGGTCGCCAAGGCGGAACGCACGGCGCAGGCGATCCTTGCCCGCACGCGCAAGCTGTTCGGTGAGAACGGGTGGGGAGACTACAGCCGCACCCGGATCGAGGTGCTGGGAGCGGAGTCCTGCTTTGGGCCACGTGCTGCCGTCCGGCACACCCGCGAGGCAGTGATGCGGCTGGCGGTCATGCATCCGGAGAAGGCGGCGCTGGAACTGTTCGCGCGGGAAGTTGCCGCGGCGGGGACCAGTTGGGCGCCGGGCACGACAGGCTCTACTGGTGGACGTTCCAGTCCCTCGCCCTCGATTCGCCAGTATGCATTCCTGCTCGACAAGGCCGCCCTGACCCCGGCGGTGGTGATGGATGGCGTACGCAGCGGCGTCGCCGTTCCTTCGGGCAGCCCGGCGGCACCGGTCGCGCCCGCGGCACCTGCCGTCGCTGAACAAACGGGCACCGGCCCCGCGGAACGCGATACCGTCGAAGTGCCGCTGATACGGCTTGCCTACGGCCGTAGCGGCGACAAGGGGGATACCTCGAATATCGGGCTGATCGCCCGCCGGCCGGCGTATTTGCCCGTGCTGCGGGCCGAAGTGACGGTGGCGCGCGTGGCGGACTGGCTTGGGCACCTGGTGGAGGGGCCGGTCACATGCTACGACCTCCCCGGCTTCGACGCCATGAACTTTGTCTGCGAGTCGGCCCTGGATGGCGGCGGCATGGCCTCGCTGCGCAATGATCCGCTCGGCAAGGGCATGGCGCAGATCCTGCTGACCATGCCGGTGCGCGTGCCGCGGGAGTTGTTGTCATGACGAGGAATGCGTCCAGCGCAGCTGCCAACGACGGCGTCATCCTCGCCGACGACGGCACTGGCGGCGTGACGCGATATCGGCAACTGGCCAGCGTCATCCGGCACAGGATCGTTTCGGGCGAGTACCCGGTGGGCATGCAGCTGCCAACCGTGGACAGCCTCGCGCAAACCTACGGGATCGCCAAGGTCACCGTGCGCCAGGCCTTTGCCGCATTGACGGAAGAGGGGCTGGTCAGCAGCCAGCGCGGGCGTGGCACCCACGTCATCAGGCAGCCATCCGAACCCGGACAAGGGCTGCGCTCGGCCATCAATGACGAATCAGCCCATGGCAGCGACCTGGAAATCCGCATCCTGGAAATGCGCGAGGGCGTGGCGCTGCGGCCGGGCCTGGCCCGGCGCGGCACGCCGCTGGACAGCTATGTAATGGTGCGCAAACTGCATGTACATGGCGGCACGCCATTCTGCCTGATCGAGATGTATGTGGCCTCGTCGGTCTTTGCCCGCTTTCCCCGCGGCAGCGAAAAGCACCACAAGCTCGGTCATCTGCTGCGCCAGGTCGAAGGCGACCGCCTTGGCATGATGCAGCAGACCATGACGGTCGAGCCGGCCGACTACATCCTGGCACGCGACCTCGCCTATGGCTTCGGGGCGCCAATCGCCAGGATCGTCCGATCGACGCTGGACGTCGACGGCAATGTGCTCCTGGCAGGGCAGTTCTGGTATCGCGGCGACCGTTTCATCCTGGACGTGGAGATGCCGGCCAAGCTGACCGAGCACTACCCGGCGCTGGCCATCCCCGACAGCCGCCGCTGAGCGCGACAGACTTCACCATTTGAGTAAGGAGACATCGGAATGACATCATCCTATGTACGGAGGGCCACCGACGTGGCCGCGTACGCACCGGCCAACCACACGGGAACGGCGAACCAGCGCATCATCGGCAAGGAGACTGTCGGCGCGCGCCGGCTCGAGGTCCTGCTCGGCACGATTTCGCGGGGCCACGGCGCGTTGCCGCATGCACACCCGAACCTCGAGCAGGCGTCGTTCCTGCTCGCCGGCGAGGGTCTGGGCGAACTACCCGGGAAGCAGCGCATCTTGCGCGCAGGGGACTGGAGCTTCAACGCGGCCGGCGTCTTCCATCGCTTCGAGGTCATCAGCGACGAACCGGTGCGGGTGATGGTGGTCTACGCTCCGCCGTACAGCGAAAACCCCAACGCGGCAGTGACCGCGATCGGCCCCGACGATCCGCGCCTTCAGGCCGGCGCCGCCGATGTGCGCGACGTGCCAGCCAGCACCGAAGCAATCGAACTGCCGCACTACCGTGGCGCGTTCGCCAGGCCGGTCATTACACGCCAGACCGTCGATTCCCGGTTTCTCGACATCTACATGGTCGACCTTGACACGGATGGCGGCGCCGAGCCGCACCGGCTTGGCGAGAACGAGCAGGTGCTCTTCGTGCGCGGCGGCACGCTCCATGGGCGCATCGACGGGGAGCGCTTCGCCGCCGGGACCGGGGAGTGGGTCTACGTACCCGATGGTGCGGAGCTCAGCCTCCAATCGTCGGACGGGACGTGCGAGCTGATTGTCATTCGCGCACACGATCCGCTGTCCTGACGCAAGCCCGGCCAGGTCAATCAATCAGATCCCGAGATACGGGAGGAGACAAGATGATCCAGCGATTTCCCCGGCGACGCATGCTCGCCATGCTGTCCGGACTGGCCGCTGCTTGCGCGGCGCCGCAACTGGTGTGGGCCGCCGGCCCGAACGAGTATCCGGACAAGCCGATCCGCATCGTGGTGCCGTTCCCCGCAGGCAGCGGCACGGACAACACCGCGCGCTACATCGCGCAGACCATCACCGCCCAGACCGGCCAGTCCGTCGTCGTGGAAAACCGTCCGGGCGCCAACGGGTTCATCGCGGCCACGGCCGTCGCGAGAGCGCCCGCAGATGGCTACACGATGCTCATCACGACAAACACCACTCACGCGGCCAATGCGTCCCTGTTCAGGAAGCTGCCCTATGATCCCATCAAGGACTACGCGCCGGTTTCGTTGATCGCCAGGAGCGGATTGGTTTTGGTCGTGCCATCCGACAGCCCGGTGCAGAAGGTGGGAGAACTGACCACGCTGGCGAAAAACCGGCAAGGCAAGATGACCTTCGCCAGCGGCAGTTCCTCCACCCGGGTCGCCAGCGAGCTCTACAAGATGATGAGCGGCGCACCGGCACTGAATGTGCCCTACAAGGGCGTGCCGCAGGCCCTGACCGACTTGATGGGCCACCAGGTCGATTTCATGATTTCCGACATCAATCCAGCCCTGCCCCTGATTCAGAACGGCAAGCTGCGCGCAGTCGCCGTGACCACATCCAGGCGCAATCCCTTGCTCGGCCATGTTCCGACCATGGCGGAAAGCGGCCTGCCAGGCTACGAGATGACGGCCTGGGTTGCTGCCTTCTTCCCCGCCACCACGCCAAAACCAGTCATCGCACGTATGAGCCAGCTGATTCGACAGGGGCTGACGAGCCCGGCGGCTACCGAGCACTTCAGCCAGACAGGAGGCCAACCCTCCCCGTCGACGCCGGAAGAGCTGGCCGCGTTCGTGCGCAGTGAAACCGCGAAATGGGCCGAGGTGATCAAAGCCGCCGGCATCCAGCCGGAATAAACCGCGCCTTCGGCGGCCCGAGGATACTCGGCCATAACGTTCTGCTATGCGTAATGGCGCGAGGTCGTGGCCGCCGCGTATGCCGTCATCAGGATGGCGCGGTGCTTGCCGCTGCGGATGGGCACTCGGCGTCGAACCGCATCAAAAAATATGGCGGACTCCTGCAGCCACGCCGATCATCGATGTCTGCCCGACCCCTGGCGCGTAACTGTTATTCAGAAAAAGGCTTGCCCCATAGCCCGACGCCGATGATTCGAGCATCAATCCGGTGTTCCGCGCATAGGCTGTGGACAGATATAGATCCGTTCTCTTGCTCAAGCTATATCTCGCCATAAAAATCAGTTGCCAGGGATTCGCCACCGCTGCGTTGCCGTTCAGACGCCGGACATTCTCGTAGTCATACTCAAGCGTCAGCTCGACCACGGGAGTCAATTGGTAGTTCGCGCCCAACCAGTAGTAGTCATCGCGCAGGACTGTCAAGCCATTCTGATCCTTGTTTTGCCCCCAACGGTACCCACCCATTACCTTGGCCTTGCCATCGAACGTATAGCTCGCGGCGACCGCTGCGCGCTTATTGGTACCACTGCCCTGAGCGATTGACGGGTTGTACTGATCGTAGTCCACCGTGAAGCCGAACGCGCCAGGCATATAGATCAGTGCAGCACCATACCCGGTGTCAGCGCGGAACTGCCCCGGCATCTCACCATTGCCGCCGACCATGACTTGCTGTGCAAACGGACTGGTAGGCGGCAAAGATAAGCCGACACCAAAGGACCAATGGGCAATCGCTGTCACAGGCCCTGCTGCGGCCGCATACTGGACTGTATTGTTCTCCCGGAAGTTCGGACCGGCTATCACTGCGATCGGTTCATACTGAACGGCGTAGCTCGCAGGCATGAAATTGGCCAATCCCAGAAAGAGGGACGTGTACTGGCGCCCGAAGGTCAGCTGGCCGAAACTATTGCTGCGCAGCCCAACGTATGCCTGTCGATCAAAGAGTGTGCCCGGCATCTCCAGGGCGCCGGTATCGGCCTGGAACCCGCCCTCTAATACGAAAAGCGACTTCATCCCCCCACCCAGATCGTCCTCTCCCCGTAGACCCCAACGTGAGCCAGCAACGCCACCGGTGTTCATACGGACAACGCTATGTGCTTGCCCTGCGTTGTAAAAGTTCGTCGGCAGCGGGACCGATCCGACCCGATTGACATACTCCACGTTGGTATCAACTACGCCGTATAGCGTAACGCTGGACTGCGCCGATGCAGGCACTGCGCCTAGCGCGAATACTGCGGACATGATTGAACGAATTTTCACCGTCTTGTCTCCCGTTGTAATAATTGTCATGCGTTGATAGCGGAGCCCTTGTGCCCAGGCAAGCCGATGTCAGCTGAAGGCCCGCAACGCGGGAGGCAAGCCTTCTGGCAGCGGGCCGCCCACCCCCAGCATGGCAAGCGACTCCCGGACGATGTCGTCGACGGCTTCGAGCGGGCCGTCGTGCAGCACGGTGCGGTCGGGACGCACGACCGCGATCCAGCCGACGGGTGCGGCCCCCGGGACAAGCTGGTCCGACATGTCCTCCCAGGAATGTTGATCCCGCCGTTCGTGCGCCTCCTGCGGCCCGTGTTCGCCTTGCCCGCAATGGCGCAGCTGCACGATGTCGCCGCCCGCCTGCTGCCATGCGGCCAGAAGGTTACGGTCTAACAGCGGCGCGGGATCGCAGCCGAATCCCGCCAGCACGAGCCGCGACCCGAGCGCATCGTCGCTCGGCACGATGGGGGCGCCCGGCCCGCGGCGCACAAGCCCTTGCGGCAGCAGACCGCCGCGCACCAGCTTCGCGCGCGTCTTGCCGCGCTGGAACAGGCCGCGCCTGAAACGCGCGGGCGGCTTGATCTTCAGGTCCTCGAAGAAGGCTCGCGCCCAGGGCATGCGCTGCATCAGCGCCATCGCGCCATGGACGGCGAATGCCGCCAGCCGGTTGCGCGGCATCACCAGCCGGCCCATCAGGAGCGCCAGATTGATGATGGAGCGCGCGTGTGGGCGCCGCTCGGTGTCGTAGGTGTCGAGAATGGCGGGCGTCGCCCTTCCCTGCACGACCCATGCGAGCTTCCAGCACAGGTTGGCCACGTCGCGCAGTCCCGCAACGAGCCCCTGGCCGACGAAGGGCGGCGTGATATGCGCGGCATCGCCCACCAGGAAGGCCCGGCCCCTGGAGAAGCGATCGACGATGCGCGCATGGAACCGGTAGACCGCCGTGCGCTCGATCGTGATGTCCTCCGGCTTGCACCAGGGGGCCAGCAGTTCGCGGATCTTGTCCGGCGATTCCATCTGTTCACGCGTCTCGCCGGGCTGCAGCATGAACTCCCAGCGTTGCCTGCCGCCCGGGGCAACCATGTGCGGCGTAGGCCGGCGCGGGTCGCACAGGAATTCGACATGATCGATCGGGTTGGGCACGTTCAGGGCGTCGATGACCAGCCAGTCCTGCGTGAAGGTCTTGCCGGCAAAGGCAAGGCCGGCGTGGCGCCGCACGAAAGAATTGGCGCCGTCCGCGCCCACGATATAGCGCGCGCGCACGGTGGCCGTGTCGCCGCCGGGAAGGCGCACGGTGCACCGCACCGCTTCGCCGTCGTCGTCGAAACCGGTGAGATCGGCGCCGAGAGCGATACTCACGCAGGGATAGCGGCTGAAGCGGGCGCGCAAGGCGCGTTCGAGATCCGGCTGATAGAACGTGACCAGTCGCGGGTGGCAGTCCATGGTGCCCGCTGTGTTGGCACGCGCGTAGCTGCCGAACAGCGGCGAATGCATCTGCACCTTGGCAATGGCCAGCGTATCGAACGCGCCTTCCTCGAGTCCTGCCATCTGCAGGATGCGCAGCGCTTCGTTATCGAGCACGATGGCCCGGGGCGCGGTGAAAATATCCGTGGCCTTGTCGATGGCCAGGGTACGGACGCCGTAGCGGCCCAGCAGGTTGGCCGCGGCGGCGCCGACCGGACCCAGGCCCACCAGCAGGACGTCGACCTGCTCGGGCAATGTGGTGTTCATAAACGGGTTTCTCTACGAGAGGGGACTCGGCGCGTTCACACCGGGCAGTTGAAGTCGAGAGGGAACGGAAACCGTCCGAGCAGATCCTGCACGTACGCCACGTCCGCGGCGGGGCATTGGACGAAGGCGACGGTGCCGCGCCGGATATCCGGCCCCACGCGAACGCTGGCGGCCGTGCCGGCCTGCGCCAGGATCTCCTGGAACACCTGCTCGGCAGCGCGCATGCGCAGCTCCGCCCGGGCGACCTTGCCGATGGAGGTCAGCGGCATCTCCTGCAGGATGTCGATGCGCACTGGCACTGCAGCGCGTTCCGGCACGAGGTTGCGCGCGGCCGCCAGCAGTTCGTCGGCAGCCGCGGTGAAGCCTGGCTTGAGCGTGACGTAGGCGACTGGCAATTCCCCGGTGTGCGCATCCGGCTGGCCGACCGCGGCCGCCATTGCCACGGCCGGGTGCCGCAGCAGCGCGTCTTCGATCATCGCCGGATCGATATTGTGGCCGCCGCGGATGATCAGCTCCTTGGCACGGCCGGTCAGATGCAGATAGCCGTCGGCATCGAGATGGCCGAGGTCGCCGGTATTGAGCCATCCCGGATTGAGCCAGATGCCGCCATTGTCTTGCTCGCGCAGATAGCCGGGAAACACATTCGGGCCGTTGATGCCGATGACGCCGGTTTCGCCCGGCGCGCAAGGCTTGGTGGCGTGGCCGACGCCGTCGACCTTCCAGACGCCGATGGCCTGGTGCGGCAGGCGCAGGCCGACCGTGCCGAGGCGGCGTTCGCCCTGCGGCGGATTGAGGGCCGAGACGCACGCGCCTTCGGTCAGGCCGTAGCCCTCGTACAGCGGAATGCCGGCGGCGGCTTCGAAGCGCCGCGCGACCTCGGCCGGCAGCGGCGCGGCGCCGCAAAACGCGAAGCGCAACGAGGCAATGTCGGCGCCTTCCCGCGGCAGATCGGCCAGCGCGGCGTAGATCGTCGGCACGCCGCTGAAGCTGGTGGCGCGGAACCGTTCGACCAGCTTCCAGAAGTTCGGCATCACGGCGTGGCCCCGATAGCCGGCGGGCGTCAGCATCACGACCTCCCAACCGGCATGGAAGGCAGCAAGGCCGGTGATCATCGCGCCGTTCACGTGGAACAGCGGGAGGCCGCACAGGATCGTGTTTGGCGACGGGATCAGCGCCTTGAGCATCGACGCGACGAAGGCTTCATTGAGATGCGTGTGCGTCGCGACTTTGGGCAGGCCGGTCGTGCCGCCGGTATGGAAATACGAGCAGATGTCAGTCGCCAGGATGCGGCGCTTCGAAACCAGCGTGTCCGACGGCTCGGCCGCCAGCGCCTGGTCAAAACCGACCATCTTCACGTCCGCGCGGCACGGCCTTGAGGTCGTGTCGAAGGCCGCGTCAACCCGCGCACGCGCCGCGGCAGGAAGATACGCCGCAGCGCTGACAACGAACAGGGTCCGCACCGATGGGCAACGGTCGGCCACGGCGACGGCCTTGTCCCAGAGCGCGCTGTCAGAGACTGGGGCGCAGGCGACCAGCGCTTGCGCCCCCGTCTCATTGACGATGGCGGCGATATGGTCAACCTCCAGCATCGGGTTAATGGGACTGGCGATGCCGGCAGCCTGCGCGCCCAGCAAGGCGTAATGGGTCTCGGGCAGATTGGGCAGCAGCAACGCCACCGCCGTGCCGGTGGTAATGCCGGCGCGGTGGAAAGCGTTGGCCGCTTGCGTCACGCGCGCCTTGAGGGTTGCGTAATCGACGACAAACTCTGGCGCGTCGGCCGCCCCGGTCATGACAAAGCGCAACGCGGTCTTGTCCGGATGACTGTCGCAGGCCTGGCACAGCAGTTCGTAAGTGTTCTGCGCGGGCAGCTTTTCCTGCCAGGGCGTGCGTTCGAAGTCGTCGATATCGGCCTGGGTCCGGATGCCGCCGGTACGCGTCCCGCGGTCGTGTGTGGTATCGGGCATGCTTGTCTCCTTGTTGTGGCGCTGTTTTTTTTAGAGTTGCCCTGGCAGCAGGACGGCCCGCCGGGGTTGGCCTTGCTCGACGTGCAGGTACGCCTGGCCGGCCTGGCTGAGCGTAAAGGTCTTCACCGCGGGCGGAGCGAGCGCCGCCGCGCAATTGGCCAGTGCCTGCAAGGCCGACGGGTTCGGGCGGAAGGTCGTCCACCCATAGCGCGCGCCCCTTGGTATCAGCCCGCGTTTGCCACGCTTGCCAACCACCGTGGCCACGCCGCCTCCGAGCAGTCCTAGCCGGTCGAAGTTGCCGAGCAGCGGATGGACAGTGGTCGCATGACCGGCCGCGTCGGGCGCCAGCCGGTGCAGCAGGTCGACTTCGTCGTCCCAGTTGGCGAAATTCAGGGTGGCGGCGAAATGCCGCGGCAGGCTCGCCAGCGATTGGCGGTGGCGATCGACGAATTCGGCGGCGCCAGCGGCCAGGCAGGCATCGAGCCCTTTACGTCCGCCGACGGCAGTCACACTCGCTCCCAGCCTGTGCAGCAACCAGACCGCGATCTGGCCCAGGCCACCGGTCGCGCCGTGCACGAGCACGGGACGCCCGTTCACGGTCTCGCGGCAGATCCCCGCGTCGGCGAACGCGCGCGTCACGGTCAGGAAGTTGTACGGTAGCGTCGCCAGGGCGGCGGCCGGAACAGACGACGGCCTGAGGCGAGCGTGCTCGGCGCGCATGGTGGCATGGGTGGCATGCGTGCCCGCGCTCGATGGCGGCTTGGCGCCGAACACGGCATCGCCTTCGCGCAGCCCGCTCACACCCCGACCCACCGCGTAAACCGTCCCGACAAAATCGTTACCGAGCACGAGCGGCATGCGCGCCGCGCCCATGAGAGAAAAAAGCCTGCTGCCGTAGCCGCCGCGGCGGCGCACATCGATGGGATTGACCGCCGCTGCCTCCACTCGCACCACGATCTCGCCGTGGCGTGGCTGCGGGCACGGGGCCGAGCGCAGTCCCAACGCGACGGCATCGCCAAATCCGTCGATGGCGGCGATATAGCTGTGGCTCATGACGCCACCACCCGGTTGCGCTGCTCGCCCAGGTCGATGGCGCCGTCGTCGGTGCGGATTGAAGCGGTCATGATGTCGCCTGGCTGCAGGTAAGCCGGGTTCGACAGGCCCTTCTTGATAAAGAGGCGCCACTTCGCGCTCTCGGACAGCACATGCCGGAACACCCACATCGCCAGCTTGCCAGGCGCCCGGGCGGCGCAGCCGGCCGGCGTGCCGGTGGCGATCAGATCGCCGGCTTGCAGGTCGTGCAAGGCGGACAGCTCGGAAAGCGTCTGGTGCGGCTTGAAGATCATGTCGCCGCAATGGGCGTCCTGGCGGGGCTGCCCGTTTACATGCAGCCGCATACGGAACTCGGGCCAGCGCCGCCATTCCTCCGCGTTCAACAGCACCAGGAAGGGCCCGACCGGGCCGAAGCTGCGGTAGCTCTTGCCCTTGTAGAACTGGGCCTGCGGCAGCTGGACGTCGCGCGCCGAAATGTCGTTGACGATGGTTACGCCAGCGAGGAACTCGTGCAGCTGGTCCGGCCCGACGTCGACCGCGCCGCTCAGCGACTTGCGCACCACCAGACCGAGCTCGATCTCGTAGTCGAGCAAGTGCACATGCGCCGGCCGCACCACGTCGGCGTCGGCGGGCGCAAGGCAGGACGAGGCCTTGGTGAACAGGGTGTTGAAGCCGATCTTGCCGGGATCCATGCCGGACTCGCGCACATGGCTGGCGTAGTTGGTGCCCTGGCACAGGAACTGGCGGTCAGACGTGACCGGCGGCAGCAGCGTGACGGCGTCGAGCGGCAGCGTGGCCTGGTCGGGGGTGCTGCGCCACGCGGCTTCGAGGCCGTTCGCGACGAAGTCGGCGGTGCTGGCGGCGCCGCAAGGCAGGGGCGCGATGCGGCGGTCGTGGACCACGCCCCAGCCGGGCTCGCCGCCGTGGAGATATCGGACGACTTTGACGGACATTTGCTTTCCTTGACGTGAGAGGGTTCGTACGGGAGCGGGAGCGCAGGCTCAGAGCCAGGGCCGCGCCTGGGTCATCGCGCGCCCGAGCAGCTTCAGCCGCGCGGCCGAGAGCCGGCCGGCGCGCAACAGCCGCGCGACCCGGAACACCGTGGCGAGATTGCGCTTGACGCCCATGCTGGCGGGGACGTCGTCGCCCCATGCCCAGATGCCGGACATTTCCAGCGGCACGTAGTGGGTTTCCCGGTCGGCGGTGAAGACATCGCCGTCGGCGTAGTGCTCGAATTCCATGCCGTCCGGATCGAACCAGTAATCGAACAGCTGGCTGCCGAGCACATGGCGCCCGATACCCCACATATGGCGATGGCCGTTCGCGCGCAGCACGTTGTGGCCCTGGCCGAGCGCGTCGAAGTCAAGCACTTCGTAGGCGCTGTGCTCGTATTTCTCCTCGATGCCGCCGGCGAGCACGAAGGCGTGATGGTCCGCGGGCGTGCTGCCGAGGTCCAGGCGGAAGAAGCAGAGATTGGGCGACCCGTCCTCCAGATACTGGACATCGGTCGGGATCAGGCCGAGATGACGCATATACCAGCGCGCCATGCCGGGAAAGTCGACGGTCTGGAGCACGACGTGGCCGAGCTTGACCACGGCCGCGGGCTCCAGCGGCGGCCGGACCGTAGCATTCACCCGCCGAAGCTGTCCCGGGTCGTTGGTGAGCGAATGCAGCGGATCCCGCAATGGCAGCGGGTCGAACGGCTGCTGGCCGGTCACCAGCCACAGCAAGTTCCCGGCGGAATCGGTCAGCTCGACGCCGGCGCCGCCGCCCGGAATCTCGTCGGCCGACAGGCGGCGCGCACTCGCGTTGGCCTCGAGGCGGACCAGGTCTGCCTCGCTGCGCACCGAAAAGGCCGCGCCGACATAGCGCGAGCGCTGGCCTTGCGTCGCCAGCATCAGGCACGGCTGGGGGCCGGCGCCGCGCATCAACAGCCGGCTGCCGGTGCGCGACACGCAGCGCATGCCGAAATCCGTCAGGAAGGTCTCCGTCGCGCGCAGGTCGCGCTTCTCGAACATCAGGAAGGCGAGCGCCTGGGCCTTGACCAGGGCTTCGGGCCGGTCGAGCTTCTGGACGAAGGCAGGCAGCGCGCTTTCGGGGAAAGCCGTCGGCGTGCGCAGCACGCTGCGGGGCGGGCGGGTCATGGCGTCTCCTGAATGGCCGGGCGCCGCCATAGGTGACACCCGATGTTTTTATGACATTATCGTCATCATGACGATAATGTCAATATCAGGAGCGAGACGGTTCTTTTCGCACCCACAGCCCGCCCCGCTGCTGAAAGATGATGGCCCTGATATTTCAGCTGCTATCGGTGCGCCCGCCGGTGCTGCGCCTAAGTTGACATTTGGAAACAATTGGATGTGACCTAAATGTCAACGAGGCTCTCCAACCTCCCGTTGCATGGGGCAACCATTTCCAATTCGTGCGCGGAATCGTCTGCATAGTGACGGGCCGCGCCGGCCAGACTCAAGGATGAGCGTGACAATGAAAAAAGCCTTAGCACTTGGTTTCCTGACCGTGGCCGCAGCCATTGCGTCAGCCAGCGCCCAGGCGCGCGTGGATGTCGGTATCGGCATCGGTGTGCCCGTGTACGAAGCGGCGCCCGTCTACGCGCCTGCCCCCGTCTACGTTCCCCCGCCGCCCGTGGTGGTCCAGCCCCAGCCGGTCGTGGTGGCTCCCGGGTATTACCGGGACGACTGGCGCGAGCGCGAATGGCGGCGCGAGCAAAGGTGGCGTGAGCACGAGTGGAGAGAGCGTCACCGCGAATGGCGCCGCTGGCACGACGACGATTAAATCCCGGCACAGGGACAAATCCGTATTGCGAATCGTTATCGCCTCCATTATGCTGTTTCGTCCAATTGACGGAACCGGAGGCTTCCTATGCTGAGAATTGGCTTGTTCCTGCTGGCTGGCGTGTTTTCCACGGGCGCGTTCGCCAGCGCCAAATGCGCTTCCCATCCCAAGAATGAATGGATGACGGAAGCCGATGCCAGGGCGAAGATCGAGGCGCAGGGCTACACCATCAAGAAGTTCAAGGTGGACGGCAACTGCTACGAAATCTACGGCACCACCAAGGAAGGCAAGAAAGCCGAGATCTACTACGACACCAAGACGCTCGATGTCGTGAAGTCGGAAATCGAAAAGTAAGCGAAAGGTAAGCGCTGGTAACCGCGGCCTGACAGGCTTCCCCATGGCAACAGGCAAAGGCTCGGTACGCGTCTGGGATCTGGCCGTCCGGCTGACCCACTGGAGCGTAGCGGCGCTGGTGCTGTGGGATCTGATCGAAGACTCCGGCGGACCGCTGCACCGCGCCGCCGGCTATGCCGCTGCCGGACTGGTCCTGTTCCGGCTACTCTGGTGCGTGATCGGCAGCGAACCGGCGCGGCTCACTACCTGGCTACCCACGCCCTCCCGCATCTCCGCGGACATCCGGGCACTGATTGCCCGCCGTCCTGTCCGCCATCTCAGCCATACGCCGCTTGGCGGCGTCGTCATGCTCGCGATGTGGGCGCTGATCCTGGCGCTCGCCACAACGGGCTGGCTGTCACGGCTCGACGCCTTCTGGGGTGAAGACTGGCCCAAGGACGTGCATGCGGTGCTGGCCAGGATCCTGCTGGCGCTGATCGTGGTGCATGTGACGGCGGCCATCGTCATGAGCCTGCTCCACAAAGAAAACCTCATCGCCACCATGTTTACGGGGAAGAAGCGCCGGCGCGATACCGGCCAATAGACCGGCCATCAGCTTCCCCCGAACGCGCCCCGGCGCGTTCATCAGGTCCCTTCCCCCTCCGGCCATGACGGCCGCGCAGTTCCCTCCCCTGCTTTCCCTCCCCGCCGACCACCGGAAAAGTGCCACAAGAATCTCTTGATGTCACTTTTATCTCAATTTTTCGCTTTTTTTATTCCGAAAAGCTGAACTTCTTATTGACCATCATCGATCTTCCACCTACATTTTCACCAACGCATATTTTTCCGGAACGATATGTTCCATTTTATAACACCAGACCAGGAGACACCCGCCATGCGCGACCTCGACACTACCTCGCATCCTGCCGTTTCCGGTGGCTCGGCCGCCGCTACCGACAAACAGCTTCCGGCGGGCCCGCAGGCCATGACGCCGTCCGAGGCCTTTGTCGAGACCCTGGCCGCCAACGGCGTGACCGATATGTTCGGCATCATGGGCTCGGCATTCATGGACGCCATGGACATCTTTGCGCCGGCCGGCATCCGCCTGATCCCGGTGGTGCACGAGCAAGGCGCCGGCCATATGGCCGACGGCTACGCCCGCGTGTCGGGCCGCCATGGTGTGGTGATCGGCCAGAACGGCCCGGGCATCTCCAACTGCGTGACCTCCATTGCCGCCGCCTACTGGGCGCACAGCCCGGTGGTGATCGTGACGCCCGAGGCCGGCACCATGGGCATTGGCCTGGGCGGCTTCCAGGAAGCGCACCAGCTGCCGATGTTCCAGGAGTTCACCAAGTACCAGGGCCACGTCACGCACCCGGCGCGCATGGCCGAATTCACTGGGCGCTGCTTCGACCGCGCCATGGCCGAAATGGGCCCGACGCAGCTGAACATCCCCCGCGACTACTTCTACGGCCAGATCAAGGCCGAGATTCCGCAGCCGCAGCGCCTGGACCGCGGCCCCGGCGGCGAGCAGAGCCTGAATGAAGCAGCCGAGCTGCTGGCCAACGCCAGGTTCCCGGTCATCATCTCGGGCGGCGGCGTGGTGATGGCCGATGCGATCGAAGAATGCAAGGCACTGGCCGAGCGCCTGGGCGCGCCGGTAGTCAACAGCTACCTGCACAACGATTCGTTCCCGGCCAGCCATCCGCTGTGGTGCGGCCCGCTGGGCTACCAGGGCTCCAAGGCCGCGATGAAGCTGATCTCGCGCGCCGACGTGGTGATCGCGCTCGGCTCGCGCCTGGGGCCGTTCGGCACGCTGCCGCAGCACGGCATGGACTACTGGCCCAAGACCGCCAAGATCATCCAGATCGATGCGGACCACAAGATGCTTGGCCTGGTGAAGAAGATCTCGGTCGGCATCTGCGGCGACGCCAAGGCCGCCGCCATCGCGCTGACCCAGCGCCTGGCCAGCCGCACGCTCGCCTGTGACGCCACCCGCGACGGCCGCGCCACGGAAATCGCCAGCGAGAAGGCTGCCTGGGAGAAGGAACTGGACGGCTGGACGCATGAACGCGATCCGTACAGCCTCGACATGATCGAAGAGCAAAAGCAGGAGCGCACGCCCGCCGGCGGCAACTACCTGCATCCGCGCCAGGTGCTGCGCGAGCTGGAAAAGGCCATGCCCGAAGACGTGATGGTGTCCACCGACATCGGCAACATCAACTCGGTGGCCAACAGCTACCTGCGCTTCGATAAGCCGCGCAGCTTCTTCGCGGCAATGAGCTGGGGCAACTGCGGCTACGCCTTCCCGACCATCATCGGCGCCAAGGTGGCCGCACCGCATCGCCCGGCAGTCTCCTACGCCGGCGACGGTGCCTGGGGCATGAGCCTGATGGAAACCATGACCTGCGTGCGCCACAACATCCCGGTGACCGCGGTGGTCTTCCATAACCGCCAGTGGGGCGCCGAGAAGAAGAATCAGGTGGACTTCTACAACCGCCGCTTCGTCGCGGGCGAGCTCGACAACCAGAGCTTTGCCGACATCGCCAAGGCAATGGGTGCGGAAGGCATCGTGGTGGACCGCCTCGAAGACGTGGGCCCGGCCCTCAAGCGCGCCATCGACCTGCAGATGAACCATGGCAAGACGACCATCATCGAGATCATGTGCACCCGCGAACTGGGCGACCCGTTCCGCCGCGATGCGCTGGCCAAGCCGGTGCGGATGCTGGACAAGTACAAGGACTACGTCTGATCGGCGCACTGCATCCAGCTAGTGCTTCCCGCTAGCTGTCGGTGTGCTCCCTCTCCCGCTTGCGGGAGAGGTGAGATCGCCAAGGGCATAGCGCAAGCCGCTGGCCCTTTTTTCAGTTTTTCAGAGCCGTCCAGCCATGAAAGCCATCCTCCGCATCATCGACCGTGCCCGCGCCGCCCCCCGCTGCATCGTGCTGTGCGAAGCGGAAGACCCGCGCATCCTCCAGGCCGCCGAGCGTGCCACGCGCGAGGGCATCGCGCGCATCGTGCTGGTCGGCAATCCTCGCCAGATCAATGCCTCCGCAGCCATCCACGGCATCGACCTGGCCGGCATGACGCTGGTCGACCCGTCCACCTCTGCACTGACGCCCTCCTTCGCACAGCAGCTCTTCGCACTGCGCCAGAAGAAAGGCATGACGCTGGATGAAGCGAAGCGCGCCGTGCAGGACCCGCTCTGTTTTGCCAACCTGATGGTGCGGCTCGGCCATGCCGATGGCTCGGTGGCCGGCGCCGTCCACACCACGGCCGACGTGGTGCGCCATGCGATCCAGCTGATCGGGCTGGCGCCTACGTTCCGCCTGGTTTCCAGTTTCTTCCTGATGATGCTTTGCGAGCCCTTCCACACGCTCAAGGGCGGCATCATCTTTTCCGATTGCGGGCTGGTGGTCGACCCCGACGCCGAGGCCCTCTCCGAGATCGCCATGGCCGCCGCCGACAGCGCCCGCGCGCTGCTGATGGAGGAGCCGCGCGTGGCCATGCTGTCGTTCTCGACCAGCGGCAGTGCCAGCCATGCCGCAGTAGACAAGGTGGTGGCCGCCACCGAGCGCGTGCGCGCGCAGCGCCCCGCGCTGGCCATTGACGGCGACGTGCAGCTCGATGCCGCGATCGTCGCCGAAATCGCGGCACGCAAAGTCGCGCATTCGCAGGTGAACGGGCGCGCCAACGTGCTGGTGTTTCCCAACCTCGAAGCCGGCAATATCGGCTACAAGCTCGCCGAGCGCGTTGGTGGCGCCAAGGCCATCGGGCCGATGCTGCAGGGGCTGAACAAGCCGGCCAACGACCTGTCGCGCGGCTGCAGCGCCGACGATGTGTTCCATGTCATCGCCGTCACCGTGGTGCAGGCACAGGCCGCTTCGGCGGGTACCGGCCAGGGCGAGCAGGCGGCGGCATGAAAACAGAACTGCTGCTGCCGCTGCTGGGACTGCAGGCGCTGCTCGGCGCCGGCACCTACTTCCAGACGGTGACCGGCTTCGGCCTCGGCATGATCGTGATGGGCGCCACCAGCGGACTGCAGCTGGCGCCCGTGGCCACCGTGGCCGCGGTCGTGAGCCTGGTCACGCTCGCCAACAGCGCGTGCGCGCTGCCCGGCAAGCTGCAGCACATCGACTGGCGCGCGGTTGGCGCGGCCGCCGCCGGCATCCTGCCTTCCGTGGTGGTTGGCGTGCTGGTACTCAACTACCTGAGCACCAGTGCGGCAACACTCCTGCAACTGCTGCTCGGTGCGGTGATCCTGTATGGCGGCCTGAGCGCCGCCTTGAAGCCGGCACCACTGGCGAATCGCTCCGGCGATGGCAGCTTCTTCATGAGCGGCGTATTCGGCGGATTGCTGAGCGGCATGTTCGGCGTCTCGGGCCCGCCGCTGATCTTCCAGTTCTACCGGCAGCCGATGAAGCCGGTGGAAATCCGTTGTGCGCTGATCCTCGTCTTCACCGTGACCTCCAGCGTGCGCACAGTATTCTCGGCCTGGCAGGGGCAACTGGACGCCCACGTCTGCCTGCAGGCCGCCATTGCCGTGCCGGTAGTGGTCATCGCCACGCTGCTGGGCCGGCGCTTCCCGCCGCCGTTCTCTGCCACCACCACGCGCAGGGTTGCGTTTGGCGTGCTGATCGGGATCGGCGTGAGCCTGATGCTGCCGGCGATTGCGGGTTGGGTCCGGTAAGCGCCCGGCGATTTCATGCGGCGCCGCCCGGCGACGACGGCTTCATCTCAAGCGATATCAGGAACTCTGACCGGAACGCTTTCATGCGGGCGTATACGCGTCTGGGATCCATGCTGTCGCCTGGCACCGCCTGGCGGTCGCCGAATGCCATATGCTCGCACAGCAAGCGGAAAACGCGCTCGTCCGCGAGGATCGCGGTGATCTGCGTTGTCACGGCTTCCGAGCCGCGCGCAAGCGCCGCTGCATCGCGGGCGAGCAATGCCGCGGCGGCAATGTCCATGTCGAAGTCGGAGGCCTCCAGCAAGGCGGCCTCCTCCTC
This sequence comes from Cupriavidus sp. IDO, assembly GCF_000812465.1. Classification (GTDB taxonomy): domain Bacteria; phylum Pseudomonadota; class Gammaproteobacteria; order Burkholderiales; family Burkholderiaceae; genus Cupriavidus. Next base: position 73,235 of record NZ_JWMA01000199.1, on the reverse strand, counting down.
GTACAGCCGACCCTGGTTTCCAGCCGTCTCGTAGCTGCATAGCAAGGTAAGAAGATCCGTGGCGTCGCGCCTGTCTTCGTGATGACGGTCATGCCATGCCAGCAGTTTGAGCAATGCGAGACCCGGCAGCGATGCGAATGGAATGACCAGGCCGTCGTCAAGCACAATGCGGATCGCCGCGTCGAAGGCCTCGCGGAACCCGGCCACATTCATGACCGTGTCCATGGCCGGCGGCCAGGCGATGCTCGCAGCCGGCTTTTCGATGTCGCCGAACGGAATCACGTCAAGCACCATCAGCCGTTCCGCGCCGCGGTGGTAGGTCAGCCTGTGCGGGTTCTTCGCTACCGTCCGGAATCGTTCCGTGGCAACAAGTTCCTGCCTGAATGCCTCATGCTCGGCCCAGTCAGCGACGCAAACGCCAATATCGATATCGTATGTGCGCCGCCCGGGCCGGTTGCCAAAGATGTTTTCCAATATGACCTGCCTGGCCGTTGCACCGCCGACGAAGTATCGGATGCCAAGCTTTTGCGCGCTCGCATCCAGGTCGCGAAGCAGCGATTTGCTGTCCGCATCCAGCGGACGCGCAGCAGGGAGTTCATGGACGATGGGCAAGGTATTGCTCTCGTATCTGCCGGGCGGCTTCGACGTTGCGCGATTCGCCCGTATCCAGCAAGTCGGCGTACACCAGAACGGGGTGTGCCACGCCGGTCGGAATTGCCGCCGCGGGTGTGGCCGCAGCGGGCCAGAAGCGCTGCACGATCTCCACCTCCCCTTGCGGATCGGCTTTCAGCCTCGCTTCCAGGATGAGTTCCCTGGGTGTCGCCGTGTCGGCATACAGCGTCACGCGCTCCGGCCGCAGGGTGTGCGCCAGCTTCTCCGCGGCAACCTCGCCGCCAAAGACGGCATTGTGCCGGGCCAGGTCGATGGCACGCCACCAGTCGGGCCGCGTGGCCGCAAATCGTCGCGCAGGCAATCCTGGCCTCAGACGGATCGGATACAGCGACGCCCATTCGTCCACCACGCGATCCCAGTCGCCGAACCGGCGCTTGCCGTCGGGGCCGACGACCAGCAGGCCACGCGTCACGAAGTCGTCGAGCGCAATCTTGACTGTGCCCAGCGCAACGCCGGCAGCCGTGGCTATCGTGCGGTAAGGCGCCGTCACCAGCCCAGGATTGGTGATCAGGGCGAACAGGACTTCGAGCTGCTTCGGGCTCCCGGTCCGCCCGCGCGGCGTTGCCGGCACGTGCGCCGCCGGACGCCTGCCCACGACATATACCACGGTGTCCGGCAGGTTCAGCGATGCGTTCCCCGCGGTATCGAGGAATGCGATGTCATGGTCCCGTAGCCGCCCGGCCATCTCCGGGGAGACGTACGAAGTCACCAGAAGCAGCTTTTCCCCAGCCTGGACCTGGAGCTCGGCCAGCCGCGCTACGAAGGAAAACCGGTCAATCGAGCGCTTCACGGCCACCGGCATCATGACCTTTCGTCCCTGTCCCAACTCGAAACGCATGGTCCCGTCCAGCCCGAAGCCTGTGCCTGCCAGCACCTCGGCTCCGGGCTCGGCACGCATGCCGGTAGCTTCGCGGAAAGCCTGGGCAGCGGCATCCAGCAATGCGGCGTCGATCGGGCGCGTCTCTTGAGTCACGTTTTGGTTGTATGAATTTTCTAGCTGTACACGTAACGTGAACAGTCTGGAAATATCATACAACACGATCAGCTGCAGGATGTACGGTTTTTATCCATGTTCACGTAACGTGAACAAAGAGGGTTGACCGAACATCATAAGGGGATAACCGACCGACGCTCACCGCCGCCGCGCCGCAACCAACCCTGCCACCTCCTCCAGCATCGCCATGTCCACCGGCTGCGACAAATCCAGCGCCAGCGTATGCCGGTAGTACGGGCTCAGATCCAGCCCCACGCCCAGCCCCAGCACCTCGACATCGCGCAATGCCTCGTGCCGTGCGACCACGGCCTTGAGGTGGTTGTCCAGGTAGCAGGCGTCGTTGGCCTGCCCTGTCGCAGTGTCCATCGGACTGCCATCGGAGACGACGACCAGGATGCGGCGCGCCTTGCCGGTGCCATGCAAGCGCGTGCAGGCCCATTCCACGGCCTCGCCGTCCACGCCTTCGCGGAACAGGTCGGCCTTGAGCAGCGCGGCGATATCGGTGCGCGCGCGGCGCCAGCTGCGTGGCGCGTCCTTGAACACCATGTGGCAGGTTTCGTTCAGGCGGCCCGGGTGTGCCGGCCTGCCGCGCGCCAGCCAGTCGGCGCGCGCGCGGCCGCCGTTCCAGGCGCCGGTGGTGAAGCCGAGCACCTCGGTCGCCACGCCGGCCTGGTCCAGCGCGCGGACCAGCATGTCGATCAGGATGGCAAGCGGTTCGACCTGCGCCTTCATCGAGCCCGAGCAGTCCACCAGGAAGCCCACCACGCAATCGGCATGCGGCTTGTGGTCCTCGCGCCGGAACAGGCGCCGCTCGGCGGGGGAGCTGACCAGTTGCGCCAGGCGCCGGCCGTCGATGCGTCCGCTTTCCTCGCCGAAGGACCAGCCGTCCACGCGCTGCTGTGCCAATGCGGCGCGCAGCCGGCGCGCCAGCCGCGCCACGTTGACGCCGGCCCGCGCAATGCGTGCATCAAGCCGCGTTCGGTACTCGTCCAGCAAGGCGCGCCGCACCAGCGTGGCCGCGCGCACTTCGCGGTCATAGCGGGTGGTGAAGACGCGATAGCCATCGGTGGCGTCGGCCAGCACGCGGCTGTGGCCGCTGGGTGCAAGCGCGAAGGCATCTTCGGGGGTCTCTTCGAAATCGAGCCACAGCGCAAAGCCCGCGCGGGCAGCCGTGGCCGCATTGCCTTCGTCCTCTGCGGTGCGGGGCGCTTCGGCATGGACCATGTCCGCCACCGCGCGTGCCAGCGCGAGCGCATGGATAGCGTAGGCGGCCTGGTCGTGGCGATGCGCGCGCAGCCCAGCCAGCGAGGTGCCCAGCACGGGCACGATGGCCGCGCGCGTGGCTTCGATCAGGTCTTCGGTCTCGGCCAGCACGGGCTCGCCGGTCAAGCGTGACCACGCCACCTGTGCCACGGTGTAGAGCAGGATGCCAAGATGGCCTTCCACCAGCCCGGAACGATGGAACGCCTGCGACCACGCCATGAAACGGTGCCGCAGGTTGGCCGCCACGCCATGCATGCCGCGCGGCAGCCGGGTTTCGCAACGCAACTGCTCGAGCAGTTCGAACACCAGCCGTTCAACCGGATCGACGGGGCAAAGGCGGCGATGCAGCGCGGCATCGGAGTGCGCCTGGCGCAGCGCGGCACCGTCGGCGGCACCGCGCAGGCAGGCGGCCGTGTCGATGCCGGGATCGGTGCGCAAGTGCGGCGCGTGTTGCGGGACCGGGCGCATGGCGTGCCAGAGCTGCCCGTCGCGGAAGTGCAGTGCCGCATCGCCCGTGATCGCCCGCACCGCCGCGCCGCTGAGCGCATCCTGCTGCTGGCGCCGGCGCAATTGCTGTGCGGCCGATCCTGCCGGCGGCGATGTCATTGCGCGCGCTCCGGCTCGGCCGCCTCGCCGGATGCGCCGGCCGACTCGCCAGGCAAATGGCCAAAGCAGCGCTGGAAGTACTCCGCCACCACCGGCCGCTCGGCCTCGTCGCATTTGTTCAGGAACGTGAGGCGGAAGGCCAGCGCCGTGTCGCGGAAGATCTGGCAGTTCTCGGCCCAGCTGATCACGGTGCGCGGCGACATCAGCGCGGAGACGTCGCCCGCGGCAAACCCGCGGCGCGTCAGGCCGGCGAGCGCAACCATCGCGTCCACCAGCTCTCGCCCCGCCTCGTTGTCCAGCTCCGGCACGCGCGCCAGCACGATGCTGGCCTCCTCGTCATGCGGCAGGTAGTCCAGCGTGGCGACCACGTTCCAGCGGTCGATCTGCGCGTGGTTGAGCAGTTGCGTGCCGTGGTACAGGCCGTTGACGTTGCCGAGCCCGACGGTATTGGATGTGGCAAACAGCCGGAAAGACGGATGCGGATGGATCACCCGGTTCTGGTCGAGCAGCGTGAACTTGCCGTCGCGCTCCAGGATGCGCTGGATCACGAACATCACGTCCGGCCGGCCCGCATCGTATTCGTCGAAGATCAATGCCACCGGCCGCTGCAGCGCCCACGGTACGATGCCCTCCTGGAACTCGGTGACCTGCCGGCCGTCGCGCACCACGATGGCGTCCTTGCCGACCAGGTCCAGCCGGCTGATGTGGCCATCGAGGTTCACGCGCACGCATGGCCAGTTCAGCCGCGCCGCCACCTGTTCGATATGCGTGGATTTGCCGCTGCCGTGCAGGCCCTGCACCATCACGCGGCGGTCGCGCATGAAGCCAGAGAGAATCGCCAGCGTCACCTCGGGCTGGAAGCGGTAGGCCGGATCGATCTCCGGCACGTGATCGTCACGCTCGCTGAAGGCCGGCACCATCAGGCCGGAATCGATGCCGAACGCGCTGCGCACCGAAATCATCCGGTCCGGCTTGCCAAACTTCTCTTGCGTCACCTTGTGCTCCTCTTGCTCGTCTTGTCTTCATCTGGACGATGACGGGCAGGAGCCAGCGGTGCCGCTCAGCGGCTGCTACTCCTCCTCGTCCGCGCCGCCCCAGGCGTTGCCGCTTTCGGCCTCGATCGCCGCCAGCGCGCCCGCCGCACGCTGCAATGCGGGCAGCAGCTGCAGCGCCTTCTCGCGCGTCACGCGCATGACCGGTGCCTGCAGCGCCAGTCCCAGGTTCGATTTCCCGCCGTCTGCCGCCGGCACCAGCACGCCGATGCAGATCAGTCCCGGCAGGAACTCTTCGTCATCCATCGCATAGCCGTCGCCCTTCACGCGCTCCAGCTCGGCTTCCAGCTGCGCGTGGTCGGTCAGCGTGTTCGCCGTATAGCGCTCCAGCTCCGTGTGCGCCAGCAAGCGCTGGCGCTGCGCCGGCGCCAGTTGTGCCAGGAACAGCTTGCCCGTTGCCGAGCAATGGGCCGGCACGCGCGAGCCCGGGTGCAGGTAGAAGCGCAGCGGCGCCGCCGTCTCCACACGATCCAGGTACAGTACTTCGCCGCTCGAAAACGCGGTCAGGTTGCAGCTCTCGCCCACGTCTTCCACCAGCTTGCGCAGCACCATGTGGCGCGCGCCGTGCGAGGTGTTGTTCAGCAGCAGGTTTTCAGCCAGCCGGCGCAGGCGCAGGCCGGTGCCGTACTGGCGCCCGTCGCCATTGCGCTGGACCATGCCGGCCGCCTCCAGCTGCTGCAGCATGCGGTGCAGCGTGGGCTTGGGCAGGCCGGTTTCTTCCACCAGCGCCTGCAGGTTGAAGGCGTGGTCCTTGGCGGCGATGACCTCCAGCAAGCCGAACAGGCGCAGTGCAGGCGTGTCCCCGTCAGGCCGGGCATCACTTTTGGTGAGGCGCATATCGTTCATGACCTGGCTCCCATCATAGACAAGTTTCAGTTTCAGATACAAATCATATCAATTATCGAAACTTCCGGTTGACCTCTTCGTTCTGGCGACCTACATTCCCGTTAACAAAACATTTTTCGGAACTTTAAGTTCCATTTTTTAAGTAGCCACCGGAGAACGCCAGACATGGACGGATGATTTCCCGATCCTCCAAGGACACCCAAGGAGTGGAACCGACCACGGCCCGGGCCTGCATTTCCCTGCAGCGCCGCCTATACCAGAAAGAAGCCGTGGCGCCTGACTATCCGCAGTACAGGAGACACAACATGATCAGCAACCCGAAGCCCGAAACAGGGCTGTCGCACGGCCTGAAGCAGCGCCACATGACAATGATCGCGCTGGGCGGCGTCATCGGCGCCGGCCTCTTCGTCGGCAGTGGCGTCGTCATCAAGTCGGCCGGACCCGCCGCGGTCCTTTCCTTTCTCATCACCGGCACGCTCGTGGTGCTGGTGATGCGCATGCTGGGCGAACTGGCCTGCGCCATGCCCGGCGGCGGCTCGTTCTACGAGTACGCCCGCGAAGCCTGGCGCGACCGCCCCGCCGTCGGCGAGCTGTCCGGCTTCCTCACCGGGTGGATGTACTGGTATTTCTGGGTGATCGTGGTCGCGCTGGAGGCCGTAGCCGGCGCCGACCTGGTGCGCTACTGGCTGCCAGACGTCCCGAACTGGATCATCAGCCTGGTCTTGCTGGTCATGCTGACCCTGACCAACCTGATTTCCGTGAAGTCGTTCGGCGAATTCGAGTTCTGGTTTGCGTCGATCAAGGTCGCCGCGATCATGGTGTTCCTGTTCGTCGCCGGCGTGTACGTGCTGGGCCTGGCTCCCGGCGCGCACGGCATGCAGGTCGCCAACCTGACCGCCAACGGCGGCTTCATGCCGCATGGCATCGTACCGGTGCTGACCGGGGCGGTGGCCGCCACGGGCTTCTACTTCGGCGCCGAGATCGTCACCATCGCCGCCGCGGAAACCGCCGAACCGCAGAAGGCCGTGGCCAAGGCCACCAGCTCGGTGATTACCCGCGTGCTGGTGTTCTATGTCGGCTCGATCCTGCTGGTGGTCTGCCTGGTGCCGTGGAACTCCACGAACATCGCCACGCCGTATGTCAGCGCCCTGAACGCCATGGGCGTGCCGGCCGCCGCGCAGATCATGAACGCCGTGGTGCTGACCGCCGTGCTGTCCGCGCTCAACTCCGGCCTCTATGCCTCCTCGCGCATGCTGTTCGCCCTGACGCGCCGCGGCGACGCCCCCAAGTCGCTCGCCCGCGTGAGCCGCAACGGCGTGCCGGTGCGCGCCATCCTGGTGGGCACGCTGTTCGGCTACGGCGCGGTGGTGATGTCCTATGTCTCGCCGGACAAGGTGTTTGCCTTCCTGGTCAATTCGTACGGCACGGTTGCGATCTTCGTCTACATCCTGATTGCCGTCTCGCAACTGCGGCTGCGCAGCCGGCTGGAGCGTGAAGCCCCCGAGAAACTGCGTGTGCGCATGTGGTGCTTTCCGTATCTCACCTATGTGGCGATTATCGGCATGCTGGGCATCGTGGTGGCCATGGCATTCATTCCCGATCAGCGTACGCCGCTGGCGCTGGGGGTGGTGAGCCTGGCGATCCTGCTGGGTGCCTTCGGGGCAAGGCAGCTGTTTCGCCGTGGCGTGGTGCCGGTAGTGCCGCTGGCGGAGGTGCCTCGGCCGGATCTGCATGAGTATTGAGGTATGCTGGGGCGCGATCAGATTGCCGGATGCGTCAGCGGTCGTTGATGCGCCCCCAATACCCAAGCCATGAGCCTGAAATCCCCCACCACCCTCTGGGCCCAACTCTTCCAGCAACACGCCCAGTCCGGCCTGAGCCTGCAAGGCAAGATCCGCCAGATGCTTGTCTCCGCCATCCTGGACGAGCAATTGCCGCTGGGCGTGCCGCTGCCCAGCAGCCGCGAACTCTCCGCGCAACTGCGCGTGGCCCGCAACACGGTGGTGCTGGCCTACCAGCAACTGGTGGACGAAGGCTATCTCGTCGCCCGCGAACGCAGCGGCTACTTCGTCAATCCCGATATCCTCGGCACGCGGGTGAGTGGTGTCGCTTCGCTGCGCGGCGCGCAAGTCCCCACCCGCGACGGCGAGCCTGACTGGGATAGGCGTTTCGTCTTTCGTCCCACCCAGCAGCGCAATATCGTCAAGCGCGCCAACTGGCGCGACTACCCCTACCCGTTCATCTACGGCCAGTACGACCCTGCGCTGTTCCCCACGGCCGACTGGCGCGAATGCTGCCTGAAGGCGCTCAGCGTGCTCGACATCCACGAGTGGGCGCAGGACATGTTCCTGCGCGACGACGAGTCCCTGGTGCAGCAGATCCGCACGCGCGTGCTGCCGCGGCGCGGCGTGTGGGCGAGCGCGGACGAGATCGTGATCACGGTGGGTGCGCAGCAGGCGCTTTACCTGCTGGCCGACCTGCTGGTGAGCAGCGACACGCCCGTGGGCATCGAGGAACCCGGCTATCCGGATGCGCGCAATATCTTCGGCACCCATACGTCGCAACTGGTGCCGCTGCCCATCGACGCCGACGGGCTGGTGCTGTCCGACGCACAGCGCGCCTGCGACTACGTCTATGTCACCCCCAGCCACCAGTGCCCGACCACGGTGACCATGCCGCTGGCTCGCCGGCAGGCACTGCTGCGGCAGGCCGAAGAAGCGGACTTCGTGCTGATCGAGGACGACTACGAAAGCGAAAGCCGCTTCGAAGGCGACCCCACCCCGACGCTGAAGAGTCTGGACCGCAGCAACCGCGTGATCTATGTCGGCAGCCTGTCCAAGAGCCTGGCGCCGGGATTGCGTATCGGCTATATCGTCGGTCCGGCCAAGCTGATTGCCGAGTTGCGCGGCGTGCGCCGGCTGATGCTGCGGCATCCTTCCGCGTATATCCAGCGCGCCTTCTCGCTGTTCCTGTCGCTCGGGCACTACGATGCGCACCTGCGCCGCCTGTCCGCCTCGCACCGCGAGCGTGCCGAAGCCGTCCTGGCGGCGCTGGCCACGCACATGCCGGACTTCCGCGCCGTGCCCATCGCCGGCGGCGCGTCCTGCTGGATCGAGGGGCCGGCCTGGCTCGATGCCGATGCGCTGGCGCGCGTGGCCGAGACGCAGGGTGTGCTGATCGAGCCCGGCAGCGTCTTCTTCATGGCCGAGCCCGCGCCGCGCAACGGCTTCCGGCTGGGCTACTCGTCGATCGCCACCGAGCGCATCGAGCCCGGCATCCGCGTGCTGGCCGCCGTGGTGCGCGAGCTGCAGGCAGCGGCGCCTGCCGCACCACAGGTGTCCTCCGCGGCCTGACCCGCCCGTCCCGAGCGCTGGCCCAAGCGATTCCTGCCAACTGGTGCTACAGCCACGCGCGTGGCTTCCCTATCCTCGAGTCATGGCCGGTGCGCGTGTGCATCCCACACCCGACACCGGCAGACAACACCAAGGAGACCAGACATGCGCGCAAGCAACACCAACCAGGTCGGCACCGACCTCCTGCAGGCCTTCAACGACGCCTGGAACCGCCACGACATCGAAGCGCTGATGAGCTTCATGGCCGATGACTGCGCCTTCCACGGCGTGGCCGGCGGCGAGCTGCTCGGCCGCAGCTTTATCGGCCGCGAAGCCGTGCGCGAAGGCTTCCTGCTGGCCTGGCAGACTTTCCCGGATGCGGCGTGGGTGGACGGCGAGCACTTCGTGGCCGGCGATCGCGGCGTGAGCGAATCCACCTTCCGCGGCACCCGTGCCGACGGCGCGCGCATCGAGGCGCGCATGGTAGACGTGTTCACCTTCCGCGACGGCAAGATCGCGGTGAAGAACGCCTACCGCAAGGACCGGCCTCCCGTCGCTGTAAAGGCTGCTGCCTGAACCCGGGAGACGCGCCATGCAAGCCGTTGCCACACGCAGCATCCTCACCGGTGAACATTCGACGGCGCCGTCGCGCCCGTACGATCCCGCCTACGATCCGCTGCATACCCCTACCCCCGGCCACGGCCGCGAGTACGCGCCGACGTACTGGATCGGCACCGCCGGCGAACCGCCGGCAGACGACGGCCCGATCACGCACGACATCGATGTCGACGTGGCCATCATCGGTTCCGGCTTCACCGGCCTGACCTGCGCGATCTTCCTGGCGCAGGAACACGGCATCAAGGCCACCGTGCTCGAAGCCAACCGCGTCAGCTGGGGCTGCAGCACGCGCAACGGCGGCCAGGCGCAGTGCGCGTCGGGGCGGCTGAAGCGCTCGCAATGGATCCAGCGCTATGGCCTGAACACGGCGCTGCGCCTGCATGAAGAAGTCTGCGCCGGCATGGAGACCTTCAAGAGCCTGATCAAGGACATCGACTGCGATCCGCAGCCCGGCGGGCACCTGTACATCGCCCATCGCGCCAAGGTCATGCCGGCGCTGGAGAAGGAAGCGAAGATCCTGCGCGAAGTCTTCAAGTACGACGCACGCATCCTCGACGCCGATACCGTCAAGCGCGAATACGTCGACGACAAGGAAGCCGCCGGCGCCATGCACGAACCGGAAGGCATCGGCATCCACGCCGGCAAGCTTGCCTTCGGCTACCTGCGCCGCGCCCGCGCGCTCGGCGCGAAAGTCCACCCGTCCAGCCCGGTGACCGGCTGGGAGACGCGCAACGGCGTGCATTACCTGCGCACGCCTGGCGGCATCGTGCGCGCGCGCACGGTGGCGGTAGCGACCGGCGGCTATACGTCGCAGTCGCTGCACGCACAACTGAAGAACCGGCTCTTCCCGATCCTTTCCAACTCCATCGTCACGCGCCCGCTCACGGCGCAGGAGCGTGAGGCGTGCAACTTCCGCACGACGCAGGTCATCACGGATACCCGCATCCTGCGCCATTACTACCGCCTGATGCCCGATGGCCGCCTGCAGATCGGCAGCCGCAGCGCCATCACCGGCAACGACGCCCCGCAGGACCAGTACCGCCAGAAGCTGATTGCCGACATGCACCGCAAATTCCCGGCGCTGCAGGGCATCCAGGTCGACTACTCGTGGTGGGGCTGGGTGGATGTGAGCCATGACATGATGCCCCGCATCTTCCGTCCTGATCCCGCGCAGTCGGTGTTCTATGCACTGGGCTATGGCGGCAACGGCGTCATGTACTCCGCCCAGGCCGGCCGCCGCATGGCCGCGATGGTTGCCGGCAAGAGCCCGGGACCGGACCTGCCGATCTTCCGCTCGGCATTGCCGTTCCCCAATGTGCGCGAGATGGTGGAATCGCAGGCATTCGCGCCGTTCCGCCGGCTTGGCCAGCGGGTCCTCTACCACTGGTATCACCTGAAGGACGACGTGCTGTAGCACGCCGCCGGCAGCCCTGGATATGCCGGTGGTGGTCTCTCCTCTCCCGCTTGCGGGAGAGGGGCAGGGGGAGAGGGCAGGAGCATCTCGACGCGCGGTGCCTGGCCAGCTTCACTCAGAACAGCGTATAGCCGCCGTCGATGACGAAAGTATCGCCGGTGTGGTAGGCCGACGCCGGACTCATCAGGTACACGGCAATGCCGCCGAAGTCGCTGCCTTCGCCCCAGCGGCGCATCGGCACGCGCTTGTGCACCATTTCCTGGAAGGCGTCGTTGGCCTGCGCGGCGCCGGTCATCTCGGTCTTGATCCAGCCCGGCAGGATGGAATGCGCGCGGATGCCGCGGCGGGCGTACTCGACGGCCAGGCCGCGCATCATTGAAATGACGCCGCCCTTGGTGGCGGCGTAGTTCTCGCTGCGCGGCGCGCCCTCGATCGCCGCCACCGAGGCGGTGGCGCACAACACCCCGCCCTCGCCCTGCGCCAGCATCTGCCGCACCGCCGCACGCAGTGTGAAGAAGGCGCCGTCCAGGTTGACCCGCATGGTGCGGCGCCAGAGTTCGGCCGTCATGGCATCGAAGGGGCTCTTGTTGCCGCCCACGCCGGCATTGGCAAAGCAGCCGTCGATCCGCCCCAGCGCCGCCACCATGCGCTGCATTGCAGCATCGACCGCCTGTTCGTCGCCGACGTCGCACACCTCGGTATGCACCTTGCGGCCGTACTGGGCCAGCCGGTCGGCGGCGGCGGCGTTCTTTTGCGCGTTGGTGCCCCAGACCGCGATATCGGCACCGGCCGCGGCCAGCCCCTCGGCAATGCCCAGGCCGATGCCGCCGTTGCCGCCGGTCACCAGCGCCACTTTGCCGCTCAGGTCGAATGGATGCTTTGTCATGTAGTTGTCTCCTCGGGTGGTGGGACATTCTTCACATGCCAGGCGGCGCAAGGCGTCGTCGGAATGGATGAATTTACCGAGGCAGGCAATGAAGGCGCGGTGCGGCGGGAGGCCAGCACATACCCCGCAAGGGCCCACGGCGGTTGTGTCAGGGGAAGGGGCCAGGTCCCCGCTGCGCATGAAAGCCTATGAATTTGCCCCATCGAAGTAAACAGGCCTCCACAATCCGCAAGACCTGACGCGCTCCCTGCCGGCCACCCCTTCTTTCAAACCTATCATCCAAAGCGTCAGCGCAAGAATCGTCCACTGCAGCGCAACGGCGTTCTATTGCGATGGCCGCCGGTGCCTGTAGCGTTTCGACGACTGTGCCACCAGTCCGCGGGCGCTACACACCTTCCGGTTCCGATGCGGGCCAGGGCCAGGCCAGGCTGCAGAGACTTGCAGAATGCGCCACCCTGTCGCTCCCGCACCTGGTGCAGGCCCGAGCGAAGCCCCTGTTCCCAACAGCCCAGGTCCACTGGACCATGCAAAGAGGAATGTCGACCATGTCTGATTCTGTTCGTTCCGAAGGTAGCCAACCACAGCCAGGCGAAGGCGCGCCTGCCGGTTTGCAGGCCGGCACCATTTCCGGCTCAACTCACATACCGCTGCGCCTGACGGTCAACGGCACGCTGCATAGCCTGGATATCGATCCACGCGAATCCCTGCTTGACGTACTGCGCGAGCGCCTGGACCTCACGGGCACAAAGAAGGGGTGCAACCAGGGCGCATGCGGGGCCTGCACGGTGCTGGTGGACGGGCGCCGGATCAACAGCTGCCTGGCGCTGGCAGCCATGTACAACGATACGCACGTGAGCACGATTGAAGGCCAGGGGCCGGCCGACGGCGACTTGCATCCGCTGCAGGCCGCGTTTATCGCGCACGACGGATTTCAATGTGGATTCTGCACGGCAGGCCAGATCATGTCCGGGGTAGCCTGCATCGATGAGGGTCATGCGACTTCGGCCGGCGAAGTGCGCTTCTGGATGAGCGGCAACATCTGCCGTTGCGGGGCCTATCCGGGGATCGTCGCCGCGGTCGCCGAAGTTGGCGGGAGGAAGCTGCCATGATCCCGTTCACACTGCAGAAGGCCGGCTCGGAAGCTGAAGCGCTGGGGGCGGCCGCGGCCGGGGCCCGCTTCATCGCCGGCGGCACCACACTGGTGGACCTGATGCGCGAGCACGTGGAACAGCCCACGCGACTGGTGGACATCAACGCGCTGCCGCTGAGCCATATCCGGGTGGAGGGCGACGAGCTGGTCATCGGCGCGCTGGCCCGCATGTCCGATGTTGCCGCGCATCCCGACGTTTGCCGGCTTCACCCGGTGATCGCCGAGTCGCTGATCGAGGGCGCCTCTCCCCAACTGCGAAACATGGCCAGCATCGGCAACCTCCTCCAACGCGTGCGCTGTCCCTACTTCCGCATGCTCGATGCTGATTGCAACAAGCGGGCGCCCGGCAGCGGCTGCGCGGCCATCGACGGACTGCACGCGGGCAATGCAATTCTTGGGGTCAGCGACCATTGCTCTGCCACGCATCCGTCCGATCTTGCGGTTGCACTTGTCGCGCTGGACGCGGTGGTCCATGTGCGGGGTCCGCATGGCGCTCGCAGCTTTCCCGTGGAAGACCTTTTCCGCCTCCCCGGGACAACGCCTCATCTCGAACACACTTTGCAGGCCGGCGAACTCATCGTCGAAGTACGGGTTCCGCCGCTCTCCTTTGCACGGACCGCCCGCTACCTGAAGGTCCGGGATCGGGCATCGTATGAATTTGCGCTGGTATCGGCCGCGGCGGCCTTTGAAGTCCGAGATGGCGTGATCCAGGCCGCGCGCCTGGCCTGCGGCGGCGTCGGTACCCGGCCGTGGCGAATGCGGGCGGCCGAACTTCTCCTGCAAGGCAGTCCTGCCACGCGCCAGAGCTTCGAGGCAGCTGCGCTCACCACCATTGCGGACGCCTCTCCCCTGCCGGGCAACAGGTACAAGGTCGCGCTGCTGCAACGCACAGTGATACATGCACTCGAACTCGTGGGAGAAGGCAAATGAGCGAAAACCATATCGGCCAGCCGCATGCGCGCATCGACGGCCGTGCCAAGGTCACGGGCAATGCGCGGTATGCCGCTGATTTCAACCAGCCAGGCCAGGCCTACGCGGTGATCGTGGGCGCTTCGATTGGATTGGGACGCGTGCTCGAAGTCGATGACGAAGCGGCTCGGCAACTACCCGGGGTGCTGGCGGTGCTTACCCATGTCAACGCGCCGAAGCTGGCATATGCCCCCCACAAGGGCTTCATCGATCCGGCGCACGGCGAACGTCTCCATGTCCTGCAAGACGACCGCGTGCAGTTCTACGGCCAGCCGGTTGCCCTGGTCGTCGCGGAGACTTTGGACCAGGCCGAGCACGCGGCCGGCCTGCTGCGCATTCGCTATGCAGCGGAAGCGCCGGTCTCCGACCCGCTCGACAAGCGTGCCGAAGCCGTGGTGCCGGAGGCAGGACGCGAGCCAGGTCCCCGTTCGGCAGACCGCGTGCGCGGCGACCCCGAGGCGGCGCTGGCAGCAGCAGCCATCAGGATCGACGCTGGCTACGATGCCGCGCGGGAGAATCACGTTCCGATAGAGCCGAACGCCACGATTGCCGCCTGGTCAGGCGACCGGCTGACGCTCTGGAGCAAGAGCCAGTTCGTTGTCAACGAGCAGGCCGAAATCGCGGCCATACTCGGCATCCCCGCCGAGCATGTCCACGTCATCTGCCCGTTCATCGGCGGGGCCTTTGGCACCAGTCTGCGCACGTGGCCACACGTCACGCTCGCCGCAGTCGCCGCCCGCGAGGTGGGCAGGCCGGTCAAGCTGGTCCTGTCGCGGCGGCAGACTTTCCATCTCGCGGGGCACCGGCCGCGGACCCTGCAACGCGTGGCGCTGTCGGCAACGCCGGACGGCAAGCTGACGGGCATCCTGCACGAGGGCACAGGCGAAACCAGCCGGTATGAGCAGTTTGTCGAGGCGCTCACCTCGGTGACACCGTTTCTCTATGGCTGTCCCAATGTGCGCACCAGCTATCGGCTGGCCCCGCTGGACATCAGCACGCCGACTTATATGCGGGGCCCTGGCGAGGCCACCGGCGTCTTTGCGCTGGAATGCGCCATGGACGAGCTGGCCTATGCGCTGGAGATGGATCCGCTGGAACTTCGCCGCCGGAATGAACCCCGCATGGACGAGGGGCTGCAACTGCCTTTCTCCAGTCGCTCCATGCTGGCTTGCTACGAGCGGGGCGCCAGCGCGTTTGGCTGGTCGCGCCGCACGCACGCGCCGGGCTCGATGCGCGACGGTCGCATGCGCATCGGGTGGGGGATGGCATGTGCCACCTACCCGGCTTTCCACGGTGAGGCCAGCGCGCGCGTTCGCCTGCTTCCCGATGGCACGGCCGAAGTGGAGGCCGCAGCCAGTGACATGGGGCCCGGCACCTACACCTCGATCACGCAGATTGCGGCCGAGACGCTAGGGCTTCCCATGTCCGGCGTGCGCTTCAGGCTTGGCCAGTCGGATTTCCCGCCGACCCCGCCCCACGGCGGATCCATGACGCTGGCGTCGGTCGGATCGGCGGTGCGCTCGGCCTGCCTGGCAGCGCGAGACCAACTCGAGGCGCGCGCCGGCCGCATCGACGGCAGCATTGAAGCAAGCGCTACGGCGAGCCCGGATGCTGAAGCGCGCCAGCGCTTCTCCATGCATGCGTTCGGTGCGGTGTTCGTGGAGGTCGCGATCGACCCGGATGTCGGCACGATCCGTGTCCGCCGGGTGGTGGGCGCCTATGGCGCGGGCCGCATCGTGAATCCGCGGCTCGCAGCCAGCCAATGCACGGGCGGGATGGTCGGCGGCATCGGGATGGCACTGATGGAGCGCACGGCGCTGGATCCGCGCGATGGCCGGCCGGTGAATTCGCACATGGCAGACTACCTTCTACCGGTAAACCTGGACATCGGAACGCTCGAGCCGCATTTCGTCGACGAGGTCGACCCTCATGTCAATCAACTGGGCGTCAAGGGACTGGGTGAGATTGCCCTCGTGGGTGTCGCCCCGGCCGTGGCCAACGCTGTCTTTCACGCAACCGGAAAACGTATACGGGAGTTGCCGATTCGGATCGAGCACCTGATCGAACACTGAGCAGGACGGGCCGCGTTCACCATTGTGTTACTGACCGGCGCTATGATGGCCGCATTCTCAACCTCTGGTTGCCGGTCATGGACAAGGCCCGTGTTCTTACCCTTTTCCTCGGCGTGGTACGCGCCGGCAGCTTCCATCGCGCCGCGGTGGAAGCGGGCGTCACCCCGCAGGCCGTCAGCAAGGCCGTACGCACACTGGAAAGCGACCTCGGCGTGCGCCTGCTGCACCGGACCACCCGCAAGCTCAGCCTGACGAGCGAAGGCGCCCGCCTGTTCGAACTCGCCGCGCCTGGCATGCGCCAGCTCGACGAGGCGCTCGAACAGGTACGCAGCAGCAAGAGCGACGACGACGGCATGATCCGGCTGACCGCGCCGCCTTCGATCGGCAGCCGCGTGCTGATCCCGCTGGTCGGGGGCTTTCGCGAGCAGTACCCGGGCATCACCTTCGACGTGGTGCTGAGCGACCTCTTCACCGACCTCGTTGAAGCGAAGATCGATGTCGGCTTCCGGGCCGGCACCAGCCCCGGCCAGAACCTGGTGGTGCGGCGGCTGTGCGACCTGCCGCTGGTCATCTGCGCGGCGCCTGCCTATCTGGCGCGGTACGGCGAGCCGGCAACCATCGACGAACTGCTGCTGCACCAGTGCACCGGCTTCCGCCGCCCTGCAACGGGGCGCATGGTGCCATGGGAGCTGCAGGTGGACGGCAACCTGGTCTACCAGGAGGTGCCCGCGGTGGCAAGCTTCAATGACGTCGACGCCGAGGTCGAGGCCGTGCGGGCCGGCATGGGCATCGGCCAGCTGTCCGCCTACATGATCCACGCCGACCTGGTCAGCGGGCGGCTGAAGGCGATCCTGACCGGATACAGCAGCAGCAATGTCGGGCTGTACATGTACTACCCGCATCGCAGCCAGATGCCGGTGCGGGTCCGGCGTTTCATCGACTTCGTAGTGGAGGCGGGCCGGGGCGCGGAGCAGTCGCTGTCGCGCCTGGTCGGGCTCGTGCCCTGAGCCGTCCTTCTTGCAGAGCGGACCGCTTCAGGGACCGCCTGTTTGCTCCCCTCTCCCGCCTGCGGGAGAGGGGCCGGGGGTGAGGGCCGGTGCTCGCCGAAGCTACCGTGCCCGGAAAAAACCGTTGGCCCCGCTTGATGTGGTTCCTGGCCAAGCCACCCCTCACCCCGACCCTCTCCCCCTGAGGGGAGAGGGAGAACACTTTTCTCAGGCTAGTCTTTCCTCAATCGAAACGCTGCCGGTTGCAGGCCCGCAGAGGGCGCCGTCCGGCCGTGCCTATCCGCAACTTTCGGTTGTCATTGAAACGCAATTGCTGCGTCTAGATTTGCGAAGCCCGCGCGCCTAAATTTGTCCCCGTGGCCCCCGCCATCAGACGCACCCGAGACAACCCGAGCACCCGCCAAAAGGAGTTTCATCATGTCCGATATCACTACCCCGATCGCCGCCACCTCCACCGCCAAGGTCCGGTTCATCACCGGCGCCTCCCGCGGCTTCGGCCTGGAAATCGCCCGTGCGGCGCTTGCGCGCGGCGATCGCGTGGTCGCCACCGCGCGCCGCCCAGAGACCATCACCGCCACGCTGGGCGAACACGACAACCTGCTTGGCGTGGCGCTGGACGTCACCAGCGAAGCGCAGGCCATTGCCGCCGCCGATGCCGCCGTTGCCCGCTTCGGCCGCATCGACGTGCTGGTCAACAACGCCGGCTACGGCCTGCTTGGCGCAGTGGAGGAAGCTTCCGCGCAGGAGGTCGAGCACCAGTTCGCCACCAATGTCTTCGGCCTGCTCGCCGTGACACGCGCCGTGCTGCCCAGCATGCGACTGCAGCGCAGCGGCCATATCCTCAACATCTCGTCGGTCGGCGGCTATGCGGCCTACCCGGGCTGGGGCGTATACGGCGCCACCAAGTTCGCCGTGGAAGGCCTGACCCCGAAGCGCTGGCTGCGGAACTGGCGCCGCTGGGCATCCGTGCCACCGTGGTCGAACCCGGCTTCTTCCGCACCGATTTCCTCGATGCCAGCTCGCTGGTCCGCGCCGGCACGGAGATCCCGGCCTACGCCGAAACGGTCGGTGCCATGCGCGAGCTGATGTCTTCCGCCAACCACCAGCAACCCGGCGACCCCGCCAGGCTGGCTGCGGCACTGCTGACCCTTGCCGACAGCGACACGCCGCCGGTGCGCCTGCCGCTGGGCTCGGACACGGTGGCACGGATCGGGCAGAAGAACCGCCTGGTGGAAAGCGAACTGGCCGCCTGGCATGCGGTGGCGCTGTCGACCGACCACGACGATCTGCGGAAGTAGTCTGCTGCAGTGCATCAGCAACCGGCCTGTGCGGTCCTCTTCCGTCCCCGCACAACCGGTTGCCCGGCTTCCGGCGCGGCGCCCACGCCACTTCCGGCGCAAATCCGTGCGCCAATGCGCCTTAGTGGATTCCCGCATATGTTGTTCAGGGCGAATATCGCCAATAATGGCCGGACAGCCATTGCCGGACGAGAGCCACCATGCACTACAGTCCCGATGCCATCCGCACCGTCGCCCTGCTCGGGCACGCGGGGTGCGGCAAGACCTCGCTGGTCGAAGCGCTGCTGTATAAGGGGGGTGCGCTGCACAGCCCCGGCAGCATCGAGCGCGGCTCCACAGTCTGCGATTCCGATCCGCTCGAGCGCAAGTACCAGCGCTCACTCAACTCCGCCGTCGCCCACCTGCACTATCGCGACACCCGCATCTATCTGCTCGACACCCCTGGCTACCCGGATTTCTCCGGCCTGGCGATCAGCGCCCTGCCGGCGGTCGAGACCGCCGCCATCGTCATCAATGCGCAGAGCGGCATCGAGATGACCACGCGCCGCGCCATGGCGTGGGCCCAGGCGCGCAAGCTGTGCCGGATGATCATCATCAACGGCATCGACGGCGACAAAATCGACCTGGCCGCGCTGCTGACGGAAATCCAGGAAGCGTTCGGCAAGGAATGCCTGCCGATCAACCTCCCGGCGGGCCGAGGCAGCCAGGTCGTCGACTGCTTCTTCAATCCTGCCGGCGAATCCGATTTCCTGTCGGTGGGCGCTGCCCACGATGCGCTGGTCGACCAGGTGATCGAAATCGATCCCGACCTGATGGAGCTGTATCTAGAACAAGGCCAGGGCATCACGCCGGAACAGCTGCATGCGCCCTTCGAGCGCGCACTGCGCGAAGGCCACCTGGTGCCGATCTGCTTCACCTCGGCAACCAAAGGCACCGGCATTGCGGAGCTGCTCGACGTCTTCGTGCGCCTGCTGCCCAATCCCACCGAAGGCAATCCGCCGCTGTTCTACCGCGAGGCCGGCGAGCAGCGCAAGGAGGTGCGTGCCGAGCCGGTGCCCGACAAGCATGTGCTTGCCCACGTCTTCAAGATCGTGATGGATCCCTACGTCGGCAAGCTGGCCGTGTTCCGCATTCACCAGGGCACGGTCACGCGCGACAGCCAGCTCTACATCGGCGACGGGCGCCAGCCGTTCAAGGTGGCGCACCTGTTCAGGCTGCAGGGCAAGGAGCTCGAAGAAGTGCCGCAGGCCGGGCCGGGCGATATCTGCGCCGTGGCCAAGGTCGACGAGCTCGCCTTCGACGCCGTGCTGCACGATGCCACCGAGGACGGCAACATCCATCTGACCCCGCTGGAGTTCCTCACGCCCATCTACGGCCTGGCGATCGAACCGGCTCGCCGCGGCAACGAGCAGCGCCTGGCCGAGGTGCTGCACAAGCTCAGCGCTGAAGATCCATGCCTGCGCGTGGAGCACCCGGCCGGCACCAATGAGACCGTGGTGTTCGGCCTGGGCGAATTCCACCTGCGCTGTGCGCTGGAGCGGCTGACCGAGCAATACAAGCTGGAGGTGGTCACGCGCCCGCCCAAGATCGCGTATCGCGAGACCATCGGCGGCAAGGCCGAGGGCCACCACCGCCACAAGAAGCAGACCGGCGGCGCCGGGCAGTTCGGCGAGGTGATGCTGCGCGTGGAGCCGCTGTCGCGCGGCGAAGGCTTCGAGTTTGTCGATGCAGTCAAGGGTGGCGCGATCCCGGGGCAGTTCATTCCCGCGGTGGAAAAAGGCATCCGCCAGGTACTGGAGAGCGGCCCGCTGGCGGGCTTCCCGATGCAGGATGTGCGCGTCACCGTATACGATGGCAAGAGCCACCCGGTCGATTCGAAAGAAGTCGCGTTCGCCACCGCCGGGCGCAAGGCGTTCATCGACGCAGTGCTCAAGGCGCGTCCCGGCGTGCTGGAGCCGATCGTCGATATCGAGGTCATGACGCCGGGCACCGCGATGGGCGACATCATCGGCGATCTCTCAGCCAAGCGCGGCCAGGTCCACGGCACCCGCACCGCGGTTGGCAACGCAGTGATCGTCGCCGGGCAGGTGCCGCTGTCAGAGCTCAACGACTACCAGTCACGGCTGAACAGCCTCACCGGCGGCCACGGCAGCTACACCATCCAGTTCAGCCACTACGACAACGTCCCGCCGGCCCAGCAGGAGAAGATGGCGTCTCACCACAAGACGCAGCGGGAGGCTGACTGACGGATCGGGTTCCCGCGGCGTCAGTGCTGGCTTGCACCCGCGGCGCCGATGCCGGTCATCGCGCGCACGAACTGCGCAGCGAAGCGCTGGCGCTCGGCACCCGCCTGCTCCGACTGGTCCAGCACGGACTTCAGATCGCGCCGACCGGCTGCTCGTGCGTCACCTTCGGCCGCATGTCCAGCACGCGCCGGGCCTTGCCGACGGTGGACCGCTCGATGCCTTCGGCGGCCACCACCTGCACGCGCGTGGTGACGCCCACATAGGTCTTGATCTGGTCCTTCAGGTCTCGTTCCAGCGCCGCTTTTTCATCAGCAGAGAGCGAGGACGACCGCTCGGGCCGCGCCTCGACGCGCACTTCCAGCTTGTCCAGATGCCCGTCTCGGGTCACCACCAGCTGGTATTGCGGCGCCAGGGCCGGCGCCTTGAGGATCAGTTCCTCGATCTGGGAGGGGAACACGTTCACGCCACGGATGATCAGCATGTCGTCCGAGCGCCCGGTGATCTTGCCGATGCGGCGCATCGAGCGCGACGTGGGCGGCAGCAGGCGCGTGAGGTCGCGCGTGCGGTAGCGGATCACCGGCAGCGCTTCCTTGGTGAGCGAGGTAAACACCAGCTCGCCCTCGGACCCGTCCGGCAGCACCTCGCCAGTTACCGGATCGATGATCTCGGCGTAGAAATGGTCTTCCCAGATCACCGGGCCGTCCTTGCTCTCGATGCATTCGCAGGCCACGCCCGGGCCCATCACTTCGGACAGGCCATAGATGTCCACCGCGTCGATGCCGGCACGGGCCTCGATCTCGGCGCGCATGGCGTCGGTCCACGGCTCGGCGCCGAAGATGCCGACCTTCAGCGAGCTTTCCGACGGATCCATGCCCTGGCGCTCCATCTCCTCGATCAGGTTCAGCATGTACGACGGCGTGACCATGATGATGTCGGGCTGGAACTCACGGATCAGCTGTACCTGTTTCTCGGTCTGTCCGCCGGACATCGGGATCACGGTGCAGCCGGCCTTCTCTGCTCCGTAGTGCGCGCCCAGGCCGCCGGTGAACAGGCCGTAGCCGTAGCTCACGTGGACCAAATCGCCGGCGCGCCCGCCGGCGGCGCGGATGGAGCGCGCCACCACGCCGGCCCAGGTATCGATGTCCTTCGCCGTATAGCCGACCACGGTCGGCTTGCCGGTGGTGCCGCTCGACGCATGCACGCGCGCCACCTTCTCGCGCGGCACCGCGAACATGCCGAAGGGATAGTTGTCGCGCAGGTCCTGCTTGGTCAGGAACGGGAACTTCGACAGGTCCGACAGCGACTGCAGGTCGTCGGGATGCACCCCGGCCGCATGGAAGGCCTTGCGGTAGTGCGGCACGTTGTCGTAGGCATGGCGCACGCTCCATTTCAGCCGTTCCAGCTGCAGCGCCTGCAGTTCGTCGCGGCTGGCGCGCTCGATCGGCTCCAGCTCGTTGGGGTTGGGGATGCGTTGCACCATTGTCTACTCCATCTCGTTATGATTGCGCCGCAAGCGAGGGGGGGCCGGCGCCGGGGTACTACGACTGCAAGCTAGCTGTGCTAGATATGGGAACGGCTCTGCACCACGCGGAAGCGGTTGGCGACGAATGCCGCATCCGACAGCGAGGCATTGGCCGCAGGGTTGGCGCCGGTGGCATGGAAGTCGCTGAACGCGGCCGACTGGTTGACGAACACACCGCCGGTCAGGTTGAGCGACAGGGCAACACCCGCGTCTTCGGCGGCGTCGCGGATGGCTTCGGTCACGCCGGCATCGGTGGTGTAGGCCGACAGCGTCAGCGCGCCGTGTTCCTTCGCGCCGCGGTGCGCCAGCGCGATGCTGTGCGCGGTGTTGTCGGTGGCAACGATGAACGAGATCGGGCCGAACAGCTCCTGCATGATCTTGCCCTCATCGCTGGCGTCCACCTTCAGCACCAGCGGCGTGCGGATGCGGGCACCGGGGAATTCCGGGTGCTCGAGCACACGGCTGTCGGCAACGATCTCGCCGAGCGTGCGCGCCGATTCAATGCGCTGCACCACGCCGTCGTTCTGGATCGCGCCCAGCAGCTCCACGGCCTTGGCCGCATCGCTGGTGAGCTTGACGACGCCCTCCCCGATCGCCGCTGCGACCTGGTCGAAGCTGAGGTGGCCGTCCGGCGTGTCGATACCGTCCTTCGGCACGTAGATGTTCTGCGGCGCCGTGCACATCTGGCCCGAGTACAGCGACAGCGAGAAGGCGATATTGCGCACCATGCCCTTGAAGTCGCTGGTGGAGTCGATCACGATCTGGTTGACGCCGGCCTTCTCGGTGTAGACCTGCGCCTGGTGCGCGTTGCGCTCCAGCCAGTCGCCGTTGGCGCTGCTGCCGGTGAAGTCGATCAGCCGCACTTCCGGGCGCAGCGCAAGCGTCGACGCCATGCGCTCGGTCGGGTCATTGGCCACCAGCGTGACCAGGTTCGGGTCGAAGCCGGCTTCCTGCAGCACCTCGCGTGCCACCTCGACGGTGATCGCCAGCGGCAGGATGGCACCGGGGTGCGGCTTGACCACCACCGCGTTGCCGGTCGCCAGGCTGGCGAACAGGCCCGGATAGCCGTTCCAGGTCGGGAAGGTGCAGCAACCGATCACCAGGCCGACGCCGCGCGGCACCACGCTATAGCGCTTTTCCATGCGCAGCGGGTCGTTCTTGCCCTGCGGCTTTTCCCAGATGGCCTGCTTCGGGATGCGGCGCAGCTCGTCCCAGGCGTAGGCAACGGCTTCGAGCCCGCGATCCTGCGCGTGCGGGCCACCGGCCTGGAAAGCCATCATGAAGGCCTGGCCGGTGGTGTGCATCACCGCGTAGGCAATCTCGAAGCTGCGGCGGTTCAGGCGCTGCAGGATTTCCAGCGAGACACCGACCCAGGCTTCCGGCCCGGCCTTGCGCCATGCAGGCATGCCTTCGGCAACGCCGGCAAAGAGCTGGTCGAGGTCGGGCTTCGGATAGCTGATGCCCAGCTCGGGGCCATAGGGCGAGACTTCCTTGCCGGCCTGGCCGACGGTGCCCGGCTGCGACAGCGCGAACGGCTTGTTCAGGCGGGCTTCGAAGGCAGCCTTGCCGTCAGCATTGGCAGTTTCGCCGTAGGCCTTCGGGCTCGGCATTTCGGTGAACGGGCTCCAGTAGCCGCGTTCGGCAATGGCTTGGTTGGCTTGTTCCAGCAGCGCCTGGTGGCGCTCGAAAAACGGATGGGACACGGCTTGCTCCGGGGGCGATACTGTTTCTGAATTTGCAGGGACGGCTACGGGAAACGCCTCAGGTTTCCTGGTCGAAATCGATCACCAGCTTGTCGCTGACGGCGTAGCTCTGGCAGCTGAGGATGAAGCCGCGCGCGACTTCGTAGTCTTCCAGCGCGAAGTTGACGTCCATGTCCACCTCGCCTTCGATGCGCTTGCAGCGGCAGGTCGAGCAGACGCCACCCTTGCACGAGTAAGGCAGCTCGATGCCCTGCGCCAGCGCGGCGTCCAGCACGGTTTCCTTGTTCTTCTCCAGCGTGAAGGAACGCGTGCGGCCGTCCTGGATCACCGTCACCTCGCACTGCTGCTGGCCGACCTGCTTGTGCGCGTGCGCCGCCGGGCGGGCCGAAGGGATGCTGGTGGCGAACAGCTCGCGCTTGATGCGGGTCTTGTCGACGCCGTGGGCGATCAGCGCCTGCGACACCTCTTCCATCATCGAATGCGGACCGCAGATGAAGGCAACGTCGATGTCCTGCGGCTTCACCCAGTGCTTGAGCAGGGCATTGACCTTTTCGCCATCGATGCGGCCGTTGAACAGGTCGATGTCGAGCTGCTCGCGGCTGAGCACGAACACCAGGTTGAAGCGCTGCAGGTAGGCGTCCTTCAGGTCTTCCAGCTCTTCCTTGAACAGCACGGAAGACGACGCGCGGTTGCCGTAGAACAGCGTGAAGCGGCTGTCCGGCTCGGCGTGCAGAGTAGTCCTGATGATCGAGAGCATCGGTGTGATGCCGCTGCCGGCGGCAAACGCCACGTAGTGCTTCGCGTTGGCGGCGGACAGCGGCACGTGGAAGTGGCCGGACGGCGGCATCACTTCCAGCGTCATGCCGGGCTGCAGCTGTTCGTTGGCCCAGTTGGAGAACAGGCCGCCGTCGACGCGCTTGATCGCGACGCGCAGCTGTTCGTCCTGTACCGCCGCGCAGATCGAGTACGAGCGGCGCACGTCTTCGCCGTCGATGCCGGCGCGCAGCGTCAGGTGCTGGCCCTGCACGTAGCGGTAGGTATCCGCCAGCTCGTCCGGCACGGCGAAGGTCACCGCCACGGCATCGCGGGTCTCGCGCGTGACCGAGGCTACGGTCAGTTCATGGAATTTGCTCATCTCCCCACCTTTCCTTCTCAGTGAGCCTTGAAGTAGTCGAACGGCTCTTTGCAGTCGCCGCAGCGATACAGCGCCTTGCAGGCAGTCGAGCCGAACTGGCTGACCAGCCGCGTGTGCCGCGACCCGCAATGCGGGCAGGCCACCACCAGCGCCGGCGCCGCCTTGCGGCTGATGCCGCTGATATCGATCACCCGCTGGGCCGGCGGCGCGATGCCGTAGCCAGTCAGGCTGGCCTTGCCGCGCGGGGTCATCCAGTCGGTGGTCCAGGCCGGCGCCAGTTGCGTCTGCACCCGCACGGCATCCACGCCATGCGCGGCCAGTGCACTTTCGATGCCCTCGCGAATCACCGTCATGGCCGGGCAGCCTGAATACGTCGGCGTGATGGTGACGACGCAGGCGTCGTCCACCCATGCCACGTCGCGCACGATGCCGAGGTCCACCACCGAAATCACCGGGATCTCGGGATCCGGCACGGTGTCGAGCCAGCTCCAGACCTGCTCGACGGCCGGACGTTCGATCGCTTGCGCAGTCATGGCGCTCACCAGCGGGCGCCCGGATAGGCGCGCTGCAGGAACTGCATTTCGGCCAGCAGGTAGCCGAGGTGCTCGGTATGGCGGCCGTGGCGGCCGCCGCTCTGCGACCAGGTGCCGGCGGGCAGCCGCAGCGTGGCTTCTTCCAGCACTTCGGCCACGTGGCGCTGCCAGGGCGCGGCCAGCGCCTCGGGATCTGGCACGACGCCGTCTTTCACCAGCGCTGCATCGGCTGCGTCGGATTCAAACAGTTCGCCGGTGAACATCCACAGGTCGTCAAAGGCGTCCTGCATGCGGCGGTGGCTCTCCTCCGTGCCGTCGCCCAGGCGCACCACCAGGTCCGCGCTGCGGCGCACGTGGTAGGTCACTTCCTTGAGCGACTTGGCGGCGATCCCGGCGATGCGTGCATCGGTCGAGCGCTGCAGCCCTTCGAGCTGGAAGTAGTGCCAGGTATCGAACAGGAACTGCCGCGCCAGCGTGTCTGCGTAGCTGCCGTTGGGCTGCTCCACCAGCAGCAGGTTGAGGAACTGGTGGGCGTCGCGCAGGTAGGCCAGCTGGTCGGCTGTGCGGCCCGCGCCCTCCAGCTCGGCGGCGTAGCCCAGCCACAGGCGGGTCTGGCCGACCAGGTCGAGCGCGACATTAGTCAGCGCAATATCCTCTTCCAGCGCCGGGCCGCGGCCGCACCATTCCGACAGGCGCTGGCCCAGGACCAGCGTGGAGTCGCCGAGCCGCAGCAGGTATTCGAGCTTGTGGTTGTCCATGATGCGCGCCGTATCAGATGTGCTTGACGGCTTCCGGCATCGGGAAGAACGTCGGGTGCCGGTAGACCTTGCTGTTGGCCGGCTCGAACAGCGGGCCCTTGTCGCCGGGGCTGCTGGCGACCACGTCGCTGGCCTTCACCACCCAGACGCTGACGCCCTCGTTGCGGCGCGTATAGACGTCGCGGGCGTTGTTGATGGCCATTTCGCCGTCGGGCGCGTGCAGGCTGCCCACGTGCTTGTGGGCCAGGCCGTGCTGGCTGCGGATAAAGATCTCCCAAAGCGGCCACTCTTTCATGGCAACCTCCTGTGTGATGCGGGTTCGATGGGTAGCGGCGCCGTACGCCGCGGGAATCAGGCTGCGGCCTGTTGCGCGTGCTTGTCGGCGTGGGTCACCAGGGCGTCGCGGAACCATGCGCCGTCGTCCCAGGCCTTCACGCGCGTGCGCAGGCGGTCGCGGTTGCAGGGGCCGTTGCCCTGGATGACGTTGTAGAACTCGGACCAGTCGATCTCGCCGGAGTCATAGTGGCCGCGTTCCTCGTTCCACTTCAGTTCGGGATCGGGAATGGTCAGGCCCAGGTACTCGGCCTGCGGCACGGTCTGGTCGACCATCTTCTGGCGCAGCTCGTCGTTGGAGAACAGCTTGATGCGCCATTGCATGGACTGCGCGCTGTTGGGCGAATCACCGTCGGACGGGCCGAACATCATCAGCGCCGGCCACCACCAGCGGTTCAGCGCATCCTGCGCCATCTGCTTCTGCTCGGGCGTGCCGTTGCACAGCGCCAGCAGGATGTCGTAGCCCTGGCGCTGGTGGAACGATTCCTCCTTGCACACGCGCACCATGGCGCGGGCATAGGGGCCGAACGAGCAGCGGCACAGCGGCACCTGGTTGATGATGGCCGAGCCGTCCACCAGCCAGCCGATCATGCCGATATCGGCCCAGCTCAGCGTCGGGTAGTTGAAGATGCTCGAATACTTGGCCTTGCCGGTATGCAGGTCGCCCAGCATCTGGTCGCGCGAGACGCCCAGTGTTTCCGCCGCGCTGTACAGGTACAGACCATGCCCGGCTTCGTCCTGGATCTTGGCCAGCAGCACGGCCTTGCGCTCCAGCGTGGGCGCGCGGGTGACCCAGTTGCCTTCGGGCAGCTGGCCCACGATCTCCGAATGGGCGTGTTGCGAGATCTGGCGGACCAGGGTCTTGCGGTACGCCTCGGGCATCCAGTCCTTGGCTTCGATCTTGATGCCGGCGTCCACGCGGGCCTGGAACTCGCGCTCCTGCGGGTCCATCTCTTCCATTGCGCGGAGCCTTGTTGCTCCTGTCTCCACCAGCTGTGCGTACATTCCCTGCTCCACCTGTTTTGGTCGTGATCGACGTCTTGATTTGCGTCAATCTCGTAAGTTGAAATGGATGGTAGTGATACAATTTGATTCAAGCAATCGACGTTTGTGTATCACTTTTGGAGGCCAGCCGATGGCTACCCCAGACCCCGATCCGGTTTCCCCTCGCGTGGCGCGACTGGCACGCGGGCTGAAGCTGGGCGCCAATTCCATGCTGGTGACGCTGTTCGGCGACGTGGTCGCACCCCGGCCTCAGGCGATCTGGCTGGGCAGCCTGATCCGGCTGGCAGCGCCGTTCGGCATCAATGACCGGCTGGTGCGCACCGCCACCTTTCGCCTGACCGCCGACGACTGGCTGGCCGCCACGCGGATCGGGCGGCGCAGCTACTACGGGCTGTCAGAGGCGGGTCTGCAGCGCGTTTTGCACGCCGGCAAGCGCATCTATGCGGGCGAGGCGCCCGAATGGGACGGTCGCTGGACCCTGGTGCTCGCGCGCAGTGACGTGCGCGCCACGATCCGGCAGCGCCTGAAGCGCGAATTGCTGTGGGAGGGGTTCGGTGCGATTGCACCGGGGGTACTGGCACACCCGAATGCCGACCTGGCGTCACTGCGCGAGATCGTGCAGGCGGCACACGCGCAGGAGTATGTGGCGGTGATGGAGGCGCGCAGCCTGGAAGCGTTCTCGCCCCGTCCACTGCAGGCGCTGATGCACCAGACCTTCAGACTGGGCGACGTGGCCGCCGCATGGCAGGCGCTGCTGCGGCGCTTTTCACCGATGGCGGAGGAAGCCGCGCAGCTGGCGCCGGCGGATGCCTTCTTTGTGCGGACACTGCTGGTGCATGAATACCGGCGCGTACTGCTGCGCGATCCCAACCTGCCGGAAGAGTTGCTGCCGCAGGACTGGCCGGGGCGGACGGCGCGGGGGATGTGTAGTGGGATGTATTCGGCGTTGCTGGATGCGAGCGAAGATTATCTGCACGGAGTGATTGAGGTGGCAGATGGCGCGCTGCTGGACGCGAAGCGTGAATTGGACAAGCGCTTTACGCACAGCTGACGCTTCGCAGCCGGCCGGTTTGCTCCCCTCTCCCGCGCGCGGGAGAGGGGCCGGGGGTGAGGGCAGACGTGTGGCAAGCATGATATCGCCTGACTTCGTGGGCGCTCCTGCCCTCTCCCCCACCCCTCTCCCGCAGGCGGGAGAGGGGAGCGATTGCGAGTGACGATAGTGCTAGTCGCGGCGGCGCTTCAGTAAGTCTCCAGATGCAGCCGTCCCTCGCGCTTCAGACCATCAGCCAGCGCCTCCCATGACAGCCCCGCCTGCTGCGCCACGTCGCGCAGCGCCAGCACCACGCCCTCTTCCATGCTCTTGAGTCCGCACACGTAGAAGTGCGTGTCGGGGCTGGCCAGCAGCGCCGCCAGGTCAGCCGCGCGCTCGCGCATCAGGTCCTGCACATAGCGCCTGGGCTGCCCCTGGGTGCGCGAGAACGCCAGGTTGATGTCGATGAAGTCCTTGGGCAGGTTCTGCAGCGGACCGAAGTACGGCAACTCTTCCCGGGTGCGCGCGCCGAAGAACAGCATCAGCTTGCCGCCATCGAACTTGCCGGACTTG
Source organism: Cupriavidus sp. IDO (assembly GCF_000812465.1). Classification (GTDB taxonomy): domain Bacteria; phylum Pseudomonadota; class Gammaproteobacteria; order Burkholderiales; family Burkholderiaceae; genus Cupriavidus. The sequence continues at coordinate 44,218 of NZ_JWMA01000199.1, read as the reverse complement.
CGCAGCCGGCGGCGCCATTCGGTCATGGCGCGCATCGGGGCGCTGCCGGTGCCCGTGCAGATCATCACGATGTTCGAGCGCGGGTGGTTGGGCATCAGGAAGCTGGCGCCAAACGGGCCGATCACTTCGACCTTGTCGCCCACCTGCAGGTCGCACATGTAGTTGGAGGCCACGCCGCGCACGGGGTTGCCCTCGTGGTCTTCCAGCACGCGCTTGATGGTCAGCGACAGGTTGTTGTAGCCCGGCCGCTCGCCGTTGCGCGGGCTGGCAATCGAGTACTGGCGAGCGTGATGCGGCTTGCCGCTGGCATCGGTGCCGGGCGGCACGATGCCAATGGACTGCCCTTCCAGCACCGGGAACGGCGTGACGCCGAAATCGAGCACGATGTGGTGGGTATCGTATTCACGGCCGACTTCCGTCACGCGCACATTGCCGGTGACCGTCGCAGTGATGGTCTTCTGCGCGGATTTCGCGCCATACAGGTTGGTATAGGCATGCGCGGCCGACCACGGCGGCACGGTGGCGCCGTAGCGGGTGCTGTTGAAGACCTCCTCGCCCGTGCCCGCCAGCGGCGATGTGGCGGTGGCCACCTCAGGCGCAGCGGTTTCCATGACAGCGCCCGGCGCCAGGTCAGCCAGTTGCTCCGGCGACAGCTCTTCCGGCAGCGCATCCCAGCTCAGTTGCTCTTCGATGCTGTAGGCGCGAAGGCGCGGCATCGCGCGCCAGTTGTCGATCGAGCCGGTCGGGCACGGGGAAATGCAGGCCATGCACAGGTTGCACTTGTCGGCATCGACCACGTAGTTGCGTGAATCGTGCGTGATCGCTCCTACCGGGCAGGTGGCTTCGCAGGTATTGCAGCGAATGCAGATCTCGGGATCGATCAGGTGCTGCCTGATGACTTGAATTTCTGCCATGTCCATGGCGGTCTCCACAGAATCGGGGGGCTCGGGGTGAGGATCGTTGTTGCAGCGGCGCTTCGTTGCCGCGCCTGCCCTCTCCCCCGGCCCCTCTCCCGCAAGCGGGAGAGGGGAGCAAACAGGGAGCGATTGATAAGCCCGTGGCTCAGTTAAACCGCACGTACTCGAAATCCACCGGCTGGCGGTTGATGCCCATGACCGGCGGCGCGATCCAGTTGGCGAACTTGCCCGGCTCCACCACGCGGCCCATGAGGCTGGCGACGAAGGCGCGGTCGCCATCGCTCGGCAGCCACTGGTCGACGTTGTCGCGCCATTCCATGTCGGAGATCACGCGGCCGTCCGGCGACACCTTCACGCCGGCCAGCGCACCGATATTGCGGTGGAACGCCTTGTGCGGCACCTTCAGGCGGAACGGGATGCCGGCCTTCTCGATGACCTTGTTCCAGCGCTCCACGCCGCCCATGCTGTCCTTGATGTAGTCGTCGCGCAGCACCTCGTTGAGCGCGTTGAGCATCGGCACTTCCTTCTCGGTCAGTTGCCCGCCCTGAGCCTGCAGAATGCGGTAGGTCTGGCCCTTGAGCACGTGGTCGTCCATGCGCTTGCCTTCTTCATAGCGGCCCTTGAGGCCGGTGCTGTAGAAGGTGGCGGCGTTGCTGGACTCATCCGCGCCGAACAGGTCGATGGTCACGCTGTAGTGGAAGTTCAGGTAGCGCTGCAGCGTTGGCAGGTCGATCACGCCGGCCGCGCGCAGCTTCGCCGGATCATCGGTCTTCAGTTCGTTCATCACCTGGCAGGTGCGCTGGATCACGCGCGATACGCCGGACTCGCCCACGAACATGTGGTGGGCTTCTTCGGTCAGCATGAACTTCGTGGTGCGGGCCAGCGGATCGAAGGCGCTTTCAGCGAGCGCGCACAGCTGGAACTTGCCGTCGCGGTCGGTGAAGTAGGTGAACATGAAGAACGACAGCCAGTCGGGCGTCTGCTCGTTGAACGCCTGCAGGATGCGCGGGTTGTCCTGCTGGCCGCTGCGGCGCTCCAGCAGCGCTTCGCCTTCCTCGCGGCCGTCGCGGCCGAAGTACTTGTGCAGCAGGTAGACCATCGCCCACAGGTGGCGGCCCTCTTCCACGTTCACCTGGAACAGGTTGCGCAGGTCGTACATGCTGGGCGCGGTCAGGCCCAGGTGGCGCTGCTGCTCGACCGATGCGGGCTCGGTGTCGCCCTGCGTGACGATGATGCGGCGCAGGTTGGCGCGGTATTCGCCGGGCACGTCCTGCCAGGCGTCCTGGCCCTTGTGGTCGCCGAAATGGATCTTGCGGCTGGCTTCGGCCGGGTTCAGGAAGATGCCCCAGCGGTAGTCCGGCATCCTGACGTGGCCGAAGTGCGCCCAGCCCTGCGGATCCACGCTGATAGCGGTGCGCAGGTAGATGTCATGGGTGTGCGAGCCTTCCGGGCCCATGTCGTTCCACCAGCTCAGGTAGTTGGGCTGCCACTGTTCGAGCGCGCGCTGCAGCGTGCGGTCTTCGCTCAGGTTGACGTTGTTGGGGATCTTGTCGCTGTAGTTGATGCCGGACATGGTGGTCTCCTTGGGGGGACGATTCGAGTTTCGTTTGGCGTCGGATCAGACGCGGTTCCAGTCGAAGGCAGCCTTGTCGCCCTTGCCGTAGACCTTGAGCGCGCCCTTCTCGCCCACGGCGTTGGGGCGCTGGAAGATCCAGTTCTGCCAGGCGGTCAGGCGGCCGAAGATGCGGGTGAACATGTTTTCCTGGCCGTTGAAGCGCAGATTGGCTTCCATGCCGGTCAGCGCATCGGGCGACATCGCCACGCGTTCTTCCAGCGCGATGCGCACTTCGTCGGTCCAGTCGATGTCGTCGGGGTTGGCGGTGACCAGGCCCAGCGCGTAGGCCGCATCGGCATCGAGCGGCTGACCGGCCTTTGCACGCACCGCATCCAGCGCGGGCTGCTCATCGTAGAAGCGCCGTCCCAGCCGGCTCTGGCCGGTGACCATCGGATAGAGGCCGAAATTGACTTCCGCCACGGTGATCTTCGGCGCGCGCGCTTCATCGTCCGGCAGCGCCAGGTGGTAGCTGCGGTCGCAGGCCAGCGCCAGTTCGAGGAAGGTGCCGGCAAAGCAGGAGTCCGGCTCGATCAGCGCGAAGAGGCTGCGCGAGGACACGTCCAGACGGCTCAGCGTGCGGCGCAGCAGGCCGATGGTCTCGCGCACGAGCCAGTGGTTCTTGTGCGCCAGCAGCGTGGCGTCGGTGGCCAGCACCGCGGCGGCATCGCCGTTGGTCTTGATCAGCCAGGTGCCGATATCGAGCTCGTTGGTGCGCATCGACAGAATGGCGTCTTCGAGTTCGCGCGCCAATTGCAGCGGATACCACGAGGCGCCGGCTGCCACGATCTCGTCGATGCTTTGCGGCTGCTTGCCGGTGGGCGCCTTCACCGTGAAGGTGGCGGTGCGGCCGGCGCGGTCGATCTCTACCGTCATGTGCATATAGCGCAGCGCGTCGGCTTCGATGGTGCGCCCGATCGGAGCCAGCGCCACGCCCTTTGCATCGGCCGGGCGGTCGCTCTGCGCGGCCAGCGCCAGCGCGCGCTCCTGCACCTTCTGCGCGAACACGGCGGGCTTGGCGATGTCGTCCACCAGGCGCCATTCCTTGGCACGCTGGCCGCGCACGCCTTCGGTGGTGGTGCAGAAGATATCGGCCAGGTCATGGCGCACGTGGCGCTTGTCGGTCACGCGGGTCAGGCCGCCAGTGCCGGGCAGTACGCCCAGCAGCGGCACTTCCGGCAGGCTGACGGCCGACGAGCGGTCGTCCACCAGGATGATCTCGTCGCAGGCCAGCGCCAGTTCATAGCCGCCGCCGGCGCAGGCGCCGTTGACCGCGGCCAGGAACTTCAGGCCGCTGTGCTTCGAGGAATCCTCCAGGCCGTTGCGGGTTTCATTGGTGAACTTGCAGAAATTCACCTTCCACGCATGGCTGCTCACGCCCAGCATGAAGATATTGGCGCCCGAGCAGAACACCTTGTCCTTGCCGCTGGTGACAACGACGGTGCGCACTTCCGGATGCTCGAAGCGGATGCGGTTGACCGCGTCGTTCAGCTCGATGTCGACGCCAAGGTCGTAGCTGTTCAGCTTGAGCTTGTAGCCGGGGCGCAGGCCCGCGTTCTCGTCGATGTCCACCGCCAGCGTGGCGACAGAGCCCTCGAACTTCAGCTTCAGGTGATGGTATTGGGAGGGGTCGGTCTGATAGTCGACGCGGGGGGCGGTGGCGTTCACGGCGGTGTCTCCTCAGCGAAACTGCACGATAATGCATTGATCGGGGTCTGGTTATACGAACTATAGTTCATCAACCAGACTCGATGCAAGCAGTATTGTGCAGTTTTTTGCTGGGGTCAGGCCGGCATGCGCAGTGCGTTGCGCACGAGCTCCCTTAGCGCCACAAAGGTCGGTTCCAGCGGCTGCGTACTGGTATTCAGCGTAAATTCCGCCTTGGAGTAGAAGGCCGCACGGCCGGACAGAATGTGGCGCAGATCCTCCATGGCCTCCTTGCTGGCCGCCATCGGCCGGAAATCGCCCTGCGCCTGCACCCGGCTCATATGGTCTTCCGGGTCGGCCTGCAGCCAGACGGTGGTGCAGTGGGCCAGCAAGAGATTGAACGTGGCGGGATCGGACACCAGCCCGCCGGGCGTGGCGATCACCGCCTCGGGATAGATCTGGATGGCCTCTTCCAACGCGCGCCGCTCGTAGCGCCGGTACGCATTCATGCCATACAGGCCCTGGATTTCCGAGATGCTGCAGCCGGCGAACTGCTCAATCTCGCGGCTCAGTTCCACGAACGGAAAGCCAAGATCTTCGGCCAGCATCCCGCCCAGCGTGGTCTTGCCCGCGCCGCGCAGCCCCATCAGCGCCACGCGCGGACTGCGCGCGGCCTGCTCCGCGTTCTCGCCGCCGGTGCCCAGCATTTCGCCGACGGCGATGCGCACGCGGCGCAGCGTGGCTTCGTCGCGGTTCTCCAGCAATTCCCGCAACAGGACCCACTCGGGCGACGATGTCGTCACGTCGCCGAGCAGCCCCGCCAGCGAACACTGCAAGGCGCTGGCGATGTGCTGCAGCACCAGGATGGAAGCGTTGCCGCTGCCATATTCCAGGTTGGCCAGGTGCCGCTCCGACACCCCCGCCGCCTGCGCCGTGGCCTTGCGCGTCAGGCCGCGCCGGGAGCGCAGCTCGCGCACACGCTCGCCCAGCGCGACCAGGAACTGGTTCTTTCCGTTGCCCGCGCCATCGGACTCGCCGCGATCACCGGAATCATTATGCAGGTCGGCGTCGAGTGTTAACCCGGGTTCATGCAATATAGTGCTTGACATGATTTCTCGGTGGCCCTATTTTTCATACATGCACAATAATGCATGAAGCCTTGGTTAGCAACCCGGCTGAGCCTAACGGAGCCCCCGATATGTCCCCCACTGAACTTCGCGCCCGGATTGCGCAGCTGACGGCACAGCTCGCCGGCCGGCCCCTGGATGCCGCGCTGGACGCCTGGCTGAATGCCGAACACGGCGTCGGCAGCCCGACTTACCAGAGCCTGAAACTAGCCTGCGAAGCCGGCGTTGCCGAAGGCTGGCTGTGCGACCGCGAAGGCGGCGGCATCCGCTACGGCCGCATCTTCAAGCCCGCCGCCGACCTGCATGGTTTTTCCGTGGACGTGGTGGACATGCAGGACATTGCCGGTCCGCACCATACGCACCCCAATGGCGAGGTCGACCTGATCATGCCGCTCGAAGGCGATGCGCAGTTCGACGGCCGCCCGGCCGGATGGCTGGTCTGCCCGCCGGGCAGCGCCCATCGCCCCACCGTCAGCAACGGCCGCGCGCTGGTGCTCTACCTGCTGCCGGAAGGCCGCATCGACTTCACGCGCTGAGATCCGTCATGACCGAACTGCTTTCCAATTATCTTGGCGGCCAATGGCAGACCGGCAGCGGTGCCGGCACGCCATTGTCCGATCCGGTGCTGGGTGACGAGCTGGTGCGCGTGGACGCCACCGGGCTCGACCTGGCGGCGGGCTTCGCCTTTGCCCGCGAGCAGGGCGGCGCCGCACTGCGCGCGCTGACCTACCGCCAGCGCGCCGCGCTGCTGGCCGAGACCGTCAAGGTCCTGCAAGCCAACCGCGACGCCTATTACGAGATCGCCACCGCCAACAGCGGCACCGTGAAGAACGATTCGGCCGTCGATATCGACGGTGGCATCTTCACGCTGGGCACCTACGCGAAGCTGGGCGACTCGCTCGGCGACCGGCACTACCTGCTCGATGGCGAGGCCGCGCGGCTCGGCAAGGATCCGCTGTTCCAGTCGCAGCACGTGCTGGTGCCCACGCGCGGCGTGGCGCTGTTCATCAACGCCTTCAATTTCCCGAGCTGGGGCTTGTGGGAAAAGGCCGCGCCCGCACTGCTGGCCGGCGTGCCGGTGATCGTCAAACCCGCCACTGCCACCGCATGGCTGACCCAGCGCATGGTGCGCGACGTGGTCGAGGCCCGCATCCTGCCGGCAGGCAGCCTGTCCGTGGTGTGCGGCAGCTCGGCCGGCTTGCTGGACCAGCTTCAGCCGTTCGACGTGGTGTCCTTCACCGGCTCAGCGGAGACGGCGGCGGTCATCCGCTCGCACCCCGCCGTCACGCAACGCTCGGTGCGCGTGAATATCGAGGCGGACAGCATCAACTCGGCGGTTCTGCTGCCGGCGGATGGGCCTGACAGCGCCGCTTTCGAGCTGCTGGTGAAAGAAGTCTTGCGCGAGATGACGGTCAAGTCGGGCCAGAAATGTACGGCGATCCGGCGCGTATTCGTGCCCGAGGCGATGTACGGGCAGGCCGCAGAGGCAATCGAGGCGCGGCTGTCGAAAGTGACCGTCGGCAATCCGCGCAACGACGCCGTGCGCATGGGCGCGCTGGTCAGCCGCGCGCAGCTCAGGGCAGTGCGTGACGGTCTCGCGGAACTGCGCGCGCATGCGCAGGTGCTGCATGAGGGCGCGCAGCAAGCGCTGGTGGATGCCGATCCTGCGGTGTCCTGCTGCATCGGCCCCACCCTGCTCGGCGCCCGCGATGCGGATAGCGCGAACGTAGTGCATGACACCGAAGTCTTCGGCCCGGTGGCCACGCTGATGCCGTACCGCGATACCACGCATGCACTGGCGCTGGTGCGCCGGGGCCAGGGCTCCCTGGTGGCATCGCTCTATGGCAGCGACGCCGGCGCACTGGGCGCTGCCGCGGTGGAGCTGGCCGACAGCCATGGCCGCGTGCACGTGATCTCACCCGACGTAGCGCAGCTGCACACCGGCCACGGCAACGTCATGCCGCAATCGCTGCACGGCGGCCCGGGCCGCGCGGGCGGCGGCGAGGAACTGGGCGGCTTGCGCGCCCTGCACTTCTATCACCGGCGCAGCGCGATCCAGGCCAGCACCGGGGTCCTGGCCACGCTCTGACCCGCGCCAGATCAGCGCCGGACCTGCGCCGCCACGACCGCTGGCGGCGCGCCATCACACCGTACATCAGAAACGGGGAGACACCCATGACAGCCGATACGCCAGTCCAGCCACCGGGGACGCCGTTCAACTTCGCCGCCCACCTGATCACGCGCAATGCGGCGCGCGCCGGCAAGGTCGCCTATATCGATGACGACGGACAACTCGCCTATGGAGAACTGGCGCAGCAGGTGCGCCGCGTGGCCGCCGCGCTGCTCGGCGCAGGCATCCGCCGCGAAGAGCGCGTACTGCTGCTGATGCACGACTGCACCGACTGGCCGGTGTGTTTCCTCGGCGCGATGTATGCGGGCATCGTGCCCGTCGCCGTCAATACGCTGCTCACGGCCGGCGACTACGCCTATATGCTGCAGCACAGCCGCGCGCAGGCCGTGCTGGTGTCGGCTGCGCTGCTGCCGGTCTTGCAGGACGCGCTGGCACAGCCGGGACATGAGGTGCGCAAGGTGTTCGTGTCGCGGCCAAAGGAAGCGCTGCCCGAAGGCATTGTGGCGCTGGATGAGGCGCTTGCCAGCCACACGCCACTGGAAGAGCCCGCCGCCACCAGCCCCGACGATCCCGGCTTCTGGCTTTATTCATCAGGCTCCACGGGACAGCCCAAAGGCGTGGTGCACAGCCATGGCAACCCATACTGGACGGCCGGCCTGTATGCGGGCCCGGTGCTGGGCCTGGACGAGCAGGACATCTGCTTCTCGGCCGCCAAGCTGTACTTTGCCTACGGGCTGGGCAACAGCCTTGGCTTTCCGCTCAGCGTCGGCGCAACGGTCGTGCTGATGGCGGAGCGGCCCACGCCCGAGGCAACGTTCCGCCGCTGGCTCGAACACAGGCCCACGGTGTTCTTCGGCGCGCCGACGGGATACGCCGGCATGCTCGCCTCCTCCGCCCTGCCCGCGCGTGCCGATGTCGCGCTGCGCCTGTGCTCGTCGGCCGGTGAAGCACTCCCCGCCGACATTGGCCAACGCTTCACCGCGCATTTCGGCTGCGAGATCATCGACGGCATCGGCTCCACCGAGATGCTGCATATCTTCCTCTCCAACCGCCCCGGACAGGTGCGCTACGGCACCACCGGCTGGCCGGTGCCGGGCTATGCGATCGAACTGCGCGACGAGGAAGGCCACGCCGTTCCCGATGGCGAGATCGGCGACCTCTATATCCAGGGGCCGAGCGCCGCCATGATGTACTGGGCCGACCGCGAGAAATCGCGCGAGACCTTTCGCGGCGGCTGGACCAAGAGCGGCGACAAGTACCAGCGCAATCCCGACGGCACCTACAGCTACGCGGGCCGCAGCGACGACATGCTCAAGGTCAGCGGCATCTACGTGTCGCCGTTCGAGGTGGAAGCCACGCTGGTGCAGCACCCTGCCGTGCTCGAAGCCGCCGTCATCGGCGTGCCCGATCACGAGGGCCTGGTCAAGACCAAGGCCTTTGTCGTGCTCAAGGCGGGCACGCAGGTGGGCGACGGCGAACTCAAGGCCTTCATCAAGGAGCGGCTCGCGGCCTACAAGTATCCGCGCGCGATCGAGTTCGTCGAGTCGCTGCCCAAGACGGCGACCGGCAAGATCCAGCGCTTCATCCTGCGCGAACGCGAGATGGCGGCGACCTGACGCCTGCCTGAAGCAACACCAACAAAACCGCTGAGAGCCGGCCCCCTCTCCCGCTTGCGGGAGAGGGCTGGGGAGAGGGCCGGCATTTGCAGGAGCAGTGAACTGTGTTCTTCCAATGCACCGGCTAGCGGAAATGGAACGCATCTCGCGATGGCAGGCGCCTGCCCTCTCCCCCGGCCCCTCTCCCGCAAGCGGGAGAGGGGCGCAAACAAATTTCAGCATGCAATCACCCGGAGACAAACCATGCGTCAGATCGATGTACACAAGCTGGCCGACGAGGCCAGGTTCAATCGCTTCCACGGGCTCGTGCTGCTCTGGTGCGCGCTGATCATCATCTTCGACGGCTACGACCTAGCCGTGGCAGGCATCGCACTGCCCTCGATCATGAAGGCGATGGGCGTGAATCCCACCAGCGCCGGCTTTATGGTCAGCTCGGCCCTGTTCGGCATGATGTTCGGCGCCATCTTCCTGGGCACCGTGGCAGACCGCATCGGCCGGCGCCGCGCCATTGCCATCTGCATCCTGCTGTTCAGCGTCTTCACCGCGGTGGCGGGCTTCACCAGCGATCCGGTGCTGTTCAGTATCACGCGCTTTCTCGCCGGTCTCGGCATCGGTGGCGTGATGCCCAACGTAGTGGCGCAGATGACCGAATACTCGCCGCGCAAGCTGCGCGGGACGCTGGTCACGCTGATGTTCAGCGGCTATTCGGTGGGCGGCATGCTCGCCGCGCTGCTGGGCAAGGGCCTGATCGAAAGCTATGGCTGGCAGTCGGTGTTCATCGCCGCCGGCCTGCCGGTGCTGCTGGTTCCGCTGGTGCTGAAGTCGTTGCCGGAGTCGATGCCATACCTGATCCGCACCGGGCAGACCGCCAGGCTGCAGGCGATTGCCGCGCGCCTCGAGCCGGCCTACCAGCCGCAGGCCGGCGACAGCTTCAGCCTCCCCGCCGACGACAAGGCCGGCAGCGCGCCGATCCGCAAGCTGTTCCAGGACGGCCGCGGTTTCAGCACGCTGATGTTCTGGGTGGCGTTCTTCATGTGCCTGTTCATGGTCTACGCGCTGAGCTCTTGGCTGGCCAAGCTGATGGCCGGGGCCGGCTACAGCCTGGGCTCGGCGCTGACCTTCGTGCTGGTGCTGAACTTCGGCGCCATGATCGGCGCGATCGGCGGCGGCTGGCTGGCCGACCGGCTGCCGATCAAGTATGTGCTGATCGGCATGTATGGGTTGGCGGCGGTGTCGATCACGCTGCTGGGGTATCCGATGCCGACCGGCGCGCTGTTCGTCACCGTCGGACTGGCCGGCGCCTCGACCATCGGCACGCAGATCGTGACGTATGCCTATGCCGGACAGTTCTATCCGATGGCGGTGCGCGCCACCGGCATCGGCTGGGCATCGGGCGTGGGGCGCAGCGGTGCGATCCTGGCGCCGATCGTGATCGGCGCGCTGGTGGGGATGGCATTGCCGCTGCAGCAGAACTTCCTGGCGATTGCCATTCCGGCAGTCATCGCAATGATTGCGGTGGGGCTGATCGATCATCGGCGCGCAGCATCGGCCGATGAAGGTGCCGCGGCTGCCGCCCGGGCAGTTCCGGCTGGAGCGCCGGCTGCGACGAAGGCCTGAGGCAAGCCGGCCGGACAGGCGCTGCCTCGCACTGGCAGACCGTTATGCGAAAGCGCGTCCGGCCCCCCCCCGGGAGCCGTGGGCACGAACGCGCCTTGTCACCTCTTACCGTTGCGAGTCGAGGACTTCGTGGTTCTTCTGGACGTCCTGCGCCTTCAGGTAGCTCTCGATCAGCAGTTGGTAGGCAGGGAAGATCTTGGTGTAGACCTCGGCCCACTGCTGCGCGTCCGGACGGTTCCAGGTCTGCTGCAGTTCCGACGCCACGGCGGCCGTATCCATCGGCACGACACCGGCCTGGACCACGCGTGCCAGCGTGATTTCCTGCGCCATCTTGGAATAGGTGCCCGAGGCATCGACGACGGCAAAGACCTTGTAGCCGTCGGCAACCGCGCTGATCGCCGGGAATGCCATGCAGACGCTGGTGATGGTGCCGGCGATGATCAGCGTCTTGCGGCCGGTTTCCTTCACGGCGGCGACAAAGTCGGGGTTGTCCCACGCATTGATCTCGCCCTTGCGCGCCACGTATTTTGCGTGCGGCGCATTCTCGTGGATTTCCGGGATCAGCGGGCCGTTGGGGCCTTGCGGCACTGACGCCGTCGTGATGACGGGCAGCTTGCACAGCGTGGCCATCTTCGCCAGCGCCGCGGCATGTGCGCGCAATTCCGGCATGGGCATATCGCCGACGGTCTGGAACAGGCCGCTCTGGTGATCGATCAGCAGCATCGCGGTATCGGCCGGGTCCAGCACGGGTCGCTTGCCGTTGAAGTTTGCGGGAGTGGTCATTGCGGTTCTCCTGAATGGATATCTGCGGATATGGTGCGGTCAGGCATCGGTTGCTTGCCGGCGCCTTGCAAAATGCCTGCCGGTACGGAAACCGGGTAGCTTCTGAAGCCCCGTAGGCGACCTGTTCGCCGGGCGCCACGGCTGGCGAGCGGGTCGTGTGGGGAAAGCATAGGTGCTGGCAATCCGCGCCGGTAGCCATGGAAATTCGGCCTCAGCGTCCTACTGACAGGACGACGGAAGCGCCTGGCCGAGGGACGGCCGGGACGATTGCTGCGACGCAAGAAGCAACGGCGCGAGATTGGTTCTACCTTAGTGGGGACCGTATCTGTCTACGGCTGCATCCGATCACTTCCAGGAGATGCCATGACCTCCACGAACGTACTGCTTGCCTCAACCTTCGCCGCACTGTGCCTGGCCGGCCCCGCCAACGCCCAGACCGCTGCCATGACCGTGTCGTCCAGCTCGTTCACCGAAAACGGCGTCATTCCCCCGGAGCACGGTGGCAGCGAACCCGGCTGCGGCGGCAAGGGCATGGCGCCGCAGGTATCGTGGTCGCACCTGCCAGCGGGCACGAAGTCCGTGGCGGTGCTGATGTTCGACCCGGACGGCGCGAAGGGGCTGGGCGTGTCGCACTGGGTCGCCTACAACATTGCCGCGGAGCGCGGCCAGCTGAAGCAGGGAGAAGGCCAGACCGACGGCCACGGCGCCACCGTGGGCAAGAACATCTCCGGCGGCACGGCCTATCGCGGGCCCTGCCCACCCGTGGGCGAAGCGCCGCATCACTACATCCTGACCGTGGTGGCAACCGATCTGGCGCCGTCCGCGCTGCCTCCGGGCCTCACGCGGGATGATCTGCTTGCCGCGCTGAAGGGCCACGCCATTGCCGGCCAGAGCATTGTCGGGCGATATGCCCGCTGAAGTCGGCTACGGGGCGCGCGGCACATGAGGCGCCGGCGCCCCTTCTGCAGCCGATCGTCAAAGGTGGTATGATTCGCCTTTCCTGCCATTCGTCGGCATCCGTCGACGCCAAGGCACCGGCCGCCAGACATCAACAGTAGAACAGCACCAGCGGCCCGTCGGGCGTACACCCGACTCTTTCAGGGCGACTTTCGCCCACCACCCGATCCCGACCGGCGGCATGTCCGCTCCGCAACGACTGCGCATGTACCTGACGCGTCGGCTTGCGCAAGCACGGTCCATCTCACACCAGTTTTTCCGCCTGCGCCACTGCGTCGGCCGCGACACTGGCATCCGCAATGGCGACCGGTCGCCAGGCAAGCGCGCCGCACCCTGAATGGTGCGCGCGGCGCCGCCCGCGACCGCGCGCCCCTGAACAGGCTTTCATTTGAATCACAGCATCACTCCGTTCACCGTTTCGGTGTACCCCATCCAGCAAGAACCGGGCATCTGGTTCGCGAACTACATGATCGCCGAGTACCGCAACGGCGCCGAACGCATCGTTGCCAACGTCTCGATGCGGCATGCCACGCACCGCTCCGAAGCCAAGGCCAAACAGGCCGCCCGGCGCGCCGGCGAAAGCGCCGCTGCCCGCATGCGCACGCAGCAGTCCCCTCATCGGCTGGCACAGCCGTCTCAACAGCCCGCGTAAGCATCGCGGCAAGGAACCCAACCTAAGGAGCATCCTTGGCTAAAGAAGAACTGGTGGAATTTGGCGGCAAGGTCTCGGAAGTCCTCCCTGACAACCGCTTCCGCGTCATCCTGGAAAACGGCTTTGAGGTCTGGGCTTATTCGTCGGGACGGCTGAAGAAGAATCGCATCCGCGTGCTTGCGGGTGACCGCGTCACGCTCGAAATGTCGCCGTACGACCTGACGAAGGGGCGCATCAACTATCGCCACAAGTCCTGACCGGCGGCAGCGTGGTCCGGAACGGGCCACGCTCAACTACTCACCCCGTCTACATGAAGGAGAGGAAATTATGTCGATCAGCGAAGAATGGGAAGAACTGCACCTGACCCCGGCCGGCTGGATCGCCGGCAGCTACCGGCATACGCCGTGGCCGGTGGTTGACGTGGCGCCGCCCGCCGCGGGCGTGCTGACGGTGAAACGCCATGTGACCGCCACCTATTGCGGTCCGTCGCGCGCCGTTGAAGACCGCACGCCGCAGACGCATGACATGGCGTTGATTGAAGCGCTGCTGTCGCGCTATGGCAGCCCGGAATTCAGCATCTAGCCATCAAAGGTCCGGCACCGGGCCTCGTGCTCAGCTCTGGAAGCGCTGCTGCCGTGGGCGGTTCGCGCGAACGCCGGCACCGACCGGCTTGAGCTCGCCCTGCCAGGGCTCGGCATCCGGATCCAGCACGTAGTCGCCCTCGCGGGCCTTGTCGTAGAGATGGTCGCGGACCGCCTGTCCGATCGCCAGACGACATAGCGCCTCGGAACTCGAGGCGAGCGCCCCCTGCAGCGAGCCCGCATCGGTCAGCACCCCGAACGAACGCCTTCCGTCACCGACAAAGCTGGTGAAGAGCACCCCCGCGGGGTGGCTTGCATCGAGAAAACTGACCGCGACGTGATAGGCAATATCCTTGCCCTGACCCGGTAGTGTGCAGAGGAAACTGGATGACGCAGCAACGTTGTTCATGCATGGACTCCTGAGGGGCAGCAGGATGGGATGCCGGGATCAACCGGCAATCCCGGCTAGAGCGATACCACAGACTCGCCCGCTACCAGCCCGTTGATGATGTCCTCGCCGAATTTCACTGCGCCGCGGCGAGCGGTACCGATGTTTTCCCACAGCGTGTTTTCCAGGCGATACACGCGTGTGCGCTCGCTGCCGGGGCGATATCCTTCGCGGCAGATGACAACCGATGCATTAAAACTGCCATCCGGTTTTACGCGCGGCCAGGACTGAACGGGCTGATGCTTGTAGACCAGCGGATAGAGGTCAAACCCCTTGTAGCTGGCGAAAGGCGCATTGCCGCTACCACTGATACCAAGATTGGCATTACTCATGTTTGCTCCATGCGGCTTCGCGCCGCTGTTGCCCTGCTCCCTTGCGGGATTCACTGAGAATGCCGGTGGCTGCGATGACGCTCAGAGTGACAAGACTGACTGGCCCGGAACTGCGCCGTTGATAATATCTTCCGCATAGCGAAGCACACCACGGCGTGCCGCCCCGACATTATCCCAGGGCGTTGCATCGAGACGGAACGTGCGTGCCTGCTCGCCTTCGGGCAGTCCGCCTTCCCGGCAGATGACCACTGCGGCATCGAAGGACCGGTCGGGCCTGCGTTCGGGCCAGACGCGCGCCACGTCATGCTTGAAGACCAGAGGGTAGAGGTCATACCCTTTATAAGTGGCAGTCGGATAGTTATCCATGGCAGCCTCCGCAGTTGTATTGCTATTGCCCCACTCTACTCCTCTTGTGGGACCCGGAGTGCCTTTATTTCACCATGGCGAATAACCACGCGGATAACCATTCGACGGCGAAAAAAAAGCTCCGCTTGGCGGAGCTTTTTTATCCGACTTGCGCCGGGAGGATCAGATCGGCTCGATCTTGGTCGCTGCCGGGCCCTTTTGGCCGACGCCAGCAACGTAACGAACCTTCTGGCCTTCTTGCAGCGACTTGAAGCCGTTGCCTTGAATTTCGGAGAAGTGCGCGAAGAGGTCGTTGCCGCCTGCATCAGGCGTAATGAAGCCAAAACCCTTCGAATCGTTGAACCACTTGACGGTACCGGTTTCCATGTATGGATTCCTCAAAAAGTATTCTCGCCGGACAAAAGCGCCGGCAAGGCATGACGATCAAGGAAGGAACAAGGAGAAAAAGTGGCGCCGTGTGGGCAAGCACCTAGTACTTCGAGGTTGCTCTTTGATAGATCCTGCACTGATCGTTATACAGGTGCCCCTCCCCAGTGTCAACGAACATCGCCGAATCGTGCGAAAAAGTGCGGGTTGCGGGTCTCCGCACCTGGCCGTTGATGACATACGCGCGCATCCACGCGCTTGTTTGCCCGGCGATCCTTTTTGCACGTGTCCGCGTGCTACAGTTGGCCACCTACTGTACGGAATACGGCATGACACTCTGCCCTGCTTGCCAGGCCATCGAACTCCACAAACTCGGTTCACCCGGGCACGCTGCGCTGCGCATCACCGATACCCAGCGCATCAAGCCGCCCGGATCGGCGGCAATCACCATCAGCACCTTCGTGTGCCACACCTGCGGGACGCTCTGGACGTATCGCGACCAGAAGGAAGGCCCGGAGCAAGGCTGGCAATTTCTGCTGGAAGGGCAACGGCCTTAGTCCACTGCCTGCACACGCGCGAGGAGAGAACATGAAGCGAGACAGGCTGCTGGTAGAGCGGATACTTTCGACACTGCGCGCCGACAGCCAGGCGTCGATGACGGACATACAGCTCAGCAAGGCGCTCGGCAACGTGGACGCCTCCAGGCTTTCCCACCATCTGCTGCTCCTGCAGGATCACGGCCTGGTGGAGAAGACGCCGAACATGTCCTGGCGCCTGACGTGGAATGGCCATGACCGCGCTGACGGCGCGGCGACGGCATAGGCGCGGCAAACACAGCCTGCAGACGTGACTGAGGCCCACCGGCCCGGTCGGAAAACCAGGCGGGCGGGCCTCAGCAACAATCAAGAACGGCACCGCCCCCGACTGCGAGGGCAGTAGCGGGCGTCAGGCGTGCGCAGCCGCCAGCGCCGCGTTCAGCGTCTTGCTCGGGCGCATCACGGCATTCAGCTTCTCGGCCTCCGGCAGGTAGTAGCCGCCGATATCCGCCGGCTTGCCCTGCACGTCGGACAACTCGCCAACAATGGTCTTCTCGTTCTCGGTCAGCTTCTTGGCCAGCGGTGCGAAGTGCGCGGCCAGGGCTGCGTCTTCGGTCTGCGCGGCCAGTTCCTGAGCCCAGTACATGGCCAGGTAGAACTGGCTGCCGCGGTTGTCGAGCTGGCCGGTCTTGGGCGACGGGCTCTTGTTGTTGTCGAGCAGCTTGCCGGTGGCGGCATCGAGCGTCTTGGCCAGGATCTTGGCCTTGGCGTTGTCGGTCTTGATGCCCATGTCTTCCAGCGACACCGCCAGCGCCAGGAACTCACCGAGCGAATCCCAGCGCAGGTGGTTCTCTTCCACCAGTTGCTTGACATGCTTCGGCGCCGAGCCGCCCGCGCCGGTTTCGTACATGCCGCCGCCGGCCATCAGCGGAACGATCGACAGCATCTTGGCGCTGGTGCCCAGCTCCATGATCGGGAACAGGTCGGTCAGGTAGTCGCGCAGGATGTTGCCGGTCACCGAGATGGTGTCCAGGCCGCGGATCACGCGTTCCAGCGTGTAGCGCATGGCGCGCACCTGCGACATGATCTGGATGTCCAGGCCCTTGGTGTCGTAGTCCTTGAGGTAGGTCTCGACCTTCTTGATCAGCTCGGCTTCGTGCGGACGGTACGGGTCCAGCCAGAACACGGCCGGCATGCCGGAGTTGCGCGCGCGGGTAACGGCCAGCTTGACCCAGTCGCGGATCGGCGCGTCCTTGACCTGGCACATGCGCCAGATGTCGCCCTCTTCCACGTTCTGCGTCAGCAGCACTTCACCGGTAGTCAGGTCGACGATATTGGCCACGCCGGCTTCGGTGATCTCGAAGGTCTTGTCGTGCGAGCCGTATTCCTCGGCCTTCTGCGCCATCAGGCCCACGTTCGGCACCGTGCCCATGGTGGTCGGGTCGAAGTTGCCGTTGGTCTTGCAGAAGTTGATGATCTCCTGGTAGATGCGCGCGAACGTACTCTCCGGGATCACGGCCTTGGTGTCCTTCGGACGGCCGTCGGCACCCCACATCTTGCCGCCGATGCGGATCATGGCCGGCATCGAGGCGTCCACGATCACGTCGTTCGGCGCGTGCAGGTTGGAGATGCCCTTGGCCGAATCGACCATCGCCAGTTCCGGACGATGCTCGTGGCAGGCGTGCAGGTCGCGGATGATTTCTTCGCGCTTGGAGCTCGGCAGGGTTTCCAGCTTCTCGTACAGGTTGACCAGGCCGTTATTGACGTTCACGCCCAGTTCGTCGAACAGCGCGCCGTGCTTGGCGAAGGCTTCCTTGTAGAAGATCTTCACGGCGTGGCCGAACACGATCGGGTGCGAGACCTTCATCATGGTGGCCTTGACGTGCAGCGACAGCATCACACCGGTCTTGCGCGCATCTTCGAACTGCTCTTCGTAGAAGTCGCACAGCGCCTTCTTGCTCATGAACATGCTGTCGATGATCTCGCCGTCCAGCAGGGAGACCTTCGGCTTGAGGACGATGGTCTTGCCGCTCCTGGTGACCAGTTCCATCTTGACGTCGCGTGCGCGGTCCAGCGTCATCGACTTTTCGCCGTGGTAGAAGTCGCCGTGCTTCATGTGCGCCACGTGGGTGCGCGAGGCCATGCTCCACTCACCCATGCTGTGCGGGTTCTTGCGGGCGTAGTTCTTGACGGCGGCCGGCGCGCGGCGGTCCGAGTTGCCTTCGCGCAGGACCGGATTCACGGCACTGCCCAGGCATTTGGAATAGCGCTTCTGGATGGCCTTCTCTTCGTCGGTCTTCGGGTCTTCCGGATAGTCCGGCACCTTGTAGCCCTTGGCCTGCAGTTCCTTGATCGCGCTGACCAGCTGGTGCACCGAGGCGCTGATGTTGGGCAGCTTGATGATGTTGGTGTCCGGCAGCAGCGTCAGGCGGCCCAGTTCGGCCAGGTTGTCCGGCACGCGCTGTTCTTCGGTCAGGAATTCGGGGAATTCGCCCAGGATACGGCCCGCCACCGAGATATCGCTGGTCTCGACGTTGATGCCCGCGGGCGAGGTAAAGGTTCGGATGATCGGCAGGAAGGCACTGGTCGCCAGCAGCGGAGCTTCGTCGGTCAGCGTGTAGATGATGGTGGGTTGCTGGGTACTCATTGCTTCTCTCTGATCCTCGAACGGGTGGGGGGATAAGCGCCGGCCGGGTCGCAGCGCGACGCTAAAGGTGGAATTTTGCCTGATTTTGCTTTCAGGAATCTGAAAGCCATGGCATTTGCGCGGCAATCGGGCAAAAAAATCCACTTTGCCGTCGCTTGCCCGGCCTGCCGTTCGCTGATCGCACCGCAAACTGGCTTTCGCGCGGGTGCATGGCACGCCCGCGCCCGGCACGCCATGCGGCCTCCGAATCACAGTACTGTCAAACTTCGCGGCCAGAATGCCCGTTTTGTCCTCTTCATCGACACCGCGAAGGAACCCGACCAATGTCTCGACATTTCCTGCTGGCCGCGACCGCCGCACTGGGCTGCCTGGGCACGATGCCCTCATGGACGCTCGCGCAGACCGCCTACCCGGCCACCCTGGCGGGCCACGCCGTGCTGCCGGCCCAGACCATGCTGGCCGTGCCGAAAGACGCGCCGGCTGATCTGCAGATCAGCGGCAAGTTCACCACCGCGCAGCGCGTGGAGGCTCCGGGCAGCGTCGAAGGCAAGTCCAACGGCCGCCCGACCGGCGTATCGCTGCCCTTCCGCGGCCAGCCCGCGCAAGGCCATTCCGGCATCAAGCGCATGCCGGACGGCAGCTTCTGGATCCTCACCGACAACGGCGCCGGCGCCAAGGCGAACTCGCCGGACTTCATGCTGTACCTGAACCACTACAAAGTGGACTTCGGCAGCGGCCGCTTCCAGCGGCTGCGCACCATCTTCCTGCACGACCCGGACAAGAAGGTGCCGTTCCGCATCGTCCACGAAGGCACCAGGACACGCTACCTGACCGGCTCCGACTTCGATACCGAGAGCTTCCAGTTTGCCGGCGGCGCAATCTGGATCGGCGACGAGTTCGGGCCGTTCCTGATCAAGGCGGACATGAACGGCAAGGTACTGGCGGTATTCGATACGAAGGTCGACGGCAAGGTGGTGCGTTCGCCCGACCATCCTGCGATCACCACCCCGGGCGCTCCCGATGGCAGCGTGAAATTCCAGGTGCGGCGCTCGAAGGGCTTCGAGGGCATGGCGTCGTCGCCAGACGGCAGCAAGCTCTATGCGCTGCTGGAAGGCGCGCTGTGGGACGAGGCCTCACGCACTTATGAGACCGAAGGCGGCAAGCCCTACCTGCGCGTGCTGGAGTTCGACGTGAAGCAGGAAACCTGGACCGGCCGGCATTGGAAATACGTGCTCGAAGCCGGCCACCACGCGATCGGCGACTTCAACATGATCGATGGCACCACCGGCCTGATCATCGAGCGCGACAATGGGGAAGGCACGCCCGACAAGGCCTGCCCGGCCAGCCAGAAGCGGCCCGACTGCTTTGACGATGTGGCGAAGTTCAAGCGCGTCTACAAGGTCGAGCTGACCGATGCCAACGCCGGCGCGCCGCTGCGCAAGATCGGCTACATCGACCTGCTGCGCATTGCCGACCCCGGCCATCTGGCACGCAAGCCGCTGACCGATGGCGTGCTCGCGTTTCCGTTCTTCACCATCGAGAACGTAGACGTGGTTGATGCCACCCATATCGTAGTCGGCAACGACAACAACCTGCCGTTCTCGAGCAGCCGCGAGCCGAACCGCGCGGATGACAATGAGCTGGTGTTGCTGGAGGTGGGGGAGTTTTTGAAGGCGCGGTGAGCGTCCCGCCGAGATGAGTGTGCGCCGCTCTCCCGCGTGCGGGAGAGCGGCGAAAGCCAGCAACGCGCCGTTACGCCGCCAACCTGAACGAAGACACCGCCTCCTTCAATCGCTGCGCCTGCTCCTCCAGCGAACCCGCCGCTGCAGCAGCCTGCTCCACCAGCGCCGCGTTCTGCTGCGTCACGCTGTCCATCTGCGTGACAGCCTGGTTGACCTGTTCGATACCGGCACTCTGTTCCGACGACGCCGCGCTGATCTCGCCCATGATGTCAGTCACGCGCTTGACCGCGGCAACGATCTCTTCCATGGTCTGGCCGGACTGCATCACGAGCATCGAGCCCTTCTCCACGCGATCCACGGAATCGCCGATCAGTGCCTTGATCTCCTTGGCGGCCGTTGCACTGCGCTGGGCAAGGCTGCGGACCTCTCCCGCAACCACGGCAAAGCCGCGGCCCTGTTCACCCGCACGGGCCGCTTCCACTGCCGCGTTCAGCGCAAGGATGTTGGTCTGGAACGCGATGCCTTCGATCACGGCGATGATGTCGACCACCTTCTTCGACGCGCCATTGATCTCTTCCATGGTGTCAGCCACCTGGTCGGCCACGGTGCCGCCCTTGGCCGCGATTTCGGAAGCATTGACGGCGAGCGAGCTGGCCTGGCGGGCGTTATCGGCATTCTGGCGGACGATGCTGGTCAGCTCCTCCATGCTGGCCGCGGTTTCCTGCAGCGAAGATGCCTGCTCTTCGGTGCGTTGCGACAGGTCGGTGTTGCCGGCGGCGATCTGGCTGGTGCCGGACGCGATCGACTCGGTACCGGTTCGCACTTCGCGCACGATGCGCAGAATGTTGGCGTTCATGTCGCGCAGCGCCTCCAGCAGCTGGCCGGTCTCGTCGCGGCTGTCCACCTCGATGCGGCTGGTCAGGTCGCCTGACGCCACGGTGCGCGCAATGCCGACGGCACGGCTGAGCGGGCGCGTGATGCCCACCGTCAGCCACATCGAAAACGCAACGCCGATCGCCAGCACGAACACGCCCAGCACGATCAGGCTGATGCGGGCACGTTCGTAGATGCTGTTGATCTCGGCCGCCGTGGCGTCGATGCTGCTGCGCTGGATGTCCAGCAGTTTCTGGATCTCGGCCAGATAGGCGTCGCCTGCCGGCACGAACTCTTTTTCCAGCACCTGGTTGGCTTCTTCCGTCTGGCCTTCCTGCTTGAGTTTGGTGATCTTGTCGCGGCTGTTGTTGTAGGGCTCGCGCACGCTCAGGATCTTGGCGAAGGCGGCCTTCTCCGCCTCCGAGGTCAGCATCGGCTGGAGCTTGTCGCGCAGCGCGGCGATGCCTTCGAGCGAAGCCTTGGTCTCGGGGGCGAAGAATGTCCCCAGCGACGGATCGGCGCTGCGCGCCACGGCCGTCGTGCGGCGCACGCTGGTATGCATAAGCCGGTACCAGTCGCTGACCAGCCGCTCCTTGGCCAACGGCTGCTGCATCATCGCGTGGGTACGTTCGGCAACCTGCTGCAGGCGCAGGATGCCAAAGCCGGTCATGAGCGCAGAAAGCAGCAACACCACGCCAAAGCCGATGCCTAGGCGCACCCCTATTCCGAGATTCTTCATTTCTTCTACCTGATTAGGACCTGGTTACGGCGAAGTGCTGACACGCAAGGCAGCCATTCGCTCTCGTCGTCCGCATCAGCGCCCCGCCTTGGATGCCCGGGGCGCACGTGCGGGCTATGGAAGCCAACGGCAGCCAGGCGGAAAACTTTAGCAATCTGCTGCCATCGCGGATCCGGGCCTTGCGGGACTGGCCTTGGAGCGTCTAGAGTTTTCAGGTGCCCCCAAGCGATCGCATTCTTAGCAGCCCCCCGAGGAGACGCACCATGACAACGCCACCCAACCCGTTCGCGGACTTCAGCAAGATGCTCGAGCAGTTCAAGCTGCCCGGCGTCGACATGACGACGGTAATCGAAGCGCGGCGCAAGGACATCGAAGCGCTGACCGAGGCAAACAAGCTCGCCTATGAAGGGCTCCAGGCGCTGGTGCAGAAGCAGACGGAGATCTTCAACAAGACCATGCAGGAGCTCCAGGCCGCGGCGCAGCAATTCAAGCCGGGCACCACGCCCGCGGAAGCCATGACCAAGCAGGGCGAATTCGTCCAGCAGAGCCTGCACCAGGCCCTGGAAAATATGCGTGCGCTGGCTGAAATGGCGCAGAAATCGCAGGCCGAAGCCCTGGCCGTGATCAGCAAGCGCGCCGAGCAGAACGTGAAGGAAGCGGGCGAGATGCTCAAGCCCAAGTCAAAGTAAGCCACCCGCGGGGCGGGCGTGGCAGCATGCCCGCCCCCTGCCGGGCGGACGGATCAGCGCTGCTCCGGCGGGATCGCCCGGATTCCTGCGGCGAACCGCGCGTGCGCATCGGGATCGACTGGCTTGTGCCGGACCCTGGTGCTCGCCGGGTCGTGGCCGAGATAATTGTCGCCCTTCCAGTTCCTCGATGGCCGCACCGGCCTGGGCACGAACCCGCCCCCGCAGTTGGGGCAGACATTCCCCAGCACTTCGTCGACGCACGCGGCACAGAAAGTGCACTCATAGGAACAGATGCGCGCTTCCGTCGACGCCGGCGGAAGCGCCTTGTTGCAGTGCTCACAGGTCGGTCTGAGTTCCAGCATGCTTTCCACCTCGCGAAACAGGCGTTGGGTTAATTTCCTGCCATGATAGGTTTTCCTGTCTACCGCGAAAATCGGAAAATATGCCTGGATAGGAAAAAAATCTGCCATCATTCCGGTGACAATCGGAACCAAAAGGGCGGACGGCGATGCAACGCGTTTTCTTTGTGCTGCCACCGAAGGTGCACATGCTGGACCTCGGCGGCCCGCTCCAGGTGTTCGGGTCGCTCGCCGAACTGGGGATCGCGCCGGTGGTGCTGCACTGCACAGGGCCGCAACGGGAGGTGACCAGCTTTCAGGGCCTGGCGCTGACTGCGATCGAGCCCTTGCCGGCCGTGCTGGCACGCGGCGACCTGGTCATGGTGATCGGCTGCAAGCTCGACTTCAGCGCCACACCCCCGCCCTGGCTGCGCGAACTGGCCGAATGGCTGCAGACCGTGGCTCGCCCCCGGCTGGGCGAGATCACGCTGGCCAGCGTCTGCACCGGGGCCTATCTGCTCGGCGCCGCGGGGCTGCTCGACGGGCGCCATTGCACCACCCACCACGCACACCTTGCGCGCCTGCAGCAACGCCACCCGCGGGCGCGCGTGCTGGCCAACCGGATGCTGGTGGATGACGGCGCGGTACTGACTTCGGCGGGCGTCTCGGCTGGCATCGACCTGTCGCTGCACCTGATCGCCCGGGACTTCGGCGCCGCAACGGCCATCCGCGTCGCGCGCGACAACGTATTCCCGTTCCGCAGGCTGAGCCAGGACCCGGCGCTGGATGCGCAACTGCGCTACCGCAGCCACGACCATGCGGTCATCCATGCCGTGCAGGACTTCCTGACCGACCAGCCCGCATGCGCGCTGCCCTACGAGGCGCTGGCCGGCCGCTTTGCGCTCAGCTACCGGCACCTGGCGCGCCTGTTCCGCCAGGCATGCGGCATCACGCTCAAGCAGTATCACCAGCAGTTGCGGATCGCGCTGGCGCGCAGGCTGCTGCGGGACAGCGACTGGGCCGTCGAGATCGTGGCCGAGCGCTGCGGGTTCGCCAGCCCGCAGGCGTTCCGTGCGGCCTGGCGGCAGGAAGAAGCCGTCGCGCCATCGGCGTGGCGCGCGCAGGCCGTGGCGTAGCAAGGAACGCGCCCCTGGCGAGCCACCGGCCGCCACCGGAAATGACCGGCGCCACCATGATGCGGCCCTGAGGCCAGCCCATCCGACTGACGAAGGTCAACGGCGCAGGCTCAGCACCAGGACGCCCGTCGCCACCAGGCCAATGCCAAGCCACTCTCTTGGCGCGGGGCGTTCGCCCAGGAACAGCACAGCGAAGACGGCAACCAGCACCAGGCTGAACTTGTCGACTGGCGCCACCTTCGAGGCCTCACCGATCTGCAGCGCCCGGAAATAGCAGACCCAGGAGGCGCCGGTCGCCAGCGCGGACAAGCTCAGGAAGGTCCAGTTCTTGCCGGAGAACGCACGCGGATCGGTCCACTTCCCGGTGCCGGCCACGAACAGCGCAAGCACGCCCACGATGATCACGACGCGCACCAGCGTCGCCATGTCGGAATCGATGCCGACCAGGCCGATCTTCGCGAAGATCGCGGTGAGCGCGGCAAAGATGGCTGACATGAGAGCCCAGACGAACCATACGGGCAGGGTTGCGAGCGATGACATGGTGACTCCGTGGGAAGGACAGGATGCCGCGAAGTCTACCGTGTCGTGGTGACGATTTTCGTACCTGACGGGCAAAGCCCGAGCGCGGCGCGAACACCGGCAGATTGCGCCTGCAGGACCAGACCTGCCCCTTTCGGGTGAAGAAGGCTGGTGCTGGAGCTCTGAGGTGCCCGACGAACGCTCAGCGCTTCTGCTCCGTCAGCAGCACAGTCATGCGCTGCGCGAGCGGCGAAAGATAGGCGCCCGCGCGTGAAATCACGCCGATGCGCCGCCGGAAGTCCAGCTCCTCGACGCCGAGATTGAGGGGCCGCAGCCCGTATTGCATGGCATCGCCACTCTCGCTCGAGATGCTCAGCATCTGCGAGCCCTGCATCAGGTGATACAGCGAGGCGCTGCCGAAATCGATCTCGATGCGCAGGTTCGGGCCGGGCAGGCCCTGCTGGCGAAAGGCGGCGTCAAGCTGCTGGCGCAAGGTGATATGAGACTCCGGCAGCAGCCATTCCTGCGTGGCGAGGTCGGCCAGCCGCAGCTTGCGGCGGCGTTGCAGCGGGTGGTTTTCATCGGCCACCACGACCAGGCGGTCATCGAACAATTCCTGTACGGCGAACTCGCCCGCCGCCCGCGCTGGCACCGGAGCCACCGCGATATCGAGTTCTCCCGCCAGCAGCAAGTCCATCAGGTCGCGCGCCAGGCGCCTGCGCAGGCGTAGCCTTGCGACCGGCCGCTCGCGGAGCAGCTGGCGGCATGCGCCCAGCACGAGCGTGCTGGGGATGGACGGCGAATAGCCCATGCGCAGCACACCCAGCTCGCCGGTGCGGATGCCCTGCATTTCCTTCAGGCCATCTTCATATTCCAGGCGGATACGCCGCGCGCGCTCGAGGAAGACCGCCCCGGCGTGAGTCGGGGTCATGCCGTTGGCGGTGCGCTCGAACAGCGGCAGGCCGATCTGCGCCTCCACCCGCTGCACGGCCTTGGTCAGTGCCGGCTGGCTGATCCCGATTGCGTCCGCGGCCCTGCCGATTCCGCCCTGGGCGGCAACCGCGAGGATGTACTCGATATCCCTTGTCTCCATCGTCACATTCCCATTGGTTATGTCTTTATAGCCAACACCACATTGTAGTGATGCCTGGCATCTTACAGACTACGGCCAATCATCACCATGGAGACACCAGTGGGCTTTGCATATTTCCTGCGCCGCGCGGCGCGCTACTGGGGCGATCAGCCCGCCGTCCTGTACCAGGACAAGGTGCTCACCTACCGGCAACTGGATGAGCGTTCGACGCGGCTGGCCAATGCCCTGCTCGGCCTCGGCCTGGCCAGGGGCGACCGCGTGGCGGTCCAGTCCCGCAATCGTCCGGAACTGGTCGAGCTCGAGTGCGCGCTGTACAAGGCCGGGCTCGTGAAGGCGGCGCTCAACCCACGGTTTACGGCGGCTGAGGCGACGGATGTGGTCGAGAACTGCACCCCGCGCGTGCTGATTGCCGGGCCGGGCTACACCGGCTATTCGTCCGCAACGGCCGGTTTTGGCTCGGTCGAGACCTTCGTGGCCATTGGCGAATCAGCGCCGGGCTATCTCAGCTATGAGGCATTGCTGGCCGAAGCCGGCACCACCGCACCGGATATCACGCCGGAGGCGGACGACCTTGCCGTGTTGCATTTCTCGTCCGGTTCCACCGGCAAGATCAAGGCGGCCATGCAGAGCTACGGCAACCGCATGGCGGCGCTGCGCAAAATGCTGCAGGGCATGGATCGCCCTGCACGGCCGGGCGACCGGCTGGCGTTGATCGGCCCCGTCACCCATGCCTCCGGCATGCTGATGCAGCCCTACCTCTATTCTGGCGCGACGCTGGCGCTGTTCGACAAGTTCGAGCCGGCGCACTTCCTGGCGGAGGTGGCCAGGCTGCGCATCACCCACGTCTTCATGGTGCCGGCCATGATCAACATGCTGCTGGCCGAGCCGGCGCTGGCCAGCGCTAACCTGAGCAGCCTCAGGACGCTGGCCTACGGCGCGGCGCCGATGGCCCCGGCTCGCATCCGCGAGGCATGGGAGCGCATCGGCCCGATCCTGTCGCAGGGCTATGGCGCCAGCGAATCCACGTCCGGCGTCACGCGCCTGTCGACCGCGGACCATGCCCTGGCGATCACCCACAAGCCGGAACGGCTCGCGTCGTGCGGGCGGGCGCTTGGCGAGACCGAGGTGCGCGTGGTCGACGAGCACGGGCGCGAGGTTTCGGGCGATGCCATCGGCGAGCTGGTGATTCGCGGCGAAGACGTGTTCCAGGGTTACTGGGGCGAGCCGGTGCTGACGCAGGAAGCCATTGTCGACGGCTGGCTGCGCACCGGCGACATGGCCCGCGTGGATGAGGATGGCTACATCTACCTGGTCGACCGCAAGAAGGACATGATCATCTCCGGCGGCTTCAACGTGTATCCGACCGAAGTCGAGGCCACCCTGTACCAGCATCCCGACGTGATGGAGGCTTGCGTGATCAGCGTGCCCGACGATACCTGGGGCGAAAGCGTCAAGGCCGTGGTGACGCTAAGGCCCGGCCGCCAGGCCAGCGCGCAGGAACTCATCGCGCATTGCCGGGCCCGCATCGCCGACTACAAGTCGCCGCGTTCGGTCGATTTCGTTGCCGAGCTGCCCAAGAACGCCAGCGGCAAGCTTGCCCGCAAGCTGGTGCGGGAACGCTACTGGCAAGGCGCGTCGCGCCGCGTCAACTGAGGAGGATCGCCATGTTCGACCACCTGACCAATCCGGTGCTGGCCGAGACGCGCGCGGGCATCCGCCGCTTTATCGACGAAGAACTGCTGCCGCTCGAGCGCGAGCTGGGGCTGGGCTCCGAGGACCAGTGGCCACGCGAAACGCTGCGCGGCATCTGGCGCCGATCCAGCGAGCTTGGCTACTACGCCGCCTGCCTGCCGCAGGCGCTGGGCGGCAAGGGCCTGAACATCCAGGAGCAATGCGCGCTCAAGGCCGACCTTGCCGCCAGCGGATCCGTGCTTGCGCCGCATGTGCTGGGCGACCTGGGCGGTCCGCCGCGCGTGGGCAACATGCTCAAGTACGCCACGCCCGCACAGCTGAAGCAATACTTCGAACCGGTGATCCGCGGCGAGAAATCGACCTGCTTCGCGCTGACGGAGCCGCATTCGGGCTCCGACGCGCAGAGCATCTCCACCACGGCTGTCGCGGACGGCGATGCGCTGGTCATCAACGGCTGCAAGCACTACATCAGCGGCGCGCCCTTTGCCGACTTTGCCATCGTCATGTGCATCACCGACGCCGGCACCACGCCGCCCGCCATCACCGCGGTACTGGTAGACCTGGATCTGCCGGGCGTGACCGTGAGCAGCGAGTATGTGCCAATGTCCGGGCAGCACATCGATGCGGACATCACCTTCGAAAACGTGCGGGTGCCGCGCGCCAATATCTTCGGGGGCGAGGGCAACGGCTTCAAGCTGGGCATGTCGCGTATCAACGTCAATCGCCTGCTGCACTGCCCGACCATGCTCGGGCTGGCGACACGGGCCTACGAAGCTTCGGTCGAATACGCCGGCCAGCGGCGCCAGTTCGGCGGACCGATCGCACGCTTCCAGGCGATCCAGCATATGCTCGCCGACATGGCCGCCGCGCTGTGGGCATGCGAAAGCATGATTGCCCACACCGCCGCGCTGGCCGACAGCGGCGCCGACCTGCGCATGAAGGCCGCGGCGTGCAAGCTGTTCGTCTCGGAGCGCTGCTTTGAAGTGGCCGACAAGGCCGTGCAGATCCATGGCAATGTCGGCGTCACGCGCGGCCATCCGATCGAGCAGACCTTCCGCAAGCTGCGCATGTTCCGCATCTTCACCGGCACCAGCGAGATCCAGCGCAACACCATCGCGCGCGCGATCCTCGAACCGCTGCAGGCGCGGGCGTAGACGCCCGCCTGCTGAACAAAACATTAGACGGAGACTTCTCATGAATCGCCGAGAATGGCTTGCCACGACAGGCGCGGCAGCCCTGGGCAGCATGCTGCTGCCGGCGCGTGCCGCCGCGCCCTACCCCAACCGTCCGATCCGGCTGATCGTCCCGTTCCTGGCGGGCAGCTCCCCCGACAATATCGCCCGCACGCTCTCCGCGGAGCTGGGCGCCAGGCTGGGCCAGCCGCTGGTGGTGGAGAACATGCCCGGCGCCGGCGGCATCATCGGCGCCAACGCGCTCAAGCGTGCCGCGCCGGACGGCTATACGCTCGGCATCCTTGCCAACACGCATGTCATCAACGTGCACATGTACCGCAAGGTGCCATACGACGCCGCGCACGACTTCACCTCCATCGCCGCCATCTCCGGCGGGCCGACGGCGCTGGTCGTGCCGGCGGCTTCGCCGTACAAGACCGCGGGCGAACTGATCGCCGCCATGAAGAAGGCACCGGGCAAGTTCAACTATGGCTCGGGCGGCAAGGGCAGCATCGCCCATCTGGCCGTGGAAGCGCTGCTCCACCAGAACGGCTGCGACGCCGTGCACATCCCGTACAAAGGCGCGCCGGAAATCCTCTCGTCCATGCTGGGCGGCCAGACGCAGTTCGGCATGCCGGTGCTCGCCACCGCCACCCAGTATCTGCGCAACGGGCAGGTGCGGGCGCTGGCGGTGTCGTCGGCGGCGCGCTCCCCGTATTTCCCCGAGGTGCCGACGCTGGCCGAGGTCTTGCCGCCTGGCTTCGTCATCGACAACTGGAGCGGCCTGTTCGCCCCGGCACACCTGCCGGCGGAACTCACGCAGCTGTTCTTCTCCGCGCTCACCACGCTGCAGGCCAACGGCCGCCTGGACGCCCAGCTCAAGGCCAATGCCGGCGAGCTGCGCCGCAGCGCTTCACCCGCGCAGTTCAACACCATGGTGGCCAACGACTCGGCGCGCTACGGCGAGCTGATGAAGTCGATCGGCATGGACGGCGATATCAGCTGACCCAGGGAATGCAAAACATGAAACCGGAATGGTCCTGCCTCAAGGACGTCAGGATCATCGATGTCAGCCAGCTGCTGCCCGGTCCTCACGCGACGAGCCTGCTGATGCAATTGGGGGCGGACGTGATCAAGGTCGAGCAGCCGGGCGTCGGCGACAGCTCGCGCCAGCTCGGGCCGGCGGTGTATGCGCAATTCAACCGCGGCAAGCCTTCGGTCGCGCTCGACCTCAAGGCCGAAGCCGGGCGCACGGCGTTTCTCGACCTCGTGCGCGAAGCGGATGCCGTGGTCGAAGGCTTCCGGCCGGGCGTGATGCAGCGTCTTGGCCTGGGCTACGAGGCGCTGGCCGCAGTCAATCCTGCCATCGTGCTGTGCTCCATTTCCGGCTTCGGCCAGACCGGCCCTTATGCCGACCATGCCGGCCATGACCTGAACTACCTGGCGCTTGCCGGCTACTGGTCGGTGCCAGTACAGGTGGATGACAAGGTTTCGCGCCCGCGTGCGCGGATTTCCGACTATGCCGCCTCGGGCTACGCGGCGCTGGCCCTCGCGGTGGCGGTCATGAGCGCGCGGCAGAACGGGCATGGCCAGCATCTTGATGTGTCGATCCACGACGCCATCCTGTCGTGGACCGCGCATGGCGCCTGGGCCGCGCGCAGCTATGAGGACCGTCCGCGCGAATCGCCGACGGTAATGCCGGAGAACGACCTGTTCCAGACACGCGACGGCCGCTACCTGGCCATGGGCATCCTCGAGAACAAGTTCTGGCTGAACCTGGGCGATGCCCTCGGGAGGGACTTCCCCGCCCTGCTTGACCCACGCTTCGCATCCCGTGCGGCGCGCCAGCAGAACAAGCCGGAGGTGAACGGCTTGCTCGCGAGGATCTTCCTCACGCGCAGCCTTGCGCAGTGGGCTGAATGCTTTGCACCGCTGGACATTCCATTCTCGCCAGCGCTCGGGGCCGGCGAGCTGTTCGACGATCCGCATGTGCGGGCGCGGGAGATGATCCGGCATCTGCCGGCGGAGAACGCCATCGCCCTGAATTTCCCGGTGAAGTTTTCGCTGGGGTTGCCGCAGGGCGAAGACTTTGTGCCGGCGGTGGGTGAGCACACGCCTTAGTCGAAGTGGCAGGGAGGTTGGTAGCACGGCTTTTGCCGATCCGCAGCCGCCGGGATGGAATATTTCCCTTCGCCCGATTGTTTATCCATCGGGGCCCCGCGCGCAGCAAACATGCCCGCGTGAACTATGCTGAACAAGTCCCTGCCCCGTGCACGCCAACCACATCCACACCGGAGATGCGTCATGCTATTTCGCCTAGCCAGCCTGATCGGCGCCGCAGCAATCGCGCTGAGCGCCTGCGCCACGCTTCAACCCGTGGAGACGGCGCAGAAAATGATAGGCAGCCCGCAAAGTTCCGTGCGCGATACCTTCGGCACGCCGACCGAGACCTACCAGCTTGCAGGCGGCACCAGCCGCTGGATCTACTCGAAGCAGCCGCTGGGGTTCGAAGTCTATGCTGCGGATTTCGACGCCGGCGGCAAGCTGACGAACTTCCGCCAGATGCTGACCGAGAAAGAGATTTACGAGGCACGGCCGGGCGTCTGGACCAAGCAGGACGTGCTCGAGCGTTTTGGCACGCCGAAGGAACCGGTCCAGTACTATCCGCTCCTCAAGCGCGAGGCCTGGTCCTACCGCCTCTATGCGGGTTCGTACCTGCCGGCGCACTTCAGCGCTTACTTTGATGATCGCGGCGTGCTGGACCGCACCATGATCATCGTCGATCCGCTGGGTGGCGACGCGCGTGACGGGAGCAAGTAAAAGGGGCACCCACGCCCGGGGTGCCCGAGCCGACGCCGGCGCCGGCGCCGGCGCCTAGAGGAAACGCGCCGCGGTGTCGTAAAAGCCGCGCCAGCGCGTCACCTTGCCGTCGCGTATCGTGAAGACGTGGATCCACTCGGTTTCGAACGGCTTGCCTTCCGGGCGTGTCATGCCCCGTTCGAAGCCCAGCACGGTCACATGCTCGCCAGCTTCGATAAACTCGCGCGGCTCGAAGAGTTGCAGGTCATCCGCTTGCGCAACCTCCGCGAAGAAGCGCGCCACCTCCTCCTTGTTGTTGCGCTGTCCGGCATAGGGAATGGCGGGCGGCCCCACCAGCTTCCAGTCGACCTTGTCGGCAACCAGATCGAGAATGGCCGCGACATCGCCGCGCCCGAAGGCGTCGTAGGCGGTCTTGACGATGGAAAGTGCGCTGACCATGTGTGCTCCTGGTTCGGCACCGCGCGAAAACCGTGAATTCACCCGCGCGGGTGAATCCAACTTAGTGCCAAACCAGGGCGCGTTCAAGCCGGCGCATGGCCGGCGCCTCAGTGCACCGGATGGCTTGCGGCAATGGTCTGCCCGATCATCGCCGCGGTAGCGGCCGACAGCGTCCAGCCAAGGTGGCCGTGGCCGGTGTTGTAGAACACCCGCGTGGCCCTGCCGCGCGCCACGCGCGGCATCATGTCAGGCATCATCGGACGCAGCCCCGCCCAGGGTACTGCGCGCGAGGTTTCGATGCTGAAATTGCGGCGCACCCAGGACACCAGCGGCGCGATGCGGTCGGCCCGGATATCGCGGTTGTGGCCGTTGAATTCCGCCGTGCCCGCCACGCGGAAGCGGTCCGGGCCCAGCCGGCTGGTGACGATCTTGGCGCTCTCGTCGAGCAGGCTGACCCACGGCGCATGCTCTACGCTGCGCGCGTCGTCGAGATGCACGGTGATCGAATAGCCCTTGACCGGATAGACGTTGAGGCGGTCGCCCAGCATGGCGCCGATCTGCCGGCTACCCACACCGGCACAGACCACCAGGGCCGTGCCGCTGATCTCGCGGTCGCCGCCCGGCTCTCCGCTTGCGAGGGCGGCTTCCGATGGCGACAGCTTCATCCGCACGCCGCCGGACTCCATCCGGATGGCACGCACATCCACGCCCTGCACGAACGCCACGCCAAGGCGCTCGCACGCACGCGCCAGTCCACGCGTGAACTTGTGGATGTCGCCGGTGGAATCCGATGGCGTGAAGTAGCCGCCGTAGTAGTTGCCCTGCAAGGTGGGCTCGATGGAACGCATCTCTTCCGGCGTGACCGCATAGCGTTCCAGCCCGCCTTCCACCAGCATCTGGTTGGTGCGGCCGGCCGCCTCGAAGCTGGCGCGGTCGTGATAGAAGTGCAGGATGCCGCGGCGTTCCAGGTTGAAATCGATCTGCTCGCGCTCGGCCATGTCGAACAGGTGCTGGCGCGCGGCGATGGCCAGGCGCGTGGTCTCGATGGTGTTGGCGCGATAGCCGCGCAGATGCCCGACAAACTCGCCGAGCCACGAATACTTGTGCCACGACGGACGCGGGTTGAGCAGCAGCGGCGCGTCGCGCCGCATCATCCACTTCAGGCCCTTGAGCAAGGTGCCGGCATTGTTCCAGACCTCGGCGTTGCAGGCGGACAGCTGGCCACCATTGGCGAACGACGTTTCCATCGCCGGATAGTGATGACGATCCAGCACGGACACGCGATAGCCGAGGTTGGCGAGGGTATAGGCGGTGGTGACGCCGGTAATGCCGGCGCCAATGACGATGATATGAGACATGACAGACTCTCTGGCAAGGTTCGATATGACCGCGAGCGCGGTCCCCTGCCCCATCTGTCCTGTGACCTGAGAGCTTCGGCGTAACCTTGCGGTTGCCGCCGTCCCCTTCGGTGAGCACGCCATTCTTCAAGCGGGCGTGCCTCTCTCCAGATTTTTGCTGCGACGCCACAGTCCTGTGTGCCTGAGAGTTTCCGGGGCGGTTGCTCCATCGGCGCCGGATGCCCCATTCCCTGGTGGCGATCCGGTCTCTCCTGCGGTGTCGCACGGCGCCGCCGTGATCCTTGTGATCGTCCCGGGGGCGCCGTCATGTGAACGGGCCCTGCAGGGCCCGCCGTGCACGCGATATTAACGTCAGTTGCGGTGCCAGGCTAGTCCGGCAAACCCCCACCCGGTGGGGGTACGGCTGTGGAAGCTCCGGCACCCTGCGCTATGTGCCTGACGTTTCGCCGGCCTCGCTCGACTGAATGAGGAGAACGGCATCGCGCTTGTCCAGCAGATGCTGGCGCAGGATCGCGGCCATCCGCTTGCCGTCGCGCGCTTCGAGCGCCGCCAGCATCTCCTCATGGTCATGGACGGCACTGTCCCATTTCGGCTTCTGATAGTTCGAGCGGAAGCGCAGCGCCTGCAGCCTCCGGTTTACCGCCAGATAGGTCTGGCGCAACGCGGAATTGCGGGCCGCTTCGTTGATGCGGTCATGGATCTGGTGGTTGAGGCGGTAATAGCCGGGCAAGTCTTCGTTGGCCCGGCATGCCAGCATCGCATAGTGCAGCGCCTTGAGTTCCGCCAGCTCGACGGCCGTGATGCGCTCGCAGGCCAGTTCGCCGGACAAGGCCTCCAGGCCGCTCATCAACTCGAAGGTGTCCTGGATCTCCGTCGGCGACAGGCGCGATACCGTCGCCCCCCGGTTGGGCGAGATCTCGATCAGCCCCTCTGCCGCCAGCACCTTCATGGCTTCGCGCAGCGGTGTGCGGGAGATGCCCAGGCTCTCGCACAACTCGCGTTCGTTGAGCTTCCTGCCGGCCTCCAGGACGCCCTCGACAATAAATGTCCGCAGCTGACCCACGACCGTGTCATGCAGGCGCTGCCGTTCGACCCTGGGTAGTGCGGAAACCGGAGAAACAGCACTGAAAGAAGATGAATTTTGCATTCAAATTCAGCGTAGTTTAGTTTGCGTTCAATTTTAGCAGATACTTAACTCAGCTTCAAAAACTCCTGTCTCCCTTATTTCATCGGGTAAACACTACGAAATTCCAGCCGGATCCGACCTGTTTTCCTGCGGCACTTCTGCTAGAGTATTTTGTATTCAAAACTCAACAGGAGGAGTCAATGCTGAAAACCAACTTCCACCCCGCCGGTCGCCACTTCCTTCAGATCCCCGGACCGAGCCCCGTTCCCGATCGCATCCTGCGCGCCATCAGCTATCCGACCATTGACCATCGCGGCCCCGAATTCGGGGCGCTGGGCCTCAGGGTGCTGTCTGGCATCAAGAAGATCTTCAAGACCGAGCAACCGGTCGTGATCTACCCCGCTTCCGGTACGGGCGCGTGGGAAGCCGCGCTGTCGAACACCCTGAGCCCCGGCGACACGGTATTGATGTTCGAGACCGGTCACTTCGCCACGCTCTGGAAGAAGATGGCGGAGAACCTTGGCATCCGGCCCGAGTTTCTCGGCCTGCCGGGAATCGAGGGCTGGCGCCGCGGGGTGCAGGCCGACATGATCGAAGCCCGCCTGCGCGCCGATCCCGGTCATGCCATCAAGGCGGTATGCGTGGTGCACAACGAGACCTCGACCGGTGTGACGTCGGACATCGCCGCCGTGCGCAAGGCCATCGATGCGGCGGGACACCCGGCGTTGCTGCTGGTCGACACGATCTCCGGGCTGGCCTCCGCCGACTACCGGCACGACGAATGGGGCGTGGACGTGACCGTTTCCGGCTCGCAGAAGGGACTCATGCTGCCGCCCGGCATCAGCTTCAATGCGGTGTCGCCCAAGGCCATCGAAGCTTCCCGCAAGGCCCGGCTGCCGCGCGCCTTCTGGGGCTGGGATGAAATCATCGAAATGAACCGGACCGGCTACTGGCCCTACACGCCCAACACGAACCTGCTCTATGGCCTGTCCGAAGCCCTCGACATGATCCTCGAGGAAGGCCTGGACAATGTGTTCGCGCGCCACCAGCGGCTGGCCGAGGCATGCCGCCGGGCGGTCAATGCCTGGGGCCTGGAAATCCAGTGCGCGGATCCTGCGGTCTACAGCCCGGTGCTCACCGGCATGATGATGCCCGAGGGCATTGACGCGGACGTGGTGCGCAGGAACATCTATGACCGCTTCAATATGTCGCTCGGCGCAGGGCTGGGCAAGGTGAAAGGCCGCATGTTCCGCATCGGCCATCTGGGCGACTGCAACGACCTGACGCTGATGGGGACGCTCGCAGGCTGCGAAATGGGGCTGAAGACCTCGGGCGTACCGGTCGCGGCAAGCGGGACCGTTGCCGCCATGGACTATCTCGCCGCACACGCCACACCCCTGTCGCTCAAGGCCGCAGCCTGACGCAGCCATTTCCATCCGGGAGGGGGAAGGCGCCTGGCACGCACCGCGAGCCGCGTGCCCGCGATTCCCCCGACGGACTGATCCCGACAGGATCAGCGCAGCACTGCCGTACCTGACAAAAAACAGAGGAGACGCTGTGGATACAACCCTGCAGGCGGGAGCAAAGATCAGGACGTTCGAGGACGCGACATATCGCAAGGTAAGCTGGCGGCTCGTTCCTTTCCTGATGGTCTGTTTCCTGATCGCTTATCTCGATCGTGTCAACGTTGGTTTTGCAAAGCTCCAGATGTCCCAGCAACTGGGCTTCAGCGAAACCGTCTATGGGCTGGGCGCCGGCATTTTCTTTATCGGCTACTTCCTGTTCGAGGTGCCAAGCAACCTGGCGCTGCACCGGTTCGGCGCCAAGGTATGGATCGGGCGCATCATGGTCACGTGGGGCCTGCTCTCCGCGTGTTTCGTGTTCGTGGAGACGCCGACCGCCTTCTACACGCTGCGCTTCCTGCTTGGCCTGGCCGAGGCCGGCTTTACGCCGGGCATCGTGTACTACCTGTCCTGCTGGTATCCGGCGCACCGGCGCGCCAAGATCATGGCCATCTACTGCATGGGCTCGCCGCTGTCCGGCATCATCGGCAACCCGTTGTCCGGCTTCCTGATGGGCAGCATGGGCGGCGTCGCAGGCTGGGCGGGGTGGCAATGGATGTTCTTCATCGAGGCGGTTCCGGCCGTGCTGCTGGGTTGCTTCTGCTTCTACTACCTGGACAACTCCATTGCCAAGGCCAGGTGGCTCAGCAGCGAGGAGAAGCGCGTCCTTGAGCAGGCCAAGGCGGAGGACGCCAAGGCGGCCGACCCGCAGGCGCGCGTTGGCAAGGTATTCACCGACCCGCGCGTATGGCTGATCAGCCTGATCTGCTTCTGCTACGTCACGGGCCAGTACGGCATCACCCTCTGGCTGCCCACCTTTATCAAGTCGACGGGGGTCAGCGACCCGTTCCATATCGGCTTGCTGGGCGCAATTCCCTATATGGCGGCCATTGTCGCGATGTACTGCTTCGGGCGCAGCGCCGACAAGCATCGCGAACGGCGCTGGCACCTGATCATCCCGTGCATGATGGGCGCGATCGGCTTCCTGGCGTTGCCTTGGGTCATGCACAACACCGCGCTGTCACTGGTGTTCCTGTCGATCGCCGCGGCGGGCATCCTGACCTGCACGCCGTTGTTCTGGTCGCTGCCAACAGCCTTCCTGAGCGGCGCGGCGGCGGCCACGGCCATCGCCATGAGCAACTCGATCGGGAACCTCGCCGGCTTCACCAGCGGCTACATGATCGGCTACCTGCGGGACGTGACCCAGAGCGGCAACAGCGCCTACTTCATGATCGCCGGGATGCTGGTCCTTGGCGCCTTCGCCATCTGGACACTGCCGGCCAGGCTCGTCAATCGCTAACAAGTCGCTGCGGGGGCAGCAAGCCGCTGCCCCGCAGACCAGACACTCCACGCGCCGCTTGCCGCGCATCAACGACCCCGATGCAAATGACATTGCAACCGAATCCGGACGGACCCGGCAATCACGCACCGTTCAGCGTGGTGGAGGCCACCGTTGCCAGCGCCCACGCCGCGATGCGCGACGGCAGGCTGACCGCACCGCAACTGGCTCGCGGGTACCTCGACCGCATCGCTGCCTATGATCAGGACGGCCCCGCCCTGCGCAGCATCCTCCGGCTCAACCCGCAGGCGCTGGCCGAGGCCGGGCACATCGATGCCGCCGCCGGGCGCGATCCGTCGCAGGCGCTGGCGCCCCTGCATGGCATTCCGGTGCTGGTCAAGGACAACATCGAGTGCGCCGGCATCGAGACCACCGCCGGCGCATCCTGCCTGAGCGGCAATATATCCGCGGACGACGCCTTCGTCATCCGTCGGCTGCGCGAGGCAGGCGCCGTCATCCTGGCAAAGACCAACCTGCACGAGCTGGCCTCCGGTGGCGAGACAGTCAGCACGTTGTCCGGCCAGACCCTCAATCCCTATGACCTGACGCGCACGCCCGGCGGCTCCAGCGGAGGCACCGGCGCCGGCATCGCGGCCAGCTTCGGCCTGCTCGGGATCGGAACCGACGGTATCAACTCGATCCGGTCGCCGGCCTCGGCAAACAACCTCGTCGGCCTGCGTCCCACCATGGGCCTCGTCAGCCGCGCCGGCCTCATCCCATGCGGGCTGACCCAGGACACCATCGGACCTATCACCCGGACCGTCGCGGACACGGCGGTACTGCTCGACGTCATCGCCGGGTACGACCCGGCAGACCCGGTCACCAGCCAGGGCGAGCCCCATATTCCGGCGAGCTATGCCGCCTGCCTTGACCCCGACGGGCTCAAGGGTGCGCGCATTGGGGTATTGCGCCACTTCTTCGGCGACGGGGACGCGCACCGCCCCGTCAACGCCGTCATGCAGGAAGCACTGGCGATCGTCGCCGCACAAGGCGCCGAGCTGGTCGCCATTGATGACGCCATCAGCCCCGAGGAACTCCTCGCGTCGACGCTCGTGCACCACTACGAGATGGAGCACGATCTCGACGCCTACCTGGCCCGGCTAGCACCCGGCGTGCCGGTGCGGTCGACCAGGGACATCATCGCGGCGGGCACGGTGCATCCCAGCGTGGCGGGAACGCTGGCCACCGCAGTGGCGCTGAGCGGCCGGGAAGCGGAATACCGCGAGCGCCTGCAGCGCCAGCAGGCATTGCGCATGCGGCTGCAGGAGCTGATGGCGCGGCATCGGATCGACGCACTGGCATTTCCACACCAGCGGCGGCTGGTGGTGCCGGTCGGACAGACGCAGGCAGAACGCAATGGCGTGCTCGCGTCCGCCACCGGCTTTCCGGCCATCGTGATTCCGGCCGGCTTCTCCGCACCGGACCGCAACGCGCCCCAGGGCGTGCCGGTCGGCCTGGAGTTCCTCGGCCTTCCCTTCTCCGAGGCCGTGCTGATACGGCTGGCGTATGCAGCCGAGCAGGCTTTGCAAGCCCGCCGGCCGCCACACTCGACGCCTGCACTGGAATAGAGGCGGAAGAGACCAACTCTTATTGCTGCTCTAAAACGCCAGCCGGCCACGGCGGCGACAAGCTTGCGGATACACCGTGACGACCTCGAACGAGGAGGAGACAAAGATGGGCGCAGAAACAGTGGTTCAATCGTCGAGTTCCCCACAGCAGCACGAGCTCGATCGGGCAATGGATGGCATCGGCGTGACGGCCTCCCACAAGAAGATCATCTTCATGATCATGCTGGGTGTGATGTTCGATGTCTTCGAGCAGAACGCGGTCGGCCTGGTTGGCCCCATGTTGCGGGAGCAATGGGGCATTTCAGTGGCGCAGATCGGCTTTCTCAACACCCTGACCTTCAGTGCCGCCGCGCTGGGACGCATCGGCTCGGGCTATATCGCCGATCGCTACGGCAGGCGCACGATGCTGAGTGCAAACCTGCTGCTGTTCACGCTGGGCGCCATCATCTGCGCGCTGGCGCCGAACTACGCCGTGCTGGCGGCGGGCCGCTTTATCGTCGGCATCGGCCTGGGCGGCGAGATCTCGATTGCCGTGACGATGCTGGCCGAGTTGTGTTCGACCCGCTTCCGCGGCACCGCGGTGGGCATGGTCAGCGTGGGCAGTGGCGGCCTGGGCAATATGCTGGCGCCGGCCTTCGGCCTGGCCGTCTTCGCCATGTTCCCGGGCCCGGACAACTGGCGCTGGCTGTTCGCCTGCCTGGTGGTCCCGGCGTTCTTCGTCGTGTTCTACCGGCGCTTTGTTCCGGAGACGCCGCGCTTCCTGTTGTCCAAGGGTCGGGTGGATGAGGCCAACCGGGTGCTGTCGATCCTCGCCTCGGGCCGGCTGGGCAAGCTGGCAGGCGAGCCGACGCCGTACATCAAGGGATCGGCGCAGGCTGACGCGCCGCGCGCCAAGGTGCGGCTGCGCGACGTCTTCACCGGCCGGCTGGGACGGCGCACGCTTGCGCTCGGGATTGCGGTTTCCATGA
Source organism: Cupriavidus sp. IDO (assembly GCF_000812465.1). Classification (GTDB taxonomy): domain Bacteria; phylum Pseudomonadota; class Gammaproteobacteria; order Burkholderiales; family Burkholderiaceae; genus Cupriavidus. Next base: position 4,771 of record NZ_JWMA01000199.1, on the reverse strand, counting down.
CATACGGCGCACAGATTTCCGTGCTGACGCTGATGCCGACCATCCTGGTGTCGCAGGGCTACACCATCTCCAAGAGTCTCGTCTTCACCATGGTGATGCAGAGCGGGAGCCTGTTCGGCGCGCTCGCCGCGTCCTACTGCGGCTATCACATCCCGCGCAAGCGCGTGCTGACGCTGGGCGCGGGACTGGCCTGCGCGGCCGGACTATGCTTCGGCTTCCTGACCTACAACGTGGCCCTCGTGCTGCTGTTCGGCGCCGCCTTCACGTTCTGCGTGGTGCTGCTCAACACCTCGATCTGGATTTTTGCCCCGGAGCAATATCCCACCGATGTGCGCGCATTCGGGACTTCGCTGATCCTCGCACTCGGCACGCTGGCCGGCGCGCTGACACCGCTGGTCAGCGGGCGCGTGTTCGAATCCTACGGCGTGGGCGGCATGTTCAGCATGCTGGCGGCGATGTACGCAGTGTTCGCACTGAGCGTACAGTTCGCCCCGGAAACTTTCGGCCGCGCCATGGGCGACACCGCCGCCGATGACGATGCCGGTCTCGCCGTCGATGGCAGGCCGGCCAACGCCAGCGGCTCCTGACCCGTGCATTGCGATGAACCATATCTTGCTGATCAATCCGAACACCTCGCCGGCAACCACGCAGATGATGGTCGACCTCGCGCGTGCCGCGCTTCCCGACGACCTGGAAGTTCGCGGCGTGACGATGGCAGGCGGGGTGCCGATGATTGTCGACGAGGCAAACCTGCGCGCCGCCGCGGACGCGGTCGGCGCCATGGATCTGCCCGGTGCCGGTCCGGAGCGCACCGGGCTGCGCGGTGCCATCGTTGCCGCCTTCGGCGATCCCGGTGCGGACGCGCTCCGGCGCAGGCTGGCCGTGCCGGTGGTCGGTATCGGCGAAGCCGCGATGCGGGAAGCGGCCGGGCACGGGCGCCGATTCGGCATCGCCACGACAACGCCGTTGCTGGCGTCTTCGATTGAAGCCAATGTGCGGCGCCACGGACTCGAGGCCAGCTTCACCGGCGTGCGTTTCACCCAGGGCGACCCTCGCGTGCTTGGTCTCGACCCGGCGGCGCTGGAAGCCGCGCTGGCGGAAGCGGTCCGGGCCTGCGTGGAAATCGACGGCGCACAAGCCGTGGTGATCGGCGGTGGCCCGCTGGGCCGGGCGGCCCAGGCCCTGAGCGCGCGCCTTGCCATTCCCGTTATCGGCCCGGTGCCGGCAGCGTGCCGCAGCCTGCTGCGCGCTTGCCGGGAACGGGTCACCGAGTGACTTTCATCCCTCATTCAAGGAGTTCCCCGAAGCATGACATCCACCAATATCGACAGGGTCGCCCGGGTCTTGCTCGACGCACGGCGCGAGCACCGTTGCGCCGACGCGGACAGCTTCGCCACGGCGCTCGACAGCCCCGAACAGGCCTACGCCGTGCAGGCGGTCGTCGCCCGCTCGCTTGGCTGGCAGCCGAAAGGCGCCGCGTACTGGAAATCCGGAGGGCCTTCACGCGAGGCGCAATTGACACACGCCGAACTCCCGTCCGCCGGGGTGTGGGCCAGCCCCGCGCATGCCGGCGACTGGCCTTTCACGTGGCGCGGCATCGAGGCCGAGATCGCGCTGCGGCTGGGGCACGACGTGGACGCGGCGCAGGCCGCCACCCTCGATGGTCCGGGCGCGGCTGCGCTGGTCGACGCGATGGCGGTCTCGATAGAGGTCGTCGACTCGCGCTGGCAGCAGTATGTCGCCGCACCCGCATTGCTGAAGCTGGCCGACCTGCAGGCCCATGGGGCGCTGGTGCTTGGCGAGTGGCGTGACTATGCAGCGCGAGACTGGGCGATGCAGCGTTGCCGGGTGCAGATTGGTGCGGAAACGATCGAGCGCCGCGGCACCCATGCCCTGGGCGATCCGGCCCATGGCCTGGTGGCCTGGCTGCGCCACGCCACACGGACTGGCCAGGGCGTGAAAGCCGGCACCGTCGTCACCACCGGCACCTGGGTCGGCATTCTGGCCGCGTCGGCTGGCGATCTTGTGACGGCCGAATTCGAGGGCATTGGCCAGGCGTCGATCCAGTTCTGAAGTGCCACAGGCGGACAACCGTTTGTGTGCTCCCTCTCCCGCAAGCGGGAGAGGGGAGCAAACCGGCAGCATGCGGGCGTTGTCGGCAGTCTGAGCCCGGCATTGCGCCGGCCCTTCTGTCAGATCACGCCCTGCGCCAGCATCGCATCCGCCACCTTGACGAAGCCGGCGACGTTCGCGCCTTCCACGTAGTTGATGTAGCCATCCGCCTTCTGGCCGTGATGGATACAGTTCTGGTGGATGTCCTTCATGATCGCGTGCAGCTTCTCGTCGACCTCCGCGTGGTGCCAGGACAGGCGCATGGCGTTCTGCGACATTTCCAGGCCGGAGGTGGCCACGCCGCCGGCGTTGCTGGCCTTGCCCGGCGCGTAGAGGATCTTCGCGGCCAGGAAGCGGTCCACGGCATCCAGCGTCGACGGCATGTTGGCGCCCTCGGCCACGCAGACGACGCCGTTGGCCAGCAGGCGTTCGGCATCGTTGCCGTCGAGTTCGTTCTGGGTGGCGCAAGGCAGGGCCACGTCGGCGGGCACATGCCACGGCGTGCGGCCATTCTCGAACTCCATGCCATGGCGCGCGGCAAAGTCCGCCAGGCGGCCGCGCTCCTCGTTCTTGAAGGCCATCACTTCAGCCAGCTGTTCGGTGGTCATGCCGGCCGGATAGTGCAGCACGCCGCCCGAGTCGGACAAAGTCAGCACCTTCGCGCCCAGCTCGATGGCCTTCTCCGCCGCGTACTGCGCCACGTTGCCCGAGCCGGAGATCAGCACGCGCAGCCCATCGAACGCGCGGCCGCGGCGATGGAGCATTTCCTGCGCGAAGTAGACCGTGCCGTAGCCGGTGGCTTCCGGACGCATCAGGCTGCCGCCAAAGGCCAGCCCCTTGCCGGTGAAAACGCAGGCGGACTGGTTCGAGAGCTTCTTCACCATGCCGGCCATAAAGCCCACCTCGCGCGCACCCACGCCGATGTCGCCGGCCGGGATGTCGGTGTCCGGGCCCAGGTGGCGGTACAGCTCGGTTACCAGCGCCTGGCAGAAGCGCATCACCTCTGCATCGGACTTGCCCTTGGGATCGAAGTCGGAACCGCCCTTGCCACCGCCCATCGGCAGCGTGGTCAGCGCGTTCTTGAAGGTCTGCTCGAAGCCCAGGAACTTCAGCACCGACAGGTTCACGGTCGGGTGGAAACGCATGCCGCCCTTGAACGGGCCGATGGCCGAGCTGTGCTGCACGCGGAACGCGCGGTTCACCTGCACGCGGTTCTGGTCGTCGGTCCATGCCACGCGGAACTGGATCACGCGTTCGGGCTCCACCAGCCGCTCGAGCAGCGCCTGGTCGGCGTAGCGGGGATGACGCTCGACGAACGGCCATAGCGTCATCATGACTTCCTTCACGGCCTGGAGGAATTCAGGTTGGTTGGGGTCGCGGCGGGCAACCCCGGCCAGGAATGCGTCGAGGGAGGGAGAATTCACGGGTTGTCTCTGCTGTGCTGGAATCTGGCGGCGCTGCCGGGTAGGAGTCCGGTCTCTCGTGCCGCCTGGCGTTGCGCCTGACGGAAGGTGGGTCTTTGGATGTCCAGACATTCACGGGCTACCATGCTTGTCGGAACAATGTGGCACTTTAGCACCAGCGTGGGGCATGTGACAGTCAAAACACCTGTGACTGCGGCGAATACGCCGCCTGATCGCCCCACCGCCTCCCAATTCCGTTCGATCAGCGGACAACCGCCAAACGCGCCCGGATCTCAGGCAATCAGCAGCTTCGGCCCGCGAGCCTTGATGGCCGCGGCCAGGTCCGGCTCCGGCGCCATGTCCGTGATCAGCCACGCCGCCTGCTCGAAGTGTTTCACGGTCACGCCGGTATTGCGCCCGAACTTGGTATGGTCCGCCACCACGCAGGCCACGTCGGCGGCCAGCAGCATGCGGCTGCGCAGCTCCGCCGCAGCGCGCGAGAAATCGCAGATCTCGCCGCCTGGCGTGATGCCGCCGATGCCGACAAAGGCGAAATCGGTGTGATAGCGCGACATCTGCTCGATGGTGTCCCAGCCATGGGTCGCGTCCTCGTTGTCCTGCAGCTCGCCACCGAGCACGATCACGCGGTTGCCGTTGCGCCGCCCCAGCAGGAGCGCGATCGACAGGTCGTTGGTATAGACCAGCAGGTTGTGATGGCTATGCAGCGCCTGCGCCACCGCTTGCGTGGTAGTGCCGTAGTCCAGGATCAGCGAGGCGCCGTCCGGCACCAGCTCGGCCGCCCGCATGCCGATGGCGCGCTTGCCTTCGGCATTGACGGCGGCGCGCGTCTGCGTATCCGGTTCGGTGCGATCCGACGCCAGCGCCCCGCCGTGCGTGAGCACCAGCAGGCCGCGCGAGGCGAGCGCGTTCAGGTCCCGTCGAATCGTCTCGCGCGAGACGTCGAGCTCCGTCACCAGTTCGCTGATGGCCAGCGCACCGGTGGCGGACAACTGGTCGAGGATGTATTTCTGCCGTTGTTCGGCCAGCACGGGGACTCCGGTTGCGTCAGGGGTTGGGCGCTGATTCTAGCGCAGCCGGGCTGGCGGCGCGCCAGGGCAGTGGCCCATGATCACCAATTGCGTGCTCCCTCTCCCGCTGGCGGGAGAGGGTTGGGGTGAGGGCCGGGTGTGTCGACGAAGTACAGCGCTATCGGTATGCCACCGCCTGGCCCCCCCCCCCCCCCCCCCCCCCCCCCC
>NZ_JWMA01000042.1 GCF_000812465.1 Cupriavidus sp. IDO | reverse complement strand
AGGCGGCCAGGCTCGATTCAAGCGCGCTCTGGCCGATCACGCAGTCCGGCTCCCGCCGCTCTGCCATCAGATGGACCGCCTCAGCGCACATCAAGCCTGCGCTTCAGGTATCCAGAACGCCCCCCTTGGGCACGGAAAGTCGACATCAGGGGGGGCTGATCCTTCCCGGGCGGTCAGCTTGCGACCCGACCGTGGCGCCCGACATCAGAACAAAATGGCTAACGGTTTCGCTGGTGATTGCGAGCGGCGTGCCGACACGAGGCGCTTGGATTGCCAACGCCTGCCCGGCTGAAAGCCGAACTTCCTGGTCATGCAGAAAAATGCCGGGTTCGCCGGCGAGTACGTAAAGCCATGTGCTCGCGTGCAACTGGCCCGAGAAGTCAAAAGCCGCGCCACGCTCAAAGAAGCAGTCAAGCAGCAGGAACTCCTGCGGGAGGGTGATGGGGGATGAAAGGTCTCCGAGCTTGCCTGCTGCGACGCGAACCCTCAGGCCATCCTCGACCAACGCGGGAATATCCTCAGCGTTCACGTCGATGGCGTACGGTGACACTGATTTCAGTTCCTGCGGAAGCTCCACGAAGATTTGCATCCCATGGGTTTCGGCGCCCTCGATCGCCGGCCATTCATCGTGGACCGCGCCGCTGCCTGCAACCATCCAATGGAGCGCTCCCGGACGAATCGGGCCGAAATTCCCGATTGAGTCACGGTTTTGGTGCGCACTTGTTGAATCCTCGAAGACGTAGGTGATCGCAGAGAATCCGGCATGAGGATGCGGCCCGAAGGTAGGCGCCCGCATCCGGAAGTGATCGACCATCAGCAAGGGGTTGGGCGTGCCATTCTTGCGATTGAAATTCAGCGCATCAAAATGGTCTCCGATCACCAGTTCGTTCCCTTTCACGGGACCGACAATTTTCACGTCATCTGCAACATTCATTATTTGAACCATATGTAGCCACATTCGGCCAGATTGCGTCGGCCTGGATGATTTCGGGGAGGTCCGGCAGAGCAGCATCACAGTGCCTTTTCGCCGGACCATCTCAGATTCACTTGCCTGGGCTGTTCTTGAGCTGCCATACCAGGCCGGCAAAGGGCATGTCGAGGTCGGCATATACCTGTTGCGCTTTCGGATCATTGTTGCCCTTCAGCATCTCAACCCCGGCCGTGGCGTAGTCAGTCACCGTAATACCGGCGGTAGCCAGGCGCTGCAATCCGGCCGTACGCTTGGCATCGCTGAACGTACCCGATGCGTCCAGGACCACACGCGGATCGTAGCCCGCTGCCTTCAGCGTCAATGCGGGGAACGTGGCGCAGACCTCCAGCGACACGCCGGCAATCAGCACTTGCTTGCGACCGGTCTTTTCAATTGCGGCCCGAACCTTCGGGTCATCCCACGCATTGATTGCCGTACGGCTGATCACCGGCACACCCGGAAGCGCGCCAGTCAGTTCGGGAATGGTGGGGCCCCACATGCCATCCGGCATCGTGGCGGTGACGATGACAGGAATCCCGAGCGTTTTCGCCGCCTTGGCCAGGCCCACCACATTGTGCTTGAGCTGACCGACGTCGATGTCGCGCACGCCGGTGAATAGGCCCACCTGATGATCAACCAGCAGAAGTACCGTGTTGTCCCGGGACAGCAGGGAGTATGTTGCGCCGGCAGGCGCCGCGGCATTGTTGGCGGGGGCGGCGGCAGCCACGCCGGTCATGGCAGCGGAAGTCGTGACAACGGCCAGAGAGAGAGCCGTGGCTTTCAGGAGCGAATGAAGTTTCATGATCGACAAGAACGTTGGTGGTAGGAGAAGGCAGCGAACGTATCGACGCCGCCCGTGATCGTCCGGTGCATCACATAACCGGGTTGAAAGCATGATAGACATGCAACGACCAACGATAAATGTGGTAAATAGCAACCTATCGTTTCCAACAGGAAACGATGAGCCCAACGGAAGTGACCCTATGCCATGCCTCTCGACCTGAACGACCTCTATCTCTTTGCAAAGGTGATCGAGCACCGCGGCTTCACCGCTGCAGGGGAGGCCCTCGGCGTCAGCAAGTCGCACATTTCCCGACGGGTTACCGGCCTGGAGAACGCGCTTGGCGTCCGGCTCCTTCAGCGAACTTCTCGTCGTCTGAGCCTGACCGATGCCGGCCAGGAACTGTATGACCATTGCCGGGCCATGATTTCGGAGGCACAAGCCGGTGAAGACGCCGTTCGTCGGCGAACGGCAGAACCCACCGGGCTGGTGCGGGTCAGCATGCCGGTTCCGCTGACAGATACCGTGCTGGCCAGGCTGGTTCCTCGTTTCATGCTGCGCTACCCCAAGGTCCGGCTCGCCATCCAGGCCAGCAACCGGCAGGTCGACCTCGTTGAGGAACATATCGACGTGGTAATACGCGGCCTGGGCATGGAGACGGAATCATCCAGCCTGGTGCAGGCTCCCCTGTGTACCGCTCGCTGGGGGCTGGTTGCCAGCCGAGCGTATTTGGCTCGGAGCGCCGTGATCGACTCCCCCGAATCGCTGCCGCCTGGCGACTTCCTGACGTATGCCTCGATCCATGAACCAACAACTGCCTTGCGCCTGGTCTGCACCTCTGGCGACGTAGTCACCCGGTCAATTCAACCGCGCCTGCAAAGCGACAATATCGCCTCATTGAAAGAGGCGGCGTTGGCTGGGATGGGTATCGCAAGCTTGCCTCTCTATGCCTGCCGAAGCGAGATCGAGGCTGGAACCTTGTCAGTCTTGCTGCCGGAATGGCGCCCTCGGGAGGGTCGATTGGCGGTGCTGTTTCCGACCCGCCGGGGAATGATGCCTGCAGTGCGCGCCCTTGTGGACTTTCTGAAGGACGAGTTGCCCCGGGAGGTCAGCTAGCAGCGTCGGCCTGCCAACTACAGGCCCTCCGTTCGCAGTCCCATGGCCTGGCAAAACCGGCTGATCGCGATATTCAGGCAATCGCAGTGGTCGGCTGAGCCTCCTTCGTCGCAGCCGTGCTGGACAAAGTGGTTTACGAAGGGAGTGTTGGTCACGTGAGCAGTGGCGGTTCGGCGTTGAGCGAACAAAGTTCAAAGTTGAATAAATCTCGACAGCCGGGTGCGGCATCATCCACCCAAGGGAAAACCCTCATCAAGCCGCTGTCTTGAAAACGTAAACCCCCGTCCCTATAATTAGCACTCGCAGGGGGTGAGTGCTAACAGCCTCCAGCGGTACCCAACATTGCGCGGCCGTGAAGTTCTCGCGGCCGAATTTGTGAACCAAAACTCACTTTTTGTATCTAGGAGTCCGTATGAATCTGCGTCCTTTGCACGACCGCGTGATCGTGAAGCGTCTGGACAACGAAACCAAGACCGCATCCGGTATCGTGATTCCCGACAATGCCGCTGAGAAGCCCGATCAAGGCGAAGTGCTCGCCATCGGCCCCGGCAAGAAGGATGACAAGGGCAACAACATCGCCCTCGACGTCAAGGTGGGTGATCGCGTGCTGTTCGGCAAGTACGCCGGCCAGGCCGTGAAGGTGGAAGGCCAGGAACTGCTGGTCATGCGCGAAGAAGACATCATGGCCGTGGTGAACAAGTAATTCACCGACTGACCGCCACCCGTACAGAATTCAGGAGAATCAGAACATGGCAGCAAAAGACGTAGTGTTCGGCGACGCCGCCCGTGCCAAGATGGTCGAAGGCGTGAACATCCTCGCCAACGCAGTGAAGGTGACCCTGGGCCCGAAGGGCCGCAACGTGGTGCTGGAGCGCAGCTTCGGCGGCCCGACCGTGACCAAGGACGGCGTGTCCGTGGCCAAGGAAATCGAACTGAAGGACAAGCTGCAGAACATGGGCGCGCAGATGGTCAAGGAAGTGGCTTCCAAGACCAGCGACAACGCCGGTGACGGTACCACCACCGCTACCGTGCTGGCCCAGTCGATCGTGCGCGAAGGCATGAAGTTCGTTGCCGCCGGCATGAACCCGATGGACCTGAAGCGCGGCATCGACAAGGCTGTTGCCGCTGCCGTGGAAGAGCTGAAGAAGGTCAGCAAGCCCACCACCACCAGCAAGGAAATCGCCCAGGTTGGCGCGATCTCGGCCAACAGCGACGCCTCCATCGGTGAGCGCATCGCCGAAGCCATGGACAAGGTCGGCAAGGAAGGCGTGATCACCGTCGAAGACGGCAAGTCGCTGGCCGACGAGCTGGAAGTCGTGGAAGGCATGCAGTTCGACCGCGGCTACCTGTCGCCGTACTTCATCAACAACCCGGAAAAGCAGGTTGTCCAGCTGGACAGCCCGTTCGTGCTGCTGTTCGACAAGAAGGTCTCGAACATCCGCGACCTGCTGCCGGTGCTGGAGCAAGTGGCCAAGGCTGGCCGCCCGCTGCTGATCATCGCTGAAGACGTCGAGGGCGAAGCCCTGGCGACCCTGGTGGTCAACAACATCCGTGGCATCCTGAAGACCGCAGCCGTCAAGGCCCCGGGCTTCGGCGACCGCCGCAAGGCCATGCTGGAAGACATCGCCATCCTGACCGGCGGCACCGTCATCGCTGAAGAAATCGGCCTGACGCTGGAAAAGGCGACCCTGAACGATCTGGGCCAGGCCAAGCGCATCGAGATCGGCAAGGAAAACACCATCATCATCGATGGCGCCGGCGACGCAGCCGCGATCGAAGGCCGCGTGAAGCAAATCCGCGCCCAGATCGAAGAAGCGACCTCGGACTACGACCGTGAGAAGCTGCAAGAGCGCGTGGCCAAGCTGGCCGGCGGTGTTGCCGTGATCAAGGTTGGCGCTGCCACCGAAGTCGAAATGAAGGAAAAGAAGGCCCGCGTGGAAGACGCCCTGCACGCCACCCGCGCTGCGGTGGAAGAAGGCATCGTCCCCGGCGGTGGTGTGGCCCTGCTGCGTGCCCGCGCTGCGATCTCGGCACTGACCGGCGAAAACGCCGACCAGAACGCCGGCATCAAGATCGTGCTGCGCGCCATGGAAGAGCCGCTGCGCCAGATCGTGCTGAACGCTGGTGAAGAAGCTTCGGTCGTCGTTGCCAAGGTCATCGAGGGCAAGGGCAACTACGGCTACAATGCGGCTTCGGGCGAGTACGGCGACCTGGTGGAAATGGGCGTGCTGGACCCGACCAAGGTGACCCGCACCGCGCTGCAGAACGCCGCTTCGGTGGCTTCGCTGATGCTGACCACCGACTGCGCAGTTGCCGAATCGCCGAAGGAAGAGTCGGCTCCGGCAATGCCGGGCGGCATGGGTGGCATGGGCGGCATGGAAGGCATGATGTAATTCATGACCGACTGACTGCCTCAACCGGCAGACTGTCCTCAAAACCCCCGCGAGCGAAAGCTCGCGGGGGTTTTTTCTTGTGGCTGCGACACAAGGATTTTCTGTTTCCATCCGATGCACGCCCTTCGGCATGCAGGTCGAAGTATGAATCAAAGCTGTAACACGCCCCGGATGCCGGAAGTGATGTCACATGCATTGTCGACCGGAAGAGTGCCGGGATACGGTCGCGTGACCCCCGCAAAGCCGCGGCCTGACACGAGCTCGCCGGATATTCCGCAATTCGCGCCAGGCGTTGATGCGTCGCTTGCGAGTTCCTGGCGCGACTGCAGCCCTACATACTGGTTCCGCCATTGGGTCGATACCATTTGACCCTCGCATCGCCAAGAATGCTTGTACGAAGCTGGGTATGGGATGTTGCTTGCGTTGTCCGGTGGGCGCTTCGGTTGCTTGTAGCGCCCATTGGAACATGACGACGCGGACGGGTCTCCGGGGGGCTGGCCTGATTCCATTATTGACCTGAGCTGAGTGCTGATGTCTCTTCACCTAATGGTCGATGCCATATGTCCAAGTACAGCAAAAAGAAGGAAGAAGGGGCCATCCTCCCGATTGTCGGCCTGATCCTTGCCGTGCTGCTCGGCATGGCCGGGCTGGTCATTGACCTGGGCGGGCTGTTCGTCGCAAAGACCGAGCTTCAGTCGGCGGTAGACAGTTGCGCGCTGGCCGCGGCGCAGGAGCTGGATGGGGCGGCGGACGCCCTGACACGGGCCGCCAGCGCAGGCCTCACTTCCGGGAATGCCAACAAGGTCGGGTATCAGAAGATCGCGGCATCGCTCGTCGATTCGGACGTCACCTTTAGTGATTCTCTCAACGGTACATATAGCTCGTCCTTTACGCCCGTTGCCAATGCGCGCTACGCAAAGTGCGATCACGTTACGTCGGGGATAGCGGCCCATCTGATTCAGATGGTTGGCGGTTCTTCCAGCAATGCAGTCGCCGCCATCGGTGTCGCTACGCGTGTCCATGCACAGAGCACTTGTCCGATTCCTGTCGGTTTGCGACCCAAATCCGGCACGAGTGCCCCGGACTACGGATTCGCTTTTGGAGACTGGGTAACCGTACTCTACGACGGGACCAAGACGGCTTCCCCGGGAGAGATGGGCTGGTATAACCTGGACGGATCCACGAACGCCAATGAAACCAAATCAGAAATGAGCGTCGGGTACTGCAACTCCAAGGTCAACGATACCCTTCGCACACCTGGCGCGAAGGTCGCCGTGGATGACCAGTGGAATGGTCGCTTTGGCATCTACAAGAACAATGGGGATATGACCCTCCTGCGGCCTGACTTCACGGGATACGCATACACGTCGACGAATTGGCCCAATGGCAAGCAAGCGTATTCCGGTTCCTCCGGCGGCACTGATCCTACGGCAACCAACTTCAAGACCAAGCGCCTTGCATATGCGAGTTATGCGAACACCAGTACGGATATAAACGTTGGCGACACGATCACCGGCCTGAACATGAAAGGCGGCTACAAGACGCTTGCGGTTCCGGGGACCAATGGTGACTACGCAAAACTGGGAATGAGTCGCCGCCTTGTCATCGTTCCCATTGTCTCCGATGCCTCGAAAGTCCTGGATTATGCTTGCATGCTCATGCTGCAACCAATCAGCGGGCCCACGCTGACCGTTCAGTTCGAGTACCTGGGCAACGCAGCGTCCATCAGCAGCCCGTGCACAACCAACGGTCTGGCCGGCGGTAATTTCGGCCCCATGATTCCGGCTCTTGTTCAGTAGGTGAGACCGATGAAGAAGCGACAAAAAGGTGTGGCTCTGGTCGAGTTGGCGATCACAATTTCATTGCTCCTGGCAATCTGCTTTGGCGTCACCGAGTTTGGCCGGGCCATCTATACATACAACACCCTGGCGAAATCGACCCGGGATGCAGCGAGATACCTGAGTACGCAAGCGGCGGGCAGCGCAGCTGCGCACGCTACGGCGACGAACCTGGTCGTGTACGGCACACCGGTGGTCGGGCAGTCCCAGCCGACTCTGGTGCCTGGACTGACGGCAAGCATGGTTGGCATCTGCGATGCGTCAGACCCGACATGTACCTCCAATATTTTCCAGGGAAGCAATCCTGCGATCAACACGGTGACGGTCAGGATCACTGGCTATACATTCACTCCCGTCCTGGACCTGCTGGGCTTCACGCGCTTTTATACCGGCGGTAGCGCGTCTATGACATCGCTTCCCTTCGGGGATATCTCCGTCACGATGAGGCAGTCTTATGAATAGGCATCAGAGCGGCGCGACAGCGGTCGAATTCGCCATTGCGGCAGCACTGTTCTTTACCGTGCTATTGGCTATTCTCGATTTCGGGCGAGTCCTCTACACGTGGAACGCGGTCGCCGAGGCAACTCGATGGGGGGCGAGGCAGGCAGTGGTCTGCGACCGGGGATCGGCATCTGTGCTTGCCAAGATGCGGGCAATCGTGCCCGGCCTCACTTCGTCCAATGTTTCCATCAACTGGTACGATGCAAGCGGCATCAGTGCAAGCTGCGATAGCACGTCCTGCACGGGTGTCTCGGTCAGCGTGAACGGATTGACGATGTCTCCGGTCTCTCCGGTTTCCTGGATCGGATTTTCGCGCCTGGCCGTGCCCGGGTTCCTGACCTATCTTCCGCGAGAAGTCATGGGGCAGGATGCAGGGAGCAGCGCCGTCTGTTCCTAGAACTCCGCCATGCATCGGAAGAGGTGCCGGCTATCGCGATCCTTCATAACCGATTGAGCGCCTTCCGGGTCAGACTGCGCTAAAACCCCCGCGGGCGAGAGCTCGCGGGGGTTTTAGTTTTTGGGCGGTGCCATGCATCCTGTTGCACTACGGCAATCCGCGCATCCGCGGGCGGGACTGGTACCCGGGCGAGCCTTTGACATCGCGCGCATGTTCCCGACCATCGCCTGCGGCGCGATGCTCCCGTACAAGACCACGCGCCATTTCTTCGATCCGCGCCTGCCTGATATGTCAATCCCGCTGGCGTAACTCATACGCGGGGCGTGAGGCCTGCCCCGTCACACCTCGACAAGGCAGCACCAGTCGAAGCGCTTGTTCTCGAGCTCACCCGTGCGCCTGCTCACGTAGCCCCGCGGATTGCACACCACGCGCGATTCGTCGATGCAATAGTCGAAGCCGGTATGCGTGTGTCCGTGGATCCACAGGTCCGCTTGCGCCACCAGGTCTGGCCGCCGTGACAGGAAGCCGCCCGACACCAGGTCGTGCGAAAAGCGGGGATCGAGGCTACCCAGGTCGGGGCCGTGATGCGTAACCACCACCGTCTTGCCGTCGAACGGTTGCGCCAGCTGCTCAGCCAGCCAGGCAGATGCGGCCTCGTGACGAACCAGCGCGTCCTCCGGCGTGAAGTGCCGCAGCCGGCCGTCGGCATCGGTCAGCTCGATCAGCCGGTGGTCCAGCATCACGGCGGCGCAGGCCTGCATCGATGCTTCGCGCCGGTCGGCGCCGAAGAGGGTGTAGTCGGTCCACCACGTTGTTCCGATTACGCGCACGCGTTCGCGCGCACCGCGGCCGAGCTCGATGACGCTGCCATTGAGCAGATGCACATCCGCATATTCCCCGGCCGCCTCGCTCATCTGGCGGTCGACCGCCTCGATGGTGCTCTCGTAGTACTCATGGTTGCCGGGCACATAGACGACCGGAACATCGAAGGTCCGCGCGGCCCAGTCGATGCCATCGCGCCCGTTGGCGATGTCGCCGGCAAGCACAACCAGGTCGGCGGCACAGCGCGGAATATCCTCGGGCGTGTGATGCTCGAGGTGGAGGTCGCTGAGGATGCGGATTTTCATGGGGGCTCCGGCGATGTGCCGCGGCAGTGGCGGCATGGATCCTGGCCCCATTCTTCAGGAGGAACCGGCGTCCGGTCAAGGCCCGGGTGCCGAAGCGCGCGTCCCGCCCCAAAACCAGAAAAGCCCGGACATGGTCCGGGCAATGACTGTCGACCTGGCATTGCACCGGAGGACAGCCGGGGGAAACGTAGCGCCTGAGTGGAGGACGGCTATCCGCCTTGTCCGGACATCGTGGGTAGCAGGACGCGGTAGATCTGGATGAAGGCTGGTCCCAGCAGTACCAGCAGCAGTGTGGGGAAGATCGTGAAGATCAGCGGAAACAGCAGCTTCAATGCGATCTTGGCCGCCTGTTCCTCCGCGCGCATGCGGCGCTTGGTGCGCAGCATGTCGGACAGCACGCGCAGCGACTCGCCCAGGCTTGTGCCGAACCGGTCCGCCTGGATCAGCATTGACGCGAACTTGTCCACATCTTCCACGCCCGTGCGCAGCGACAGGTTCGACAGTGTCTTCTCCTTGGGGAAGCCCGAACGCAGCTCCAGCAGCATCAGCTGAAGTTCGTCCGCCAGCACCGGGCAGCGCAGCGCGAGTTCATCGGCCACGCGCATCAGCGCCGCATCGAGTCCGAGTCCGGCCTCCACGCAGACCGTCAGCAGGTCGATCACGTCAGGGAACTCTTCGAACACCGTGCGCTGCCGTTGCGCCACCTTGCGCGCCAGTACGACATTTGGCAGGTAGTAGCCGATGGCACCCAGCACCGCAAGCAGCGAGAACATGACACTCTGTTCCTGGAGCCCGGGGTGTCCGGAGGTTGCCACCAGCCCGATCGTCGGCAGCACGATCGCCAGTATCGTCTTGGCGGCAAAGTACACCGGTGCGGCGCTGGCATTACGCCACCCAGCGTTCATGAACCGCACGCGCAACTGCGAGTGCTCCCAGCCTTCCTTGGGCAGCGACAGCCGCGAAACCGGCTGTGCCCATTGAGCCAGTTTGTCGACCCAGGCCTGCTGCGGGCCCGGTTCCGCCGAGAGGCCGCCCGCCTGTCCGGCGAGCTGCTCCATCCGGCCGCGCATGCGGTTTGGCGAAAACACATAGAGCACACCGAGCACGGTGCCGAATGCCGCGACGAAGATCAGTGCCAGCAGAACAAACTGCTCTGCCTCGATCCCCTGGATGATGCCTTGCATGATGGACTCCCGTCAGGTTGGCTGCCCACGTCTTGATTGTTCTTGCCTCATACCCGGATACGGATGATCTTGCGCATCCACAGCACGCCGGAGGCCATTGACACCAGCGCGCCGCCGATCATCCGCCATCCGAGCGGGTCTTCCCACAGCACCTTCATGAAGCCAGGATTGACCACCAGGATCAGGCCCGCGGTGCAGAAGGGCAGCAGGCCGAGCACCCACGCAGACATCTTTCCCTCTGCCGACAGCACGCGGATCTTGTCGAACAGCTTCAGGCGCTCGCGGACCATTGTGCCGATGGTGTCGAGAATCTCCGCCAGGTTGCCACCGCTCTCGCGCTGGATCAGCACCGCGATGACAAAGTAGCGCAGGTCGCCAATCGGCACCCGCATGGCGAGGTTGGTCATCGCCTCGTCAAGCGCAACGCCGTAGTTGATCTCTTCAAACGTCGTGCGGAACTCCGGACCGATTGGCGCCTTTATTTCGTGGCCAACCATGCCAAGTGCCCCGGAGAACGAGTGGCCGGCACGCAGCGCGCGGCTGATCATGTCGACGGCGTCCGGCAGTTGCGCTTCCATCTGTTTGAGCCGCTTGGCACGCAACCGCATCACATGAAGGACCGGCAAGATACTGACAAGGGCTGCGCCCGCAAGCATCAGCGACAGCGGCACGGGCAGCAGCGGGATCAGCGCCACCGTGCAAAGCACCACCAGCCCGCAGTAGCCCAGCAGCTGCGCCACGGACCAGGTGCTACCCGACTGCTCCAGCCAGCGGTCCAGCGCGCCGATACGCGGCATGCTCATGAGCAGTTTCTGCAGACGCGGCGAGTCGCTCAGCAATCGCTTCTTGAGAATCGACAGTTGCTCGGCGCTGACCTGTCCGCCAGCCGAGAGCGCCCGCAGCCTTGCGTCAATCCGCTTCGCTGCCGGGCCGTGGTAGTTATTCCACCACAGGTAAATGCCCTCGACACAAAGCACCACAGCCGCGAACAGCAGGATGCCGAAGGCATAGAAGATCGTGCTCATGTGCGTCTCCCCCGGGAGCGGTTGTCGTGTGCCGGCTCAGTGGCGGTTCAAACTTCAAAGCGCCGCGCAGGATCATAGGTTTCGTCCGGCAACCCGACGCCGAACACGCGCAGTCGTTCGGCAAACTTCGGGTACACACCGGTGGCACGGAAGTGGCCACGCACCGTACCGTCTTTTTCCACGCCGGTGCGCTGGAACGTGAAGATCTCCTGCATGTTGATGATGTCTCCCTCCATGCCGGTGATTTCGTGGATGCTGATGATCTTGCGGCGCCCGTCGGTCAGGCGCGCAGCCTGCACGATTACAGTGATGGCCGAGGCGATCTGCTGCCGCATGGCCTTGGCCGGCATGGTGAGACCCGCCATGCTGATCATGTTCTCCAGGCGCGTCAGCGCGTCGCGCGCCGTGTTCGCGTGGATGGTCGTCAGCGAGCCCTCGTGCCCGGTATTCATTGCGTTGAGCATGTCGAGTGCCTCGCCGCCGCGCACTTCGCCCAGGATGATGCGGTCCGGGCGCATCCGCAGCGCATTGCGCACCAGCGCGCGTTGCGTGATCTCGCCTTTGCCTTCGATATTCGGCGGCCGCGTTTCCAGCCGCAAGACGTGGGGCTGGCGCAACTGCAGTTCGGCCGCATCTTCGATGGTGACCACGCGCTCGTCTTCAGGGATGAAGCCAGACAGGATGTTGAGCAGCGTGGTCTTGCCGCTGCCGGTGCCGCCTGACACCAATACATTCACCTTCGCATGTGCCAGCGCCTGCAGCAGTTGCGCCATCGGCTGCGTCAGGCTCTTTAGCATGACCAGGTCAGCCACCTGCAGCGGGTTCACGGCGAAGCGGCGAATAGACAGCAGGGGCCCGTCGATAGCCGAGGGCGGGATGATTGCATTGACGCGGGAGCCGTCGGGCAGGCGTGCATCCACCATGGGGCTGGTCTCGTCGATGCGGCGTCCCACGCGCGAGACGATCTTCTCAATCACCTTCATCAGGTGGGCATCGTCGTAGAACACGACATCCGTCAGTTCGAGCTTGCCGCGCCGCTCCACATAGGTCTGCCGTGCCGTGTTGACCAGAATGTCGGAGACGGTGGGGTCCTGCAGCAGCGGCTCCAGCGGGCCGAAGCCGAACATCTCGTCGTAGATCTCCACGATCAGTTGCCGGCGCTCATTGTCGTTGAGCAGGACCTTCTCTTCGTCGACGATCAGGTTCACGAGCGTGGCAATCTCTTTCCTCACCTGCTCTTGCGGGAAGCGTGCCAGCCGCTCCAGTTCCACGCGGTCCAGTACAGCCTCGTGCACATTGCGCTTGAGCGTGTGGTAGCCCGGTGACGTGGCGGCCGTCGATATGCCGAACTGGATTGCGCTATGACCATTGGCGGTGAATGCCGGCCCGGCATTTGCCAGCTGTTCGCGGATTGACATGATGTACTCCTCTTTTTCGGACTCTGTTCAGGCAGGATCGGGCCGGATGCCATCAGGCGCTTCTGGCGCGCAGCATCAGCCTGCGCAATGCGGACACGGGCTCCTGGCGGCTGCGGCGATCGGCCTCTGGCGCCACCGAGAGCTGCGTGGCCATGGCCTGCAGCGCGCGTGCAATGGCGCTGCGCTTGCTTAGCTTGGCCACGGGCTCGCCATGGCTCACGGCCTCATCCACGGCGGAAGGATCGTCTGGCAGCGTGTACGCTACCTTCATGCCGAAAACCTCTTCTATCGTGCTGCGCGGCAATTCGTTCTTGCGCCCGGTGCGGTTCAGCACGATGCGGATCTTGTCGGCGGGGTAGTGCAACGCGCGCAGGATATCCAGGAGGCGCCGGCCGGGCCGCCCGAACGCGATGGCGGGTTCGGTCACCACGCAGATGCGATCGCTGTGGTCCAGCATGCCGATGGACAGCGGGTCGAGGTTCTGGCCAATGTCGAAGATCACAAAGTCGTAGTTCGGCTGCATGACCGACAGGATCCACTCCAGCTTGTCTTTCTGGATCTGGCTGGCCTTGATCGGGTCGGGGGCACCCGCGAGCATGTCGAAGCCGTTGTCGACGTGCACCAGGCAGGCATCGAGAAAGGCGGCATCCATGCGGTCGATCTGGCTGCAGATGTCGGAGAGCGTGGAGGGTGGGGGCTTATCGCTCACCACGTAGGTCAGGTCGCCAAAGTTTCGGTTCAGGTCTACCACCAGCACGCGCTTGCCAAGGTGCCGGGCCAGCGCATCGCCAAGGTTGGCGGCGACGAAGCTGGTGCCCGCGCCACCCTTGCACGAGACCAATGAAATGACCTGCGCAATTTCGTGTGCGCGCGGCACATACGTGGCTTCCACCCGCCTCAGCGCCTCGGCCAGCTGGCCTTTGTCCAGCGGCCACGACAACACGTCACGAATTCCGGCTCGCATCGCCTTGATCAGCACATCGGGGCCGGGAGCCTGCGCGATCAGGATGCAAGGCAGGTCAGAGTGCTGCTGCCGCAGCGTTTCGATGGCCTGCATCTGTGAAGGTCCGATGTCAGAGAGTTCCAGGACGAGCAGGTCGGCCATGCGCAGCCGGCTGGCATGGTAAGGGAATCGCGCCAAGCCTTCCTGCAAGGACATGGTCTGGAAATTTCCGACGACAGCGCTCAGCCGGCTGATCTCGGCCAACCGTTCAGGGTCTTCGGATGCGATCAGGATTTTGAGCATGGTGCCCTCGCGATGTTCGGGTCGGATGTGATGATGTTGGTCCTGGTGCATTAGCTGCAAACCGCCGGGCCGGTGCCGAGAAACGTGGATCTGGACATGACGGCACTCCCCAGCGGTTGCCTTAGCGCGAGCTGCCGCCGCCCCCCATGCCGACACCGCCGTAGCCACCAGCGCCGAAGTCGACGCCGAAGCCGCCAGAGCTGCCACCGCCCTGCTGAAGCCGAACCAGCGATCGGTCGAAGTTCCTCATGGCGGCAACCGCGGTCTTGCCGTCCGTGCCGGTGACGGTGGGCAGGCCGGCCGGCGCATCGGGATTGATGATCTGCAGCTGGGTGATCGTGGCGAGCGCCTCGCCCCGGTGTTGATCCCAGACCGGCGTGGAAGTCATGCAGGCCGACAGCCCCAGGCAGGACAGGCTGCCGAGCATCAGGGCGGCAACGCCGCGCGGAAGCATCAGTTTCTTGCTCATGGTCGTTCTCCTGTTGGCGCGGCGGATCAGTTGCCGCCCGACGTATTGCGGTTGCCGCTGCCGGCGGTCCGTGCCTGAGCGAGGCGGGCGGCGGTGGCTTCGATGCGGGCGACGCGCGCAGCGCTGTCGTCTGCGGGGGCCGCAGCCGCCGTGTCGCGTGTGGGCGCCCGAGACGGATTCGGAAGGTTGGCAGCGATCGGCGCCGACAGCGCGACAGGCGTCGCCACCGGGGGCTCGTCGAGGGGCTTGCCCGACGGCACGACCGAGACCGATGTGCCGGTCGTAGTTTCGCTGCGCGGGGCCGACGGCGGTGCGGCAGGTGCTGCAGCCGGCGCGGCCGGTTGCGAGGGAGCCGGTTCGGGCAGCGGGCTGCGCTTGCCGTTTCCTTCCATATTGCCCATGAAGTAGAGCGACAGCGGGTTTGGCGTGGTGAAGCTGTCGGTCGGCAACGGATAGTTGTTGGTCTCCATCGGCTTGACCAGGCGCGGCGTAATGATGAACACCAGCTCGGTCAGGTCCTGCTGGAACGATGTGCTGCGGAACAGCGTGCCCAGCACCGGTACCTCGCCAGCGCCAGGGAGCGCCTTCAGCGAGCCGCGGGCGGTGTCTTGCAGCAGGCCGCCGATGGCGAAGCTCTCGCCATCGCGCATCTGCACCGTAGTGGAAGCGCGGCGGGTGGTGATCAGCGGCAGGATTGTCTGGCCCGTCAGGCTGCTGCCGCTCACGGTGGCACCGGTCGGCGACAGCTCCGAAACTTCCGGCGATACCTTCAGGTGGATGCGGCCGTTGGCCAGAACCGTGGGCGTGAACTTCAGACCCACGCCGAACTCTTCTTCCTGCAGCGTGATGGTCGAGGCGCCGCCCAGCGCGTTGCTTTGCGCCACCGGAATGTAGATCTTGCCGCCGGCCAGGAAGCTGGCTTCCTGGCCGCTGATGGTGACCAGGTTCGGCTCGGCCAGGACCTTGACCAGGCTGTCGTTCTTCTGTGCATCGACAGCAAACTGGAAGGGCTTGTTATTGGCCTTGTTGCCGAAGATCGCCGCCGACGCGCCGGTCAGCAGCGAGGTCATCAGCCCGCCGCTCCAGGAGCCGAAGCCGCCCTGAATGTTCACCGCCGAACCGAGTTGGTTCAGCAGTGTCTTGGAGACCTCGGCCACCTTCACTTCCAGCATCACCTGTTGTGGCGTGTCCACCGAGAGCATGTTCAGCACCGAGGCCTTCTTGGTGCCGTCCCCCTTCTTGTCGATGTCGCTCTGGGCTGCGCTTGCGTATGCCTGAGCGATTTCCATAGCCTGCTGCGCGGCCTGCGCGTTGGTGACGCTGCCGGTCAGCACCAAGTTGTCGGCGGCAGTCATCACGCGGATGCCGGGTTCCCCAGGCAGCAGCTGGCTGAGAGAAGTCTGCAGTCCGCCGGCATCCGCATTGACCACCACGTTAATGATGCTGCAGGCGCCGCTGCGGCCCTGCACGATCATGTTAGTGGTGCCCACGCTGATACCCAACAACAAAAGTGTCTGCTGCGAGACTGTGTTGACCTTCGCCACGGTAGGGTTGCCCAGCGTTCGGAAGCGCACCGGCTCGGGCAATGGAATCAGCTGCGACTTGCCGACCGGGACTACCACGCTGGTCTCGTTGCGGATGGCGCCGGTACAGTTCGGCCCTCGCCCTTCCGAAGCCGCTGTCGGCGCTGCCGGCACGGGCGTCATGCTGATAGTCATCTGCATTGGCCCCGCGGGTCCCCTGGCGGCGGCTGCCGGCGTCGTGGCCTTGGCGACGTTCCCTGCCTCTACGGCAACCTGCGCCGCCGCGGCAAGCGGAGCGCAGAGGATTGCGGCAAGAACAATGGTTCGCACGCCGCCGGCTGCTTGAGTTCTTTTCTGTTTCATTTTGGATCTCCCCCCGGAGAGGCTGTGATGCAGATCAGGATTCGTTGAACGCCCTGCCGGACGCCATCAGAAGCACTCGACGCTACCCTGGACACCTGTCAGCACGCCGACGCAGTTGCCGGAGTGCGCTGGCGCTGCTGCAATCGTGCGGGTCTTCACGACGGTGCGCGTTGCGGTCTGGGTGACGATCTTGACCGCCGGCGCTTCGGGTGCCTTGCCAAGGAGCGTGCCCTTGGTGGCGCCGCCGGTGTTGATATCGGCCACGTCCATCTGGTTGCGCAGCACCAGCGAGAGCGTCCCCACGCTGCGCGCCACGTCCAGCTTCTCGGCCTGGTCGGGCGTCACCTCCAGCGTCACCGCGTTGACCACCTTGGGCTGGGTGTCGTCGCGGCTGACCTGCTGCGCAACAGCGAGCACGAGGATCTTCTCGAGCACGATCTTCGAGATGCTGCCGTTCTGCGTGCTCTTGGATTCTTCATTCGTATTGACGATCACGTCGACATAGTTGCCCGGCAGTGCGAAGCCGGCCACGCCCACCACATCGTTCACGCGAACCGTAATGGCGCGCTTGCCGTCGTTGATCACCGCGGACAGCCCGCCCTTGGTTCCCACCGGCGCCAGCTTGGCGTCGAGGACGGGCTCGCCACGCTGCAGGCTGGTGCGGACCACGCGGCCTTCGAGTGTCTTCATATCCTCGAATGCGCCCGGCGGCACGCTGCCGGCCGGCCAGCTGACCAGCCTGAGCTGGCTGCCGTTCAGAGGCTGCCCGAGGTTCAGGTCATTGGCTGCCACCACCACCTGCCTGACCGAGCTGGACGACTGCTGGACCAGCCATCGGGACGCCGATACCACGGCCGCCGCGCCGGCGACCAGGGCAATCAGCAACATCAGGATTGCGCGCGTGTTTTTCATGATGACTCTCCCTGCGTTGTCCGTGTGTCGTAGTACTCGGGCTCAGCCCGCGGCGCGATGGCCGTCCGGCCAGCGATGTTCGTTGTCGGGTGGTGGCGGGGCATCTGGCGTGGATTGCAGCCCGTAGTAGCTCCGCCAGGCTTGCTCCAGGGCCGCCTCGGTCACGTGCGGCGAATGGCCGTGGTAGCGGACGTGCGAGGCCACCAGCCGTATCAGGTCACGGGGAATGCAGGCAAGCAGCGGCGTACCGCTAGAGAAGTGCAGGCTCTCCAGCAGGAAACTGAACGCGGCTTCCGGGCCGGAAAGACCAAATTCAGTCGCCGTGCGCTGGAACACCTCGCGGTAGTCGTCCACCGACAGCGGGCCCACGTAGAGCTTGCTGCCCAGCCGGCGCAGGAAGGCGTCGTCGCTGAGGGCGCTCGGTTCCAGGTTCGTCGAGAACACCGGCCAGACATCGAACGGCACGGAAAAGCGCACGCCCGTCTTGAGGGTGAACATGTCGACGCCACGGTCCAGCGGCACGATCCAGCGGTTCAGCAGTTCGGCCACGCCAACCAGCTGCCGGCCCAGGTCGTCGACGATGTAGATGCCGTTGTTGGCCTTCATGTGCGGGGGTGCCTGGTAGAAGCCAGACGTGCTGTCATAGCGCAGGTCCAGCATCGACAACGTCAGCTCGCCACCCGTCAGCACCACCGGCCGGTGGCAAATGATCCAGCGGCGATCCAGTGAGCGGCGCGCGAGCGAGGCTTCGCTGTCATCGAATGGAACATGTACCAGTGGATCGAACACCTGGATGATCTCGCCCGCCACCGTGATGGCATGCGGCACGGGCACCGCGCCGGGCAGCAACATGCCGAGGCGCTGTGCCAGGTAGGTCTTGCCGCTGCCGGGCGGCCCGTAGATCATCAGCGCGCGGCAGGTATTGAGCGCCATGCCGATGGCGTCAAGCAGCTGCACCGGGATCACTAGGTCATGAAATGCGGCAGCGACGTCGGCCTTGTTTACCGTGATACGGCCTACCGAGTGGCGCTGCACGGCGTCAAGGTAGGCATCGAGCGTGACCGGCGCCGCACCGGCATAACTGCAACGCGCCGAGGCCTCGGCGGCGCGGCTGTAGCCCGCATCGGTGAGCCGGAACCGTACATCCAGGTCGTTGGCGCCGCGGTGCGCCACTTCCAGCAGCCGCTCACGGACGGCCACGCCTGCGATCTCATTCACCACGACAGCCGGCAGCTTCATGGCATCGGTCAGTATCGCGAGCGTGACGTTACGGTGCAGATAGGCGGCCTTCAGCAGCAGGTTCAGCAGCAGCTGGATATCGAGCCCGGTGTCGGCGATGGTCCGTGGCAGCACATGCCAGGGCGGCGGCGCGCCATGGTCGGCGTGCGCGCTCCTGGCGGGCAACGCGACTGGCTCGAGAAGCCGCGGTGCATGGCCTGTGTCGTGGTGCTCGATCATTGCCGTCCCCTGTTCGCTCGATTGCGTGTTCGTCAATGCATCCGCCGTTCGCGGGCGCGGGTGTGTTGTCTGTGTCATTTGCCGGCGAACAACGTGGCCAGGGTGCCGGCGGCGATCGCCACGCCGTAGGGGATGGATCCGACGGAGGGGCCGTTTTCGCCCGTGCGCAGAATTCCACCGATGTTGCGTACCAGCTGCCCCTGCTGGCGAGACTTCAGCACCAGCACGATTGCCCAGGCGCCACCCAGCAGGAACGTCGTCAGGGCAATCTGGAAAGCCATCGTGGCGCCCAGCCACGCGCCGGTGGCGGCCATCAGCTTTACGTCGCCGGCGGCCATGCCGCCCAGCACGTAGAAGGGCAGGAAGATGCCGAAGCCGGTGAGCCACCCGAGCGCCCAGTCCGCTGTGCCGCCAGGCGCGCCATGGATTGCTATTTGCACGGGCAGGGCGAGCATCCAGGCGCCGAACGTCAGCCAGTTCGGGATGCGCCTGCGGTGCAGGTCGATAGCTGCGGCTGTCAGCACGATTGCGATGGCGACCGGGCCGAGGAAGGGCGAGAGGTTCGAGGTGGCGGACATAATGGGCTCGGTTCGTTAAGGGTTGGCGCTGCCTCTTGTCAGGGTGTCACTATCGCAATCGGTTGCTTGGACTCAGGACATTTCTGCCCAGCGCACTCGCCGCGCTGCTGATCATCTTCGTGATCGACGCCCCAGATGGTGCGTACTTGAGTTTCGTCACGCCGTTGTCGCGTCGCGGTGGTCCAACTTGCAATGTGGCAGGGCATGGCGGTCTCCGGGTTTGGGCTGTCACAGGTATTCGGCACGGATGCCGAGCGGACATCCGCGCAGCACCTTGCGCGAATGGCTCGATCAGGCTAGGGACGCGCCGATATAGCTGTATATGGTGCTCAGGTTAGTGCCCACGGTTTGCACCGTGGCAATGATCACAACGGCGATCAGCGCCGCAATCAAGCCATACTCGATGGCAGTAACGCCATCTTCGTCACGTTGAAATGCCTTCAACTGGGCGATGAGGGTATGCATGTCTTTCTCCTGGTTCGGGGCGTCGTGGACGCATTGGGAGTCGGCTGGTGGCGTGGGCCGCATGGCTGCCCACGCCACGGTTGTGGCCGGCTACGCGAGCTGGGCACCGATGTAGCTGAAGACTGTGCTGAGATTCGTACCAACGACTCGCACAGTGGCAATGATCACAACAGCGATCAGCGCGGCGATCAGGCCATACTCGATGGCGGTGACGCCGTCTTCATCGCGGACGAACTGCTTCATGGTGTGGGTCAGGCGTTGCATGACAATCTCCCTTTAGTTGGGAAGAGCGCGACTGCGCTCCAAACAGAGAAATGCAGTTTCAGTGGTGGGTAAAGCGGAAGCGGAAGCGGGGCGGGGCGCAGATGGCGCAGGCGTGGAACGGCCAGCGGCCGGCTCCGGCACGCGCCCCTCGCGGGCAGCGTGCCTGGAGCCGGCGCTCCGCCGACATATGCATGCACCTTGCGGCGTGCTGCCCATGGCCCGCTGGAATCACGCTGCGGAGCGGCATGCAGCCGCCGCTGCGGGCGGTGGCTGCATGACCGGTGTTCCGGTGCGGTATCGCGGGCTGGCGTGCAGCTGGCATGGTGCGGCTCCCCGTGTTCAGGTCTGTCTGCTGCCAGCAATCGCTGTGCTGGCAGTCGCGGCATTCCTGGTGGTGGCGCCGCATGGCCGGTATAGGCAAACCGTGGGCCAGGCACGCTGGAATCCTTGTGCCACAAGGCTTTGCGGCGAGCTGCGGACTGTTGGCTGCACACCATGCAGGTTGAAATCAGCGTTTTGACCCTGCGTCGTTGCCCGCCGGAAACGCATGCCGCGCAAGTCAATTTGGATGACGCGACTAAAGTACTAGGCCAGATTGGAGTGGCCTCTGCGCACCACGGTCCGGACCAGACGCACGTTCATCCATAAGCATGAGACGGCCACAGCCATCCGGTGCAAGCGACACCGCGCGCGGGTTGGCATTGGCAATGGGACATGGCGCGCCGGCGTAGTGGAGAGACAGATGGACGAGCCGCCCGATCGCAAGCCCGACGTTTCATGGCAGAAACGTTGGCGGCCTGCGCATCCCATGCTGGCGACCACGCCAGAATATGGCGACAGCCCGGAATTCCTTGTGTGCAGGCGCCTTCAGCGGAGAGGGAGGGCCGTGATTCAAGATGGAAACACCAGCAATTGTGGAAGCGCTTTGTGCCGCGTACGCACCCGTGCCGGCGAGTGACATGCCTTGCGTTAACGGGCCGGCGAAACAAGACTTAGCCAAGATCAGGCGTTGCCGGTGTCGGAGAAATTTGGCGGGCACCGCCGGCACACATAAGGGAACGGGGGCTTTCCATGGATCAGGAATTCATGCCGCAGAGCAAGGAAAGACAGGGCGGGGGAACTAGCCGCACATGGCTGAACCTGGACCGTGTGCGGACCTACAGTGCTGTCGTGCTGATCCTGTTCGGGCTCCTGATGGCGGCTTGGGGCTGGCATAGCAAAGGCTTCACCGATGGCAATGTCAGTCGTCCCGGCACTGACTTTGCCGTGTTCTGGAGCGCGTCGTACCTGGCGCTGAGCGAGGGCCCGGTGCATGCCTATGACGTCGCCAAGCACTTCGAAGTCATGTCGGCCTTTGGGCCGCTGAGTGCCAACAGCGGCATCGTGCTGCCGTGGCTGTATCCGCCGACATTCCTGCTCATGGCACTGCCGTTCGCCCTATTGCCGGTTGTATTCAGCTATTTGCTGTTCGTGGTCGGAACCGTCTATATCTATTTGCGAGCCGTTGGCGATCTGCTGGGGGCGGGAACAGTGTTCCGCCGCGGCCTGTGGCTGCCGATCCTCGGCTCTCCGGCAGTCATCATTTCGGCCGTGCTGGGCCAGAATTCGATGCTGACGGCCGCCCTGGCTGCAGGCGCAGTGTGCCTGCTGGGCAGGCGCCCAATCGTTGCCGGCGTACTGATCGGTTTGCTGGCCATCAAGCCGCAGCTCGCGTTGCTGATGCCGGTGGCACTGATTGCGGGGCGACATGTGCGAACGCTGCTCAGCGCCGTGTGGACGGTGGTGCTATTCGCAGGCGTCAGTGTGGCGGTATGCGGTTGGGAGACGATCCCGGCATTCCTGCACAGCACGGCATGGGCCCGAGAGAATCTCCTGGACGGCACGCCGCATGGTTGGTATGGCATGCCGTCTGTCCTGGCGGCCGCACGGCTGGCGGGGCTGGGCACGGCGGCCGCTTACGCTATCCAGGGCATGGCGACGCTGGTAGCGGCCGCATCGGTAGCCTATGTATGGTCCCGCACGCGCGAGGCGCCGTTGCGCGCCGCAGTGCTGACTGCAGCGGCACTGCTTGCCACGCCCTATGTGCGCCACTATGAATTGACCTGGATGGGGATAGCCATTGCTGGCCTGGTCGGCGACGGTATCCGCCATGGCTTGTCTGGCCGGGAACGGACATTGCTGCTGGTGGCCTGGTTTTTGCCACTCTTCGAGAACGCTAATCCGCTGATGGGCATGCCGCAGATCGGTCCGGTAGTATCTGCGCTGCTCGTGATCGTGGCTGTCCGGCGAGTGGCAGCTCGGGCTGTGCTGTCCGTGGTGCCTACCGCGGTGAGTAGGTGATGGCCACCGTGCAGATTGCCGAACGCCGGCCGCTGTACGACGCGCCGGATAGGCACTGGCTGGACATCGGCCGGCTGCGACTGTATTCGCGCGTGGCGCTGGCGTGCTATGCGCTGTACTTCGGCATCTGGACATTCCGTGCCTGCGTGCTCAAAGTGCCAGGGGTGTTTGCGCCGGGCGGAGACTTCGTTGTCTTTTGGAGTGCGGCGAAACTGGCACTTTTCAATGGGGGGGTGGCCCCCTACGACTTCGCGATGTTGCGGCAGGTGGAGTTGGCGGCCGTGCCCGGATTGGCGATCGGCGACGGTGTGCTGCCTTGGCTGTATCCGCCCACATTCCTGCTGCTCTTGCTGGTGCTCGGGTTGCTGCCCTACGGCCTGGCGACACTGGTTTTCCTGGTAGGCGGGGCAGGCTGGTATGCCTGGGCAATGTCGCGCACGCTGCCGTGGCCCAGCGCCCGGATGGCCGCGCTAGCATTCCCCGGCATCGCCGTAACGCTTGCAACTGGCCAGAATGACTTGTGGCTGGCAGGTCTCGCAGGACTCGCTCTGACTTGCCTGCGCACGCGTCCGGCACTCGCGGGCGTGCTGATGGGCTTGGTGACAGTGAAACCTCACCTGGCGTTGCTGATTCCGGTTGCGTTGCTTTGTGCCCGCGCCTGGCGCACCCTTGGCGCCATGATTGCCACATCGCTGGCGCTGGCGGCGGTATCGCTGCTTGCGTTCGGCCCCGAGCCCTTTGCCGCGTTTCTGCGCAATGCCGACCTGGCACGCGAATCGGTGGAGAAGGGTGCCGCGCTACTGGCGCGCATGCCAACAGTGTTCGCCGCAGTAAAGATGCTATCGGGCGGCGCAGTGTTGCCCTACATGATCCACGGCATTGTGGCTGTGGTAGCGCTGGCTTCGGTGGTCTATGCCTGGTCCTGGCTCTGCAGTTTCGCGCTGCGCGCGGCGGTACTCGCCTCAGCCGGCTTGCTGGTGCCACCCTATCTGTACGACTACGATCTCGTGTTTCTCGGGGTTGCGCTTGCCTGGCTGGGTGCTCACGGCTATCGCACGGGCTGGCTACGGGGCGAGCGAGAACTGCTGGTACTGCTGTGGCTGCTGCCGCTGTGGGGCCAGCTGATGAGCACGGGGATGGGGTTGCAGCTGACGCCGCTCGGGCTGATGCTCGCGCTGGCACTTGGAGTCTGGCGAATCCGGATGGAAAGAACAGGCAAGGCATCGACCGATGCCTGATGATAGAGCGCGCGGCATCGCGTGCCGGGGAGGAATCAGATCATGGCCGACTATGACGAAACCCAGCTGCTGTCGCTGGTGGTGCCGCTCTACAACGAAGGCGATGCACTGCATGCGTTCTTTGCACGCGTCGTGCCGATCCTGGAGTCGATCCCGGCCACACGCTTTGAAATTGTTTGCGTCAATGATGGCAGCGCTGACGATACGCTCGCCAAGCTCGTCGGCGTGGCGCGGAGTGACGGTCGGGTCCGCGTGATTGACCTGACGCGCAACTTCGGAAAGGAAGCCGCGCTGACCGCCGGCATCGACGAGGCGTTCGGAGACGCTGTGATCCCGATCGACGCTGACCTGCAGGATCCGCCGGAGCTAATTCCCACCCTTGTCGAGAAGTGGCGGGAGGGTGCCGAAGTGGTGCTGGCGCAGCGTGCCAGCCGGGCCAGCGACTCGCTCCTGAAGCGGGTGACCGCGGCGGCCTACTACCGCGTGCACAACTGTCTATCGGACTTGAAGATCCCCGAGAACGTGGGTGACTTCCGGCTAATGGACCGCATTGTGGTGAATGCGCTGAAGCAATTGCCCGAGCGGCATCGCTTCATGAAGGGCCTGTTCGCCTGGGTGGGCTTCAGTACCGTGATCGTCCCGTACGAGCGCGAGTCGCGTTGCGCCGGCGAATCCAAATTCTCGGGCTGGCGGCTGTGGAACCTGGCGCTGGAAGGCATTACCAGCTTCAGCACGTTGCCGCTGCGCAGTTGGACGTACCTGGGCTCGTTCATCGCCATGCTGGCGTTCTGCTATGGCATGTATATCGTCGTCCGAACGATGATCCTGGGTGTTGATGTGCCGGGCTATGCGTCGGTGCTTTCGCTGCTTCTGTTCTTTGGCGGTGTGCAGCTGATTGGGCTTGGTGTGGTGGGCGAGTACATCGGCCGTATCTATGACGAATCGAAGGGCCGGCCGATCTACCTCGTCAAGCGACGCTACCAGGAGCGCCGGCCGCAGGGCCGGGCAGCTGGCAATGGCCGGATCATCTCTCTGGTTGCCGGCAAGCGCAACTGATTGCGTCAGGCCGCGGCGGCGGCATTCCCTGGACGGCCGTCGCGGCGCGCTCTGAGATGGCGGTGGGCGATAATGCCCAGCAGAGCGAGAAGTACCAGCGGCGCCACCTGCATCATCGATTGCGTGAGTACCACGAGCAGTCCATGTGCCGGAATCAGCCAGGCAATGACGACGATGAGCTTCTCCAGCCGTGTGCTACCGTTAAGCGCCATGTCGACAGACAACAGCGCGATCGGAATAGCCAGCCATGCCAGGTCGTAGTAGATCATGTAAGGCTGTACGATCAGCGTCCCGACGGCAAGAGCCGAGGCACTGAGTGCGAGCCGCGGCCTGGTCGACCATAGCCAGGCGCACACGCCCGCGGCGGCGGCCGCGACGACGGCATGGATGACATATGAGTGCGCGACGCTTACGCCGGCGGTCCGCAGCACGGCGAACACAGTGGGCGCGCCGCGCAAGGCGTAATCGCCATGCTCTGCCACTGCTTCGCGGAACATGGCCATGCTGCGTGCGAAGGCAGGGAATATTTCGATGCCGAACGACAGGCCAACGATGGCTGCGAAGAGCGTGGAGAATCCCGCAGCGCTGGCGATTGCCGCCCAGCGGCGCTCGCAAAGCAACAAAAGCGGAAAAAGAACACCGAATTGCGGCTTTACGCACAGCAATGCAATGCAAGCGCCCGACGCCACGGCGTTCCGGCGTATCAGTAGTAGTGCAGCACCGCAAGCCGATGCAGTGAATAAAGAGTTTTGTCCGGCAAGAAGTGCTGCCCAAATCCCAGGAAACGCGAGGGCCGGAATGAGCCAGCGGCTGTGCAAACCGCCAAGGGCCGCCCTTACGATGTACAGATAGAGTGCGACACCAATGGCCGAGACAAGTAGCAACGCCAGCCCGAACGACATCGCAGCGATCGGGTAGATCACAAAAAGATAGGTCGGGGGATAGGCGAAGGGCCCGAATGTATTCTGGAGGAGCGGAATCTCCGCGGCACGGAGCAGCTCCCAGTCATATGCGGCAGCCGGACCGTGCAACTGAGCGAGACTGGAAGCACTCCAAAAGACGGCGAAGTCCCAGCCAATCGTTGGGATAGTAGAGTCTTGTTGCATCCAACGGCAGTACCACCACGCCGCCGTAAGTGCACATTCGATGATGAGCAGGGCGGCCGCATAGAGTTGCACGCGTTCGGCCGTGAACCAACCGATTACGGTGCCAGTGCCGCGGGCGCACACCGCAGCGTTTTCGGTTGCAACGGACATGGTGATCTTCTCCGGAAGGCGGGCCCACTGGCCAGCAGACAGCAGTTATCGATACGTCCACGACCGGTGCAGCACGAACGTGACCGGAGGCACCACTGACAGGATGCAGGCAAGTCCTGCCCAGTAGCCCGCTCCGAGCATGTCGGTAGTTCTTGAAATGCCGAGCGTGAGCAGCAATCCCAGCAGTGATACCAAGAGAAAGCGCAGGTAGCTGTCGCGCCCGGGGGTTGCGCCGAAACTCCACAGCGTATTCAGCAAGTACGAGCCGATATTCGCAATGACGAACGCCACGCCATTGGCACTCACCTGCGATGCATGGAGCAGATAGATCAATGGCGTGGCCACGGCCACGTGGATGCCCGTTGCGACGATGCCCGAGACGCCAAAGCGGAACAGCCTGGCAAGCGTCTGCGTGCCGGGCAGGCGCTGCCGGAGGCCCTGGCGCCAGGATCCGCCTGATGCGCTGTCAGCGCGGGATTCGGCATTCAGCATGGCTGTACTCCGGCGTGACCGGTGGCGGAAGCCCTAGCCCTGCACGCAAACCAGCCCCAGATCCCCCTTCTTCACCTGCAGCTTGTAATCCCGCATCAACCTGAACAGCGTCACTCGCGAAATCCCGAGCTCAGCTGCCACGTCAATCAGCCGCTCATGATGCCGCTGCAGCGCTTCGATGATTGCGTTCTGTTCTGCCGCCTCGCGGATGGCGGCCAGGGTGGATGGTGCGCATTCCACGGGGGACGCCAGCTCCAGGTCCGCAGGCTGGATGACACCTGCCTCGCACATCGCTGCGGCATGGCGGATGCGGTTGATCAGTTCGCGCACGTTGCCCGGCCAGGTGTGCTGCTGGATGGCGCGAAGGGCCATCGGCGAGAAGCCGCGGATCTTGTCGGGGGATTGCTTGCGCACGCCGTCGAGAACATGTTCGGCGATCAGCAGGATATCGCTGCTTCGTTCCCGCAGCGGCGGCTGCTTGATGCGCAGCACGCAGAGGCGGTGGTACAGGTCGCCGCGGAAGCGTTCGGCGGCGATGGCGGCGTCGAGGTCGACGTGCGTGGCGGAGATGATGCGGACGTCGACATTGATCGATTCCGTTCCGCCCAGCCGCTCGATGCGCCCGGTCTCCAGGAAGCGCAGGAGGCTGGTCTGGCTTTCCAGCGGCATGTCGCCAATTTCGTCAAGGAACAGCGTGCCGCCTTGCGCCATTTCGATGCGGCCAGGCTTTCGCTTGGTTGCGCCGGTGAAGGCGCCGCGCTCGTAGCCGAACAGCTCCGACATCAGCAGCGTCGGCGGGATGGCTGCGCAGTTGACGGCGACGAATGGCTTTTGTGCTCGTGCGGAGGCATGGTGGATGGCGTGGGCGGCCAGTTCTTTGCCGGTGCCGGACTCGCCGGATATCAGAACCGGGGTGTCCCAGCGGGACACCTTCTCGATACCCCGAAACAGCGTCTGCATCGCCGAGCAGTTGCCGATCATGCCATCGGGACGGGAAGTGCCCTGGGCGGTCGCTCGCGCCACCCCAGGACGCAGCTGAGCCATGCCCATCGCATGGCCGAGCGAGCGGGCCAGGTCGCCCGGGTCGAATGGTGTCGTGTAGTAATCGACGAAGTACAGTCCCAGCAACCGGCGTGCTGCGTCGGACAGCGCGTCGCGGCTGGTGATCGCGCCGATCCAGCCGATGTGGGGCTGGGCGAGCCAGGGCTCGAACGATTCGAGGTCTTCGTCGCTGAACCCGCTATGCACGTCCAGCAACGCGGCAAGTGGCTGCGAACTCGCGGGCAGCGCTCCGAGGTCGCGTGCATTCGAGGCGAAGATGAGTTTCCAGCCCCGCTGTGAAAAGAGCCTGCATAGCATGGCGTCGTGGTGCTGCGAAACGTATAGCAGCGGACGATTGACGTATGCGGTCATAAGATTTCCCCGGATCTATTTTTCTAACGAGGGCGGATCCGGTCTGCACCGGCCCTTCCTCGGCGGCTCTAAGGCTTGCGCCATACCGGCTGGCCGGTCTGGCACGCTCCCTAAATCAAAAACTGCTGGTCCGCCGTTGCTTCAACTGCGCCAGGCCGGGGTGGGCGTACCGGCCGGTCAGACCGCAACCATCAATACTGGCTTGTCTTGCGCCAGTTGCTGATGCCTGGGTGTTCGACCGGCTTGTACGTCGCCCCGCCAGCATGGCGGACCTGACCTTACCCCACATTCTTTTTGGGTTGCCCTGGCAAGCTGTTCGTTCGCCAGCGCATCCCTTTCTACGCGTCGCGCATTCGCGCAACGCCTGGTCCAGGTTTCACGGACCTCTTCGGGTTTCCCGTTCGAGGCCCGTGTTCCTGAAAGACCTTGCTGTTCTTGTCGGCAGGACTCGCGCTCAGCTTGTCCTTTCGATGCGGGCCCTTGTCCTGCCGCGCGGCCCTCGCTTGCTGCACCAGCCCGAATCCCGCCCTGGGAGTGCGGGGTCGTACTGAAAACTGTTGTTGTTCAGGTACACGCTTGTCTGCGCGATGCCTCTTATGTTCCAGTCGTCCCCCTGGTCTCACTTCTGTTTGCCGGGACATAAGTGCGACGAACGTGCCAGTGCGCCTAACTATCTGAAATCATTAAGAAATGCTGTTTGATAGGGGTGAATGCGCGGGTCGGCCGTGATCAAAGTGTTCCCAATCTGTTACATGACGGCTGCGGTTGGTGCTGCGCTGCAGCACCAAAGGATGTCCTGTTTGGCTTGAGGTCTCGAAGGGCCGGGGCAAGACGTGACTAAATCGCAATTTCTTCGGGTCAATCCCACCCCCAACGAGGGGAGGCAATTTCAAACGCCCAAGGGCGCCGGATGAGCGAATTCCGACCTGTCGAGATTTATGACTCGTTTCATCTCCGATACAGGGCAATGTAGGAGATACATGGGCCCGACAGCGCTCTGCCTGCCGATGCCTCAGCCTTTTCGGTCTTGCAAACTGCGACGGAACGCCAATAGATGTAGGCAGCGCCTTGCTGGAAGGGGAACCCCGGACCAGGGAGATGCCACGAGTCATCTGTTTGGATAGGGTGCCGTGCGCCAGCGCAGTTTTACATCGACGCGCAGATTGGTTGCATTTCTGAAACCTGGAGAGCGGCGAGGCCTGGGATTTGCGCGATTTCGTGTGCCGGCGCAGGTAGTGTCATGCCAATCAAGAGCGACTTGAGGCCCTTGGCAGGAAAAATGATTCCTAGTCTCAACAAACGCGCCAAAAACATTCCAGCGATGAAACGCCTCGCGTCAACCGGGTGCCTCGCCTGGCGAAGCGCAATTGGAGGCGTCGTCGACGACCTGCTCCTGCAGCCACGCATAAAACCGCTGAATCGCCTTCTCCCGCGGATTCCCCTCGCGCCACGTCACCCAGTAATGCAGGCTTGACCGAACCTTCGTATCGCCAATCTGCACCAGTTGCCCGCTCGCCAGGTAGTCATGAGCAAGCTGGGCGCGCGCCGTGGCAACGCCCAGCCCGGCCACGGCTGACTGGAGCATCAGCCCGGCATCCTGGAAGATCGGGCCGCGCTCGGGTTCGGCGCCCGGCAGGCCGGCGCTCTCCAGCCAGTCACGCCATGGCCGCAGTGCAAAGCGCAGCATCGGCAGCCGTGGCAGGTCGGGCAGCGTAAAGCCGGGGTAGCGGGCCAGCAGGGCGGG
The DNA here is from genome assembly GCF_000812465.1 of Cupriavidus sp. IDO. Classification (GTDB taxonomy): domain Bacteria; phylum Pseudomonadota; class Gammaproteobacteria; order Burkholderiales; family Burkholderiaceae; genus Cupriavidus. The sequence goes on along the minus strand of NZ_JWMA01000042.1, from coordinate 95,594 downwards.
GCTGGCCACGGCGATGACATGGTCCTCGATCAGGTTGTGGCACGCGAAACCGGGCAGGTCGATGCGCTGGTGCCAGATGCCTACGTCGACGCTATATGGGTCCGGCGGCGTGATTTCGGCATGCAGCCGCAGGTGCAGATCCAGTTCGGGTGCCTGGGCATGCAGGCTGGGCAGGCGCCGGATCAGCCATGCATTGGCCAGGTCCGCCATCACGCTCACCTGCAGCCGGATCACGGGCGGTCCGGCGCTGCTGCCGGCTTCGCGCAGGGCGCTTTCGATGCTGTCGAGCGCGCCGCGCACCTGCTCGGCCAGCCGTGCGCCGGCGCTGGTGGGGGTCATCAGGCTGCCCGTGCGCTGGAACAGCTTGGTGCCGAGATGGTCTTCCAGGCCGCGGATATGGTGGCTGATGGCGCTGTGGGTGAGCGCCAGCTCCTCGGCCGCACGTGAAAAGCTGCGATAGCGGGTCGCGGCCTCGAGTGCGCGCAGCGCTTGCAGGGGCGGCAGGTGAGGGCGGCGGTTGACGGGGCGGGAGGCCATGGTCGTCAAATTCTACTCACAATTGCCGTGGGTATGTTTCGCTGGCTTTGCACCACATTGGTGACGACAATCTAGGGCATGACTACTTCTGCTGCTACCCGTTCGTCCCTGTCGTCGGTTTCGTCAACGCCATCTGCCGCGCGCTGGCGCGTGCTGGCCGTGTTTTCGCTGGGTTTCCTGGTGTCCTATGTGTTCCGGGGCGTCAATCTTGGCTTTGCCCCACACCTCACGCGCGAGCTCGGGCTCAGCGCCAGCGATCTCGGCCTGCTGACCAGCTTCTATTTCCTCGGCTTCGCCTGCGCCCAGCTGCCGGCGGGCATTCTGCTGGACCGCTACGGCCCGCGCCGGACCGAGGCTGTCATGCTGCTGGCCGCCGTGGCCGGCGCGCTGGTCTTTGCATGGGCGCCCGGCATGGTCGGGCTGGCGACCGGGCGGCTGCTGATCGGCGTGGGCGTTTCGGTTTGCCTGGGCGCCGCCATCCAGGCGCTGTCGATGTGGTTCCCGTTGTCGCGTATGCCCTTACTCAACGGCGTGGTGATGGCGATCGGCGGGCTCGGCGCCGTGGTGGTCGGTTCGCCGCTGGCCTGGATGCTGTCATGGACCGACTGGCGCACGCTCAGCGCCGGCATGGCCGGCGTGTCGCTGGCCATGGCCGTGCTGCTGTGGTTCGGCGTGCCGGACAAGGCCCGCGCCGGCAAAGAAAGCCTGGCCGAGCAGTTGCGCGGCACGCGCCAGATCCTGGGCAGCGAGCGCTTCTGGCGCGTGGTGCCGCTGACGCTGCTGAACCAGGGCATTTTCCTTGCCGTGCAAACGCTCTGGGTCGGTGCCTTTATGCGCGACGTTTCCGGCTTCGCGCCGGACCAGGCTGCACGGCTGGTGTCGGTGATCGGGTTTGCGATGATGGCCGGCTGCGTGGGCTCGGGTTGGGCGGCGCGACATCTCGAGCGCATGGGCGTGAGCCTCTACGCCTTCGCCGGCGCCGGCATGACTGGCTTCATCGTGATCCAGGGCCTGATCATGGCGCAGGTGCCGCTGCCGCCGGCGCTGCTGTGGGCGGCTTACGGCATGTTCGGTTCCAGCGGCATCCTGACCTACGCGGTGCTGGCGCGCAGCTTCCCCGATGCACTGATCGGCCGGGCGACGACGGCGCTGACGCTGACGGTGTTCCTGGCGACCTTTGCCTGCCAGGTTGGCGTGGGGCTGGTGCTGGATCTGTGGCCTGCCACGGCCGGACACTATCCGAAGGCTGCGCACCTGACGGTATGGGCCGGGCTGGTGGCGCTGCAAGTGGTGGCGGCCGTGTGGTACCTGATGGGCGCGCGCCGCCCCCGCTGACGACCGGCTAAAGCACGATCGGCCGATCGTCCAGTTCGTTGGGGTTGTAGCCGCCATCCGACGGGAAATGCGTGGCCAGCAGTTCGTGGATGCGTTCGACTGCTGCCAGCACCGGCGTGACCGAGAGATCCCGGGCGAGCCCCCTGGCAAGCTCATCGCACACCGCGCGCCAGGTCTTCTGTCCCACGCAGGCATCGATGCCGCGGTCGGCCAGAATCTCCACGGCGTGATCGGCGAGATTGATATAGAGCAGCACGCCGGTGTGGTCTTCGGTATTCCAGACCTCCAGCGCGCCAAACAGCGCACGCGCGCGTGCACGTGGCGTCGTGCCCGACCACGCATGGCCAACCGGCAGGCTGGCTTCGATCACCACGCGGATCTCGCCGCGATGGCGCGCTTCGCCGGCGTGGACGGCGTCATGCAGTTGTTTCTGGGCTGCGGGCGGGAAGTACCGGCGGGCGGTGCCGGTGGAGGTACCCAGGTGGCGCAGGGCGCGTCGGATCGATGGCATGTCTGTCTCGCTGTCACCAGTTGCCGGAGGCACCGCCACCGTCGAAGCCACCCCCGCCGCCGCCGCTGAAGCCGCCGCCCGAGTCGCCGCCACCGCCGAAACCGCCACCGAAGCCGCCACCGCGGCGGCCCCAGTCCTGGCCCATGCCGTAGCCGCCAAGTCCGCCCAGTCCCCCGGCGATCACGTCGCGGCCGCGCGGGCCGGTGACGATCTGCGGGCCGCGCGGGCGCAGCGCCGCAGACAGGAAGAAGAACAGGATGATGGCCAGCGGAAACAATACTGGCAGCCAGTCGGTCCACGACGACTGCGCAGCCTTGCGCGGCTGGGGGCCGGCCAGCCCTTCCTTGTCGATGGTGGCCTGGATGGCCGAGACGCCCGCCGCCAGCCCGCCGTAGAAATCGTTCTGCCGGAAGTGCGGCGCCATCACGTCCTGCAGGATGCGCTTGGACATGGCGTCGGTCAGCGAGCCCTGCACGCCGCGGCCCACCTCCAGCCGCATCTTGCGCAGGCCGGGCGGGTTGTCCTTGGCGATCAGCACGATCACGCCGTCATCGATGCCCTTGCGCCCGGCGCGCCAGGCGTCGGCCACGCGGATACTGTAGGCGTCGATGGTCTCGGGCTCGGTCGTGGGCAGCATCAGCACGAAGATCTGGCTGCCGCGCTGCTGCTCGTATTCCGCCAGTACGTTCTCGAGGGCGCTGCGTTGCTGGGCGTTAAGGGTGCCGGTCAGGTCGGTGACACGCTGGGTGAGCGGCGGCACCGCAACGAAGCCGTCAGCGGCAAAGGCGGGCGCCGCCAGCACGGCGGCGAGCCACAGCAATGCGGCCAGCCCCCGGCGCCAGCCGCGCAAAGCAGACGATGACAGGAACGTGCCCACGATGTTTGCGGCCTCAGAACTTCACGGTTGGCGGTGCGGAGATCGCTTTCTCGTTCTCCACCGCGAACGAAGGTTTGACCGGATACTTGAAGACCATTGCGGTCAGGTTGGTCGGGAAGCTGCGGGCCAGGATGTTGTACTCCTGCACCGCGGCAATGTAGCGCTGGCGCGCCACGGTGATGCGGTTCTCGGTGCCTTCCAGCTGCGACTGCAGATCGCGGAAGGAGGCGTCGGCCTTTAGCTGCGGATAGTTCTCTGATACCGCCAGCAAGCGGGACAGCGCGCCGGACAGCTCGCCCTGCGCCTGCTGGAAGCGCTTGAAGGCTTCCGGGTCGTTCAGTGTCTCCGGCGACACCTGGATGCTAGTGGCCGCGGCACGGGCCTTGGTCACGGCTTCGAGCGTCTCGCGCTCGTGCGTGGCGTAGCCCTTGACGGTATTGACCAGATTCGGGATCAGGTCGGCGCGGCGCTGGTATTGGTTGACCACTTCGCCCCAGGCTGCCTTGACCGCCTCGTCCTTGGCCTGGAAATCGTTGTAGCCGCAGGCGGACAGCAGGCTGGCGAGGACCGCCAGCAGCAGCCAGCGGAAAACGGACGTCGGCGAGGACAGGGGCAGAGAAGCGCGCATCGAAGGCTCCGGGGTTGGACGAGCTTCAAGTGTAGCGCACGGCAGCTGTCGCCCCCGGGCCGCATCCCTGCTTCTCCGCGCGACTGCATCGAGGCAGCCACGCGGACGGGGCTGCACTCAGTCCGCCGCGAACGCCTTTCGGGCCGCGTCCAGCGTGGCCTGCAGGATGGCGTCGTCATGCTTTGCCGAGACAAAGCCGGCTTCGAAGGCAGAAGGCGCCAGGTACACGCCGTTGTCGAGCATGGCGTGGAAGAAACAATTGAAGCGCGCGGTGTCGCTCGTGGTCACTTCGGCAAAGCTGCCCGGCACGCCCTCGCGGAAGTAGATGCCGAACATGCCGCCGATGGCGTCGGCTGCAAATGGCACGCCGGCGGCGCGGGCGGCTTCGGACAGGCCGTCGGCGAGCTTGCGGGTCTGGGCGGCCAGCTTGTCGTAGAAGCCCGGCGCCTGGATCAGCTTGAGGGTGGCCAGGCCGGCGGCCACGGCCAGCGGGTTGCCCGACAGCGTGCCGGCCTGGTAGACGCCGCCCAGCGGGGCGAGCTTGGCCATGATGTCGCGCCGGCCGCCAAAGGCCGCGGCTGGCATGCCTCCGCCGATGACCTTGCCCAGGCAGGTCATGTCGGGCGTGATGCCGTAATGGGACTGTGCGCCGCCCAGCGCCACGCGGAACCCGGTCATGACCTCGTCGAAGATCAGCACGGCGCCATCGCGGGTGCACAGCTTGCGCATGGCCTGCAGGAAAGCGTCGCTGGCGCGCACCAGGTTCATGTTGCCGGCCACGGGCTCGACGATCACGGCGGCAATTTCCCCGGCGTGCTTCGCGAATGCCTGTTCGAGCTGCTCTACGTTGTTGTACTCCAGCACCATGGTGTGGCGGGTCACGTCGGCCGGCACGCCGGCCGAGGAGGGCGCGTTCTGGGTGGTGTCGGCAAAGGTCAGCAGGCCGGAGCCGGCCTTGACCAGCAGGCTGTCGGCGTGGCCGTGGTAGCAGCCTTCGAACTTGATGATCAGGTCCCGGCCGGTGAAGCCCCGCGCCAGGCGCAGCGCGCTCATGGTGGCCTCGGTGCCGGACGAGACCAGGCGGACCTGCTCGATGGAGGGCACCAGCTTGCAGATTTCCTCGGCCATCACGATCTCGGCCTCGGTCGGGGCGCCGAACGAGAAGCTGTGGGCGGCGGTCTCCTGCACCGCGCGCACGACGTCCGGGTGGGCGTGGCCGACGATCATCGGGCCCCAGGAGCCGATGTAGTCGATATAGCGCTGGCCATCGGCATCCCACATATAGGCTCCCTCGGCGCGCGTGATGAAGCGCGGCGTGCCGCCCACCGAGCGGAAGGCGCGCACGGGCGAGTTGACGCCGCCCGGGATGGTTTGCTGGGCGCGGTCGAAGAGCTGCTGGTTACGAGACATGGCTTTGCCTGGGATCAAAAAACTGCGGAAACGCGTTCGGGTGGGCGCGAACTTGCGTCAAACATGCGGGAAAAACAGAGGAATTTCGCGGCATTTGCACGGCATTTCTACGCTAACGTGCGCGAACACGGCGGATTTGGCACGATTCTGGCTAACCCCGGCTGGCGCCGGAGGCGCCGATTCGGTACCATCTGCGCTGAATTTTAATGGAGAGTGACCAGGGCTGTTATGGAATACAAGACTTGGATGTGCCTGATCTGCGGCTGGATCTACGACGAAGCCGCAGGCGCGCCGGAGGACGGCATCGCCCCGGGGACCAAATGGGAAGACGTGCCCATCAACTGGACCTGCCCGGAATGCGGCGCGCGCAAGGAAGATTTCGAGATGGTCGCGATCTGACGCGGCCTGCAAGGCCATCGGCGCCGGCGGTGAAGGATCCGGCCGCGTCGCGCCGATGCGACAAATCGCCAGGGCGGTCCGGCCGGTCCGGATTGACGGCCCCACGGCGTCTTGTCACACTCTGCAGCAAAATGAATTCCGTCCATCCTGCCATCCGGGGGTGGCACAGGACGGAGGCAGGTGCGGGTACCACGCACCGCCGCTAGCCGGGCAGTTGTCCGGCCTTTGATGGGAAACAAGAAATATCGGGGGTCCGTCGGGGCAGCCGGCTTGGCCGGACTGCGCCGCTCGGGTGTTCTCAAGGGCATGCCGGCGCTCCGCATGGGGTAGCTGGTCGCGGGAACAAAATGCGGGTCGCTCAATTAGAAGAAATTCAGCGGGTCAACGCCGGCGGCAGCGTGTTGCCGGCTTCCACGTCGGCAGCAGCACCGGCGCCAGCGCGCCGCAAGGTGCTGGTCATCGACGATTCCAGCACGATCCGCCGCACGGCGGAAATCTTCCTGTCGCAGGCAGGTTGCCAGGTCCTGCTGGCCGAAGACGGCTTCGAGGCGCTTGCCAAGGTTGGCGACATGCACCCGGACCTGATCTTCTGCGACATCCTGATGCCGCGCCTCGACGGCTACCAGACCTGTTCCCTTATCAAGAAGAGTCCGCGTTTCCACGCGATTCCCGTGATCATGCTTTCTTCGCGCGACGGCGTGTTCGACCGCTCGCGTGGCCGGCTCGTGGGCGCGCAGGACCATCTCGCCAAGCCCTTTACGCGCGAAGCGCTGCTGCAGGCCGTCGAATCGTGCCTGCCGCGCCTGGCGCCCGAAGGTGCCCTGCCGGCCTGATCGAATTCAAGGATTACTCATGACTACTATCAGCAAGATTCTCATCGTCGACGATTCTCCGACCGAAGCGCTGTTCATGTCCGACCTGCTCGGCAAGAAGGGCTTCAAGGTCTCGGTGGCGGGCAACAGCGACCAGGCCTTTGCGCGCCTGGAGAACGAGGCCTTCGACCTGATCCTGATGGACGTGGTGATGCCCGGCCAGAACGGCTACCAGGCCACGCGCGCGATCAAGCGCGACGACCGCTTCAAGGACATCCCCGTGATCATGTGCACGAGCAAGGGCCTGGATACCGATCGCATCTGGGGCATGCGCCAGGGCGCATCGGACTACATTGTCAAGCCGGTCAACGGCGACGAGCTGCTGACCAAGATTGCTGCCCTGTCGCATTGAGCAGCACCACGCGGCACTGAGCTTCGACGGCACCGGGGAACGCCACATGAACGCGCCACGCCAAGATATTCGCGCCCGCCAGACCCGCCTGCAGGACTACCAGGCCATGCTGGCCCGGCGCCTGCGCGAGGCGCGCAGCCTGCCGGCGGCCGATAGCTACCTGGCGCTGCAGGTCGGGCAGCGCAGCTGGCTGCTGCCATTGGGCGAGACCGGCGAAGTCCTCGAAATGCGCCAGCCCAGCCGGGTGCCGCTGACCCAGCCTTGGTACGCCGGGCTGGTGAACGCGCGCGGCAACCTGCTGGGCGTGATCGATTTCGGCCTGTTTTGCGGGGAAGGGCCGACGCCGCTGCAGCCGGGCAGCAAGATCGTGGTGCTGTCGCGCCAGGTCGAGCGCGCCTGCGGCATCATGGCCACGCGCGTGATCGGCCTGCGCCACGCGGCCGACCTGAGCCTGCCGCACCAGGACGCGCCGGCGCGCAACGGCAATACGCCGGATTGGGAGGGACAGCGCTTTGCCGATCGCGATGGCCGCGACTGGCAGGTGCTGGATGTGCGCGGGCTGCTGGATGCACCGGCCTTCCTGCAGGCGGGCAAGCAGGCCGCGTAGCCGCAGCGGCGAGTTTCAACTGGAACCAGGGCGGGCCGGGCGAACCGGCAACAGAACAGCGCGCCGCGCGGGTCATCGCAGCGGCAGCCATCCGGCAACGGCCGGACAGAATAACGAGTCAACGGACAGAGGGTGCTATGGGTTTCAAGAAATTCAGCCTGGGACGCAAGACGCCGGCCGCCGAGGCGGCCGCGGGCCTGGTGACGGAGGGAGGCGCCGCCGATGCCGGTGGTGCGGCATCCGCACCGGGGCGGGCTGAAGGCCTTGGCCGCACGCCCTTCGAGCAACTGTCCACCCTGCTCGGGCGCATGCCGTTCTCGTCGCAGCAGCGCGCGCTGACGGCAGGGGTGGTGGTGTCGCTGGTGGCGCTGCTGGGTTCGGTGTACCTCGACAACCGCATCGCCAACAACGCCGCGGCGCAGATCGAAATCTCCGGCGATATGCTGATGCACTCGCAGCGTCTTGGTAAAGCCGTGCCGGTGGCGCTGCTGGGCAATGCGCAGGCCTTCACGCAGCTGCGCCAGTCCAAGGAAGCGCTGGCCGCCGACTTGCAGGCGCTGCAGACGGGCAGCGCCGAAAAGCATGTGCGTGCCACCACCGGCGCCGCCGCGCCGCTGCTCGAAACCGCGATGAATTCATGGAAGCGCTCCGAGAAGAGCGCGGCCGACGTGCTGGCGCAGCAGCCGGTGCTGAACACCGTCGGCCAGACGCTGCAGATCTTCAACGCCTCCAACCCGGAACTGCTGGAAGCGGCCGAACAGGTGGCCGCGATCAAGCTGCAGGCCGGCGCCAACTCCCGTGAGGTTGCGGCATCGGCGCAGCTGGTGATGCTGACGCAGCGCCTGGGCAAGAACCTGAACGAGTTCCTCTCCGGCGAAGGCGTCAACCCCGAGACCGCTTTCCTGCTCGGCAAGGACACCAACACCTTCCGTGAAACGCTCGACGGCCTGCTCAACGGCAGCGAGGCGCTGCGCCTGAACGCAGCCAGCGACACCGAGACACGCGGCTACCTGGAGCAGCTCTCGCAGCGTTTCGAATCGGTGCAGAAGACGACGCAGACCATCCTGCAGAACCTGCCCGGCCTGATTGCCGCCAAGCGCGCGCAGCAGCAGATCTTCAATGACAACGAGGCCTTGCGCGGCGAGCTGGCTGCCCTGCAGCAGGCGTACTCGGAGTCGGCACGCTACCGCCCGGTCACGCTCGGTGCGACCGTGGTTTCGGCATTGCTGACGCTGCTCTGCCTGGCGGGCCTGGCGGCGCTGTACCTGCGCGATTCGCGCATGCGCGCGCTGGAAGCCGAGGCGCGCGAGCATGAAGCGGAAGCGCGCCGGATGGATGAAAAGCGCAACAACGACGCGACCCAGAAGGCCATTCTGCAGCTGATGAACGAGTTGCAGGACATCGCGGACGGCGACCTGACGCGCCAGGCAACGGTGACCGAAGACATCACCGGCGCCATCGCCGACTCGGTGAACTACACGGTGGAAGAACTGCGCGAACTGGTCGGCCGCGTGCAGCTGACGGCCGGAGAGGTGACGCAGGCCTCGAGCCAGGTGCAGGCAACCTCCAACCAGCTGGCCGCCACGACCGAAGAACAGTCGCGCCAGATCCGCCAGACTGGCGAATCGGTGGTGGACATGGCTGACCGCATCACGCAGGTGTCGCGCGGCGCGGCCGAATCCGCCAACGTGGCGCGCGCCTCGCTGACCGCCGCGGAGCAGGGCCAGGTGGCGGTGCAGAACGCCATCGCGGGCATGAACGACATTCGCGAGCAGATCCAGGACACTTCCAAGCGGATCAAGCGGCTGGGCGAGTCGTCGCAGGAGATCGGTGAAATCGTCGAGCTGATCTCGGACATTACCGAGCAGACCAACGTGCTGGCACTGAACGCCGCCATCCAGGCGGCATCCGCCGGCGAAGCGGGGCGCGGCTTCTCGGTGGTGGCTGAAGAAGTGCAGCGGCTGGCAGAGCGCTCCGGCGAGGCAACCAAGCAGATCGGCGCGCTGATCCGCACCATCCAGACCGATACGCAGGATGCCGTGCACGCCATGGAGCGCAGCACGCAGGGCGTGGTGGAAGGCGCGCGGCTCTCGGACAACGCCGGTTCGGCGCTGCTGGAGATCGGCCGCGTGTCGCGCCAGCTGGCCGAGCTGATCGAACAGATTTCGCAGTCGACGTCGCACGAAGCCGATCTGGCCACGAACGTGGCCCGCCACATCGACCGCATTCTCCAGGTCACGGAGCAGACCACCTCCGGCACGCGGCAGACCGCGCAATCGGTGCGCCAGCTGACGCTGCTGACCGAAGAGCTGCGTAACTCCGTGTCGCGATTCAAGATCGGCTGAGTGTCCGGATGACGTCCGGGAACGCTTCCGCGCACATCGGCAGCACCTTCAACGAGCCTGGCGCCCGCCGCCGTGGCGGCCCGCCGGCGGCCGCTGCGCAAGGGCAGCACTGGAAGCCGTCATGTCTTTGAATTTTCCTGTTTCGCGCGATACGGCTGGCCTGGCCCATTCGTCCCCCCCGTCAACGTCGCCGGAGGAGGCAACGGGCGATCCGCTGCCATCGCCGCTTGCCTTGCCCGCATCGGCTGACGCGGCAGTCACGCCGGCCAGCGCCGTGCGCGACCTGTCCGTGCTGGCGTGGCTTGCACCCAGCCTGCGCAGCGCGCTGGACGACGCCGCGGCGGAACTCGGCCATTACGTCGACGAAATCCAGCAGGCGCCCGAGGCGCTCGGCGCGCGCGACACCACTTCGCTGCGGCTGGCCGGCCAGCATTTGCACCAGGCCGCAGGCGCGGTGCATATCGTCGGCCTGCGGGGCATCGATCCGTACAGCCAGGCACTGCGCCGCTTGCTGGAAGGCATCGACACCGGCAGCGTTGCCGCCAGTGCTGCCACGCTGGCGGTTTTCCGTGCCGGCGTGCAGGCGCTTGCCGAGTACGTCGATGACCTGATGGCCGGCGACGACGAGGATCCGCTGCGCCTGTTCCGCTCCTATGCCGACGTCCTGACCCTGCTCGGTGAAGAGCGCGTGCATCCCGCCGACCTGTGGGTCGACGAGGTGCAGATGCTGCCGGGCATTCTGCTGCCGGCCCGCAGTGCCTCGGTCGTAACGCGTGCGCGCCAGCGTTTCGAAGCCGCACTGCTGAAGTCGCTGCGGCTGCCCACCCCGTGCAGCGATGCATCGCTGCTGCGCGAAGCCTACCTGCCCCTGCAGGAGGCGCTCGACGCGGTCCGCGTCAACGAGCAGGATGCGCGCCGCGCCACCGACCATCCGGACCGGGGCGTGTGGTTCGTGCTGGGACTGGTGTTCCGCGCTTTGGCGCATGGCCTGCTGCCGTCGGACCTGCTGGCCAAGCGCTTCGCCGCGCGGGCCCATCTGCTGCTGCGCCAGTACCTGCAAGGGCAGGTGCGCGTGCCGCAGGCACTGCTCAACGACGCGGTCTTCCTGCTGGTTTGTACCGGCAATGAAAGCGAGACCGCAGCATCGGGCGAATCCCTGGGTGCACTGCGCGCCGAGATCGCACGCTGCCTCCAGGCTTTCCGCCTTGACCCGGGCCATGCCGTGGCGCGGGCCGACCACCGGCTGCGCTATTACGGCTGGCTGGATCCGATCGACACCCGCAACCTGCAGCAGGCTGCCGGCGCGCTTGACCGCGCCGCAGCCGGCGACCAGGCCGGCTGGGAAATCGCGCTGGCGGCCCTGGCCGAAGCCGCGCAACCGCTGGCCCAGCCCGCACTGCAGCGTTGCCTGGCGCAGGCCGCCGTCAATGCCGCCGCGGCGCGCGCGGAAGGCGAGGCGCTTGGCGCGGCGGGCATCGCATTGTTCCTGTCGCGTGCGCTGGCATTGCCGTGGCGGGTTCATGGCAAGTCGGGCCACGCTTCTGCCGCGGTATTCGCCACGCAATGCGAAGAGCTGGCGCAATCCCTGTCCAGTCCGGCGGCGGCTGCACCCGCATGGCTGGCCGAGATGGTCCGGCAGGCCCGCGCGCAGGCGCTGCGGGCCGAGGCAGTGGCGCAACTGCGCGCCCAGCTCGATAGCGGCGAATCCTGGCTCGATACCTATGACCGCAATGCCGCGCGTCCGGATGCGGCCTCCGGCCTGAAGGACGCGGCGCAGGCCTTTGGCGCGCTGCACGCTACGCTGGAATCGCTGCAGCCGACAGGCGCGTTGCCTGTTTCGCTGGCTGACGATCAGCAGGCGGCCAGCGCAGCCGTGCTGGCGGTCATGCAGCGGCTCGGCAGCTTTGCTGGCGGCGCCGATGACGCCACGCGCAACGAACAACTGGCTGCCATTGCCGCGGAACTGGGCTGCGTGCACGCCTTTATCGATGCGCTCGAGCTGGGACGTGCACGTGGCACCGACGGCGAGCCCGCCGAGGACGCCGGCGACCGCCGCACCGCATCGCACGAGCAGACTCCGCTGGACGCCGCGCGCGCCGCTGCCAGCGAGGCGATCCGCGGCAGAGCCACCGCCGACTCGCCCGAGGTGCAGCGCCTGCGTGCCGCCTTGCAGGCAGTGACCGAGCAGGCTGCCATCGACGATGATGCGGCCCTGCGCCGGCAAGTTGCCGAAGCCACGACGCAGTTCAACACCTGGCTGGCCGGCGGCGATTCTGCCGGCGAACGGATGGTGGCGGCGCTGGCCGGGCCGCTTGCCGGCGCTGTCGCCGAGCCGGGCGCCACCGCGCAAGCTGCGCCGGCACCCGGTGACAACGTCGCGGTCGATGCCGAGCTGCTGCAGATTTTCCTGGATGAAGCCGACGAAGTGCTCGGCGGCATCGCCAGCGACCTGAATTCCGGGCTCGACACATTGCGCGATGCCGACACGCTCAGCCGCGTGCGGCGCGCCTTCCATACGCTCAAGGGATCGAGCCGCATGGTCGGCCTGCATCGCTTTGGCGAGGCCGCCTGGGCGGTGGAGCAGGTGATGAACCTGTGGATCGCCGAGGCGCGCGAGCCGGTGCCTGCGCTGCTGGCGCTGCTGCGCCGCGCACATGCGGAGCTGTCGGCATGGGCGGCCCAGCTGCATCGCGATGTGGCTACCCCGCACGACATTGCGCCGCTGATCGCCGCTGCCGAGGCGGTGCGCGATCCGGTTGACGAGGTGGAAGCCTTCGCGTCGCCGGATCATGGTGCCGCAGATGTCCCTCAGCCTGCGGACTTGTCCATTGAGACGCCTGCGGAGACGGACGACACGCTGCCGGAAATCGCGGCAGACCTGCCTGGCGATGAGCCACGCACCGACGTCGCCGGCACCGAGGACGACGGCAACGTACTCCCGTTCCGGCTCTCCGGCGGGCTGTCGAGCGACGACGACAACTACAAGGTCATTGGCCCGATTCGCATCGGGCTGCCGCTGTACAACGTCTATCTGCAGGAAGCCGACGATCTGCTGCGGCAGTTCGGCACCGATATCTCCGAGTGGCGCCACGAAGGCCATCCCTGCCCGAGCGAGCTGGCACTGCGCGTTGCCCATACGCTGCAGGGCAGTGCATCGACGGTAGGCCTGGAGCCGGTGCGCGAGATTGCCGAAGCGCTGGAGCGCCTCCTGCTGCAGCTGGGTTCGCATCCGGTGGCGATGCACCCCGGCGACTTCCGCTTGCTGGAACAGGCGGTCGAGCGCCTGCGCGGCATGCTGCACCAGTTCGCCGCCGGCGTCTGGCCGGACGCGGATGCCAGCCTGCGCCGCAGCCTGACAGAGTTCGGCGAGCGCGCGCTGGTACGGCCGCGGGTGGCAGTGCCGCCGGCGCCGGGTCCCGCGGAGCCGGACGACTCGGTGGCAAGCCTGTTTGGCCAGCTGCCGCCCGCGCCGGTTGCGCCGTCGGCAGTTGCCGACGGCAACCTCGACCAGAGTGGCGCGAACACCGCCGAGCCGGCCGCTGCGCAGGAAACGCCTGCGAGCGAGCCGCACGACGCCGTCGTCATTCCGCTGCCCACGCACCATCGGCCACATCTGGTTCCGCCGATCGAAGAAGCCGCCGCGCTGGACCAGGCGCTGGTCGACATCTTCCTGGAAGAAGCCCAGGGCAGCCTGCCCGAGCTCGGCCGGCTGGTGCGCACCTGGGAGTCCGCGCCGGAGAATGCCCAGCAGGGCGGCCTGGTGCTGCGCTCGCTGCACACGCTCAAGGGCAGCGCGCGCATGGCCGGGGCGATGGCCCTGGGGCAGGCCGCGCATGAAATGGAAACGCTGCTCGATGCCAGCCTGCGCGGCCAGCGCGTCGGCCCGAAGCTGTTCGGCCAGCTCTACGCTTGGTACGACCGCATCCTGGCCCACACCGAGGCGCTGCAGGCCGGGCGCCTGCTGCCGGTCGATGATGCCGATGTCGTCAACGGCTTTGCCGACGCACCGGATGCAGCGGCGCAGGACATGTCGGGCGAGCCAGCCGGGACCGAAGCCCCCGCTGCGGGCACGGCGCTGTCGGTGCCCGCAGCGCCGGCACAGGTCACGACCGAACTGGCACCGGCGCCGGCCGAAGCCGGCGAACGCCAGCGTGCGCTGGTGCGCGTGCAGGCACGTGCCCTCGATACGCTCATCAACGAAGCCGGCGAAGTCGGCGCGACCCGTGCACGCCTGGACAGCGAGCTGGAGGCGATGCGCTCGTACCTGGGCGAACTGAACGACAACGTGGCGCGCTTGCGCGGACAGCTGCGCGAGATCGAGATCCAGGCCGAGTCGCAGATGGCATCGCGCATTGCCGATGCGCAGCACAACCAGGAGTTCGATCCGCTCGAGTTCGACCGTTTCACGCGCTTCCAGGAACTGACGCGGATGATGGCCGAGTCGGTCAACGACGTGGCCACCGTCGAGCAGAACCTGCACCGCGGCTTTGACCGCGCCGCCGGCGACCTTGCCGCGCAGGCACGGCTCACGCGCGGATTGCAGCGCGGGCTGATGCAGGCGCGCATGGTGCAGTTCGACGCGCTGGCCGAGCGGCTCTACCGCGTGGCGCGCCAGTCGGCTGCCGAGACCGGCAAGGAAGTGCGCCTGCTGATCAAGGGCGGCACGGTGGAAGTCGACCGCTCGGTGCTGGACCGCATGGCCGGACCGATCGAGCACCTGATCCGTAATGCGGTAGTGCATGGCATCGAGCCGGCCGATGCGCGCCGGGCAGCCGGCAAGGCGGCAGCGGGCTCGCTGACGCTGGAAGTGCAGCAGGAAGGCAACGAAGTCGTGCTGCATTTCATCGATGACGGCGGCGGCCTCGATCTCGCCCGCATCCGCGCGCGCGCGGTGGAGCGTCACCTGCTTGCGCAGGACGACGAAGCCAGCGAAGCGCGCCTGACCGAGATGATCTTCACGCCGGGCTTTTCGACGGCCGACTCGGTGTCGGAGCTGGCCGGCCGCGGTGTCGGCATGGACGTGGTGCGTGCCGAGACGGTGGCGCTGGGTGGACGCATCACGCTGTCCACCACCACCGGCCGTGGCACGACGTTCACCGTGCACCTGCCGCTGACGACCGCAATCACGCAGGTGCTGGTGGTGTCGCTGGGCGGCCGCCTGTACGCCTTGCCGAGCGGCATGATCGACCAGGTGCAGCAATTGCGCGGCCAGGCGCTGCTCGATGCCTACAACCAGGGCCGCCTGGCGGCCACCGGTGGCGAGGTGCCGTTCTACTATTTTGGTGTCTTGCTCGAGGAAAGCGCGGCGCTGGCTTCCGGCCGCAAGTATTCGCCGGTGGTGATCGTGCGCAGCGGTGCGGAGCGCGTGGCGGTGCACGTCGACGAGGTGGTAGGCAACCGGGAAGTGGTGGTCAAGCACATCGGTCCGCACCTGGCACGCCTGGAAGGGATTGCCGGTGCGACCACGCTGGGCGACGGCGAGATCGTGCTGATCTACAACCCGGTCGTGCTGGCGCAGCGCTTCGTGCGCGAGCGCGGCGAGCTGGCGCCGGCGCAGCTGCAACTGGAGCGGGCGCCGCAGCAAGCGCTGGGCGCCGTCGCGGAATTTGCCGGCAACGGCTCGGCCGAGCCGGTCCAGGGGCTGACCACGCAGCCGACCGTGATGGTGGTGGACGATTCGCTGACGGTGCGCAAGGCGACGCAGCGCCTGCTCAGCCGCGCCGGCTACCAGGTCGTGCTGGCACGCGATGGCGTGGATGCGCTCAAGCAGCTGCAGGACGTGATGCCCGACGCCATGCTGGTCGACATCGAGATGCCCAACATGGACGGCTTCGACCTGACGCGTAATGTGAGGGCCGACAGCCGCACGGCGAAGATGCCGCTGGTGATGATCACCTCGCGCACGGCCGAGAAGCATCGCCGCTATGCGCAGGAGATCGGCGTCGACGTCTACCTGGGCAAGCCTTACAACGAGGACGAGCTGCTCGGCACGCTGCACCGGCTGATCGGCGAGCGCGCGGCGGGCACGGCCGGCTCGGTGGCGCAGATGCTGGGGGACGATCCGGCGAAGTAAGGTCGGGCTGCCGCAACCGGCAGGGGAAAGAGAAGGGGCGCCTGAAAGCCGGTGACTGCGGCTTTCAGGCGCCCCTTTTTTCCTGCGGTTGTCGTGCCGGACTGGTTGGTCAGTGGAATCGGCAACTACCAGCGCATCTGCGCATTGTGCGTGCCGGTGCTGACCACCATCGTCTTGGTCCGGCCCTCATAGGTAGCGCGCACGTTGTAGGTGCCCTGCGGCGCCCTGACCAGGCAACGCGGACCATCGGCCACGAAGCTGGCCACCTCGCGGTTGCCACGCATCAGCTTGACGGTCACGTCCGACAGGTACTCGCCGCGCGCACCCTGCGTGAACAGCAGCCCCATGTTGTAGTTGCGGGACTGCGCTGACAGCGCACGCTGCTCGTCGTCCGCGACCCCACCGCAGACATAGGTGACCGGGCCAGCGGTCTTCTGCACCATGGCATCAGTTGGCGGCGGAGGTGGCGGCACGGTAAGCGGCGGCGACGGCTGTGCCGGAGCCGTGACCACAGGTGCCGGCATTGGCATCGGCGCGGCAGCCGGTGGCGCCGGCAATGTGCCAGGTACAGGAGTCGGAGCCACACCCGGTGCAGGAGCCGGCGATGCAGCAGGCGCTGGCGGCATGGCGGAGCCCGGGGCCGGGGCCAGCGAATCGGCCGGCGCAGCCTGCATCTGCGCCTGGCCGGCAGCCGGCAGCAATGCCAGCAGGGCGACCACGCCGGCGCTCAGTGCGATGACAAGCCGCTTGGTGCGTGTGCGGCGGGCCAGGCGCGCTTCGATCCGTTCCAGCGAACGTGTCGGGGCAAAAGCTGGGAGGTACTGCATATAGCCTCCTTGACGAATGACGGAAAAGGCAACGTCCGGAGGTGCCGTGCAGGCACTCCGGGTTCTTTTTTCCATGCTAGGACCCATCGCCCGGCGGGAATGCCGGTGATGGTCCTACATCGGCGTAAGAGGACGGCGCGTTGTGGCGGGGAAAGTGGCGCTGATGTGACCGCGTGGCCACCGAGGTGCTGCGTCAGCCCTCTCCCGTTGCGGGAGAGGGCCAATATTGGCCAGCGATGGCCTGTGACGTCAGGATGCCTTGCCGGCGACGAGGCGAGCCGGCACCGACAGCGTGAGCGCCGCACCCACCACCAGGCAGACGGCGAGCAGGTACATGCCAGAATCGGTGCTATGCGTCAGGTCCTTGAGCCAACCCACTGCATAGGGGCTGAGAAAGCCGGCGAGATTGCCCAGCGAGTTGATCAGCGCGATGCCCGCCGCGGCACCGGTGCCGGCCAGGAACGCGGTCGGCAGGCTCCAGAACAGCGGCAGCGTGGTCAGGATGCCGATGGTCGCGAGCGTCAGCGCAACCATCGCCAGCGTGGTATCGCTGTGCCAGTGCACCGACAGCAGCAGCCCGATGCTGCCTGCCAGCGCGGGGATCGCGATGTGCCAGCGGCGCTCGCCCGAGCGGTCGGCGCTGTAAGCCACCAGGATCATGCCGACCACGGCGCAGCCATAGGGAATGGCGGTCAGCAAGCCGATGTCGAGCGCGCCCTTGACGCCGGTCTGCTTGATGATGGTCGGCAGCCAGAAGCTCACGCCGTACAGGCCCATCACGAAGCAGAAGTAGATGGCGCTCATCAGCCAGACGCGCGGACTGGCGAATACGGTGCGGATCGGCGGGTCTTCCTTGTGCGCGTCTTCCCTGGCGATATTGCGCTCGAGCAGGGCCTTCTCGTCCGCGCTCAGCCACTTGGCGTGGGAGATGCGGTCATCGAGGTAGGCCAGCACCCACAGCCCGACCAGGATCGAAGGGATGCCTTCGAGCAGGAACATCCATTGCCAGCCAGACCAGCCGTTGTGGCCGTCGAACGACTGCATCACCCAGCCCGACAGCGGGCCGCCGATCACGCCCGACAGGGCGATGGCGGTCATGAAGAAGGTGGTGGTGCGTCCGCGGCGGTTGGCCGGGTACCAGTAGGTCAGGTACAGGATGATGCCGGGGAAGAAGCCGGCCTCGGCGATCCCCAGCAGGAAGCGCAGCACATAGAACATGGTCGGCGTGGTGACGAACATCATCGCCGCCGAGATCAAGCCCCAGGTGATCATGATGCGCGCGATCCAGATGCGCGCGCCGACCTTGTGCAGGATCACGTTGCTGGGCACTTCGAACAGGAAGTAGCCGATGAAGAAGATCCCCGCTCCCAGCCCGTAGATGGTCTCGCTGAACTTCAGGTCATTGAGCATCTGCAGCTTGGCAAAGCCCACGTTGACGCGGTCCAGGTAAGCGACCACGTAGCACAGCAGCAGGAAAGGCACCAGCCGCCAGCTCACCTTGCGGTAAGTGGCATCTTCGAAAGCGGCGTCGCCGACGCCGGGATTGACTGCAGTCGATGTCATGCTGTCTCCAGAGATTGTTTGCGCTTCTACGACGCTTCTACGGCTCTACGGCTCTACGGTACTAACGGACCTGCCACGGCCGCTCACACGCAGCGGCCACCATCGACTTCGATGCAGGTGCCGGTGATAAAGGCGGCCTCGTCCGAGGCCAGGTACAGGCAGGCATTGGCCACGTCCTGCGGGGTCGACATGCGGCCCATCGGAATGGTGGCGAGAAACTTTGCGCGGTTCTCGGGGGTGTCGGGCATGCCCATGAATTCTTCAAGCAGGCCGGTGGCGCCGATTACGGGATTGACGCAGTTCACGCGGATATTGTCCTTGCCCAGTTCCGCCGCCATGGCCTTGCTGGCGGTGATCACCGCGCCCTTGCTGCCGTTGTACCAGACCAGCCCCGGACGCGGCCGGATGCCGGCGGTGGACGCGATGTTGACGAACACGCCGCCGCCGCGCTGGCGGAAATGCGGAATGAATTCGCGCGCCGACCAGTAGATGCTCTTGACGTTGACCGCGTAGACGCGATCGAATTCTTCTTCCGTGACTTCAAGGATGGGCTTGTTGCGGTGCGTGGTGCCGGCATTGTTGACGACGATGTGCACGTCGCCGAAGGCGGCCAGCGTGGCGTCGCGCATGGCGGCGACGTCCCCGCCGCGCGCCACATCGGCACGCACCGCGCGCGCCTGCCCGCCGGCATCGCGGATGGCCACGGCCACGCGTTCGGCAGCATCTTCGCGCAGGTCGGCCACCATCACGCTGGCGCCTTCGCGCGCGAAGGTGTGGGCGATGCCTTCGCCGAAGCCGGAACCGCCGCCGGTGACCACGGCTACCTTGTTGGCCAGTCTCATCGCTTGTCTCCTCGTTGTATTTGGATTTGTGCAGCCGCACTCAATGCGCGAACGGTCCCCGTCCGCGCAGCGCGTTGGCCACCATCATCAGCGCCAGCAGGAAGGGCAGCGCCACATACAGGCACCAGTGCACGCGGTCGCCCACGGTGTCGCCCCATTTGCGCTTGAAGACCTGCAGGCGCGGCATGGCCGACGGATTGGTGGCGCGCTTGTTTCTGACGTGCCACGCCATCCAGAAAAAGAAGATGGCAAAGGCGACCGACAGGAAATTGATGTTACCCATGTTGAATAGCGATGGTTTTCAGTGTGGTGAATCCGTACAGGGCCTCGAAGCCCTTCTCACGGCCGTAGCCCGACTGGCCGGTGCCGCCGAAGGGCAGCTCCACGCCGCCGCCGGCGCCATAGTTGTTGATAAAGACCTGGCCCGCGCGCAGCTTGCGCGCCAGCCGCAACTGGCGGCCGCCGTCGCGCGTCCACAGGCCGGCGACCAGTCCGTAGGGCGTGCCGTTGGCCAGCGCCACGGCTTCGGCCTCGGTGTCGAAGGGCATCGCGGCCAGCAGCGGGCCGAACACCTCTTCCTGCGCCAGCCGATGCGCCGGCGGCACGTCGCGGAACAGCATCGGCACCTGGTAATAGCCGGACTCCGGCGCCTCGGCCATGATCTGGCCTTGCGCCATCACGGCGATGCCGGCGTGCTGCGCGTCGGAAACGAAATCCCACACGCGCTGCTGCTGCTTGCGGCTGATCAGCGGGCCGCATTCCAGGTCGAGTTCCGACGGCCCGACGCGCAGCGATTCGAACACCGACGCCAGCCGGTCGAGCAGCGTATCGTAGATGGGGCGCTCCACCAGCACGCGGCTGCCGGCCGAGCAGGTCTGCCCGGCGTTCTGCACGATGCCGTTGACCACCACCGGCACCAGCGCATCAAGGTCGGCATCGGCAAAGATCACCTGCGGCGACTTCCCGCCCAGCTCCAGCGTGACCGGCACGTGGTTCTCGGCGGCGAGCTGCGATACCAGCTTGCCGGTCTGCGGCGAGCCGGTGAACGAAATATGGTTGATGCCGGGATGGCGCGCCAGCGCGGCGCCGGCCTCGTGGCCGTAGCCGGTGACGATATTGAGCGCGCCTTCGGGCAGGCCGGCCTCGGCGGCGATCTCGGCCACGCGCAGCAGCGACAGGCAGGCATCCTCCGCTGGCTTGACCACACAGGCATTGCCGGCGGCCAGCGCCGCGCCGACGCTGCGCCCGAAGATCTGCAGCGGGTAGTTCCACGGGATGATGTGGCCGGTGACGCCATGCGGCTCTCGCAGCGTCAGCACGGTGTAGCCGGGGTTGTAGGGAATGGTCTGGCCGTGCAGCTTGTCGACCGCGCCCGCATAAAACTCGAAGTAGCGGGCCACGGCACGCGCGTCGGCGCGGGCCTGGCGCAGCGGCTTGCCGGTGTCGCGCGCTTCCAGCGCGGTCAGTTCTTCCTCGCGGGCGATCAGCGCGAGCGCTACGCGGTTGAGCAGGCGCACCCGCTCGGACGGGGCCATCGCGCCCCAGGCGCCGTCGGCAGCCTGGCGGGCGGCGTGGACGGCCACGTTGATATCGGTGGCGTTGCCGCGGGCGATCTCGGCAAACGGTTCGCCGTTGGACGGGTCGAATACCTTGATGCGCAGGCCGTTGTCGGGCGCGATCAGGCGGTTGGCGACAAAATGCTGGGCGTGCATGAGTGGCTCCGGCTCAGCACTGGGCTGAGCAATTCAGTGGCGGCTGAAGAATGCGCCATTATCGCCTACCCCGGGCGGCGTGCAAGGCACTGGCGCTGTCAGCCTCCGGTCAGGCTTGAACCGCTATAATGCCCGCCATCCAACAACACAGCGCAGGCATCTGGAGAACCGCATGAGCTTCAATCTCGTCTCCCCGGGCAAGGACATCCCCAACGATTTCAACGTCATCATCGAGATCTCCGCCCAGAGCGATCCGGTGAAGTATGAGGCCGACAAGGAAACCGGCCTGCTGTTCGTGGACCGTTTCATCGGTACCGGCATGCGCTATCCGGCCAACTATGGCTTCATCCCGCAGACGCTGTCGGGCGACGGCGATCCGGTTGACGTGCTGGTGGTCTCGCCGTTCCCGATCCTGGCCGGCGCCGTCGTGCGCTGCCGCGCACTCGGCATGCTGAAGATGACCGATGAGTCGGGCGTGGACGCCAAGCTGATCGCCGTGCCGCTGGACAAGCTGTCGCCGGCCACCGCCTTCATGAAGGGCCTGTCGGACGTGCCGCAGAACCTGCTCGACCAGATCAAGCACTTCTTTGAGCATTACAAGGCACTCGAAGCCGGAAAGTGGGTCAAGGTGGACGGCTGGGCCGGCATCGAGGAAGCCCACAAGGAAATCACGGACGGCGTGGCGAACTACAAGAAGTAATTTGGCTGCACATGCGGCGCCGGCTGAACCGGCGCTGAACGAACCCCGCCGCGGCGGGGTTTTTTATTGCCGGCTGCTTGACCGCAGTTAGCTGGCGTTCAGGTTCGTTGCGTTACGCTGATTGCGTTCCCAACAAGAGGATTCCCCATGAAGCGAGTACAGCCTCTGCAAGCCATGTCATTTCCGCTGGAGGCAAGCCGCCGCTATGACCGGCTCGCAAGGTTTTTCCACTGGGCGGTGTTCCTGCTGGTGGCTGCCGCGTATGCCGCAATCGAGCTGAAGGGCTTTTTCCCCAAGGGCGCGCCCACGCGCTCGCTGGCCATGTCCGTGCATGAATGGGCCGGCATGCTGGTGCTGGTGCTCGCCGCGCCGCGCCTGCTCTGGCGCCTGGTGCGCGGCGCGCCGGCCCCGGAGCCCGGCCCGCGCTGGATGCACTGGGCCGGCGAAGCGATGCACTGGGTGCTGTATGCCTTCATCCTGGCGCAGCCGGTATTGGGCCTGCTGACCGTCAACGCCGGCGGACACCTGCTGACGCTGCCGGTGCTGGGCATTGATTTGCCCGCAGTGGTCGGCACGGACCCGGGGCTCAAGGATCTGCTGAAGGAGATCCACGAGACGATCGGGACGGCGTTCTATCTCGTGATAGGCCTGCATGCGATGGCGGCGCTGTTCCACCACTACATGCTCGGCGATAACACGCTGCGCCGGATCTGGCGCTAGTCGCGGACCCGCCTCAGGAGCGGGCGAACGGATTGCGTTCGCCCAGTTCATCCAGGTAGGCGTCGATGCCCTGGCGTTCCCGCTCGAGGAAGCGCTCCACAGCATCGGCAAACGCGGGATGCGCCAGCCAGTGGGCCGAGCGCGTCGGCACCGGCAGGAATCCGCGCGCCAACTTGTGCTCGCCCTGCGCGCCGCCTTCGAAGGTGCCTATCCCCTGCTCGATGCAGAACTCCAGTGGCTGGTAGTACGCAGTCTCGAAGTGCAGGCAGGCGTGGTATTCCAGGGCGCCCCAGTAGCGGCCATAGAGCGTGCTGACTTCGGGGGCGTCGTCATAGACCACCAGTGAGCTGGCGATGCGCTGGCCTGCGCGCTCGGCGATCACCAGCAGCAGGTGCTGCGGCATGCTGGCACCGATGCGCCGGAAGAAATCCAGGTTCAGGTAGGGCGTGGAATGGTGCTCGCGGTAGGTCTGGCGATAGCACCGGTTGAAGAATTTCCACGCGTCGTCGTCGATCTCCGCGCCACGCAGGCGGCGGAAGGTGATGCCGGCCTGCGCGACCTGCCGGCGCTCGGCGCGGATGTTCTTGCGCTTCTTCTGCGACAGCGTGGCGAGGAAATCGTCGAAGCTGCGGTAGCCGTCATTGGTCCAGTGGAACTGCACGCCGTGCCGCATCAGCATGCCGGCCTGCTGCATCAGGTCGGCTTCCGTGTCATCGGGAAACAGGATATGCAGCGACGACATCTGGCTCTCGGCGGCCAGCGCGAGCGCGACCTGCAGCAGCAGGCGGCGCACGTGGGCGCCTTCGGCCAGCAGCCGTGCGCCACGCACCGGCGTGAAGGGAATCGCTGCCAGCCATTTGGGGTAGTACTCGATGCCGTTGCGCGCATAGGCATCGGCCCATGCCCAGTCGAACACGTATTCGCCGTACGAGTGCGTCTTGGCGTAAAGCGGCATGGCTGCCGCGAGCCGTTCCGGCTGGCCGCCCGCGCCCGGTGCCCACAACGTCAGGTAGCGCGGGTTCCAGCCGGTCTCGCCGCAGGCGCTGCCACTGGCGTGCAGGGCGTGCAGGAAGGCGTGCTTCAGGAAAGGCGTGGCGTCCGGGTGGCGGGCCACGAGCGCATCCCAGGCGGCCGGATCGATCTCGGCCAGGTCGGCGACGATCTCGGTACGGTATTCCTGTGCAGGATCGCCTGCGGCCTTGCGGCTTTGTCGCGCCGGCTTGCCGTCGCCGGGCACGCATGATTCGGACTGCATTGCACCTGTTCCCGTCTTGAGTGGTTGCCGGCCTCGGCCAGTCCGGTCGAGTCTACCGGAAACGATGCGGCATTGCTGCGGCGGCCGGCGAGGGCGTTGCGGTCGTCGTAAAATGGTGCAATCTCGTCACCAGAACCCTCCGACGACGCATCCGCGGATGCCTCCGGCGGCCCGCCTGCGTGC
Organism: Cupriavidus sp. IDO; assembly: GCF_000812465.1. Lineage (GTDB taxonomy): Bacteria > Pseudomonadota > Gammaproteobacteria > Burkholderiales > Burkholderiaceae > Cupriavidus. The sequence continues at coordinate 71,846 of NZ_JWMA01000042.1, read as the reverse complement.
TGCATGGTCAGGAAACCAAGGCCCGATATGAAGAACCCTTTTTTCAACCTGTATTCCCACGGCTTTGCGCGTGTCGCGGTGGGCGTGCCTGTCTGCCGGGTAGCCGACCCGGCCTTCAATGCCAGTGAAACAATTGCGCTGGCGACGCAGGCGGCGAAGAAGGGCGCCGTGCTGGTTGCGTTCCCGGAGCTCGGGATCTCCGCCTACACCTGCGACGACCTGTTCCACCAGCGCGCGCTGCTGGAAGCCTGCGAAGAGGCGCTGGCCGCCATTGTCGAGGCGTCGCGCCGGATTCCGGCGGCACTGATCGTCGGCATGCCGCTGCGTGTGGAGCACCAGTTGTTCAACTGCGCCGTGGTTGTCGCGCGGGGGCGCGTACAGGGCGTGGTGCCGAAGTCCTACCTGCCGAACTACTGGGAGTTCTACGAGGCACGCCAGTTCAGCGCCGCCGACAATGCCGCGACCGACTCCGTCCGGCTGCTCGGGCAGGACGTGCCGTTCGGCGCCGGGCTGCTGTTCGATATCGAGAACATCCCGGACTTCCGCTTCCACGCGGAAATCTGCGAAGACGTGTGGGTGCCGATCCCGCCTTCGTCATTCGCGGCGCTGGCCGGGGCGACGGTGCTGGTCAACCTGTCCGCATCGAACATCGTGGTTGGCAAGGCGGGCTACCGGCACCAGCTGGTCTCCCAGCAGTCCGCGCGATGCCTGGCCGCCTACCTGTACACGTCCGCCGGCAAGGGGGAGTCTTCCACCGACCTGGCGTGGGACGGGCAGGCGCTGATCTGCGAGAACGGCGAGCTGCTGGCGGAATCCGAGCGCTTTGCCGACACCTCGCACCTGCTTTGCGCCGATGTCGACGTCGAGCGGCTTTCGCGCGAGCGCATGCACCAGGTGACCTTCGGCCACTCGGTGCGCCGGCACAAGGCGGAAGTCGACAAGTTCCGCGTGGTCCGCTTCGCGCTTGACATGGCGCTGGACAAGCCGCTGCCGCTGGAGCGCAACGTGGCACGCTTCCCGTACGTGCCGGCCGACCCGAAGCAACGCGACGCGCGCTGCAACGAGGTCTACAACATCCAGGTCCAGGCGCTGGTGCAGCGGCTGTCGGCCAGCAATATCAGGAAGGTCGTGATCGGCGTGTCGGGCGGGCTCGACTCCACCCACGCGCTGCTGGTATGCGCCAAGGCCATGGACCGGCTCAACCTGCCGCGCGCCAATATCCTGGCCTATACGATGCCGGGCTTCGCGACCAGCGACCGCACGCTCAAGCAGGCGCGCCAGCTGATGGAGCTGGTCGGATGCACGGCCAGGGAGATCGATATCCGCCCGAGCTGCATGGCGATGCTCAAGGATCTGGGCCATCCCTATGCATCGGGCGAAAAGGTCTATGACGTGACGTTCGAGAACGTCCAGGCCGGCGAGCGCACCAACCACCTGTTCCGGCTGGCCAATCACAACCATGCCATCGTGATCGGCACCGGCGACCTGAGCGAACTGGCGCTGGGCTGGTGCACCTACGGCGTGGGCGACCACATGTCGCACTACAACGTGAACGCGAGCGTGCCGAAGACGCTGATTTCGCACCTGGTGCGCTGGGTGGCGGAAACCGGGCAGGTGGGCGAGGGCGGCTCCGATGTGCTGATCAGCGTGCTCGATACCGATATCAGCCCGGAGCTGGTGCCCGGCGATTCCAGTCATGGTCCGGAGCAGAAGACGGAAAGCACGATCGGCCCTTACGAGCTGCAGGACTTCAACCTGTACTACACGCTGCGCTTTGGCTTTGCGCCTTCAAAGGTGGCTTTCCTGGCCTTGCACGCCTGGGGCGACCGCGAGCGCGGCAACTGGCCGAACGGCCCACACGTGGCGCGCAACGAGTACGGCCTGGCGGACATCAAGCGCTATCTCGGCATCTTCCTGGATCGCTTCTTCCGCACGAGCCAGTTCAAGCGGTCGTGCATCCCCAACGCGCCCAAGGTGGGTTCCGGCGGGTCACTGTCGCCGCGCGGCGACTGGCGTGCGCCGAGTGATTCGGAATCGGTGGTGTGGCTCAAGGACCTGGAGAAGGTGCCGGACTGATCGAGGTGGGCAACCGCCGGGATAAAGTTAGCGCTGGTGATGCCGGCGTCTCATGGATTCTTCACAGCTTTTCCCTGAAGTTTCCACAGACTTATCCACAGCCGTGCGGCGTGTGAACGGCTCGCCCGGGTGCGCGCTGGCGTACATACGGCGAGCGGCGCGGCGGCCCGAGCTACAAGGGATTCGCGCAAATGACTGGTAAAATGCAACTCGAGAGACGTCATCTTTTCGCGCTGCAGGCGATATAGGTGTTAGCGGCGCGTCACCAACGACTATAACCAGGGGCCAGTCATGAAGCAGATTACCGCCATCATCAAACCGTTCAAACTCGACGAAGTGCGTGAATCCCTCGCGGACGTCGGCGTGACCGGTCTGACGGTGACCGAAGTCAAGGGGTTTGGCCGGCAGAAGGGCCACACCGAGCTCTACCGTGGCGCCGAGTATGTGGTCGACTTCCTGCCCAAGATCAAGATCGAAGTGGTGGTCGCGGAGAACCAGCTGGACACCGTGCTCGACGCCATCGTCAAGGCTGCGCACACCGGCAAGATCGGCGACGGCAAGATCTTCGTCACCGAGATCGAGCGCGTGATCCGCATCCGCACCGGCGAGCAGGACGAAGCCGCGGTCTGAGGCTTCGACAGCGAGATTGATGCAGCGCCGCCCGCGAGGCGGCGTTTTTGTTTTCAGCTCGGCAGCTTCCAGCCGTACTGCACCGACACCAGGCGCATGGCAACGATGATCACCGCGCCTGCCAGCAGGGCCACTTCCTGCTGCGCCTGCATCCACGTCAGGCCCACGTAGACCCAGCAGCCGACGAAGGAGCAGGTGGCATAGGGCGAGCGGTCGCGCAGGATCATCGGCACTTCATTGCACAGCACGTCCCGCACCACGCCGCCGAACACGGCGGAGATGATGCCCATCATGACGGCTACGGTTGGCGTCATCTGGGCCACCAGGGCCAGCGAGGCGCCCGTGACCGAGAACAGTCCCAGGCCGATCGCATCGGCCACGATCATGGTGCGGTCCGAGACCGCCCGGCTCACCACGCGGAAGACGAACGAGGCGCCGAAAGACATCACGAAGATCAGCAGCACATAGCCTTCGTGGTCGACCCAGTAAAAGGGGCGCCGGTCCAGCAGCACGTCGCGCACCGTGCCGCCGCCGAATGCCGTGGCAAACGCCACCACGAAGGTGCCGACCACGTCCAGGCGCTGCTTGCGGGCGTCTACCACGCCCGAGACCGCGAACGAAAGCACGCCGATCACCTCCATCGCATGGAGGACCAGGGGCAGCCGCCCCACCAGCAATTCGAGCGGAAGGTGCATCAGGCGCGGGGCTGGCGCAGCAGGACCATCAGGGCGCCGGCGCCGCCTTCGGCCTCGCGTGCCTGTACGAAGGCGATGACCTCCTCCTTCTGCACCAGCCAGCTGCGCACCTTGCCCTTGAGCACGGGCAGCTTGTCGGGCGAGCCCAGGCCCTTGCCGTGGATCACGCGCACGCAGCGCACGCCGTTGCGCACGGAGCGGCGCAGGAATTCGGCCAGCGCCTCGCGCGCCTCGTCGCTGCGAAGGCCGTGCAGGTCCACCTTGTCCTGCGGCACCCATTCGCCGCGGCGCAGCTTGCGGATCACGTCCATGCCGATGCCGGGGCGCCGGAAGGACAGGGTCTCATCCGTTTCAAGCAGGCTCTCGACATCGAACTCGTCGGACAGCGAGGCCTGCAGCACGGCCTTGTCGTTCATCTGCGACTGCACCGGTACGGGCGCGGGCTTGCTGGGCGGTAGCGCGGCGCGGTTGCGGTCGCGCAACTGGCTGACCTGGCCCACGGTGCTGCGGAAGACGTTGGCTTCCTCGCGGGCGCGCTGGGCGGCCTGCTCGGCGGCCAGGCGCTCGGCTTCGCGGCGCTCGGTGTCTGCCTTGAGGGTGTCGCGCAGCCCGGACAGGTCGTTCAGGCCAAAGCGCTTGGTCGGACGGTGGGGTTTGCTGGCGCCGTGCGTCATCGAAATCTCCGGTGGCTCGGCAGGATTATATCCAGAGGGGATCGGGCACAGCGGGAGGGCTGGGCCGCAAGGCCCGGCCAGGACGGCCGGGCCGGAGGGGTGTTACTTCAGGGCTTCGACGAAACGCTGGGCGTCCAGCGCGGCCATGCAGCCGGTGCCGGCGCTGGTGATGGCCTGGCGGTAAATGTGGTCCTGCACGTCGCCAGCTGCAAACACGCCCGGGATGCTGGTGGCGGTGGCGTCGCCGGCCAGTCCGGACTTGGTGACGAGGTAGCCGTTGTGCATGTCCAGCTGGCCCTCGAACAGGTCCGTATTGGGCTTGTGGCCGATGGCGATGAACACGCCCGACAGCTTGACCTGCTCGGTCTGGCCGGTCTGCGAATTGCGGATCTGCATGCCGGTCACGCCGGAGTCGTCGCCGAGCACTTCGTCCAGCACGGTGTTGTAGCGGATCTCTACGCGGCCTTCCTGCTGGCGCTTGAGCAGGCGGTCGATCAGGATGGGCTCGGCACGGAAGGTGTCGCGGCGGTGGATCACGGTGACCTTGCTGGCGATGTGCGACAGGTACAGCGCCTCTTCCACCGCGGTATTGCCGCCACCGACCACGGCGACTTCCTGGTTCTTGTAGAAGAAGCCGTCACAGGTGGCGCAGGCCGACACGCCCCTGCCCATGAACGATTCTTCCGACGGCAGGCCGAGATACTGTGCGGAGGCGCCGGTGGCGATGACCAGGGCGTCACAGGTGTATTCGCCGGCATCGCCGATCAGGCGGAAGGGCCGGGCCGGCTGGCCGTGCTCGTCCACCAGCTTTGCGGTGTGGATGTGATCGAAGATGATTTCGGTCTTGAATTCCTCGGCGTGGGCCAGCAGGCGCTGCATCAGCTCGGGACCCTGGACGCCCTTGGCATCGCCAGGCCAGTTCTCGACGTCCGTGGTGGTCATCAGCTGGCCGCCCTGGGCGAGGCCGGTGATCAGGACCGGCTCCAGGTTGGCGCGGGCTGCATAGACAGCGGCGGTGTAACCGGCGGGACCGGATCCGAGAATCAGCACTTTTGCGTGTTTTGCCATGATGCGTTCCTGTGGCCAGTGCGTCTTGGTGCGCACCGGCATTACTCGAAACCGACATTATAAGAGGAGCCGCATTTGCCCACTGTTGCAAATTCCAATGGCGGCGATAGTCCCTTGCCAAGTTAAAATGGCCGCCACGATCACCTGCAAGCTAACTCCTTCAAGGCATGGCCAGAGCTACCACGACAACCCGGACCGATCCGTCTGCGCTGCCTTCGCGCATTGGCAAACTGCTTGGCGAGGTGCGCTGGTTCCTGCTCCTGGCGGTCACACTCGGCTTCCTGTGCGTGCTCGCGAGCTACAGCAAGGCCGATCCGGGCTGGTCGCATGCCAACCAGGTGGCGGATATCCACAACCTCGGCGGGCGCGTCGGCGCCTGGCTGGCCGATGTGCTGTTCTTCATCTTCGGCTTCTCGGCCTACTGGTGGGCGGTGCTGCTGATCCGGCGCTGCTGGCGCGGCTGGCGCTCGCTGATGGCCGAGCTGCCCGGGCGCGAGGAGCATCGCCACGGCGTGACCGTCAGCTGGATCGGCTTTGGGCTGACCCTGTTCTCCAGCATGGGCCTGGAGGCGATCCGCATGTATCCGCTGCGCGCCGCGCTGCCGCGCGCGCCGGGCGGCGTGCTGGGCGACCTGCTGGGCGGCTGGATGCAGGTCGCGCTCGGCTTCACCGGCGCCACGCTGCTGCTGCTGTTGCTGCTGGCGATCGGGCTGTCGCTGTTCTTCCATTTCTCGTGGCTGTCGGTTGCCGAGCATATCGGCGGCTTTGTCGAGACGCTGTTCCTTGGCTTCAAGGCGCGCCGCGAAAGCAAGCAGGACCGGGCCATCGGCGCCGCCGCCAAGGTCGAGCGTACCGAGACGGTTGAGGTGCAGCGGGTGCGGATCGAGGAAGCCACGCCGGTGCAGATCGTGCGCCCGCAGGCCGTGCCCAAGCACGAGCGAGTGGAGCGCGAGAAGCAGCAGCCGCTGTTTGCCGACATCCAGGATTCGGATCTACCGCCGCTGTCGCTGCTCGATCCGATCCCGGCGCACCAGGAAACCGTCAGCGCCGAGACGCTGGAATTCACCTCGCGCCTGATCGAGAAGAAGCTCAAGGACTTCGGTGTCGAGGTCAAGGTGGTGGCGGCTTATCCGGGCCCGGTCATTACCCGCTACGAGATCGAGCCGGCCACCGGCGTCAAGGGCAGCCAGGTGGTCAACCTGGCGCGCGACCTGGCGCGTTCGCTGTCGCTGGTATCGATCCGCGTGGTGGAGACCATCCCGGGCAAGAACTACATGGGGCTGGAACTGCCCAACCCGAAGCGCCAGACCGTGCGCCTGTCGGAAATCCTCGGTTCGCAGATCTACAACGAGAGCGCATCGAACCTGACCATGGCGCTGGGCAAGGACATCGCCGGCAAGCCGATGGTGGCGGACCTCGCCAAGATGCCGCACTGCATGGTGGCCGGCACCACCGGCTCGGGCAAGTCGGTCGGGATCAACGCCATGATCCTGTCGCTGCTGTATAAGGCCAAGGCGGAAAGCGTCCGCCTGATCCTGATCGATCCGAAGATGCTCGAAATGAGTGTCTACGAGGGCATCCCCCACCTGCTGTGCCCGGTCGTGACCGACATGCGGCAGGCCGGCAACGCGCTCAACTGGGCGGTCGGCGAGATGGAGCGCCGCTACAAGCTGATGAGCAAGCTGGGCGTGCGCAACCTGGCCGGCTACAACAAGAAGATCGACGAGGCGGCGGCCAGGGAAGAAAAGATCCCCAATCCGTTCAGCCTGACACCGGATGCGCCGGAGCCGCTCGACAAACTGCCGATGATCGTGATCGTCATCGACGAGCTGGCCGACCTGATGATGGTGGTGGGCAAGAAGGTGGAAGAGCTGATCGCTCGGATCGCGCAGAAGGCGCGCGCGGCGGGGCTGCACCTGGTGCTGGCCACGCAGCGTCCGTCGGTGGATGTCATTACCGGCCTGATCAAGGCCAACGTGCCGACCCGGATCGCCTTCCAGGTCAGCAGCAAGATCGATTCGCGCACCATCCTCGACCAGCAGGGCGCAGAAGCGCTGCTGGGCATGGGCGACATGCTCTACCTGGCGCCGGGCACCGGGCTGCCGATTCGCGTGCACGGCGCCTTTGTCTCCGACGAAGAAGTGCACCGCGTGGTGGAGAAGCTCAAGGAGTCCGGCGAGGCCAACTATATCGAGGGCATTCTCGAAGGCGGCCTGACCGATGACGCCGCCGGCGGCGATGGCTTTGGCGGCGGCGCGGGCATCGGCGGCGGAGGCGGCGAGGCCGATCCGCTGTATGACCAGGCGGTCGACGTGGTGCTGAAGAACCGGCGCGCCTCGATCTCGCTGGTGCAGCGGCACCTGCGTATCGGCTACAACCGCGCCGCGCGGCTGCTGGAAGACATGGAGAAGGCGGGCCTGGTGTCTGCGATGTCGGGCAACGGCAACCGCGACATCCTGGTGCAGCCCGGGGCTGCCCGCGACGAAGAGTGAGCGCCGTATCGGTAACATCGGCGGCAAGATGAGCGGTAACATGCGGTTACCCGGTGGCGGCCGCGGGGCGGAATCCCGGCGCGCCTGCGCACTCTAACCGGACAGGTCGCGCTACGCCGCAACAGGCATCAGCGGCGGCGTGCCACGTCTTCCATCAAGCAAGGACCTGAACCATGCGAAACCGCTTCATCGTGTCGGCCTGCGCCGCGCTGGCCATGTTCGCGCTGCACGCGCCCATGGCACTGGCCGCGGCCACCGACCAGCTCCAGAGCTTCGTCTCGGGCGTCAAGAGCGCCAGGGGTGAATTCACGCAACGGCAGGTGAAGGGGCAGGGCGATACCCTAAAGGTGACTGGCACATCGAGCGGCACATTCGTGTTCTCGCGCCCGGGCAAATTCACGTGGCGCTACACCAAGCCTTACGATCAGCTCCTGCAGGCCGACGGCCAGACGCTGTATATCTACGACAAGGACCTGAACCAGGTCACCGAGCGCAAGCTCGACGGCGCGCTCGGTTCGAGCCCGGCCGCCATCCTGTTCGGCAGCAATGACCTGGAGAAGAACTTCGTGGTGAAGAACGGCCCGACCCGCGACGGCGTGGAGTGGCTGGAACTGACGCCGAAAGCCAGGGACACGCAGTTCGAGCGCATCGGCATCGGCTTCAAGGGGGGCAACCTGGAGGCGATGGAGTTGCGCGACGCCTTCGGCAACACCACGCTGCTGACCTTTTCGGCCATGCAGAAGAACCCGGCGCTGCCGGCCGATGCTTTCCGGTTCACGGTGCCCAAGGGCGCCGACGTGATGAAGCAATGAGGGTCGACATGGATACGTCTGGAACCGGCCTGGCCGGACATGCCCGTCGGGCCACGGGCTCGGTTGCCGCCTGCGCCGCTGCGCTGGCCATCGCTGCATGCGCCACCGGCGCGGCTGGCGGCGGCAAATTCGATGTCGATTCCTTCCTGCGCGCATCCGACACGGCGCTGCCCGAAGTGCTGGGCAATACGGGCTTCCTGGCGGCAACCAGGTTGCCGGCGACGGACTGCGCGGTCATGCTGCAATCGACCAGCACGGGCGTCCTGGAAAATCTTCCGCCCAGCGGCAGCGCGCGTGGACCGGCCTGGCTGATGCATCCCACTGCATCGCCCGGACAGGTCTGGCTGGTTGTCAGCGAAGCCGGCGGGGAACGGACTTGCCATGGTCCGCTGCCGGCGGACGCCATGAAGACGCTGGTGGACCGCGCCAAGGGCTGAGCCGGGCCAGCCGGCTCAGCAGGAGCAAGGTCAGGCTGCGGTCGCCTGGTGCGCGTAGCGCTGGCGCGGAACCGGCAACGCCTTGAGTTTCTCGCGCCGGGTCCGGATCGCCTCTTCGTCGCCACGTTTGATGGCCGCTCGCAGCTTCAGTACGGCTTTGCGATATTGCTTCTTCTTTCGGATGCGGTTGGTGATGGCCATGGTTGGCAGCCTCCATCTGGACAGGTGAGAAAACAGTCGCGGACCGCAGGGCTGCAGCCCGGACACTTTACGCCAGCCCTTCGGGTGGGCCGGAAACCCGCTTCTCTCGGCCGATGCGCGTTCGCGCGACAACCGGCCGTACTCAGTGCGGCTTGACCGCCACCTTCAGCACGCCGTCGCTCTGATTGGCGAACAACTCGTAGGCCGCCACGATGTCATCCAGCTTGTAGTTGTGCGTGACCAGCAGTCCGAGGTCGACGCGGCCGGATTCGATCACGTTGATCAGCCTTCGCATGCGTTCCTTGCCCCCCGGGCACAGGGCGGTGTTGATCTTGTGGTCGCCCAGGCCAGCGGCAAAGGCCGACAGCGGAATCGTCAGGTCACTGGAATAGACGCCCAGGCTGGACAGCGTGCCGCCCGGCTTGAGCACGCGCAGCGAGGACTCGAAGGTCGATTGCGTGCCCAGCGCCTCGATCGAGGCATCCACGCCGCGCCCGCCGGTCAGCTTCATGATTTCGTCGACCACATCGCACGTACGGAAATTCAGCGTGACGTCCGCCCCCATCTTCCGGGCGATGTCGAGGCGGTGGTCATTGCCGTCAATGGCGATGATGGTGGTGGCGCCGCAAAGCCGCGCGCCGGCCGTGGCGCACAGCCCGATCGGCCCCTGCGCGAATACCGCGACCGTGTCGCCGATGCGGATGTTGGCATTCTCCGCCCCCTTGAAGCCGGTGGACATGATGTCCGGGCACATCAGTACCTGCTCGTCAGTGAGGCCGTCCGGAATCGGCGCGAGGTTGGCCTGCGCATCGGGCACCAGCACGTATTCCGCCTGCGTGCCGTCGATCAGGTTGCCGAAACGCCAGCCTGCGGTGGCCTTGTAGCCGTGGCAACCGCACAGGCCTTGCGGCACCAGGTAGCTGCCGTCCTGCGAGGCCACGCCGTCCTGCGCGGCATAGGAATTGAAGTTGGGGCAGATGGCCCCGGCGATCACGCGCTGGCCTTCCTGGTAGCCGACCACGGCGCTGCCGAGCTTCTCGATAACGCCCACGGGCTCGTGGCCGACCGTCAGCCCCCTGGCGACCGGGTATTCGCCTTTCAGGATGTGGACATCGGTGCCGCAGATCGTGGTGGTGGTGATGCGCACCAGCGCATCGTTGGGGCCGACGTCAGGAATCGGCTTGTCTGCCAGTTCGATCCTGCCGGGCGCGACAAAGACGGCGGCTTTCATCATTGCGGTCATACGTTTCTCCCACGGAGTGCGCGCTTGGCGCCGGTTCGGCGCGGCTGTCAGGCTCGACAGCGGCCGGGGGCGTGGCGGCACGGCCGTGCGCCTGGCTCCTCGAACCTAGATAGCACGCACACCTTTTGCAACGGTTCATCCGGATCAAAGTCGTGCCATGTTGCCTGCAAGCGGCCTGTCGTGCGGCCGTAAATAAAGAATTCAGATCGGCGCACAAAGAAACTGAACGCTGCGGCGCTTCATGTGTCGGAGAATCCGCATACGAAATTCAGGGGAACAACATGACCGCAATCCGAACCGGGACTGGCCGCCGTATCCGGCCCCTTCTGGCCTGCATCATGGTTGGCAGCGCGCTGCTGGCGGGCTGCGCCGCACAATCGGCCGATACGCCGACGTCGGCGCCAGCGCCGGTGCCGGGCCCGCAAGGTGCCCGCGGCACGCCGGAAGGCTGCCCGGCAGACAAGATGGCCGATGACACGCTGATCGGGAAGACCGAAGCCGAGGCCGTCGGCCTCCTCCAGGGCTGCGCCTGGCGGCTGGGCGAGCGCGATGGCAAGCAGTTTCCCGGCACCATGGACTACAACCCTCAGCGCCGTACGCTTGGCATCAAGGATGGCAAGGTGGTCTGGATGCGGCGCGGCTGACATCGCCTGCCCCGACCCTCCACCTAGGGCTGCACCAGATGACGGAAATGTGATTTCGCGCCATAAACGTGAATCACTATTGTTTGACACCACCCGTACGGACGGGCGGCGCCAGCTCTTAGAGCAGGAAGCGCTTGTTGCCGGTGACGGGCGTTGGTTCGACCTTGCGGAAGGTGAGCTTCACGCTGCTGTCGAGCTTGCGTCCGGCTTGCCGGCGAATAAGTGCGCGGTGCACGAGCCGAACGTGCCCCACGGTGCCGTCGGCGTAAGGCTGCCCGGCCACTACGCCAAGCGCCGTGGTGGCGAGCGCCATGTTGCGCTCCGCGGCGCTCTTTTCCAGCAGTTTGTCCAGCGTTTGCCGGGCCCGCACCTGCGCCTGCAGGGTGAGGTCCGACGGGTTGGCGCGCGCGCGTTCCGCGTCCCAGGGCATTTGCACTTTGCCCGCGAGTCGGCGCAGCGCAGCGCGCAGTTCGGCCCCGTCCATCTTGCTTTCCTGCACGATCCACACGGCATCGTGTCGCAGCTGCGGTTCGGCATCCGCCATGCGGCGCACCAGTGCGGCAGCCAGGCTCGGCGCGGCAAACTGGCGCGAGCGGCGGATTGCGCTTAGTGCAATCCTTCGAACCTGCGGGTTCGCGTGATCAAATAGGTCGGACACGACGCGCTCGGCAGACTCTTGTGTGTCCAGCATCTCAGCGAGCTGCCCGGCCAGCGACACCTCTTCCACACCGCTCAGTTTATTGCGGCTGACCATCCGGTTCATCTTGAACAGCAGGATGTGATATCGCAGCATTAGACCCCCGTCCTTTTTGGCCTGCATGGCGGGCGATGGTGCCTCGCCTGATATTCCCGGACCATGCCGGGCCACTTCTGCCTATCGGCAGGCGGGCGCAGAACTTGAGCGGGAGCAGCGCATCGGCATCCGGATGGAAGTGGAGGACGTGGTGGGTTTCGGGCCGTCGCCCGATAGGCTCGGGGCCGATGGTCTACACTGTGGCGTTCCGCGGGCGCGACCGGCAAACATCGGCACCGCCCGTACTGATTGGGATTACGAGGCTTGAATACCGTGGCGGACACGCTGTTTTCCGATACTTCCGACCGTTCCAGGCAACCGCTCGCCGAGCGTCTTCGTCCGCGCAATATCGACGAGGTGATCGGCCAGCAGCACCTGCTGGGGCCGGGCAAGCCGCTGCGCGTGGCGTTCGAGTCCGGCGAGCCGCATTCGATGATCCTGTGGGGCCCGCCGGGCGTGGGCAAGACCACGCTGGCGCGGCTGATGGCGGATGCTTTCGATGCCGAATTCATCGCGCTGTCGGCTGTGCTGTCCGGCGTCAAGGACATTCGCGAAGCGGTCGAGCGGGCCGAGCAATACCGCGCCCATGGGCGGCGCACGCTGGTGTTTGTCGATGAGGTGCACCGCTTCAACAAGAGCCAGCAGGACGCCTTCCTGCCGCACGTGGAAAGCGGCCTGTTTACCTTCATCGGCGCCACCACCGAGAACCCCTCGTTCGAGGTCAACGGTGCCTTGCTGTCGCGCGCGGCCGTGTATGTGCTGAAGAGCCTCGATGACGCCGAGCTGACGCAGCTGTCGCTGCGCGCAAGCGAAGAGCTGGGCGGGCTGACCTGGCAGGACGAGGCGCTGAAGCTGATCGTGGGCTCCGCCGATGGCGACGGCCGCAAGCTGCTGAACAATATCGAGATCGTCGCGCGCGCGGCGCGCAATGCCGGTGCGGCGGAGATCGATACGCCGCTCCTCGGCAGCGCCTTGTCGGAGAACCTGCGCCGCTTCGACAAGGGCGGCGACGCTTTCTACGACCAGATCAGCGCGCTGCACAAGTCGGTGCGCGGCTCGGACCCGGACGGCGCGCTGTACTGGTTCTGCCGGATGCTCGACGGCGGCGCCGACCCGCGCTATCTCGCGCGACGCATCGTGCGCATGGCATGGGAAGACATCGGCCTGGCCGATCCGCGTGCCGCCCGCATCACCCTGGACGCGGCGGAAACCTATGAGCGGCTTGGTTCGCCTGAAGGCGAGCTGGCGCTGGCGCAGGCGGTGATCTACCTGGCGATCGCGCCCAAGTCCAATGCCGGCTACAACGCGTATAACGCGGCGCGGGCCTTCGTTGCCAAGGACAAGTCGCGGCCGGTGCCGGTCCATTTGCGCAACGCGCCGACCAAGCTGATGAAGGAACTGGGCTACGGGCACGCCTACCGGTATGCGCATGACGAGCCGGAAGCCTATGCCGCCGGCGAGCACTATTTCCCCGACGACCTCAAGGCCCAGGGCTGGTACCAGCCCACGCCGCGCGGGCTGGAGGGGAAGATCGGCGACAAGCTGCGGCACCTGCGAGAACTGGACGACGCCTGGCATCGCGAGCAGAAGGCGAAGGGCAAAGGCGGGGAATAAGGCTGCGTTGCGCGCCAGTTTGGTCGCGGGGAGGCCCGCCGGTGCAGTAAAATGGCGGGTCCGCCGGCATGTTGCCGGCTCAGCACCTCCCCACACCGCAACATGCTCGACATCCAGCTGTTCCGCAAAGACATCGACGCCGTGGCGCAACGCCTTGCCACGCGTGGCTTCCAACTCGACGTAGCGGCTTTCCAGGCGCTCGAAACCGAACGCAAGCAACTGCAGACGCAGACCGAGGAGCTGCAGGCCCGCCGCAACAGCCTGTCCAAGCAGATCGGCATGCTCAAGGGCAAGGGCGAAGACGCCTCGGCCGTGATGGCGGAAGTGGGCGGCATTGGCGACGCGCTCAAGGCATCGGCGGCACGCCTGGAAGAGATTCAGGCGCAGTTGTCGGACACCATGCTGTCCATCCCGAACCTGCCACACGAATCCGTGCCGGTGGGCAATGACGAAACCCAGAACGTGGAAGTGCGCCGCGTCGGCGAGCCGCGCAAGTTCGACTTCGAGGTCCGCGATCACGTCGATGTGGGCGAAAAGCTCGGCCTGGACTTCGACACTGCGGCCAAGGTGACCGGTTCGCGCTTCTCCATGCTGCGCGGCGGCATCGCACGCATGAACCGTGCGCTGGTGCAGCTGATGCTGGACACCCATACGCAAGAGCATGGCTACACCGAGATGTATGTGCCGTACATCGTCAATGCCGCTTCCATGCGCGGTACCGGCCAGCTGCCCAAGTTCGAGGAAGACCTGTTCAAGGTGCCGCGCAAGGTCGGCGGCGAGGACGGCGAGCGTACCGAGAACTTTTACCTGATCCCGACCGCGGAAGTACCGCTGACCAACATCGTGCGCGACGCCATCGTGGCCGGCGACAAGCTGCCGCTGCGCTTCGTCGCGCATACGCCGTGCTTCCGTTCCGAGGCCGGCTCGTATGGCAAGGACACGCGCGGCATGATCCGCCAGCACCAGTTCGACAAGGTCGAGCTGGTCCAGGTGGTGCCCGCCGACCAGTCGTTCGAAGCGCTGGAGCAACTGACCGGCCACGCCGAAGCCATCCTGAAGAAGCTGGACCTGCCGTTCCGCACCATCGTGCTGTGCACCGGCGACATGGGCTTCGGCAGCACCAAGACCTATGACCTGGAAGTCTGGATCCCGGCGCAGAACACCTATCGCGAAATCAGCTCGTGCTCGAGCATGGGCGATTTCCAGGCGCGCCGCATGCAGGCCCGCTACCGCGTCGGGCAGGGCAAGCCGGAACTGGTGCACACGCTCAACGGCTCCGGCCTGGCAGTGGGCCGCACGCTGGTGGCGATCCTGGAGAACTACCAGAACGCCGATGGTTCGGTGACCATCCCTGCCGCATTGCAGCCCTACATGGGCGGCGCCACGCGACTGGAAACGGAGCTGTAAAAAGTCACGACCAGCCTCTTGCAATGACTGGTCGAACATGGCTATAATGTTGGTTTCGCCACAAGCGACCAAGTTACCGGAGAGGTGGCAGAGTGGTCGAATGTACCTGACTCGAAATCAGGCGTACCGGCGACGGTACCGTGGGTTCGAATCCCACCCTCTCCGCCATATAAGAAGCTGTCCGGCTTGCCGGGCAAGCAAGAATCTGTAGTTAAACTCGGACCGACGTACTGTGAAAGCAGACGTCGGTTTTGTTTTTTCTGCGGCAGACTTTCCGCGGCGAGCGGCCGCCGACGTGCTGGCTGGGCGCATCGCACGCAACGTGACTACGCATGGGAAGGACAGCAGGCTGTTGGTGCCCGAACGCGCGCGCCGTATCATGGCGTTCCGCCGGCATGACATTGCGCCGGCCGAACCATCCGGACGCCGCACGATGACCCAACCGCAAGCCAGCTCCACGCGCTACGAAGGCGATCCTGCCGAGCTTCCCACCGATCCCGGTCTGACGGCCGGCATGCCATACCGCCACTACAAGGGCGGCGCCTATGCCGTGGTCGGCATCGGCCGCCTGGAGGCCGATCTGTCGCCGGCGGTGGTGTACCAGTCGATGCGAGACCCGTCCTTGCTGTGGGTGCGCAGCGCTGAGGTCTTCAGCGAATCCGTGCAGACCCCGGAAGGCGAGGTGCCGCGCTTTGCGCCGGACTGGCCGCGTGCGCTGGATTGCCTGGATTTCCTGCCGCGTCAGTCGGTTCTTCAGGTGCTCGCGTTGTACGACGCGCCTTATCGCCGCTATCACGACCGGCGTCATGTGCTGGAGATGTTCCACCTGGCGCATGAGCGCAGCATCGTGCTGAACCCGGCCCAGGCACTGGCGGTGCTGTTTCATGACGCAGTCTATGTGCCGGGCTGCGAATTCAACGAAGCGGCCTCGGCGGCGCTGATCGAGACGATGGCGGGCGGCGTCGATGGCGAGACGATCCGGCTGGCCGCGAAAATCGTGCTCGATACGCGAACGCATGAGGCCGGCGTGGCCGATGCCGCCGTCGTGCTCGATCTCGACCTGTACCGGCTGGCCGCGCCGGCCGATGCGTTCGATGCCTTCAGCCTTGCGGTCTTTGAGGAGAATCGTCCGCTGCTCGCCGCGCGCACAGGGCAGGCCGGCGAAGCGTTATGGCAGGCGTTCATGCAGCGTCGGGCGGCATTCCTGACGACGCTCGCGCAGCGGCCGCGGCTGTTCCAGACCGAAGCCTTCGCCGATTGCGAAGCGCCGGCGCGCCGCAATATCGAACGGGTCGCGGGAACATCGCATGCGTGACATGGCAATGGCGCAGGTGGAGCACGGGGCGTCGCTCGTCGGCGCCGACTGGCTGACGCCTGGCGCATTGCTGACGGTGCTGAGCCTGTTCACGCTGGTCTTGCTGTTTCTCCTGTGCCTGGTTCCGCTGCTGGTGTTTGTGCTGCGTCCGCTGATCCGCCGGCTCGACGGCTGGCGCGTGGCGCGGCTGAGCGCGATGACGTCGCGGACAGGCACATCTCGGCTGTGGGCCGCGACGTCGTGGACGCTGCAGCGCAATGTTGCCGAATTGCTGCTGGTGATGCTGGCCGGTGCCTTGCTGCTCGCATGCGGTGGCGTGCTCGTCTGGCTGATCGGTGAGATCAACGAAGGCTCGATGCTGGTGCTGTTGGATCAGGCCGTCTTCGCGCAGTTGCAGGCGTGGCGGCAAGGCTGGCTCGATGCCGTGATGGTGGCCGTGACCGAGCTTGGCGGCGGCCGCATCTCGGTGGCTGTGGGCGTGGTCGTGTTCGCGTGGCTGATGTGGCGGCGTGCATGGGCCGCGGCGGTGTACTGGGCAGGCGCGCTGCTGGGCGCGCGCGCCTGCGTGATGGTGCTCAAGCTGAGCCTGCAGCGCGTGCGGCCCGCAAGCATCTACACTGGCCTGGAGTCTTACTCGTTTCCCAGCGGCCACGCGACCAGCAGCATGGTCACCTATGGCTTCCTGGCATTCCTGCTGTGCGTGCGCCAGCCGTGGCGCGTGCGGATTCCGGTGCTGGCGCTGACTGCAATGGCGGTCGTCTGCATCGGCCTGTCGCGGCTCTACCTGGGCATGCACTGGCTGTCTGACGTGGCGGCAGGGGTCGCACTCGGGCTGGCCTGGGTAGTGATGCTGGGCACGGCGTACCGCACCTTGCATGTACCAGCCAGGCTGCCGGCGCTGCCGCTTGGCGCGGTGGCCGCCGCCACGGTGCTGGTGGTGGGGAGCTATCTGGCCTGGTTCAGCTTGCCGGACCGCATCGCGCGCTACCGCCAGGCAGGCGCGTCCGTCATGCCTGCACCTGGGGCTGCGCGTCCGGCTTCCCCTGCGGAAGCCGCGAAACCAGCAGCTGGTCGATCTTGTGGTGATCGATGTCCAGCACTTCAAAGCGATAGCCCGCCACGGTGATCGATTCGGATTTCTTGGGGATCCGCTTCAGCGCGTAGATGACCAGACCGGCGGCGGTATCCACGTAGTCTTCGCCGGGCAGTGTATCGAGCTCGAGCGCCTTCTTGAGGTCCACCAGCGGCGTCAGCCCGTCGACCAGCCAGGAGCTGTCGTCGCGGCGAACGATCTGCTCGTCTTCGCTGGAGTAGAGGATATTGCCCATCAGCGCGCCGACGATATCGTCAAGCGTAACGATGCCGACCACCAGCCCGTACTCGTTCATCACCACCGCAAAGTTCTGGTGCATCTCGCGAAAACGCGTCAGTGCTTCGGACAGCGTCAGCGTGTCGGGGATCACCAGCACGTTCTTGTCATGGTGCCGGCCGATATTGTCCATCACCGCCGCGGTCTCGTCCGCCAGCAGCAGCTGCAGGATGTCCTTGGAATCGATGTAGCCCTGGATATCGTCCAGGTCGTGGCCGCACACCGGATACTGCGCGTGCGGCTGGCTGACCAGCTTGCGCCGCACGCTGTCGGCGGGCTCGTCCTGGGTGAGGTAGACCACGTCGTCGCGCGGCGTCATGATGGCCGTCACGCTCTTGGAATCGAGCTCGAATACGTTCTCGATCAGGTGGATCTCATGCTTGAGCAGCACGCCGGCTTCGGCGCCTGCATCGACCATGGCGGCAATGTCCTCGGTCGTGATCTGGTCGACCGGCTTGGTGGGCAAGCCGAACAGCTTCAGCGTCGCATCCGCTGCTGCATTGAACACATAGACCAGCGGCTTGAGCACGCGCAGCAGGGTCAGGATCGGATCGATTACCGCCAGCGCACAGGTTTCCGGAAAGGTCATGGCGATCCGCTTGGGGATCAGGTCGGCAAACTGGATGAACAGCAGCGTGACGATCAGGAACGAACCGATATTGGCCACGCGCTGCGCGTTGGCCGCTTCCATATAGGGTGACAGCCCTGCAAAGACCAAGTCGGAAACATGCTTCTCGCCCAGGATACCGGCCAGGATGGCCACGCTGTTCACGCCGATCTGGACGATGGTGAAGAAGTTTCCGGGCTCCTCCTTGAGCAGCAGGATCCTGGTGGCACGACGGTCACCGCGTTCCGACAGGGTTTGCAGCTTGGTGCGGCGCGCAGCCGTCAGCGCGATCTCGGAGATCGAGAAAAAGGCGCTGATCAGGATGAGGAGGAGCAGTGTCAGTACGAACATAGGCGCTCTGATAATGGTGCAGTCGGCTCACTGCTGTCAATCGCGTGTCCGCGGCACTGCCGCCGGTGCGGCTTCGAAGCTGGCGGCGGGGGCTTCGAGCCGTTGCGGCAGCGACCGGGCAAGCTCCTGCGCCGCTTCGGCAAACTGCGTGCGCATATCGTCCACCAGACTCGACGCGGCGCGATGGCTGGCGCGCAGCAGCTGGATCTCGAACGGCAGCGCCGGCACCACTTCATGCAGCGACACGCGCTCGGGATTGGCGCTCAGCGCCGTGTACTGGTCCAGCAGGGTCATGCCGAGGCCGGCGTCGACCAGCGCCAGGGCCAGCGAATAGGTCTGCACTTCCAGCGTCGAATGCGGCTCCAGCGCGTGCCGCGCCAGTGTTTGCCGCACCAGCAGGCCGAGCGAGCTGTTGTCGTCATAGCCGATAAAGGGGCGCTCCATCAGCCGGTGCATCGGCACCACGTTGCGCCGCCCGCCCACCGGCAGCGGTTGCGTGCGCGGTACCGCCAGCAGCATGCGCCCGCCTGCAACAGGCTCGCTGGAAATCGCCTCATGGCGTGGCGGCGAGAAGGCAAAGCCCAGGTCGATCTGGTTGGCGAGCAGGGCATCGACGATTTCGTCGGTATGGTGGGTCAGCACCTGCACCTGGGTATCGGGGTGCCGCGCACAAAACCGGCGCACCGCAGGGACCAGCAGCGGATTGGCCAGGCTGGGGGTGGCGGCTACGCGCAGGCGCCCGGCGCCCTTGTGGCGAAGGCTTTCCGAGACCCGCCGCACGCGCTCGACCTCGCCATATAGCCTTTCGACATCGCCGTAGAGCGCATTGGCCTCGGGCGTGGCCTGGAGGCGCCCGCGCACCCGCTCGAACAGGCGAAAGCCGAGCGAGGCCTCGGCATGCTGCAACACGCGCGTGACCACGGGTTGGGAGACATGGAGCAGGCGTGCCGCCTCGCTGACGGTACCAGTCAGCATCACGGCGCGGAAGACTTCGATCTGTCGCAGTCGCATGGCTTCGGGGGCGGAGAGACAGCATCCATAGCCGAAAGACATATTCTGGCACGTATTCGCATTGGGCAAGCCGGGCGCGCTGGTCTACGCTGCGCACATCGGATGAAAAGCGGACAAACAGCAATGCGGGTAGTGATCGTGGGCGCCGGCGTGGTCGGCATGACCAGCGCCTGGCGCCTGGCCGAAGACGGCCATGAGGTGACCATCCTGGAGCGGCATGACGGGCCGGGCGAGGAAACCAGCTTTGCCAACGGCGGTCAGCTGAGCTACAGCTACGTGGCGCCGCTGGCGGGGCCGGGCGTGCTGTCCAAGGTGCCCGGCTGGCTGCTGCGGCGCGATTCGCCAATGCGCTTCCGGCCGGTAGCCGACCCGGCGCAGTGGCGCTGGCTGGCCGCCTTCATGGGCGCCTGCAATAAGGCCACCAGCGAGGCCACCACGCGCAAGCTGCTGCGGCTGGCCTTCTACTCGCGCGACCTGATGCAGGCCTTCGTTGCCAGTGAAAGCCGCCACGGCGAACTGGCCACGGATTTCGATTTTGCGCGGCGCGGCAAACTGGTCGTGCACCGCGATGCGGCAGCCTTCGATTCGGCATGTGGCCTGCTCGACTACCAGGCCAGCCTTGGCTGCGAACAACAGGCGCTCGATCGCGATGCATGCGTGGCGCTGGAGCCGGCACTGGCCGGCATCCGGCATGACATCGCGGGCGCGATCTATACGCCTAGCGAGGAGGTCGGCGATTGCCATCGCTTCTGCCTGGCGCTGGCACGGTTGCTGCGCGAGCGTTCAGGCGTGACGATGCAATTCGGCACGAGCGTGCAGGGGCTGGTGCAGCAAGGCGATCGCGTCACCGGTGTGAAGACGGCCACCGGCGTGGTTCCGGCCGATGCGGTGGTGATGGCTGGCGGCATCGGTAGCGTCCCGTTGCTGCGACCGCTGGGTGTGCGCCCGATGCTGTGGCCGCTCAAGGGATACAGCATCACGGTGCCGCTCGCGGATGGCGCCCATGCCCCGCATATCAGCGTCACGGACTTCGCCAACAAGATCGTCTACGCGCGCATCGGCAATACGCTGCGCGTGGCGGGCATGGCCGACCTGGTGCGCGGCGGCAACCGCATCGACCCTGAGCGCGTGGATACGCTGGTCACGCAGACGCGCGCCTTGTTCGATGGCATCGTGCCGGATATCCCCGTTGCCCAGTTGCAGCCGTGGGCCGGCCTGCGGCCCGCGACGCCGGACGGATCGCCGTTGGTAGGGCCGTCGCGCCTGCGCGGTCTGTGGCTGAATCTCGGCCACGGCGCGCTGGGCTTTACGCTGGCCATGGGCAGCGCCGGCCTGTTGGCGGACCAGCTCGCAGGGCGCCGCCCCGCGGTCGATGCCGGTGATTTCAGCGCGGCGCTGGCGTAATGCCGGATTGCCGCAGCACGGAGGACGCGCCGGCATCGAAGCGGTCCGCATGAAGGTCTTTCAGTTTCGCAGTGCCAAGTCTGTCATCGAGCATCAATAACCAAGCCCCATCAAGGAGCGCCACATGAAGAAGCTGCACACCCGCCAACCGAGCATGCATCGCCGTATCACCCGCCGCGCACTCGCCGCCGCCGCGCTTGCGCTGGCCGCAGGCGCCGCCAGTGCCGCCGACGGCGATACGCTGCGCAAGATCAAGGACAGCGGCGTGATCTCGCTGGGCTATCGCGAATCGTCGATTCCGTTCTCGTACACCGACGGCAAGGAGGTGATGGGCTACTCGCACGAGATCCTGTTGCAGATCGTGGAAAAGGTGAAGAGCGACCTGAAGATGCCCAACCTGCAGGTCCGGCTGACGCCCATCACTTCGCAGAACCGCATTCCGCTGGTGCAGAACGGGACCATCGATATCGAGTGCGGCAGCACCACCAACAACCTGGAGCGCCAGAAGCAGGTGGCGTTTTCCAACAGCCTGTTCGTCTACGGCATCCGCATGCTGACAAAGAAGGATTCGGGCGTGAAGGAGTTCTCGGACCTGAAGGACCGCAACGTTGTCACCACCGCTGGCACCACCGGCGAGCGCCTGCTGGTCAAGATGAATGGCGAGAAAGCCATGAACATGAACCTGATCAGCGCCAAGGATCACGGACAGTCCTTCCTGATCCTGGAAACCGGCCGTGCGGCGGCGTTCGTGATGGATGAGCCGTTGCTGTACGGCGAGCGCACCAAGGCCAAGAGCGCAGGCGACTGGGCCGTGGTCGGCACGCCGCTGCAGACCGAGAATTACGCCTGCATGTTCCGCAAGGACGACCCGTCGTTCAAGAAGCTGGCCGACGGCGTGGTGGCCGACCTGATGACCAGCGGCCGCGCCGAGAAGCTCTACAACAAGTGGTTCATGTCGCCGATCCCGCCGCGCGGCATCAACATGAACTACCCGCTGTCCGCCGACATGAAGGCCCTGTTCGCGGCACCGAACGACAAGGCGTTCCAGTAAGCGCCTCAGCAGGGTGGCTGTCGGTTATATAGCCATAATGAATCGTTATTTATGTATTAATAGTGTTTGCGGTACCGTTGAGGCCGATATAGGCTCATAGCAGCACAACCGGCCGGCGCGGCTTTCACGAGAGGCGTCCGGCCTTTTCGGTATCCCCGCATCCCACTGGAGAACATATGCGATTGATTCGTACTGGCTGGTTCAGCGCCCTGCTTGCCGCTTCGCTGCTGGCGACCGGCGCCGCGCATGCGGCAGATCTGCTCGATACGGTAAAACAGGCCGGCGTGCTGAAGATCGGCGTCGAGGGCACGTATCCCCCGTTCAACTACCGCGGCGCCAACAACCAACTCGAAGGCTTCGATGTGGACGTGGCGCGGGCCGTCGCCGGCAAGCTTGGCGTCAAGCCCGAGTTCGTCACGACCGAATGGAGCGGCATCATTGCCGGGTTGCAGGCCGGCAAGTTCGACGTGATCGTCAACCAGGTCGCGGTAACGCCGCAGCGCAAGCAGGCGCTGGATTTCTCGACGCCTTACGTCTACTCGGCCGCGCAGCTGATCCAGCGCAAGGATGACAAGCGCGAGTTCAAGTCGCTGGAAGACCTCAAGGGCCACAAGCTCGGCGTCAGCCTTGGCAGCAACTACAACGAACTGGCCAAGTCGGTCGCCGGCATCGACGTCAAGACCTATCCGGGCGCGCCCGAATACCTGCGCGACCTGGCCGCGCAGCGCGTGGACGCGGCGCTCAACGACCGCCTGATGATCAGCTATCTGATCAAGACGTCCAACCTGCCGTTGCGCGCGGGCGCGGTAGTGCAGGGCGCCAACTCCGACGTGGCGATTCCCTTCCGCAAGGACAATCCCAAGTTTGCCCAGGCGATCGACCACGCGCTGGACGACCTGCGCAAGGACGGCTCGCTGACCAAGATGTCGGTGAAGTGGTTCGGCAGCGACGTGACGAAGCCGATCAAGTAAGCCGCCGGCCCGCAGGCTGACGGCGGCAAACACCAGCGCATTCGCCGCCGGTGTTTGCCGCGGCTTGCGCGCGCCGCAAGAGACCGTATCATGCCCCCATTGTTCATGTACCGGCCTCGTCCATGCCCGCCCTTCAGCTAGTTATCGATTCGCTGCCCGTGCTGTTGCAGGGCACGCTGCTCACCATCAAGTTCGCGCTCTGGTCGATGGCCTTCGGGCTGGTGCTGGGGATGGTGGTGGCGGTGATGGGCATCACCCACAGCCGCGTGCTGAACACGATCGCGCGGGTCTATGTCAGCATCATGCGCGGGACGCCGCTGCTGGTGCAGATCTTCGTGGTCTATTACGGGCTGCCCGGCATCGGCATTGCGCTGGAGCCCACGCCTGCCGGCGTGCTGACGCTGAGCCTCAATGTGGGGGCATACCTTTCGGAAAGCATGCGCGGGGCGATCCTCGGCATTCCGCGCGGGCAATGGCTGGCCGCCTACAGCCTTGGACTGACCCCGGCGCAGACGCTGCGCTACGTGGTGGGCCCGCAGGCGTTGCGGCTGGCGGTGCCGAGCCTGTCCAACAGCCTGATCAGCCTGATCAAGGACACCTCGCTGGTTTCCGTCATCACCGTGACGGAGCTGCTGCGCACGGCGCAGGAGGTCATCGCGGCGACCTACCAGCCGCTGCCGCTCTATCTGGCCGTCGCGGCCATCTACTGGGTGCTCAGCACCGGCCTTTCCGGGTTGCAGCATGTGCTGGAGCGGCGTCTGTCGCTGCCGGGGCGGCACTGACGGGCACTACCTTCGGACGAAAAAAATGGCCAGCTCGTTTGAGCTGGCCATTTTCTTGCACGGCCAAGTTCAGCCTTGTGCGATGCGCCCGGCAATATGGGCCAGCGCTTCTTCCACCTGATCGACAAGGATCAGGCAGAGGTCGCCGGGTTGCAGGTGCGACAGCGCGGTGTCGATGGCCAGGAACTCGCCACGGATCTCTTCCACCTTGCTGGCGCGCTGCGCGCCGACCAGGCCCTCGCGCAGCAGCGCGAGCACTTCGCCATCGGCGCGGCCGCGCTGGCACTGGTCCTGGTACAGGATCACCTCGTCGAACACGCCGCCCAGGATCTGCGTCTGGCGGCGGATATCGACGTCGCGGCGGTCGCCCGCGCCGCTGATCACCACCACGCGGCGCGTGGCCTGCATGGTTTCCACGGCGTTGGACAGCGCCTGGATGGCATCCGGGTTGTGGCCGTAGTCGGCAATCAGCGTGGCGCCCTTGTAGTCGAACACATTGAAGCGGCCAGGCGCGGTGTCGGCGTCATTGACGAAGGTGGCCAGGCCGCGGCGAATCACCGACCAGTCGAGGCCTAGCGCCCATGCCGCGGCGATCGAGGACATCGCATTCTCGACCTGGAAGCCGATCATGCCATTGCGGGTCAGCGGAATGTCCGCCAGTGCGATGCGCACCTGCGTCTCGCCTTCCGAGGCAACGATATGGTCGCCATCGACGAACACCACGCGCTTGCCTTGCGCACGATGCGTTGCCATCGCGGGCTGGTCCGCGTCGTGGGCGAAGAAGGTCACGGCGCCGGGGCAGGCGTCGGCCATGCGCACCACCATCGGATCGGCCGCGTTCAGCACGGCCATGCCGTGCGGTGCGACGTTCTGCACGATCACGCTCTTGAGCACTGCCAGGTCTTCCACCGTGCTGATATACGACAGACCCAGGTGGTCGCCTTCGCCGACGTTGGTCACCACGGCAACATCGCAACGGTCGAAGGCCAGGCCTTCGCGCAGCAAGCCGCCGCGAGCGGTTTCGAACACGGCTGCATCCACGTCCGGATGCAGCAGCACGTT
The DNA here is from genome assembly GCF_000812465.1 of Cupriavidus sp. IDO. Classification (GTDB taxonomy): domain Bacteria; phylum Pseudomonadota; class Gammaproteobacteria; order Burkholderiales; family Burkholderiaceae; genus Cupriavidus. Next base: position 47,137 of record NZ_JWMA01000042.1, on the reverse strand, counting down.
GCGCGCGCTGCGCGGACCGCTGCAGTCGCCGGTGTCGATGCGCTGCCCCTGGATGTACACGCCATCAGTGCCGGTCATGCCCACGCGCAGTCCGCTGGTGGCCATCAGATGCGTGATCAGGCGCACTGTAGTGGTCTTGCCGTTGGTGCCGGAGACCGCCACCACCGGAATGCGGCCATCGTCGCCATCGGAGAACATGGTCGAAACAATGGCTTCGCCCACGGCGCGACCCTTGCCATACGACGGCTGCAGGTGCATGCGCAGGCCCGGCGCGGCGTTGACTTCGACGATGCCGCCGGCCTGTTCCTCGAACGGCTTTAGCACGGTCTCGCACACGGCGTCGACGCCCGCGATGTCGAGGCCGACCATCTGCGCCGCTGCCACCGCGCGTGCAGCGATGTCCGGGTGCACGTCGTCCGTGACGTCGGTGGCGCTGCCGCCGGTCGACAGGTTGGCGTTATTGCGCAGTACGACACGCGTGCCCTTGGCGGGAACCGAGTCGGCCGTCAGGTGCTGCTTGGCCAACACGGCCAGCGCGATATCGTCGAAGCGGATCTTGGTCAGGGAGGTGGCATGCCCTTCGCCGCGGCGCGGGTCGCGGTTCACTTCCTCGACCAGCTGGCGCACGGTGTGCACGCCGTCGCCGGTGACCTGCGGCGGATCGCGGCGCGCCGCCGCCACCAGGTGCTTGCCCACCACCAGCAGGCGGAAGTCATGGCCCGGGATATAGCGCTCGACCAGTACATCGGAACTGATGTCGGAGGCGACTTCATACGCCGTCATGACTTCTTCGCGCGTGCGGATGCGCACGGCCACGCCCTTGCCCTGGTTGCCGTCGCGCGGCTTGACCACCACGGGGGCGTCGATCTCCTGCGCCGCTTCCCAGGCTTCCTCGGCGCTGCGCACCGAGCGGCCCAGCGGCACTGGCACGCCGGCGGCGTGGAGCAGGCTCTTGGTGAGTTCCTTGTCCTGCGCGATCGATTCGGCCACAGCGCTGGTCAGGTCGGTCTCGGCAGCCTGGATGCGGCGCTGCTTGCTGCCCCAGCCGAACTGCACCATCGAGCCTTGCGTCAGGCGGCGGTATGGAACCCCGCGTGCCACGGCCGCATAGACGATTGAGCCGGTGCTGGGCCCGAGGCGCACATCTTCATCGAGATCGCGCAGGCGGTGCAGGGCATCGGCCAGATCGAATGCGGTGTCATCGCGCGCGGCGATGCTCAGGGCCTCGGCCAGCTCGAAGGCGAGCCGGCCGACTTCTTCTTCGCTGTATTGCACGACGACCTGATAGGTGCCGGGTTCAACGGTCTGCGCGGTGCGGCTGAAGGTGACCGGGCAACCGGCCGCTGCCTGCAGGCGGAGCGCAGCCACTTCCAGCACGTGCGCGAGCGACAGCTCGCCGGACTCATCGTCGGGGCGCAGCGGCCCGATGTCCGGAAAGCGCGCGCGCAGGCGATCTTCAAAGCCGGGCAGGTCCGACAGAATGCCAGTCGGTGCCTTGCAGGCCACGATGGCTTCGATGGCGGTGTGGCGGCACCACAGGTTCGGACCCCGCAGGGCCCGGATACGTGAGACTTCCATAGAATCGGTTTCCGTTTGCTCTGGGCTCTGTTCTTTTTCAGGCCCCGATCAGGCGCGGCGCGCGGGCGTGCCCATCCACTGGTGCACCAGGTCGACGGTCGGACCCGCCGCGCCTTCATCGCATTGCAGGACTAGCAGGTCGCCGGGCACCAGCTGGCCGAGCGCGGTTTCAATGGCGCTGCGGCGCGTGCCTTCGTCGATGATCTTGGTGACGCGGCGGCCTTCGTACAGCCCTTGCTTGAGCAGTGCGCGGGCTTCGGCATCGGGCAGGGCGCGCTTGACGCTGCGGTCTTCGCACAGGAAGACGCGATCGAACATGGCGCCGAGCACCTTGCCCTGTTTCACCATGTCTTCGTCCCGGCGCTGTGCGCCAGCGCCATAGACGATCATGCGGCGCTCGGCCGGGAAACGATCCAGCGCGGTGGCAAGGGCCTCCAGCGCGGGCGCGTTGTGCGCGTCGTCGACCACCACCTTGGCGCCGTTGCGCTCGAACAGCGTAAAGCGGCCGGGTACATCGACCTGGCCGACGTCGAACGTCACGATGCCGGCGCGGATCAGGTCGTTGGAGATACCCAGCGCCCAGCCCGTCGCCACGGCAGCCAGCACATTTTCGATCTGGAATGCGACGCGGCCGGCGTAGGTGAGGGGAATCGCGGCGACATCGGTCAGCGGCGTCTCGGTGCTGCCGGTGGCCAGCACGACCTTGCCCTCACGCACGAACACCGCACGCTTGCCTTCCGCGCGGTGCGCGCTGATGGCCGGCAGGTCGGAGGAAAGGCCGAAGAAGATCACGTCGCCATCGCTCAGTTCGGCCATTTCGACCACGCGCGGATCACGCGCGTTGAGCACGGCAACGCCGTTCTTGAGGACCACGTCGATCTGCGTGCGCATGACGTTGAACATGCGGTCTTCGTCTTCGACGTAGTAATCGCCCATGTGATCGGGCTCGTCGAAGTTGGTGACCACGCCGACCTGGCAGCGGTCATAGACGAGGCCTTCCGACAGGATGGCGCCGCTGTCGTTCTCGAACACGGCGGCCTCCACCGCGCGGTTCATCAGGATGCGATGGCCGGCGGCCCAATTGGCCCGGTCGCCGCTCTCGACCAGGCGGCGGTCCAGGAACAGGCCATCGCTGCAGGCCAGGCCAGTGTGCTTGCCCGACAGCTGGAGCAAGCGCGCCACCAGCTTGGCGACCACGGTCTTGCCGTTGGTGCCGGTGATGCCGACCACGGGAATACGGCCTTCATCGGAACCATCGCCGGTTTCCGGGAACAGGTGGTCGACAATGGCGCGGCCCACCGGGCGCGCCGTGCCTTCGGCCGGCTTGATATGCATCAGCAGGCCGGGACCGGCGTTGACTTCGACGATTGCGCCGCGTTGCTCGGCGAGCGGGCGGGAGATGTCTTCGGCCACCAGGTCCACCCCGGCGATGTCCAGTCCGACCACGCGCGCAGCCAGCGCTGCGTGGGCCGCCACGCTCGGGTGCACACGGTCGGTCACGTCGAAGGCGACGTTGCCGTTGCGCTGGATCAGGACATTCTTGCCAGCCGGCGGCACCGAGTTGCCGTCTTCCAGGCCCTGGCGCTTCAGCTCCAGGCGCGCGGCGGAATCCAGCCGCACGCGGTTGAGCGGATGGTCTTCGGTGCTGCCGCGGCGCGGATCGGAATTGATCTGCAGTTCGATCAGCTCGTCGACGGTCGACTTGCCGTCGCCGACGACGCTGGCTGTCTCGCCCATCGCGGCGGCGACCATGCGGCCACCGACTACCAGCAGGCGGTGTTCGTTGCCGGGGATAAAGCGCTCGACGATGACGCCGCTGCCTTCTTCGATGGCAACCGCGTAGGCGGTCTCGACTTCCTCGCGGGTCATCAGGTTGGTGAAGACGCCGCGGCCATGGTTGCCGTCATAGGGCTTGACCACGACCGGAACGCCGATGTCTTCGGCGGCGTCCCAGGCGTCTTCCGGCGATTCGACCATGCGGCCTTCCGGCACCGGCACGCCGCACGATTCCAGCAGGCTCTTGGTCAGGTCCTTGTCGCGCGAGATGCTCTCGCCGATGGCGCTGGTGCGGTCGGTCTCGGCTGTCCAGATGCGGCGCTGGCGCGCGCCGTAGCCGAGCTGCACCAGGTTGCCGTCAGACAGGCGGATCGAAGGGATGTCGCGGTCGTCGGCGGCATCGACGATGCAGGCGGTGCTCGGGCCCAGGCAATGCTCGTCGACCAGGCGGCGCAGGTTTTCCACAGCTTCGGGCACGTCGAACGGACGGTCTTCGATGGCGGCCATCACCAGGTCGCGGGCGGCAAAGAGGGCGGCGCGCGTGACTTCTTCATGCCAGGCGCGCACGATGACCTTGTACACGCCGCGGATCGGGGTTTCCCGGGCCTTCCCGAAGCCGCCGGGCATGCCGGCCAGGTTCTGCAGCTCAAGCGTCACGTGTTCCAGAATGTGGCCGGGCCAGGTGCCTTCTTTCAGACGCTGGAGAAAGCCGCCGCGCTCCCCGATGCTGCAGCGGTGCTCGACCAGCGTCGGCAGCCAGGCCGACAGCCGTTCGTAGAATCCCGGAATCGTGTTGGAGGGAAAATCCTCCAGTTCGCCGATGTCGACCCATGCCTCGAGAACGGGCCGATATGTCCACATATTCGGGCCGCGCAGCGACATGACATCGAAAATCTCAATGTCCTTCTTTTTCATTGATTTAGCTTGAGGCAGTGGGCGAATGCCCGAGAAATGGAAGCCTAACCTTTCAGTAACGTTACAGCATACCTCGGGTTGACTTTCTCGACTTAAAAGCTCTTGTGCAATGCATCAGAAACACCCGCGGGTTCGCGTTATGTATACTTGCGGGCGAAATCGCGGGCCGCCAGTAAGCGCCCGCTCTAATTTGTTTCAAGTTATGTCCGTACCCTCTGGACGCAGCATGCCGCGCCAACAATGACCCAGTCCTCCTTGCCTGTCCCCCAAAGCGAAGCCGCAGACGAACCGTGGCGTACCGAACTCGGTGCGATGCTCCGTCCCGGCGAGACCATCCAGGCCGGGCTGGAACTTGACCTCGACGCGAGGCTGCATTTTACCCAAGGGTGGCTGGTTGTGACGGATCGGCGGCTTATTGCGAGGTCGCCGGGTGAAAAAAATGTGCGGGAATGGGCCATCGAGCCGGGTTTGCGCCTCTCGCATACGGACCATGCGGGCGTTGGCGCGCTGGAACTGACCAACCTGACCGGCCGGCTGGGGAGCTGGCGGTACACGCTTGGTTACAATCCAGCCGCCCTGCGGCTGGTCGATCAGTTCGAGGCGCAGCGCGACCTGTCCGTTTCCGGGCAGGCCGCGAGCACTGGCGCGGAGATCCTTTGCCCTACCTGCAAGGCACCGCTGCCACCGGGCGAGGAAGTCTGCCCGCAATGCAGCCGCGAGCTGGAGACGCCGCCCTCGACCTGGGCACTGCTGCGCCTGTGGCGGTTTGCGCAGCCCTATCGCTGGCAACTGCTCTCGGGCTTTCTCCTGACGCTGCTGTCGACCGCCGCCACGCTGGTGCCGCCGTACCTGACCATGCCGCTGATGGACAAGGTGCTGATTCCCTTCCAGAACGGCGTGCCGATCGACTACGGCCTGGTGCGCCTGTACTTGGCGGGGCTCCTCGGCGCGGCGCTGGTCGCCTGGAGCCTTGGCTGGGCCCGGACCTACCTGCTCGCGCGCGTATCCGAACGGATCGGCGCCGACCTGCGGACCACGACGTACGAACACCTGCTGCGCCTGTCGCTGGAGTACTTCGGCGGCAAGCGGACCGGCGACCTGATGGCACGCATCGGCTCGGAGAGCGATCGCATCTGCGTTTTCCTTTCGCTGCACCTGCTGGACTTCGCCACCGACGTGCTGATGATCGTGATGACCGCGATCATCCTCGTTTCGATCAATCCCTGGCTGGCGCTGGTGACACTGGTGCCGCTGCCGTTCATCGCGTGGATGATCCACCTGGTGCGCGACCGGCTGCGCCACGGCTTCGAGAAGATCGACCGGATCTGGTCGGAAATCACCAACGTGCTGGCCGACACCATCCCGGGCATCCGCGTGGTCAAGGCGTTTGCACAGGAGAAGCGCGAGGTCTCCCGTTTCCGTGAAGCCAACAAGCACAACCTGGCCATCAACGACCGCGTCAATGCGGTGTGGTCGCTGTTCACGCCTACGGTGACGCTGCTTACCGAGATCGGCCTGCTGGTGGTGTGGGTGTTCGGCATCTGGCAGGTGTCGCACAGCGCCATTACGGTGGGCGTGCTGGTGGCCTTCCTCACCTATATCAGCCGCTTCTATACGCGCCTGGATTCGATGAGCCGCATCGTGTCGGTCACGCAGAAGGCGGCGGCCGGCGCCAAGCGCATCTTCGACATCCTCGACCATGTGTCGAGCGTGCCGGAGCCAGTGCGCCCCGCCCGCCTGGAGAAGGTAGAGGGCGCCATCGAGATGCGCGACCTGGGCTTCCGCTATGGCAACCGCGCGGTGATCCGTGGGCTGGACCTGTCGATCGCGCCAGGCGAGATGATCGGGCTGGTGGGGCACAGTGGCTCGGGCAAGAGTACGCTGGTCAACCTGATCTGCCGTTTCTATGACGTGTCGGAAGGCGCGATCCGCGTCGACGGCATCGATATCCGCTCGTTGCCGGTATCGGAGTACCGCCGGCATATCGGGCTGGTGCTGCAGGAGCCGTTCCTGTTCTTCGGCACCATTGCCGAGAACATTGCCTACGGCAAGCCCGATGCCACGCGCGAGGAGATTGTCGCGGCAGCACGCGCAGCCCACGCGCACGAGTTCATCCTGCGGCTGCCGCATGGCTACGATTCGCTGGTTGGGGAGCGCGGCCAGGCCCTGTCCGGCGGCGAGCGCCAGCGCATCTCGATCGCCCGCGCGCTGCTGATCAATCCGCGCATCCTGATCATGGACGAGGCCACCTCGTCGGTGGATACGGCGACCGAGAAGGAAATCCAGAAGGCGCTCGACAACCTGGTGCAGGGGCGCACCACCATTGCCATTGCGCACCGTCTCTCGACACTGCGCAAGGCCGACCGGCTGGTGGTGATGGACCGCGGACAGATCGTGGAAGTAGGCGGGCACGAGGAGCTGCTCGCGCGCGAAGGGGCTTACTACAAGCTCTACCAGGCGCAGGCCCGCAATGTCGATACCGAGGCCGAGCTGCCCAGCGATGGCGAGAAGCTCGTCGAAACCGCGGAGGCAACCCATGCGCAATGAGGCAACCCTGGACGCCAACGCGATGCAGACCCCTGAATTCACGCTGTCCCGCAACAGCTTTGGCCGGCTGGTGCTGACCACGGCCGACGGCATCGAGCACGAGGGCGTGGTGCCCGTGCGCGCCTTCCCGATCGGCGCGCCCGACGACGGCATCGGCATGATCAGCGCCGATGGCCGCGAGCTTGCCTGGATTGCCCGCCTGGACCGGCTGCCGCAGACGCAACGCAGCCTGATAGAAGCCGAACTCGCTGCACGCGAGTTCATGCCGGAGATCCGGCGCATCGTCAGCGTATCCACCTTCGCCACGCCGAGCGTGTGGACCGTGCAGACAGACCGGGGCCAAACCTCGCTGGTGCTGCGCGGTGAAGAGGACATCCGCCGCCTGGCCGGCAGCACGCTGCTGATCTCGGACAGCCACGGCATCCACTATCTGATCCGCGACCTGATGGCGCTGGACAAGCCGAGCCGCAAGCTGCTCGACCGTTTCCTCTGAGTTGAACCCGCAAATCCGGCGTGAACGCGTTCACGCCGGATGCAGCTTAATGCAGCAGGTCCGGCGAATCGTCCTCGTCGTCCCAGTCTTCGTGGATGACCGGCGCGTCGGGCGCCATATCGAACACCATCGAATGGAAGCGCAGGCTGAACCATTCGCGGAACATCGCAAGCGACAGTTCCTCAGGCCACAGTGAGTCATCGAACCACTCTCCGAGCATGAACTCGAAGAATGCCTGCCAGCGCTTTTCGACCCAGTGCGTGGCGTTCTCCGGTGAGTCGGCGATATCGCCAGGCAGCAGAAATACGCTCTGGTCCTCGCGCACGTGATCGAGGCTGAGTGCGGGCACCGGCTCCGGATCCACTGCCTTGATCCAGTCCAGGAACGGCTGCTCGGGGACCAGGGTGACCATGGTGCGGTTGATGGTGAAGCGGGGATGGTCTGACATGCGTAAGAGGCTCGGAGGGCTGCAACGACATATTGTAGTCCCCCGGCGCTCGGCCGCCGCGAAATCGGGGCCGTCCAATCTGGCGGCAGCCGGATCCTTGCTGTGCGGCGTCCGGAACCAGAATGGGGTTCCTCAGCCCGCTATTGGTAATCCAGCGTGAATATCATTGCGCTGCGGACCGTTCCCGGTGAGGGCGTGCCGCCGAGGTTGAAGTAGCGTGCGGCGAAGCGGTACGTCGCCGGGGTGTTCGGGGCGATGGCCCCCATGGCGTTGCTTATCTGCAGCGGCACGGGCGTGGTGCCGCTGGCATTGACGATCTGAATGCCTGCGCCGCTGGCCACGCCAGGCGAGCCGGCATTGATGATGCCCAGGACACCATTCGGGGCGGACACCACCGGCGTGCCGGCTGCCCCGTCCAGCGTCATCCCGACGATGGCCGAGTCGCTGCAGGTCAGCTGGATCGCGAACGGCGGGCTGCCAGCCACGCCCTGGCCTGCCAGCCTTTCCGCTGTGCGCCATGCCATCGGTCGTCCAGGGAAAATGCCTTGGATCAAGTCGTCTGTGGACGGGGGAAGTCCACCATGCCGCTCGGAGACCGGCTCACTTTAGTCATCTCTGGCTGACGCGACGTGCGGAAATTTCCCAATGGGAGCAGGGAAATTCCTGAAAATGAGCTCAACTTGCCCGGCAGTCCAACGGTACGTGTATCGCCGCCGTTGAATCGGATTCGGGATCCAGCGTGGGAGCGCTAGTTCACCTTCTGGAGGCCTGGCAATTTGACGCCGGCCCATTTCCACGACCACAGTCCATCGCGCCTCAGATCGACAACGATCTGCTCGCCGTTGTCCCTGGTCGCGGTTGCCTGGACCAGATCCCATCTGCGATAGGACACGTCGTACTTCAGCGTGTCTTTTGCTGCTTCCTTCTTCGGGTTGGCTGGGGCCGGGGCAGGTGCGGGCTGCGCAGGCTTCGCAGCAGGCTTCTCGCCGGCCATCAGCGCCATCACGCCAGCCGGGGATACCATGGCGTCGACAACGGTATTGACCATTGCAAGGCCGATCATTTGCCCGAGGCCAGCGAAGGGGTTGTCCTTCTCAGGAGAGGGCAACTGTTCCTTCAAGGAGAGTACGATCTGCGCTTTCAGGTTCTCTCGCAGGGCGGGATAGTCAACGTATCTTGAGAACTTCTCCGGATCCCGCGTTTCAATCGCTGAACGCATCTGGTAAATGGTCCAGTAAGGACTGGCGTAGCTGGTAAGCGCGCCTAGCGCGACCAGGGCGATTGCACCAGCTTTGCGTCTCTTGTTCATGCCGGCCTCCCTGTGCCGAATTTGAAAAAGGCCTCTGCGTTGGTGATGCAGGTTAGCCCGGGCTCACATTGTAGTCTTTGACGTTTCGGGAGCCGCTGGCTGGTGGGCGATTCTGGGCGGGCGAGGACAAAGAAAAACCCGCGGAGCCTTAAGCTACCGCGGGTTTGGGACGGTTCTGGACCGTCTGAATATGGTGGAGCCGGCGGGGATCGAACCCGCGTCCGCAAGCCCTCCACAGAGAGTTCTACATACTTAGTTCTGTCATTTGATTTAACCGGCGCACCGCGGACGAACACGCTTTACGACGGCGAGTCACTAAATTTTCGTCCCCAGACTCGTGACGCTTCCGGAGCTTATCTGACGTAAATGACCTCGCGTGGTCTTGCGACCCTAGCCCGTCAGCGAGCCAGTGCGAGGACGGCCGCAATTAAGCGGCCAGTGCGTAACGTTCGTCGTTAGCAGTTATTACATTCCCATTGATTAACGAGGTGACGGGTCCTCGGTATGCCCTCCACTGCTTTGTAACCCACGTCGAAACCATGTCGGCCCCAGTGAGGAAGACGGATTGTACCCGGTTGGACGCCGGCTGTCTTGGAGGAGTTCCGGGGCCGCCGCCGGCCGTCAGGCGAATGCCGGCGTGAGCAGGGGGATCAGCTCGCTGGGATGGCGCACGAGGTAATCCGCGCCCCAGCTCTCGGGCGGCTCGCCGTCGCCACAATAGCCGTAGGCGGCCGTGACCGTCAGCATCCCGGCGGCCTTCCCGGCCTGGATGTCGCGCAAGTCATCGCCCACATAGACGCAGCGCCGGGGCTCAACGCCGCTGATCTCGGCCGCGCGCAGCAGCGGCGCGGGGTGGGGCTTGGCGTGCGAAGTCGTGTCGCCGCTGACGACAGCAGAAGCACGTGACGCAAGACCGATGGCGGCGACCAGCGGAACGGTGAAGCGCGCAATCTTGTTGGTGACGATTCCCCAGTGGATGCCGGCAGCCTCGAGGGAAGCGAGCACGTCGGCCATGCCGTCGAAAAGCCGCGTATGCACGGCGATATCGGCCTCGTAGTAGTCGAGGAAGGTATCCCGCAGGGCCGGGAACTCGGGATCCTCGGGCCGCTTGCCGAAGGCCGCGCCAAGCAGTCCACGTGCGCCATGCGATGCCACCGGGCGAAGCCTCTCATAGGCGACAGGCGCCATGCCATGTTCGACGACCAGTCGGTTGGCCGCGGCCGCGAGATCCGGGGCAGTGTCTGCCAGGGTGCCGTCAAGATCGAAGAATACTGCCTTGATGCCGCCCATGCTCAGGCCGCCTTCCGAAATGCCATCATATAGTTTACGTCCGTGTCGCGGCTCAGCGCGTACACCTGCGACAGCGGGTTGTAGGTCATGCCCCGCATCTCGATCAGGTCAAGCCCGGCGTTGCGGGCAAAGCGGGCCATTTCCGAGGGCGTGATGAACTTCTCGTAATCGTGCGTGCCGCGGGGCAGCATGTTCAGTACATATTCGGCGCCGACGATGGCCAGCAGGTAGGCCTTGAGATTACGGTTGATGGTCGAGAAGAACACATAGCCGCCGGGGCGAACCAGTGTTGCACAGGCCTGCACGATCGAACCCGGGTCGGGCACATGTTCGAGCATCTCCATGCAAGTCACGACATCCACGCTGGCGGGCATCCGCGCGGCCAGCGCTTCGGCGGCGATCTCCTCGTAGGTGACGGCAACTCCGGACTCCAGACTGTGCAAGTCCGCTACCCGCAGGGCCTTGGTCGAGAGATCGATGCCGCGTACCCTGGCGCCAAGCCTTGCCATGCTCTCGGCCAGGATGCCGCCACCGCAGCCGATATCGACCACGTCCTTGCCGGAGAGCGACGCGATGCCGTCGATCCAGCCGAGCCGCAGGGGATTGAGATCGTGCAGCGGCTTGAATTCGCTGTTCGGGTCCCACCAGCGGTGAGCCAGTTCACTGAACTTGTCGATTTCCTTCGGATCGGCATTCATGCCGCGAGGAGCGGAGTCGACAGACGGAGGCGTGGATTGCGATTGCGACATCATCGTGTGGCTGGGCCGGCCCCGACGACATGGCGGAGACGGCAGGTAATGAGGAAAGTCTGGCCAACTGTACCAAAAAAAAAGCCCAGCTTGCGCTGGGCTTTTTTCATCGGAAAGGATCCGATTAACGTGCGCTGCGGGTGCCGACCACTTCGACTTCCACGCGACGGTTCGGTTGCTGGCAGGAGATCTGAGCCTTGCGGTTGCCCTTGCACGACTTCGGATCAACCTTCAGCTGGCGCTTGCCCTTGCCTTCGGTGTACACGCGGTTGGCTTCAACGCCCTTGCTCACCAGGTAAGCCTTGACCGATTCAGCACGGCGGATCGACAGGCGATCGTTGTACTTGTCCGAACCGAACGAGTCGGTGTGGCCAACGGCGATAATGACTTCCAGGGTGATGCCTTGCAGCTTCGAGACCAGATCGTCCAGCTTGGCCTTGCCTTCGGGCTTCAGAACAGCCTTGTCGAAGTCGAACAGGGTGTCAGCTGCGAAAGTGACCTTCTCGCTCGACACGACCGGCGGAGCTACCGGTGCCGGTGCCGGCGCCGGGGCTGCTGCGGGAGCCAGTGCGCCGTCGCACAGGGCATTCGCAGTTGCCGGGGTCCAGGAGCTGTCGCGCCAGCAGAGCTCGTTCGTGCCGTTCTTCCACACGTACTCGCTCGTACCGTTGCCCCAGTTGTCGTTCACAGCCTTCTTTTCATAGGGGACGGACTGGGCTTGAGCGGATGCAGCCATTACTGCGGTAGCTGCAACGAGCGCGAGCTTGGCAAATTTTTTCATATTTCTCCTCTCAGGATGAGATCACCGCAGGGTTACTGCGAGCAAATGGACGAAAACAAGTCATACATTCTTCGGAGTATAACATTCTCGATGTGGCTAATGCTCCACTTCGAACAATGTCTGGCTCTTCGCTGGGGAATTGTGCCACAAGGGTCGTTTCCTAAGAAGTAAATATATTCGATTCACACCATGGGTTTTGGGCCTGTGGTGTTTGTGCAACATGGGTCTTGTGTCGCCCGCAAAGCCTTGTCCCATCTGGGTTGCAAGCTTTTCCGACTTGACGGCGGAGCATCATTGCGGTGAGCCGCGGACCAGCGGAACCGGGTGGTCGCGCATGTTAGAATGGCACGTTCCCCACCCGTCGGACGCCTGCTGGAGTCCGACGGAAATCGGGGCCTCTTTCGCTTAAACCCGCCGCATAAACCACGCCGCAATGGATCAATTCGCCAAAGAAACCCTTCCGGTCTCCCTAGAAGAGGAAATGCGCCGCTCCTATCTGGATTACGCAATGAGCGTGATCGTGGGGCGGGCGCTTCCAGATGTGCGGGATGGCCTGAAACCGGTACACCGGCGCGTGCTCTATGCGATGCATGAGCTCAACAACGACTGGAACCGGGCGTACAAGAAATCGGCACGTATTGTCGGGGATGTGATTGGTAAGTATCACCCGCACGGCGATACGGCTGTATACGACACCATCGTCCGGATGGCGCAGAATTTTTCCCTGCGTTACATGCTGGTCGACGGGCAGGGCAATTTCGGTTCGGTCGACGGTGATAACGCGGCGGCAATGCGTTATACCGAAATCCGCCTGTCGAAAATCGCCCACGAGATGCTGCATGACATCGACAAGGAAACTGTCGATTTCGACGGCAACTATGATGGCTCCGAAAAAGAGCCGACTATTCTCCCGGCCCGTATTCCGAATCTGCTAATCAATGGCTCGTCGGGTATTGCCGTCGGCATGGCGACGAATATCCCGCCGCATAACCTGAATGAAATCGTCGACGGCTGTCTGCACCTGCTGCGCAATCCGCAAGCGACGGTGGACGAGCTGATCGAATTGATTCCGGCGCCGGATTTCCCGACCGCCGGGATTATCTACGGCATCCAGGGCGTGCGCGAGGGCTACCGCACCGGACGTGGCCGCATCGTGATGCGCGCCAAGACGCACTTCGAGGACATCGATCGCGGCCAGCGCCAGGCGATCATCGTCGACGAGCTGCCGTACCAGGTCAACAAGCGGACGCTGCTCGAACGGATCGCCGAGCTGGTGACCGAGAAGAAGATCGAGGGCATTTCCGACATCCGCGACGAATCGGACAAGTCCGGCATGCGCGTGGTGATCGAGCTCAAGCGCAACGAAGTTCCCGAGGTCGTTCTCAACAACCTATATAAGAACACCCAGCTGCAGGACACCTTCGGCATGAACATGGTGGCGCTGGTCGACCGCCAGCCGCGCCTGCTGAACCTGCGCCAGATGCTCGAGTACTTCCTGGCGCACCGCCGGGAGGTTGTGACGCGCCGGACGGTGTTCGAGCTGCGCAAGGCGCGCGAGCGTGGGCACGTGCTGGAAGGCCTGGCGGTTGCGCTGGCCAATATTGACGAGTTCATCGCCATCATCAAGGCGGCGCCGACGCCGCCGATCGCGAAGCAGGAACTGATGTCGAAGTCCTGGGATTCGAGCCTGGTGCGCGAAATGCTGTCGCGTGCCGAAGGCGAGACGCCGGGGGGCCGCGCTTCCTATCGTCCGGACGGTTTGCCAGCGATTTTCGGCATGCAGGCTGACGGCCTGTACCGGCTTTCGGATTCGCAAGCGCAGGAAATCCTGCAGATGCGCCTCCAGCGCCTCACTGGCCTTGAGCAGGACAAGATCGTCCAGGAATATCGCGAAGTCATGGCTGTCATCGCCGATCTTCTCGATATCCTGGCGCGCCCGGAACGCATTACTACCATCATCTCCGAGGAATTGACGGCGATCCGCGCCGAATTCGGTGATGAGCGTCGCTCGCAGATCGAGCTGAACGCGACCGAGCTCGATACCGAAGACCTGATCACGCCGCAGGACATGGTGGTCACCCTGTCGCACAGCGGCTATATGAAGAGCCAGCCGATTTCCGAGTACCGCGCGCAGAAGCGGGGCGGACGCGGCAAGCAGGCCGCTGCGACCAAGGAAGACGACTGGATCGATACACTGTTCGTTGCCAATACGCACGACTACATCCTGTGCTTCTCCAACCGCGGCCGGCTGTACTGGCTGAAGGTGTATGAAGTGCCGCAGGGCTCGCGGAATTCGCGCGGCCGGCCGATCGTGAACATGTTCCCGCTGTCCGAGGGCGAGAAGATCAACGTCATCCTGCCGGTGCGGCAGTTCGACGCGGAACACTTCATTTTCATGGCGACTGCACGCGGAACCGTGAAGAAGACGGCGCTGACCGAGTTTTCCAACCCGCGCAAGGCCGGCATCATTGCGGTTGACCTCGATGAAGGCGACTACCTGATCGGCGCCGCCGTGACCGACGGCCAGCATGATGTGATGCTGTTCTCCGACGCAGGCAAGGCGGTGCGCTTCGACGAGAATGACGTGCGCCCGATGGGCCGCCAGGCCCGCGGCGTACGTGGTATGAATCTGGAAGATAGCCAGACCGTGATCGCCATGCTGGTTGCCCCCGCGGAGAATGCTGAGCAGGCCGACGCCGATGCCGCCGCGCCGGTTGGCAGCGTGCTGACGGCCACCGAGAACGGCTACGGCAAGCGTACCCCAATCGCCGAGTACACTCGACACGGCCGTGGCACCAAGGGCATGATTGCGATCCAGACGAGCGAGCGCAATGGTCGTGTGGTGGCGGCTGCACTTGTCGCGCCGGATGACGAAATCATGCTGATCACTACCGGTGGCGTGCTGATCCGTACCCGTGTGGCGGAAATCCGCGAAATGGGACGGGCCACGCAGGGCGTGACGCTGATCAACGTCGACGAAGGCACCAAGCTGTCGGGCCTGCAGCGCATCGTGGAAAGTGATGCAGACAATGGCTCCGGCTCGGAAGAGGCTGAAGAGGCCGACGGTGCTGCAGACGCCGACGCCAATTCGTAAGTTGTTGCAACAATAGGACGAGGGCCGGAACTCGCCACTTGGCCCGTCGGACTAAAACGGACGTATTTACCAGGGAGTCACAATGCTCAAAACCTATCGACGTATCGCTGTTCTGGCTGCTTTCGTTCCGACGTTCATGGTGGCGCAACATGCGTACGCCCAGGATGCCGAGAAGACCGCGGCCATCAAGGAACTGCTTTCCGTCATGCAGGCCGACCAGGCCGTGAAGGGCCAGGCTGACAATTGGCAGGCCGGCGCCAAGCAGGAAGCGCCGCTGGTGCTGGAGCAGGTGCTGGTTGAGAACAAGACGCTGAATGACAAGCAGAAGCAGGCCGCTGTCGACAAGCTGAAGAAGAACGGTGCCGTTCAGCGCATGGTGGATGGCGCCGGCACGGCGTTCACGACCGACGGCTTCAAGAAGGACGCCCTGCAGGCGCACTACGACGCCTTCGGCAAGTACTACAGCACGCAGGAAATCAAGGACCTGACCACGTTCCTGAAGTCGCCGACCGGCCAGAAGTTCATGGCCAACCAGGGCAAGGCGACCCAGGAGATCTGGGGTTCGATGATGCAGAAGTACGGCCCGCAGGTCGGCAAGTCGATGCGCGATGCCGCCGAGAAGGAAATCGCCGCTGCATCGAAGTAATTGACCAGGCGGCTCGGCCGGAGGCCGGGCTGCGGCGGGCAAAGGCCCGCAGCGCCCAACGGGACGCGGGTTTGAGGGATAATGGCTGCTTGGGTAACACCGGCAGCCATTTTTCCTTTCCAGTTCATGAACGATCCCCAGAATCCCGCCCTTGCCGGCATGATGCACCGCGCATTGGCCGAGCGTGTCTATAACTTCTCCCCGGGTCCGGCAGCGTTGCCGACCGAAGTGCTGCAACAGGCGGCAGAAGAGATGTTGTCGTGGCGAGGGACCGGTGTATCGGTGATGGAGATGAGCCACCGTAGCCGGGAGTTCGAAGGCATTCAGGCCGAAGCACTGGCCGATCTGCGCGAGTTGCTGCACATTCCGAAGAATTTCCGCATCCTGCTCCTGCAGGGCGGTGCCATCGGCGAGAACGGCATCGTTCCGCTGAACCTGATGCGGCTGCGTGGGGCCGAGAATCCGAAAGCGGATTTCGTCGTGACGGGCACCTGGTCGGTGAAGACCGAGCAGGAAGCGCGCCGCTACGGCACGGTCAATATTGCTGCTTCGAGTGCCGACGAGAAGTTCGTCCGCATCCCGGATGTGGCCGGCTGGAAGCTGTCGGACGACGCTGCCTACGTACATCTGTGCACCAACGAGACGATCGTCGGCGTCGAGTTCCAGGACATCCCGGACATCGGCCAGGGCCAGGGACGTGTTGTCGTGGCTGACGCATCCAGCCACATCCTGTCCCGCCCGATCGACTGGTCGCGCGTGCAGGTCGTATATGGCGGCGCACAGAAGAATATTGGCCCCGCCGGCGTGACGATCGTGATTGTGCGCGAAGACCTGATCGGCCACGCGCATCCGCTGTGCCCCTCCGCCTTCAACTGGCGCCTGGTGGCCGAGCACGATTCGATGTACAACACGCCGCCGACCTACGCCATCTATATCGCCGGACTGGTGTTCAAGTGGCTGAAGCGGCAGGGCGGCGTGGCTGCGATCGAGCAGCGCAATATCGCCAAGGCCTCGGCGCTGTACGATTTCCTGGATCAGAGCGCTTTCTATCGCAACGAGATCGATCCGAGCTGCCGTTCGCGCATGAACGTGCCGTTCTTCCTGGCCGACGAATCGCGTAATGAGGCATTCCTGACCCAGGCGCGTGCCAACGGGCTGATCCAGCTGAAGGGCCACAAGGCCGTCGGCGGCATGCGTGCCAGCATCTACAACGCCATGTCGATGGACGGCGTCTCGGCGCTGATCGACTTCATGCGCGAATTCGAACGCACCGCCGGCTGACGGCGTGCCGCACGCGCACCGCGCACCCTCGTGCGCGGGACCGAATTTTTCAGGTCGCCCGCCACGGGTGGCCAACCGGGTTTCATCAAAATGACAAGCGAAGACAGCAAGAACGCGCCCGAGGAGACGCAGGCGAACGGCGCCCAGCCGAGTGAAGCAGAGCGAGCCTTGTCCGCCGAGCTGGCTCCCCTGCGCGACCAGATCGATACCGTGGACCGCGAGCTGCTGGCCATGCTCAACCGGCGCGCCCAACTCGCGCTGGACGTTGGCGAGGTCAAGAAGAAATACGGCGCGCCGGTGTTCCGCCCCGAGCGCGAGCTGCAGGTGATCCGCAAGGTGCAGGCTGCCAATCCCGGCCCTCTGCTCGGCGAAAGCGTGGCGTCGATCTGGCGCGAAGTCATGTCTGCCTGCCGCGGACTCGAAAAGCCGCTGGAGATTGCCTTCCTCGGTCCGGCCGGAACGTTTTCCGAGCAGGCCCTGTATGCCCATTTCGGTCATGAGGTGACCGGCGTCCCCTGCCCGAGCATCGACGAGGTGTTCCGCGCGGTGGAAGCGGGGACGGTCGAGTACGGTGTCGTGCCGGTCGAGAATTCGACTGAGGGCGCAGTGTCCCGTACGCTCGACCTGTTCCTGCAGACTTCGCTCAAGATCAGTGGCGAGATTGCGCTGAAGGTGCATCACAACCTGATGGCCTCAACGCCCGACATGAAAGGCGTCAAGGTGGTTCGCGCACATGCGCAGGCGCTGGCGCAGTGCCAGCACTGGCTGACGGCGAACTACCCGCATCTGGAGCGGCAGGCCGTGTCGAGCAACGCCGAGGCCGCGCGCATGGCCAGCGAGGACCCGACCGTCGCGGCGATCGCCGGTGAGTCGGCGGCCAATCGCTATCACTTGCATATGGTGCGTACCCATATCCAGGACGATCCTCACAATCGCACGCGTTTTGCTGTGATCGGGCGTTATGAGACCGAGCCTTCAGGCAGCGACCAGACCTCGATGATCCTGTCGGTGCCGAACAAGGCCGGTGCGGTCTACCAGCTGCTGGCGCCGCTGGCAGAGAACGGCGTGTCGATGTGCCGCTTCGAATCGCGGCCGGCGCGCAGCGGCGCGTGGGAATACTACTTTTATGTGGATGTGGAAGGACACCAGCACGAGCCGGCGGTCGAGCGGGCAATCAATGAGCTGCGCCGGAACGCCGCGTACCTGAAGGTGCTGGGCTCGTATCCGTCGAGCAAGTAAGACAGAAGGCGACAATCGCGGCGCCAGCGAGGAGACAAGATGGCAGAACAGAACATGCAAACCGGCGGCACGCACTTTGGCCCCGACTATGTGCGGGCGATCTCGCCCTACGTGGCTGGCAAGCCGATTTCCGAAGTGGCGCGCGAGTTTGGCCTGGACGAAGCCACGATCGTCAAGCTGGCGTCGAACGAGAATCCCCTTGGCATGCCTGACTCGGCAAAGCAGGCCGTTGCGGCTGCCATCGCCGATCTCGGGCGCTACCCCGACTCAAATGGCTTCGAGCTGAAGGCCGCGCTTTCCGCAAGGTATGGCGTCCCTGCGGACTGGCTCACGCTTGGCAACGGCAGCAACGATATCCTCGAACTGGCCGCACATGCGCTGGTTACGCCGGGCCAGTCGATCGTCTATGCGGAATATGCGTTCGCGGTCTACGCGCTGGCCACGCAGGAGCTGGGCGCGCGCGCCATCGAGGTGAAGGCGCGCGACTACGGGCACGACCTCGATGCCATGGCCGCCGCGATCGCGCCGGACACCCGCCTGGTGTTTATCGCCAATCCGAATAATCCGACCGGCACGTTCCTGTCGGCGGCAGCCATCGAAGCCTTCCTGGGCAAGGTGCCGTCGCACGTGGTGGTCGTGCTGGACGAGGCCTACAACGAGTACCTCGACGCCGGCCAGCAGTACGACTCGGTGGCGTGGGTGCGCAAGTATCCCAACCTGATGGTTTCGCGGACGTTCTCCAAGGCGTATGGACTCGCCGGCCTGCGTATCGGCTATGCAGTCGCCCAGCCAGAACTGACCGACCTGCTGAACCGGGTCCGCCAGCCGTTCAACGTCAATAGCGTCGCGCAGGCCGCTGCTGTCGCCGCGCTGGGCGATACGGAATTCCTGCGCAAGAGCGCGGAGCTGAACCGCGCGGGCAAGGCGCAGCTGGTCGGGGCCTTCGAACGGCTCGGCCTGGAATTTGTGCCGTCGTCCGGCAACTTCGTGCTGGTGCGTGTCGGTGACGATGACGGCGCCGGCGCGCGCGTCAACCTCGCGCTGCTGAAGCAAGGTGTCATCGTGCGGCCGGTTGGCAATTACAACCTGCCGCGCTGGCTGCGCGTGACCATCGGCCTGCCGGAAGAGAACGCGGCGTTTATTGTGGCGCTGGAGCAGGCGCTCAGGTGAGCGCCACCGGCACCGCTACAATGCCGGCTTTTCCGGTGTTTTCCGATTCACCCTGAAATCATTGAATGATCCGCCCCCGCGGCTTGAGATTGTGAGCGCTCTGCATTTTTCCCGTGTTGTGATTGTCGGTGTCGGCCTGATTGGCGGCTCGCTGGCGCTGGCGCTCAAGCGTGCCGGCGTCGTGGGCACGGTGGTCGGGGTGGGGCGTTCCGCTGCGTCTCTGCAGAGGGCGCTGGACCTGGGTGTGATCGACGAGGCTGCCTCGCTGGAGGATGCAGCCCGCGGCGCCAGCGTGATCGTGCTGTGCGCACCGGTCGCGCAGAACTTTGCGCTGCTGCACGCGCTGGAGCCGCATCTGCAGCCGGGGACCATCGTCACCGATGCGGGCAGCACCAAGTCGGACGTCATCATGGCGGCCAAGACAGCGCTGGGTGACAAGGCGGCTCAGTTCGTGCCGGCACATCCCATCGCAGGGCGTGAGCTCAATGGCGTGGAGGCAGCGCTGCCAGACCTTTACGTCGGCAAGAAGACCGTCCTGTGCCCGCTGCAGGAGAACTCGCGCGCCGATGTGGCTGCCGTGAAGGCGATGTGGGAAAGCGCCGGCGCGCATTGCCATGTGATGTCGGCAGTGCAGCACGATGCCATATTTGCCGCCGTCAGCCATCTGCCGCACGTGCTCTCTTATGCGCTGGTCGCGCAAGTTGGCAATGCCGAGGACGCCGAGCTCAAGCTCGATTTCGCCGGCGGCGGTTTCCGCGATTTCACGCGGATTGCTGCCTCTTCGCCAGAGATGTGGCGCGATATCTGCGTCGCCAACCGCGAGGCACTGCTGCGTGAACTGAATACTTACCAGTCGGTGCTCACGCACCTGAAGACCCAGATCGAGAAGGGCGACGGCGACGCCCTGGAGCGGATCTTTATGCGCGCCAGCAAGACTCGCCAGAAGTGGGGCGCCGACCGAGCGGCCGGCGCCAACATCGAACCTTGAGACGGTCGTCATTGCCGTCAGGTGCCGCCTTCGGCGCGGCGCCGTCATTGCCTTATCTGCCTTAGCCGCCTGAACATCATGGAACACCTGACGCTTGGCCCCCTCACCCGCGCTTCCGGCACCGTCCGGCTGCCGGGTTCGAAGAGCATTTCCAACCGAGTGCTGCTGCTCGCGGCGCTGGCCGGGGGCGAGACGCGCGTGCGCGACCTGCTCGATTCCGACGACACCCGCGTCATGCTGCAGGCGCTGAAGACGCTCGGCGTGGCGTGGCGGCAGGAAGGCGCGGACTACATCGTGACCGGCGCCGGTGGCGATTTCCCGAACAAGTCTGCGGATCTGTTCATGGGCAATGCCGGCACCGCGATCCGTCCGCTGACGGCCGCGCTCGCCCTGCAAGGCGGCAGCTACAAGCTGTCTGGCGTGCCGCGCATGCATGAACGGCCGATCGGTGACCTGGTCGACGGCCTGCGTCAGGTTGGCGCAGTGATCGACTACCTGGGCAACGAAGGCTTTCCGCCGCTGCATATCCAGCCGGCGCAGATTTGTATCGACGCGCCGATCCGCGTGCGTGGCGATGTGTCGAGCCAGTTCCTGACGGCATTGCTGATGACGTTGCCGATGGCGCAAGCTGCCGGCGGCCGCATCGAGATCGAAGTCATCGGTGAACTGATTTCCAAGCCCTATATCGAGATCACGCTGAACCTGCTGGCGCGCTTCGGTATCGTTGTGGAGCGGCAGGGCTGGGAGCGCTTCATCGTCCCGGCGGGCGCGAGCTATCAGTCCCCGGGCGAGATTTTCGTCGAAGGCGATGCCTCGTCCGCTTCGTACTTCCTGGCGGCCGGCGCGATTGGCGGCGGCCCCGTACGGGTCGAGGGCGTGGGCATGTCAAGCATCCAGGGCGACGTGAAATTCGCCGAGGCGCTCAACCAGATGGGCGCCAATGTGATGGCAGGCGACAACTGGATCGAGGTGCGGGGCACCGGAAACGACCACGGCCGGCTGACTGGTATTGAGCTGGACTGCAACCACATCCCCGATGCCGCGATGACATTGGCCGTGGCCGCGCTGTTTGCGGAGGGCACCACGACGCTGACCAATATTGCCAGCTGGCGGGTCAAGGAAACCGACCGCATTGCTGCGATGGCGACCGAATTGCGCAAGCTGGGCGCGATGGTGGAAGAGGGCCCCGACTACCTGCGGGTGACCCCGCCGGAACAATGGCAGACGCCCGAGGGGGGGATCGGGACCTATGATGACCATCGCATGGCGATGTGTTTCTCGCTGGCGGCCTTCGGGCCGCTGCCGGTCCGTATCAACGATCCGGGCTGCGTGGCAAAGACGTTCCCGGACTATTTCGCGGTGTTCGGCGGCGTTACGCGCTGACCAGGGCGGTCTCGCCGGACGAGGCCGCTGCCGCGGCGTTGTCTGCGTGCCGGCGCTCCCGCTTCTCCCAGTAACGGTCGAAGAAGTAGTGCGCCATGGTATTGACGGCGGGCTCGATGAAAGTGATCGCCCCGCTGATGGCCAGGCTGCCGGTCAGCGCATAGGTCACGCTGAATGCGATGCCAAGGTGCATGATGCCAAACGTCAGGGTCTTTGCCATGGTAGATTGCCTCGCGACGAATACTGAAGGTTTGCGCCGGCTTGGAATCTTCGCAGCGCAGCGCCATGGATCAAATGATAATAATTCTCAATTGAATTAATATTCAATTGTTTCTCTCAGTATCATCGAAAATGACTATCATCAACGTCATTACCATTGACGGCCCGACCGCCTCAGGCAAGGGCACTGTGGCGCACAAGGTTGCCGATGCGGTCGGCTTCCACCTGCTGGACAGCGGCGCGCTGTACCGGTTGGTGGCATTGGCCAGCGACCGTGCAGACGTTGATCTGCAGGACGTGGATGGCCTGGCAAAGATCGCGTCCCGCCTCGATGTGAAGTTCGGCCCCGACCGGGTGTGGCTGGCGGGCGAAGAGGTCAGTCTGGCGATTCGCGCCGAAGCCATTGGCAACCGCGCCTCCGCCATTGCCGTGCACCAACCGGTGCGCGACGCGCTGACCAAGCTCCAGCGCGACTTTCGCAAGCTGCCCGGCCTGGTGGCCGACGGCCGCGACATGGGCACCGTGATCTTCCATGACGCCCAGCTCAAGGTATTCCTGACGGCAAGTGTTGAAGCCCGCGCTCGCAGGCGCTATAAACAATTGATTGATAAGGGAATTTCTGCTAATATCGAAGACCTTTTGCGTGACCTTGAGACGCGCGATGCACGGGATCGCACCCGAGTCGCCGCGCCGCTGCGCCCCGCAGAGGATGCGCACCTGCTCGATACCTCCGACATGACGGTGGATCAGGCAGTGGCGCAGGTACTGGAATGGTTCGCCGCTGTGCGCAACAAGTGACTCCGTTCACGCGTAGATGAAGCGGCCGGATTCCTTCCGTGCCATTTGGCGCCTGCCACCGGGCATCCGGTGCGGGCATTGTCAAACCTGACCCCGCTGCATTGGCAGACTGAGCGCGATAGTCGCGCCGGCCAGCGTACTGCGGATTGCTAACTTACGTTTATGTCCGACCTGCAAACTAACGAATCCTTTGCCGCACTGTTCGAGGAATCCGTCGCCCGCTCCAATATGAAGGCTGGCGAAGTGATCTCCGCTGAAGTCGTGCGCATCGACCACAACTTCGTGGTCGTCAATGCCGGCCTCAAGTCCGAAGCATTTGTGCCGGTGGAGGAGTTCCTGAACGACCAGGGCGAACTCGAAGTGCAGGCCGGCGACTATGTCTCCGTGGCCATTGATGCGCTCGAGAACGGCTATGGCGACACCATCCTCTCCCGCGACAAGGCCAAGCGCCTGGCGTCGTGGCTCAACCTCGAGAAGGCGCTGGAAGACGGCGAAATCATCTCGGGTACCGTGACCGGCAAGGTCAAGGGCGGCCTGACCGTGATGGTCAACGGCATCCGCGCGTTCCTGCCGGGCTCGCTGGTTGACGTGCGTCCGATCAAGGACACCACGCCGTACGAAGGCAAGACCCTGGAATTCAAGGTCATCAAGCTCGACCGCAAGCGCAACAACGTTGTGCTGTCGCGCCGCGCCGTGGTCGAAGCGACCCTGGGCGAAGAGCGTCAGAAGCTGATGGAAACGCTGAAGGAAGGCGCCATCGTCAACGGTATCGTCAAGAACATCACCGACTACGGCGCGTTCGTGGACCTGGGTGGCATTGACGGCCTGCTGCACATCACCGACCTCGCATGGCGTCGTGTGCGTCACCCGAGCGAAGTGCTGTCGGTTGGCCAGGAAATCACCGCCAAGATCCTCAAGTTCGACCAGGAAAAGAACCGCGTCTCGCTGGGCGTGAAGCAACTGGGCGAAGATCCGTGGGTCGGCATCTCGCGCCGCTACCCGCAAGGCACCCGCCTGTTCGGCAAGGTGACCAACCTGACCGACTACGGCGCGTTCGTCGAGATCGAAGCCGGCATCGAAGGCCTGGTCCACGTGTCGGAAATGGACTGGACCAACAAGAACGTTGCGCCGTCGAAGGTTGTCCAGCTGGGCGACGAAGTCGAAGTCATGGTTCTGGATATCGACGAAGACAAGCGTCGTATCAGCCTGGGCATGAAGCAATGCAAGGCCAATCCGTGGGACGATTTCAGCCGTAACCACAAGAAGGGCGACAAGCTGAGCGGCCAGATCAAGTCGATCACCGACTTCGGCGTGTTCATCGGCCTGCCTGGCGGCATCGACGGCCTAGTGCACCTGTCCGACCTGTCGTGGCAGGAAACCGGCGAAGAAGCCGTTCGCAAGTACAAGAAGGGCGACGAAGTCGAAGCCGTGGTTCTGGGCATCGACGTCGACAAGGAACGCATCTCGCTGGGCATCAAGCAACTGTCGGGCGATCCGTTCAACAACTTCATCTCGGCCAACGACAAGGGCTCGCTGGTGAACGGCACCATCAAGGCTGTCGACGCCAAGGGCGCTGTGGTTCAGCTGGCTGACGATGTGGAAGGCTACCTGCGTGCATCGGAAATCTCCGCTGACCGCGTGGAAGACGCCCGCAACGTGCTGAAGGAAGGCGAGCAGATCACCGCCCTGGTGGTGAACGTCGACCGCAAGTCGCGCAACATCAACCTGTCGATCAAGGCCAAGGACAGCGCAGAGCAGCAAGAAGCGATGCAGAAGTTCCAGGCTGATACCGGCACGGCTGGCACGACCAACCTCGGCGCACTGCTGAAGGCCAAGCTCGGCCAGGACAACCAGTAATCGCAGGCCCCGGCGCCCGCGCGAATGCCCATGACCAAGTCGGAGCTCGTCGAAAAGCTGGCTGCTCGTTTCCCCCAGCTGCTGCTGCGGGATGCGGACATCTCGGTGAAAACGATACTCGACGCGATGTCCGATGCGCTGGCCGATGGCCACCGCATCGAGATCCGCGGATTCGGCAGTTTTGGTCTGAACCGGCGTCCGCCGCGCGTTGGGCGCAATCCCAAGTCCGGTGAACGAGTGCTGGTGCCCGAGAAGCGGGTGCCGCACTTCAAGGCGGGCAAGGAGTTGCGCGAACGGGTGGATCGCAGCCCGTCGCCGCCTTCGGGCGGCAACGGCAATGGCCACGCTGCCGGTCCGGCAAATGCCGGGCCTGGCAAGGCTGGCCAGGGTGCGGCACCGGCCGGTTCGGCGGTGATGCATGAGGGTGGCGGGCTGAACCTGGCCCGCCCGTGATCGCCCGGGCTTCACGCAGAAGCTGATGTTGTCTGTAGGAAAGCGTCTCATTCGAGGCGCTTTTTTTATTGCCGGGAGCCGCGTGCGTTACTTGCGCGTTACCGTTAGCGGGAAGTGATTCCGTTACAATGCCGGGGTCTGCCGCCGGTCCTGGCCGGACCCAGCCGGGACGCATGTGCGCTTCCGCAACGCCACGCTTGCCATTACCCGCATGAAACTTGTCGCCTGGATCATCCGCATCGTCCTGTTCGCGCTGCTGTTCGTGCTGGCGCTGCGCAATACCGCCGATGCTTCCCTGCAGCTCTTCTTCAATGCCGTCTGGCGCGCGCCACTGATCCTGATCCTGTTCGTCGCTTTCGGGCTGGGCGCTGTTGCGGCGCTGGCTTCCATTGCCCCGGGGCTCATGCGTCAGCGCATGGAGGTGGCCAGGCTGCGGCGCGCCCTTGGCGAGGCGCAAAAGCCGCTTGCCGCGGCGGCTGCCGATCGCGATGGCAGCAAAGGCGTCCCTTATAACGTAGT
The DNA here is from genome assembly GCF_000812465.1 of Cupriavidus sp. IDO. GTDB lineage: Bacteria > Pseudomonadota > Gammaproteobacteria > Burkholderiales > Burkholderiaceae > Cupriavidus. The sequence continues at coordinate 21,604 of NZ_JWMA01000042.1, read as the reverse complement.
CGGCCCGAAAGTCTGATCCATGATGTTTGAAACCTGGTGGCTGCTCGCGCTGCCACTTGTCTTTGGCCTTGGCTGGATGGCGGCACGCTTTGACGTGCGCCAGCTCATCAGCGAGCAGGGCGCGCTGCCCCGCTCCTATTTCAAGGGGCTCAATTTCCTGCTCAACGAGCAGCCTGACCAGGCGATCGACGCGTTTATCGAAGTCGCACGGCTCGACCCCGAAACCACTGAACTCCACTTCGCCCTGGGCGCGCTGTTCCGCCGCCGCGGCGAGACCGAGCGCGCCATCCGGGTGCACCAGAACCTGGCCACGCGGCCGGACCTGCCTGAGCCGGAGCGTGAGCATGCCCTGTACGAGCTGGGGCAGGATTTCCTGCGCGCTGGCCTGCTCGACCGTGCGGAAGAGTCGCTGCGCCGATTGATGTCCGGCCCTTATGCCGCCTCGGCCAAGCGCGTTCTGCTCGAACTGTATGAAGTGGAAAAGGAGTGGCAGAAGGCCATCGAGGCCGCACGTGAATTGCAGGCGCTGGAGCAGAAAAGCTACAGCCTGCAGATCGCGCAGTTCTGCTGCGAGCTGGCGCAGGACGCACTGCAGCGCAAGCGCCCGGAAGACGCGGTGAAATGGCTGCGGCAGGCGACCGAAGAGAACCCGGCCAATGTGCGTGCGCCGATCCTGCTGGGCGACGTAGCCGCCGCTGCCGGCGATGCGCGAGCCGCGCTCGGCCACTGGCTGGGCATCGAGCGCCAGGATGCGTCCTATCTGCCGCTGGTTGCCGACCGCGTGGTCCAGGCCTACGCCAGCCTGGACGAGGAAGGCAAGGCGCTGGAATGGCTGCGAGGCCTGCTCAAGGGCAATCTCGCGCCCGAAGTGCTGGATGCCGCCTACAAGACCGAACTGGACGTCAACGGTCCGGAAGCCGCCGCCCGGCTCATGCGCGACCAGCTGCGCCGCCAGCCGACTTTGCTGGCCCTGACGAAGTACTTCGAGGCACAGGCTGCTTCGACCACGCATACCGCAGCGCAAGCCGCGACCATTGCATCAGAGAACACCGAGGCCGCTACCCAGCCTCCGGCGCAAGCCACAGACACCCAGGCGCAGGAAGTCACGGCCATCCGTGACCTGCTGCAACTCCGCACGCGCAACCTGGCCCGCTATACGTGCCGGGAATGCGGCTTCCGTGCCCGCCTGTTCTACTGGCAATGCCCTGGCTGTAACCGCTGGGAAACTTACGCGCCCCGTCGTTCTGAATCACTTGGCTGAGCTGCGGCGCGGCAATACGATCCCTATTCAAGGTACATGCTATGAAAGTCACCATTATCGGCAGCGGCTACGTCGGCCTGGTTACCGGCGCCTGCCTCGCGGAACTTGGCAACGATGTGTTTTGCCTGGATCTGGACGAAAAGAAGATCGCGATGCTCAACGCAGGGGGCGTGCCGATCTATGAACCCGGCCTGCAGGAGCTGATCCAGCGTAACCGCGCAGCCGGCCGCCTGACGTTCTCGACCGATGTGGCAGCGAGCGTCGAGCACGCCGATGTGCAGTTCATCGCCGTCGGTACGCCTCCTGACGAGGACGGCTCGGCCGACCTGAAGTACGTGCTGGCCGCTGCTCGCAACATCGGCCGCTACATGACCGGCTTCAAGGTGGTGGTGGACAAGTCCACGGTGCCGGTCGGCACGGGCGACCGCGTCACCGCCGCGATCCGTGACGAACTGGCCGCGCGCAGCCTGGAAGACCTGCAGTTCTCGGTGGTTTCGAATCCCGAATTCCTGAAGGAAGGCGCGGCGGTCGAGGACTTCATGCGCCCGGACCGTATCGTGCTCGGCTGCAACGCCGACCCCGCCGGCCGTCACGCGCAGGCGACCATGAAGCAGCTGTATGCGCCGTTCAATCGCCACCATGAGCGCACCTTCTACATGGATGTGCGTTCGGCCGAGTTCACCAAGTACGCAGCCAACTCCATGCTGGCGACGCGCATCTCCTTCATGAACGAACTGGCCAACCTGGCCGATGAAGTCGGCGCGGATATCGAGCTGGTGCGCATGGGGATCGGTTCCGATCCCCGCATCGGCTACAGCTTCCTGTATGCCGGCGCAGGCTACGGCGGCTCGTGCTTCCCGAAGGACGTGCAGGCACTGATGCGCACTGCCGAGGATCACGGCAAGCCGATGCGGGTGCTCGAGGCGGTCGAGGCCGTCAATGGTGCGCAAAAGCGCGTGCTGGGCGACAAGGTGGTGCGACGCTTCGGCGACGACCTGAGCGGGCGCACCTTCGCGGTCTGGGGCCTGGCGTTCAAGCCGAACACTGACGACATGCGCGAAGCGCCGTCACGCGTGCTAGCTCGCGAGCTGGTATCGCGCGGCGCAGCGTTGCGCATGCACGACCCCGTATCGATGGAAGAAGCCCGGCGCGTGCTGGAGGCGGATCTCGCCGATATTCCGGGTGCCATCGACCGGGTCAGCTTTCACGAAGGACAGATGGAAACGCTGGATGGCGCCGACGCGCTGGTCATCGTGACGGAATGGAAGGTATTCCGCAGCCCGGACTTCGGGCAGATCAAGCGGCGGCTCAAGGCGCCGGTGGTCTTTGATGGCCGCAACCTGTACGAGCCCGATGCGATGGTGGAGGCCGGCATTGAATATCATGCGATCGGGCGTCCGACCTTGACGCGCCAGCAAGCCATCAACGGGTAAGCAGCCAACGTGCCGGCTTTCGGGCCGGCACATGTTGCCAAGGATGTCCATGAGCAAGAACCAAATTCCGCAGGAACAGATTCAGCAGTCCCACGTACTGGTGGTGGGCGACATGATGCTGGACCGCTACTGGTTCGGCGATGTCGAGCGCATTTCGCCCGAGGCTCCGGTGCCGGTAGTCCAGATCAAGCGCAGCGACGAGCGCCTGGGCGGCGCGGCCAACGTCGCCCGGAATGCGGCGGCGCTGGGTGCGCGCGTCGGCATGCTGGGGGTGGTCGGCGACGACGAGCCGGGGCGCACGCTCGAAGCCTTGCTGGGCGAGAGCCATGTGCAGCCATACCTGCATCGCGACCAGAGCGTCAATACCACCATCAAGCTGCGCGTGGTCGCGCATCAGCAGCAACTGCTACGTGTCGATTTCGAGAGCGCGCCGACGCACGAGGTGCTGGCTTCGGTACAGGACCGCTTCCAGGCGCTGGTCAACGACTACCAGGTGCTGGTGTTGTCCGACTACGGCAAGGGCGGTCTGACCCATGTGGCGCGCATGATCGACGCCGGCCGCGTGGCCGGCCGCAAGGTGCTGATTGATCCCAAGGGGGACGACTATTCGCGCTATCGCGGTGCCACGCTGATCACGCCCAACCGTGCTGAAATGCGAGCGGTGGTGGGTGCGTGGAAGACCGAGGCGGACCTGACCATCCGCGCGCAGAACCTGCGCCGCGACCTCCAGCTCGAAGCGCTGCTGCTGACGCGCTCCGAGGAGGGCATGACGCTCTACACCGAGGCCGAAGTGCTGCACGTGTCGGCCCAGGCCCGCGAAGTCTATGATGTATCGGGGGCCGGCGATACCGTGATCGCCACGCTCGCGACCATGATCGGGGCCGGCGTGCCGCTCAAGGAAGCGGTCCAGCACGCCAATCGCGCAGGCGGCATCGTGGTGGGCAAGCTTGGCACCGCCGTCGTCTCCTATTCCGAATTGTTTGGCGCCGCGGCCTGAAGCGCGGCGCAATCCTGATAGATCCGACCATGACCATCATCGTCACCGGCGCCGCCGGCTTTATCGGCAGCAACCTCGTCAAAGGGCTGAACGCGCGCGGCGAGAACAATGTCGTTGCCGTCGACAACCTGACCCGCGCCGACAAGTTCCACAACCTGGTCGATTGCGAGATCTCCGACTACCTCGACAAGCAGGATTTCCTCGCGCGCTTTGCGCGCGGGGACTTCGGCAAGGTCCGGGCGGTGTTCCACGAAGGCGCGTGCTCCGACACCATGGAAACCGATGGCCGGTACATGATGGAGAACAACTACCGCTACACGCTATCGTTGATGGAAAGCTGCCTGGAGCAGGGTACGCAGTTCCTGTACGCGTCGTCGGCGGCAACGTACGGCGCCTCGCAGATCTTCCGGGAAGACCGCGAGTGCGAGCGGCCGCTCAATGTCTACGGCTACTCCAAGTTCCTGTTCGACCAGATCGTCCGTCGCCGCCTGCCGTCGGCACTGTCGCAGATCGTGGGCTTCCGCTACTTCAACGTGTATGGGCCGCGCGAGACGCACAAGGGCCGCATGGCATCGGTCGCTTTCCACAACTTCAACCAGTTCCGCACTGACGGCACGGTCAAGCTGTTCGGCGAGTACGGTGGCTACGGCCCCGGCATGCAGAGCCGCGACTTCGTCTCGGTGGAAGACGTCGTCAAGGTCAATCTCCACTTCCTTGACCATCCGGAAAAATCCGGCATCTTCAACCTTGGCACCGGCCGCGCCCAGCCCTTCAACGATATCGCCGTTACCGTAGTCAACTCGCTGCGTGCTGCGGAAGGCAAGCCGGCGCTGACGCTGGACGAGCTGGTGCAGGAAGGTCTGGTCGAGTACGTCAAGTTTCCGGACGCGTTGCGCGGCAAGTACCAGTGCTTTACGCAGTCGGACGTGTCGCGGCTGCGCAGCGCCGGCTACACCGCGCCGTTCCTGACCGTGGAAGAAGGTGTATCGCGCTATTGCGACTGGCTGCTCCAGCGCGGCGGCTGACCGGAACGCAGCAATCCGGCATCGGTCCGAAACGCTTTTGTACGACCGGCGTCAACTTTTGTTGCCGCGTGCGCCGCCGCAGCGGCCAGCGCCTATCCTGACCGGACTTCGTCGCCCATGACGAGGTGGTATCTCAACCCACACCGGAAAGGAGTCTGTTTCATGATCACTGGTTCAGCAGTCTGCAGTGATCGCTGCAATGTGGCTTTGCGTGGCAGGCGCCGCGCAGGCGGCTGTCGATGTCAACACGGCCGACGAAACCGCGCTTACCTCCCTCAAGGGCGTCGGCCCCGCTACCGCGAAAAACATCATCGACGAGCGCAACAAGCGCGGACCTTACAAGGATGCCTCCGACCTGGCCGAACGCGTCAGCGGCGTCGGCCCCAAGTCGGCGGCGAAGCTGCAGGAAGCGGGGCTGGTCTTCGGCGCCAAAGCTGCGGCGCCGGCTGCCGGCGACCGGCAAGGGTGCGAAGGGCGCCCCACAGGCGGCCGCCAAGCCTGCGCGCTGAGGCGATCAGCTTCTGGCCCTGTCGGTGCATGGCAGGGCCATCGGTTCCCTAACCTGGTTCAGGTTGCTGGTACGTGTTGTGCTAGATCGATCCTGGCTTCGCAGGCCGGCGGCCGCGGAGTATCATGCGGACGCCGTCGCGGGCAGGGTCAGTCGCGCGGGGCTGCAGAACAGAACATAGCCAACAAGAACTTGCCAGCCCGCGTCGCGCGGGCCTGGCCGAACCTCAGGGAGCTCAATAATGGGAAATGGCGAGGACGCGGGATTCCTGCCTAAGTGGCGGCTCAAGACCGAAGGCGTGATCGGGCCGGACGAACGCCTGCCGGCAGGGCAGACAGTGCTGGCAGGCATCCAGCATGTCGTGGCGATGTTCGGCTCGACCGCCATTGCCCCGATCCTGATGGGCTTCAATCCGAATATCGCCATCCTGTTCTCGGGCATCGGCACGCTGATCTTCTTCCTGTGCGTGCGCGGCAGGGTGCCGAGCTACCTCGGCTCGAGCTTTGCGTTCATTGCCGTTGTGATCGCCGCCACCGGCTATGCCGGAAGCGGTCCTAACGCGAATATCCCGGTTGCGCTGGGCGGCATTATCGCGGCCGGCGCGCTGTACACAGTCATCGGGCTGGTGGTGCAAGCGGTTGGCTATGCATGGGTGGAACGCCTGATGCCGCCGGTGGTGACGGGTGCGATCGTCGCGGCCATCGGCCTGAACCTGGCTCCGGTGGCCGTGAAGGCCGTCAGCGGCGCGCCGCTGGATACATGGGTCGGGCTGCTGACCGTGCTGGCCGTCGGGCTGGTGGCGGTGCGTGCGCCGGGCATGGTGGGGCGCTTGCCAGTACTGATCGGCGGCCTGGCCGGCTACGTTGCCTACTACGTCGGCACCAATGTGATGGGGCTGGGCAAGGCCATCGATTTCTCGGGCGTTGCCGCGGCGAGCTGGTTCGGCCTGCCATCGTTCTCCGCGCCGGTCTTCGAGGCCAGCGCCATGCTGCTGATCGCACCGGTCGCGATCGTGCTGGTGGCGGAGAACCTGGGCCATATCAAGGCTATCGGCGTGATGACGGGGCGGAACCTCGATCCGTACATCGGCCGTGCCTTTATCGGCGACGGCGTGGCGACGATGCTGTCGGCCAGCGGCGGTGGTACCGGCGTGACCACGTACGCGGAGAACATGGGCGTAATGGCTGTCACCAAGATCTATTCGACCCTGATCTTCGTGGTGGCGGCGCTGGTGGCAATCCTGCTGGGCTTCTCGCCCAAGTTCGGTGCGCTGATCCTGACCATTCCGGGGCCGGTCATCGGCGGACTGACCATTGTCGTGTTTGGCCTGATCGCGGCCACGGCCGGTCGGATCTGGGTGCAGAACCACGTCGATTTCTCCAGCTCGCGCAACCTGATCACGGTCGGCGCGACGCTGACCGTGGCCGCCGGCGACCTGACGCTCAAGCTCGGCGGCATGACGCTGGGCGGCATCGGAACCGCGACGTTCGGCTGCATCCTCCTCTACCACCTGCTTGGCGAGGGCAATCACGAAGAGTGATCCGCTGGCAGGCGGGCTCGCACCGTGCAAAGCCCGCCTGCCGGCACGGGTAAGTGGGCTGGATTACAATGGCCGCGAAAATCGATCCATTCCCACCATGGCCTACAAGACAATTGAAGACACCATCGGCAACACGCCGCTGGTGCGACTGCAGCGCATCCCCGGTGCCGCCAACGACGAGCGCGGCAATGTGATCCTTGGCAAGCTGGAAGGCAACAACCCGGCTGGATCGGTCAAGGACCGGCCGGCAGTCTCGATGATCGCCCGCGCCGAAGCCCGCGGCCGCATCAAGCCCGGCGACACGCTGATCGAGGCAACCTCGGGCAATACCGGCATTGCGCTGGCCATGGCCGCCGCCATCCGCGGCTACAAGATGGTGCTGATCATGCCCGAGGACCTGAGCCTCGAGCGCCGCCAGAGCATGGCGGCCTATGGCGCGGAGATCATCCTGACGCCGGTCAAGGGTGGCATGGAATACGCACGTGACCTGGCAGATTCGATGGAGCGCGAAGGCAAGGGCGTGATCCTCGACCAGTTTGCCAACCCGGACAATCCGCTGGCGCACTACGAAGGGACCGGCCCGGAGATCTGGCGCGATACCGAAGGCCGCGTGACGCATTTTGTTTCTGCGATGGGCACGACTGGAACGATCACCGGCGTGTCTCGCTACCTCAAGGAGCAGAACCCGGCGGTACAGATCATCGGCGCGCAACCTGCCGAGGGCTCGCGCATCCCGGGTATCCGGAAATGGCCGGAAGCCTACCTGCCCAAGATCTACGATCCCAGGCACATCGACCGCACCGAGCCCGTCAGCCAGGGCGACGCCGAGCACATGGCCCGCCGCATGGCAAGCGAGGAAGGGATCTTCTGCGGCATCTCGGCTGCGGGTGCGCTCTGCGTGGCGCTGCGGATCGCGGAAGAAGTCGAGAACGCGACCATCGTGTTCGTCGTGTGCGATCGCGGCGACCGCTACCTGTCGACCGGCGTGTTCCCGGCCTGAGCCGTTCGCGCCGCGCGTTACAGTGAACAAAAAGCCCCGCATCGTGCGGGGCTTTTAGTTTCTGATGGCCGTTTGCAGGCGCTTCAGGCCATCGCCGCTTTGACCGCCTCGCCCAGCTGATACACCGCCAGCGCATAGAAGAAGCTGCGGTTGTAGCGTGTCAGTACGTAGAAATTTCGCAGGCCGATCATGTACTCGGTCGGCTGGTCCGGCGTGGGCAGGTCCACCACCAGGACGCCCGTTTCGCCTTCGCGTGCGAGGTCGACGGGCTCATCCAGCCGCAGGCCGGCTTTGGTGAGCTGGCTCAGCGTCCGCGTCGGCCACGGCTCGCCGTCCGCGGCTGCGGCGGCGATGCCGCGGCTGCCGTCGTCGCCGGCGATGCGCCAGACCACCGGGCGGCCCGGCTCCCAGCCGTGCAGCTGGAGAAAGCGCGCCACGCTGCCGATGGCGTCGGTCGGACTGTTGCGCAGGTCGATACGGCCGTTGCCGTCATAGTCGATGGCGTACTCGCGCAGGCTGGTCGGCATGAACTGCGGAATGCCGATCGCGCCCGCGTAGGAACCCAGCACGGAGAACACATCGGTGCGCGTGTCGCGGCACCACAGCAGGTAGTCCGCGAGCTGGTTCCGGAACAGGGCCGTGCGCGACTCGCGGTTTGCGGTGGCTGGGTAGTCGAAGGCCAGCGTTGAGAGCGAGTCGATCACGCGGAACGTGCCCATGTCGCGGCCGTAGATGGTCTCGACGCCGATGATGCCGACGATCACCGAAGCCGGCACGCCGAATTCAGCTTCGGCGCGGCGCAGCGTGTCGCGGTTGTCCTGCCAGAAGCGCACGCCGGCGTTGATCCGGATCGGCTCGATGAAACGCGAGCGGTAGGCGCGCCAGCTTTTGCGCCCGGGCGTGGCCGGCGGCAGGATCAGCCGCGCGACCGTGGCGGAATAGACCGCCTGGCCGAACCAGCTTTCGAGCATGCCGCGGTCGAAGCCGTGGCGTGCCACCATTTCATCGATAAAAGCGCGGGTCTGGGCGTTGTCGCGATAGCGACCCGGCTCGATTTCTTCTTCGCGGACGCTGACGCGGCGTTTGCCGGCGGCTGAAAGGTTGGGGGAAAGGCCGCAGAGTCCCAGTGCGGCAGCGGAAAGCGCGGCGCCCAGGAGCGGACGGCGCAGTGAACGCTGGGTGTCGGTCATGGTGTCCTTTGCAAGTCGCAGCGAGTATAGCGGATGGGATGGCGAATCCGGCCTCCCGGGCGGCTTGCTGGGTAGGCCGCGCGTCCTGTGCTAACGTAGCGATTGGAGACAAAATTGCGACGATAAGACATGCCGACAGGCTATTACACGCACCCCGAGTTCCAGCTGCACGAGATGGGCCATTTCCATCCAGAGTGCCCGGAACGCCTGCAGGCGATCGAGGATCACCTGATTTCCCACGGCATGGACGGCTTGCTCGAGCGCCGCGAGGCGCCGCCCGCCACGCGCGAGCAGCTCGAGCGCGTGCACCGGCCCGACTATATCGATTCGCTGGTGAGTGTCAGTCCGACGAGCGGATACCACCCGATCGATCCTGACACCACCATGAACAGCCATACGCTGGCGGCCGCCACCCTGGCAGCCGGCGCCGCGGTGGCCGCGACCGATGCCGTGATCGCCGGCGAGATGGAGAATGCCTTCTGCTGCGTGCGCCCCCCCGGGCACCACGCCGAGCCTGACCGGGCGATGGGATTCTGCTTCTACAACAACGTCGCCATCGCCGCACGCCATGCGCTGGAAGCGCACGGCCTGGAGCGCGTGGCCATCGTCGATTTCGACGTTCACCACGGCAATGGCACCGAAGCCGCTTTCCGCGGCGACGAGCGGGTGCTGATGTGCAGCTTTTTCCAGCACCCGTTCTACCCGTACAGCGGCACCGAGCATATCGCCACCAACATGGCGAATATCCCGCTGCCGGCTTACACCAACGGCATGGCGGTGCGCGAGGTGGTGGAGACAATCTGGCTGCCGCGCCTGAACGAGTTCAGGCCGCAGATGCTGTTTATCTCCGCCGGCTTCGACGCCCATCGCGAAGACGACCTCGGGCAAATGGGCCTGGTCGAGCAGGATTACGCCTGGATCACCGGCCAGCTTGTCGACCTGGCGCGTGTGCACGCCAACGGCCGCATCGTCAGCTGCCTGGAAGGCGGCTACAACCTGAGCGCGCTGGGGCGCAGTGTGCTGGCCCACCTCAAGGTGCTGGTCGAACGATAGGAGGCAAACATGGCCGAGAACGATCGGCGCGTGGATGCGCCACTACTGATCGAATCGCGCGATGCCGCCGGGGTGGCGCGGCTGACGTTGAACCGCCCGGAAGCCTTCAATGCGCTGTCCGAAGGACTGCTCGATGCGCTGGCGGAAGCCCTTGGCCGCCTGGCCGCCGATGACACCGTGCGGGTCATAGTCCTGGCCGGCGCCGGGCGAGCCTTCTGCGCCGGCCACGACCTGCGCGAGATGCGGGCGACGCCCTCGCACGATTACTATCGCCGGCTGTTCGACCGATGCACGCGGGTGATGATGGCCATCCAGAAGATGCCGCAGCCGGTGATCGCGCGCGTGCAGGGCATCGCCACGGCGGCGGGCTGCCAGCTGGTTGCCATGTGCGACCTGGCGGTGGCGGCCGACGATGCGCGTTTTGCCGTGTCGGGCGTCAATCTCGGCCTGTTCTGCTCGACGCCGGGCGTGGCGCTTTCGCGCAACATGTCGCGCAAGCAGGCCATGGAAATGCTGCTGACGGGCGACATGATCGATGCCGCTACGGCGCGCGAGCGCGGGCTGGTGAACCGTGTCGTGCCGGCGCTGCAGCTCGACGACGAAGTGGCGCGCCTGGCCGCCGGCATCTGCGCCAAGCCCGCGGAGGCGGTGGCGGCAGGGAAGGGCCTGTTCTACCGGCAGCTGGAGATGGGCATCGAGGCGGCTTACCAGCTTGCCGGCCAGACCATGGCGTGCAACATGATGGAGGAATCGGCGCTGGAGGGGGTGCAGGCATTCCTCGAGAAGCGGCCGCCGTCCTGGTGAGCTCCATAAGGCGCTTATTAGGCGCCCTATATGCCTTAGACATATAAGAACATCGGCAAAAATTCGTTTATGGCATGAAGCGAATCGCTTAAAATGTGCGCTTCATAAAAAATAATGTGCGGCAACAGCGCTGGAGACCTTCTCGCCCTGTTGCCGTTTTCTTTTGGTCACTTTTCATGATCGAACTGCAAGGGCTCTCGCAGCGCTTCCCCGGCGGGTCGGGTGAAGTGCATGCATTGCGGGACGTCAGCCTGTCCATCGCGGCGGGCGAGGTCTTCGGCATCATCGGCCGCAGCGGCGCCGGCAAAAGTACGCTGGTGCGCGCCATCAACCTGCTCAACCGCCCCACCAGCGGGCGCGTGATCGTCGCCGGCCAGGACCTGACCTCGCTGGACAATGGCGCACTGCGCCAGGCACGCCGCGACATTGGCATGATCTTCCAGCATTTCAACCTGCTGTCGTCGCGTACCGTCTACGACAATGTGGCGCTGCCGCTGGAGCTCGCCGGCAAGACAAAGGGCGAAATTGCGGCCACGGTGCTGCCGCTGCTGGACCTGGTCGGGCTGTCGGCCCTGAAGGATCGCTTTCCGGCGCAGATCAGCGGCGGGCAGAAGCAGCGCGTCGGCATCGCCCGCGCACTGGCCAGCAAGCCGAAAGTGCTGCTGTCCGATGAGGCGACTTCCGCGCTGGATCCGGAAACCACGCGCTCGATTCTTGACCTGCTCAAGCAGATCAACCGCGACCTCGGGCTGACCATCGTGATGATCACCCACCAGATGGAGGTCATCAAGCAGGTCTGCGACCGCGTTGCGGTGCTGGAATCCGGCCAGGTGGTGGAGGAGGGCCGCGTCATCGACGTGTTCCTGCGACCGAAGCATGAAGTCACGCGCGCCATGATCGGCGACGTGATTGCCCAGGAACTGCCGGAAAGCGTGCTCAAGCGCGTCGAAAGCCGTCTCGGCAACGGGCGCGACCACGTCTACCGTCTGGCTTTCACCGGTGAAGGCGTCGACCAGCCGGTGCTGGCCCAGGCGATCCGCCGTTACGGGCTCGATTTCAACATCCTGCACGGCCATATCGACGAGATCCAGGGCCAGGCGTTCGGCTCGCTGGCGATCATGGCTACAGGCGAACTGGCTGACGTGCGGGCAGCCATGGATTATCTGCAGGAGCAAGGCGTAGTCGTGGAGGAGATCGAGCATGTGGTCTGAAATGTTTGACCTGTTCCTCACCTCGTTCAACGAAACGCTGCTGATGGTGGCGATTTCGGGCGTGGTCGGCTCGCTGCTGGGCGTGCCCCTGGGCGTGCTGCTGCACCTGACCAACCGCGGCGGCGTGCTGTCGCATCCGCTGTTCAATCGCACCATCGGCGTCGTGGTGAACGCGGTACGGTCGATCCCGTTCATCATCCTGCTGGTGGTGGTGATTCCGTTCACGCGCGTTATCGTCGGCTCATCGATCGGCACGATGGCGGCCATCGTGCCGCTGACCATCGCGGCGATTCCGTTCATCGCACGCCTGGTGGAAAGCGCGCTGCGCGAGGTCGACAAGGGCCTGGTCGAGGCGGCCCAGTCGATGGGTGCGACCACCGGGCAGATCGTGTGGAAGGTGCTGTTGCCCGAAGCCATGCCTGGCATCGTCGCCGGCCTGACGATCACCTTCGTCAGCCTGGTTGGCTATTCGGCCATGGCCGGTGCGATTGGCGGCGGCGGGCTGGGTGACCTCGGCATCCGCTATGGCTACCAGCGCTACATCACCGAGGTGATGGTCGCAGTGGTGGTGATCCTGATCGTCTTTGTCCAGGCCGTGCAGAGCTTCGGCGACTGGCTCGTCCGGCGCATCAGCCACCGCTGAACCCGGATTTTCGAATTTCCGCGTGACATCGCGCCACAAGGGCACGACACAGCACAACCCTGAAAAGGAACGCACACAATGCAACGTCGCAACCTCCTGCAATGGATTCTCGGTGCCGCCATCGGCGCCACGCTGGCGACTGGCGCACTTGCCCAGGAAAAGCCGATCAAGGTCGGCGTGACGGGCGGCCCGCACGCCCAGATCATGGAACAGGTGAAGAAGGTCGCCGCCAAGGACGGCCTGAATATCCAGGTGGTCGAATTCAGCGACTACATCCAGCCTAACGCCGCGCTCGCAGCCGGCGACCTGGATGCCAACAGCTACCAGCACCTGCCGTACCTGGAAGCCCAGATCAAGGACCGTGGCTACAAGTTCACGAATGTGGCATTTACCGTCACTTTCCCGATGGGCGTGTACTCGAAGAAGATCAAGTCGCTGGACCAGCTCAAGCAAGGTGCGCGCGTCGGCGTGCCCAATGACCCCACCAACGGTGGTCGCGGCCTGCTGTTGCTGCAAAGCAAGGGCCTGATCAAGCTCAAGGCCAACGCCGGTCTGAAGGCCACGCCGCTGGATATCGTCGAGAACCCGAAGAAGATCCGCATTGTCGAGCTGGACGCCGCGCAACTGCCGCGTTCGCTGGATGACCTGGACGCCGCCGCGATCAACGGCAACTACGCGGAGTCGGCCGGCCTGTCGCCGACGAAGGACGCCATTGCCATGGAAGGGCCGAAGGGCCCGTACGCGAACCTGATCGCCATCCGCGAAGCCGACAAGAACAAACCCTGGGTGGCCAAGCTGGTGAAGGCCTACCATTCGCCGGAAATCAAGCAATACATCACTTCTACCTTCAAGGATTCGGTGATTACGGCCTGGTAAGTCGAGGATTTAATCCAATCCGACGATGCCCGCGGCCCCGGTTTGCGGCACAATCGGCGGACGGCTTGGAGCTTGCCGGGCTATGCCCGGCATAATTTTGCCGATAAAATAGTACGATCGTTCGAAAAACAGGAGAGCCGCCAACCCGGTGGTTATAATGACGAGCGAACAAATTTCTGACTATCAGCTATCAGTGGAGTGAGCGCATGAAAGTACTCGTCGCAGTCAAGCGGGTGGTGGATTACAACGTCAAGGTCCGCGTCAAGGCGGACGGCACCGGCGTGGATCTGGCCAACGTCAAGATGAGCATGAACCCCTTTGACGAAATCGCCGTCGAAGAGGCCGTGCGCCTGAAGGAAGCCGGTGTTGCCACCGAAGTCATCGCCGTCTCGTGCGGCGTGACCCAGTGCCAGGAAACCCTGCGCACGGCCATGGCCATCGGTGCCGACCGCGGCATCCTGGTGGAATCGAATGAAGACCTGCAGCCGCTGGCCGTGGCCAAGCTGCTCAAGGCACTGATCGACAAGGAACAACCGCAGCTGGTGATCCTGGGCAAGCAGGCCATCGACGACGATTCGAACCAGACCGGCCAGATGGTGGCCGCACTGGCCGGCCTGCCGCAAGCTACCTTCGCCTCGAAGGTGGTGGTGGCGGATGGCAAGGCTTCGGTGACCCGTGAAGTGGACGGCGGCCTGGAAACGCTGTCGATCAAGCTGCCCGCCGTGGTAACGACCGACCTGCGCCTGAACGAGCCGCGCTACGTCACGCTGCCGAACATCATGAAGGCCAAGAAGAAGCAGCTCGATATCGTCAAGCCGGAAGACCTCGGCGTGGACGTCAAGCCGCGCCTGTCGACCCTGAAGGTGGTCGAGCCTGCCAAGCGCAGCGCGGGTGTGATGGTGCCGGACGTTGCGACGCTGGTGCAGAAGCTGAAGAACGAAGCCAAAGTTATCTGAGCGCGGGGAGATAGAACATGACTGCACTCGTCATTGCTGAACACGACAATCAATCCATCAAGGCCGCCACGCTGAACACCGTGACCGCTGCTGCCCAGTGTGGCGGCGACGTCCACGTGCTGGTGGCTGGTTCGAACGCGGCTGCAGCCGCTGCTGCTGCCGCGAAGATCGCCGGCGTGAGCAAGGTCCTGCTGGCCGACGCCGCCTACTTCGGCGACGGCCTGGCCGAGAACGTGGCCGAGCAGGCGCTGGCCATCGCCAACGACTACTCGCACATCCTGGCTCCGGCCACCCCGTACGGCAAGAACATCCTGCCGCGCGTGGCTGCCAAGCTGGACGTGGCCCAGATCTCGGAAATCTCCAGGGTCGACGCCCCGGACACCTTCGAGCGTCCGATCTACGCCGGCAACGCCATTGCCACTGTGAAGTCGGCCGACAAGATCAAGGTCATCACCGTGCGCGGCACGGCGTTCGACGCGGCTGCTGCCGAAGGCGGCTCGGCTGCCGTCGAGAACCTGCCGGCCGTGGCCGACCTGGGCATCTCGCAATTCGTTTCGCGCGAAGTGGCCAAGAGCGACCGTCCGGAACTGACCGCTGCCAAGATCATCGTCTCCGGTGGCCGTGGCGTGGGCTCGGGCGAGAACTACACCAAGGTGCTGACGCCGCTGGCCGACAAGCTGGGTGCCGCCCTCGGCGCCTCGCGTGCCGCCGTGGACGCCGGCTTCGTGCCGAACGACTACCAGGTCGGCCAGACCGGCAAGATCGTCGCGCCGCAGCTGTACATCGCCGTCGGCATCTCCGGCGCGATCCAGCATCTGGCCGGCATGAAGGACTCCAAGGTGATCGTCGCGATCAACAAGGATGCCGAAGCCCCGATCTTCTCCGTGGCCGACTATGGCCTGGTTGGCGATCTGAACACTGTCGTGCCGGAGCTGGTGGCGGCGCTGGGCTGATGCCTCGCCGGCCGCGGAGCGGCCGGCTTGGATAGCAATTACGAGCCGTTCAAGGGGGGCACCCCTGAACGGCTTTTTTACACATATTGGGAGACATCGATGACCTACCGTGCTCCGCTCAAGGACATGCTGTTCGTGATGAACGAGCTGGCGGGCCTTGAAGCCATCAGCCAGTTGCCCGGCTATGAGGAAGCCACCCGGGAAACGGCCGAAGCCGTGCTCGAAGAGGCGGCCAAGTTCAATGAGCAGGTCGTTGCACCGCTGAACCGCGCCGGTGACCTGGATCCGAGCAGCTGGAAGGACGGCGTCGTCACCACCACGCCGGGCTTCAAGGAAGCCTTCCGCCAGTTTGGCAAGGGCGGCTGGCAAGGCGTGCTGCATCCGCAGGAATTTGGCGGCCAGGGCCTGCCCAAGCTGATCGCCACGGCCTGCAACGAGATGCTCAATACTGCGAACTTGTCGTTCGCGCTGTGCCCGCTGCTGACCGACGGCGCGATCGAAGCGTTGCTGACGGCTGGCTCCGATGAACAGAAGGCCACTTTCCTGCCCAAGCTGATCTCGGGTGAGTGGACCGGCACCATGAACCTGACGGAGCCGCAGGCCGGCTCCGACCTGGCGGCCGTGCGCACCCGCGCCGTGCCGCAGGGTGATGGCACCTACAAGGTCTTCGGCACCAAGATCTTCATCACCTACGGTGAACACGACATGGCGGAGAACATCGTCCATCTCGTGCTGGCTCGCACGCCCGACGCTCCGGAAGGCGTGAAGGGCATCTCGCTGTTCATCGTGCCGAAGTTCATGGTCAATGCCGACGGCAGCAACGGCGCGCGCAACGACGTGCATTGCGTGTCGATCGAGCACAAGCTGGGCATCAAGGCCAGCCCGACCGCGGTGCTGCAATTCGGTGACCACGGCGGTGCCATCGGCACGCTGGTGGGCGAAGAGAATCGCGGCCTGGAGTACATGTTCATCATGATGAACTCGGCGCGCTTCTCGGTCGGCATGCAGGGCGTCGCCGTGTCCGAGCGCGCCTACCAGCAGGCCGTCGCCTATGCCCGTGAGCGCGTGCAGAGCCGCCCGGTCGATGGATCGGCGCGCGAGGCTGTCACGATCATCCATCATCCGGACGTCAAGCGCATGCTGATGACGATGCGCGGCCTGATCGAAGGTGCGCGCTCGGTGGCCTACGTGGCCGCTGCCGCCAGCGATGCCGCGCACCAGCATTCGGACGAGGCCGTGCGCAAGGAGAGCCAGGCGTTCTATGAATTCCTGGTGCCGGTGGTGAAGGGCTGGAGCACGGAACTGTCGATCGACGTCACCAGCCTGGGCGTGCAGGTGCACGGCGGCATGGGCTTCATCGAGGAAACCGGCGCCGCGCAGCACTACCGCGATGCCCGCATCCTGCCGATCTACGAAGGCACGACGGCAATCCAGGCCAATGACCTGGTCGGCCGCAAGACCGTGCGCGACGGCGGCGCCGTGGCGCGCGCGATCTGCGCACAGATTGCCGAGACCGAAGCCGCGCTGGGCAAGCACGGCGGTGCAGCTTTCACTGCTGTGCAGGCACAGCTGGCCAAGGGCCGTGCCGCGCTGGAAGCGGTGGTGGAGTTCGTCGTCGCCAATGCCAAGTCCGATCCGAACGCGGTGTTTGCCGGCAGCGTGCCTTACCTGCGCCTTTGCGGCATCGTGTTTTCGGGCTGGCAGCTCGGCCGTGCCATGCTGGCCGCCGATGCAAGGCGCAGCGAAGATCCGAACTTCCACGACGCCAAGATCGCGACTGCGCATTTCTATGCGGAGCACATCCTGTCGCAGGCTTCGGGGCTGCGCGATGCGATCGTCAGCGGTTCGGCGCCGGTTAACGCGCTGACAGCTGAGCAGTTCTGACCCGCGCCTGTCGGATCGGAAAGTAGAAAGGGCGACCCGTCGGGGTCGCCCTTTTTTCGCTGGAGCCTGCTGACGCAGGCCGATACGAATCAGGCTACTGCGGGACGCGGCGCAACATGGCCGCGAGGCTGTTTCAGATAGCGCCAGACGGACAGGTCGTCCGAGCGGATCGCAGGCGACTTGCCCGAGACCAGGTCGGACAGCAGCTTGCCGGAGCCGCAGGCCATGGTCCAGCCCAGCGTGCCGTGGCCGGTATTGAGCCACAGGCCGCGCATCTGCGTCGGGCCGACGATCGGCGTACCGTCCGGCGTCATCGGGCGCAGGCCGGTCCAGAAGGTGGCCTTGCTGACATCGCCGGCGCCCGGGAACAGGTCGGTCACGACGTGCTCCAGCGTGCGGCGCTTGGCCGGGTCCAGGCTGCGGTCGTAGCCGACGATCTGCGCCATGCCGCCCACGCGGATGCGGTCGTCGAAACGGGTGATGGCAACCTTGTAGGTCTCGTCCAGCACGGTCGAGACCGGGCTGCGCTCGGCACTGGTCATCGGCACCGTGATCGAGAAGCCCTTGAGCGGGTAGACCGGCAGGTTCGACATGCCGGACAGGAACGGCCTGACCAGTTGCGTCGACCAGCTGCCCAGCGCCACCACGACCAGGTCCGCAACCATCGGCTGGCCATTGACCACGGCGCCAGTGACGGCGTCGCCCTGGGTCATCAGGCCGTCGATCGTGCGGTTGTAGAGGAACTGCACGCCCAGCGATTGCGCCATGGCTGCCAGCCGTTGGGTGAACAGCTGGCAGTCACCGGTCTCATCGTTAGGCAGGCGCAGACCGCCGCTCAGCTTGTGGCTGACTGCGGCAAGCGCCGGTTCGCTCGCGGCGAGTTCTTCGCGCGAGAGCAACTGGTAGGGCACGCCGGCTTCCTCGAGCACGGCGATGTCCTTGGCCGCGCCTTCGAGTTGCTCGGCGGTGCGGAACACCTGCAGCGTGCCTTGCTGGCGGCCTTCGTAGGAGATGCCGGTTTCCGCGCGCAGGTTGCGGATGCAATCGCGGCTGTATTCGGCAAGACGGACCATCCGTTCCTTGTTGACGGCATAACGCTCGGCGCTGCAGTTCTGCAGCATCTGCCACATCCATTGCAGCTGGAACAGAGTGCCGTCCGGGCGGATCGAGAGCGGGGCATGTTCCTGGAACATCCACTTGATGGCCTTCAGCGGCACACCGGGGGCGGCCCACGGCGACGCGTAGCCGGGCGAGATCTGCCCGGCGTTGGCAAAGCTGGTGCCAAGCGCGGGCGCAGCCTCGCGGTCGACGACCGTCACTTCATGACCGGCCTTGGCCAGATACCACGCACTGGTGACGCCGATAACGCCACTGCCAAGTACGAGAACGCGCATGTTCGGGGACTCCCAACTGAGATGTCAGGTCAATAAAGGATTTGCTTCTATACTATTGAAACTAATCCAGTCATAGTTACCGAATTTTTCTCAGAAACAGGAATTAATCATGAGAACGAGTCGCCAGCCCATGCGCACCCTCGACCGGCTCGACCGGAAGATCCTGGGCCTGCTGCAGGCTGACGGGCGCATGTCGATGAAGGACCTGGCCGAGGCGGTCGGGCTGACCATCACGCCGTGCATCGAGCGCGTCAAGCGCCTGGAGCGCGATGGTGTCATCATGGGTTACTTCGCGCGGCTCAGTCCGGCCTTGCTTGGCAGCGGGCTGCTGGTGTTCGTGGAGATCTCGCTCGGAAACAAGTCGGGCAATATGTTCGAGCAATTCCGGCGCGAGGTTTCCCGGATTCCGGAAGTGCTGGAATGTCACCTGGTGTCCGGCGACTTCGACTACCTGATCAAGGCGCGTATCCGCGAAATCGGCGAGTATCGGCGGCTGCTCGGCGACATCCTGCTGCAACTGCCGGGCGCTGCGCAGTCGAAGAGCTATGTGGTAATGGAAGAAATCAAGGAGACCCTGGCCATCTCCGTGGAAGAGAAGGGCCAGCCAGGCTAGACATGCGCCGTCCGGAACACGATTCAGGCAACGCCGCCAACCGCAAGCCGCGGGACGACGCTGAAGGCGGCGTATCCGGCCGGCGCACGCCTGTGCCGCGCAAGGGGCGTGGGGCGGTCAGCAACCTTCAGGGCCGGTTCGAGCGCGACCAGCGCGAAGCGTTTGACGACGGCTGGGGCGAGCATGCTGGAGACAACGTCTCCGAACCGGAAAGCGGTTCCGATGCCCCGCTCGCTGTCGCAAAGGAGGATCCTCCGCTACCGCCCCTGCGCACACAGGTCACCATCGAACGCGCCCGCTCGATCCTGACGCGCAACGCCTCGCCGGACATTCCGTTCGATGTATCGCTCAATCCATACCGGGGCTGTGAGCATGGCTGCATCTATTGTTTCGCGCGGCCCACGCATGCCTATCTCGATCTGTCGCCGGGTCTTGATTTCGAAACCCGCCTGTTCGCCAAGACCAATGCCGCCAAGCGCCTGCGCGAGGCGCTCGCCAAGCCGACGTATCGATGCGAAACCATTGCGCTGGGCGTGAATACCGATGCCTACCAGCCGATCGAGCGCGAACAGCGTGTGACGCGCGGGATTCTCGAAGTGCTCAGCGAATGCGACCATCCGGTCGCGCTGATCACCAAGTCGTCACTGATCGAGCGCGACATTGACATCCTGGCGCCGATGGCCGCCAAGCGCCTTGCCGTCGCCGCGGTGACCATCACCACGCTCGATACCGAGATTGCCCGCACACTGGAGCCGCGGGCCGCCACACCCCCGCGACGGCTGCGCACGATCCGTACGTTGTCCGAGGCGGGGATCCCGGTGGGAGTGAGCGTGGCGCCGGTCATTCCGTTCATCACGGAGCCGGACCTGGAGCGGGTACTGGAGGCCGCGCGCGAAGCCGGCGCGGTCTATGCGAACTACATCGTGCTGCGATTGCCTTGGGAAGTGCGCCCGCTGTTTGAAGAATGGCTGCAGGCGCATTTCCCGGATCGGGCCGAGCGAGTGATGAATCGAGTACGCGAGATGCGCGGCGGCAAGGACTACGATGCCAGCTTCGCGACGCGCATGCGGGGTACAGGGATTTGGGCGGACCTGATGCGCCAGCGCTTCTACAAGGCCGCCGACCGGCTCGGCTTTCGCTACAACCGGTTTGAACTGGATACTTCACGATTCCGGGCGCCGCCGAGAGGGCCGCGGGCCACGGACGATACACAGGGCTCCTTGTTCTGAGCAGGCGCCGCTGCCAGCTGGTCGCCGATCATCCTGCTCGCCAGCTCCAGCGCGGCTTTCGCGTTCGCGGGGGGAAGTCCCGAGGACAGCGCCAGCCTGACTGCGATGGCCGCCAGGCGTCCTTCTTCATAGGTAGGCATGTCGATCTGTGCTCCTTTGCGTCACCGGGCTCATGCCCGGCCCGCGCTTGCACCGCCAGGAGGCGGTCCACTCCCAGTATGGGCGATTTGCGCGAAAGCGGTGACACCGATTGCGGCCCAATTTGTGCAAGCGCAAATGGTGCGGCCAAGCGTTCGAGCAGGTCGAAGTCCACGGGGCCGGCGCTTACTGCGACAGCGCGCGTGCCGCCTCCACCTGGGATTCGAAGAAGGTCTGGAAGCTGATGGCCAGGCCCGCCATCAGCAGGCCGGTGCCGATCAGCAGCGACAGGATCACGAGAATCACCACCGGCCAGCCCGAGCGCGTCGGCTTGCCGTTCGGGTTGAAGCGCGCGTCCCACTTCTCGTCGGGGCGCAAGCCATAGACGATCGCGCCAAGGAAAGCGCTGATGACAGACGCTCCGCCTGCCACGGCAAAGGTCCAGTTCAGTGCAGGCGAGCCTGCGCCAACCACCATCGAGGCGATGCCGATCGCGCCGGCGAGCGTTGCCAGCAGGTGCAGCCATCCGTAGCGGTCGCGCAGGCCGCCAAGGTAGAAGCGATGCGCGCCCAGGCAGCCGAGCAGGAACGCCAGTGCCACGGTCAGCAGCTTCGATTTTCCACGTTCGGAAGACGAGACGAAGTTTGAGGACGCGTTAGTAGCTTGGCTGGCTGCGGTCATGGGGCGACGAGGCAAGTGGACGGCCGGCGGACGGGGCCAGCTGCTTTCTGTTTGACGAAGGGAAGGAGACCGGACGAGTGCCAGCCGGGACACATTGTACGCCGCCGCGGCAAGGGTTTGAACTGCTGACAGAATAGTTGCGCGTTCTTGCGCAGCTGTGCACAATTTGCGCATGATACGCACGATGGTCAGCATTCAAGAGGCTGCGGAGTTTC
>NZ_JWMA01000198.1 GCF_000812465.1 Cupriavidus sp. IDO | reverse complement strand
GCCAGCTCCGAGCGCCTGCCGGGGCAGGCCGAACTCTTTGCGCAGCCGCTGGACCTACCATCGCCGCCGGCGGCGCCGCAGGTCAAGGTGGCGTGCCAGTGCGCTCCTGATCCACCTCGCGCAGCGTGCCGCGCTCGGTTGAATGGGCGCGCTCCTGCGCGACGCCGACCTGCTCCCGTGCGTGCTCGAGTTCCGTCGAGAATTGGGTGCGCAGTTGTTCCTGGTCTCGCCGCTCCGCCTCCAGTTCTGCCCTGCCCGCTTCTAGCATCCCCATGCTCAATCAGCTCCAACAGTACAGAAAACAGGGCGACCTGTCCGCTCAAGAAGAGGCCGCTGCTTCGACAGTAGGTTCTTTGGACGTTGGCAACATGACATCGCGCCAGCCAATCGGACTCTCAGCTTGGAAGGTCTCCTCGAACTCCAGTAGGCCCGCATGTCCAGGGTGGTTTTCAACAGCCAACGCCACCATCGCCTTGCAAGCTTCTATGTCGCCTACAAGGCGGTATCTTTCTGCCAGATCCAGAGTAATGGCAGCCTCGAAAGCTCGCGGAAATCGCAAACCGCTCGCAGCAGCTCGACGGCGCAAGTAGCCGTCCAAGGTCTGCCGATGCACCTCCAAGGGCCAATCCACTAACTGACCAGACAAAGCGTGAGCGATAAGAGATTCAGAGCTGGGCTCCCCAAGTTCCTTTTCGATCAATGCATTGATGGCCGAAGGTGTTGGCGCTGAGTTATCTTCTGACACATGACAATTGAACAAAAAATGCAAAGCCAAATATGGCAGCCTGTGAAGCTTCTTTGTGCTTGGAACGAACTCGACTGCCTTCTCTAACACCGGACGTATATCGGTGAGCACCGCATCAGGCTGCTTGAGGAGACAAGACTCTAGCTGTTGAAGAAAACCTTCTAACTTGACTCTGCCGGCCTTTGTAATTTCTCCCTCAGCACGTCCCACCCAGTACTGAGGAGCCAATTGCATCTGTACAACGCCGCTTCGCTCTAGTCGGTAGTCGTATGGCTCACGGTCTATCGAAATTTGCCGCATCACGAATTCGATAATGATGCTGCGCATCAAACGTGCCAAACCCTGCAGGGTTAGATGGGTAGAGCGTCCATCGACTGCTGTTTCAGCATGGCTGTGCCCCATTGTCACCATATCTGGCACCCGCCGAAGCTGGTGCACATACTTTGATCGTGATTGGTAAGCCAAGCCAAGGACTTCCGCCAGATCCGATCTCCCCAGCCGGAATCCATCACTCCCTGATGCCTCACGAAAATAGGATGGCCTCGTATGCGCAACCGCGAACTCTCGGAAGCGACGCCCCAAGGCGATATGCTCAACCCTTAAAAGAGCCTCCCTAACGCGCTGCGCTGTGACTTCATCAGCAGCAGACAATGCCTCATCGACTGCTTTACGCTTTCGCTCGTCAAACGATTCCCAGTCACTTTCATGCCCGTCAAAATCCTGAGCAAGCGACTCCACTGAGGCTACAAGCAGCGTGTATGCGAGTTCCAGATCATCAGCAATGCGGTGCATGCCATTGACATAGGTGCGAAGCGCGCGCATCACTCCAAGAAAAGTACTGCGCGGCAGCCCGATCAGCTTGTTGGTGAAGTCTCTAAGAAATGCAATGTCATCCGGCTGGCACCAATACTCCTTGTCGAAGAATCTGCGAACAAGTTCCTGTGGAGCGACCCCAGTGACCAAGCCACGCCCTCCACTCGTCAACCGTCGAGCAAGGTCAACATCCGGCGTACATGTGCAGTTCAACGCAAATGAAGCCACTACCGAAAAATCATGGAGATAGGGATCAACAGTCGATGAGATAAGCACGCCAGGCTTTACACCCTCATCCTCCATCCGTTCGATGAACTCATATATCAATACATGAGGACGAATCGAGTAGCTCGAAGACGGCAAAAGGCATCCTGCGGCAGTCTGTGCAGACTCCTCTCGCGCAAAAACAGCGTTCGTATAGAGGATGCCGCGCAAGCGGTTTTCCCTCCCCACTGCTGCAGTGAAGAGCTTCCCAGTGGCGATTTGGAGCACTTTTAGGTCTCACTTTGTTTTCGCTGCAGTCTACCGGGGTAGCCGCCCCTTGTAGCCATGCGGGTTTCCGGGCCGCCACCTAAGAAAATGCCAATAAATCAATAGGTTGCTGCCTGCCTCATCCCAGCCCATGAAGTGCTTTAAACGACATATTACCGTGTTGAACGTTGCGACCACCTCTCATTGCCGCTACCCTCCGCAGTCCGTACCGCTGCCCTAACGAAGCATGAGCTAGAGCCCGATACGGCAAGAAGGCAAAGAATTGGCCAGAGCTCGGTGGGGCCTGTCCGGGGCGTCAAGATTGGGGGCCGGTTTGCGCCCATCCTGCCTCAGTCGACCGGTTGTCGAGGGCCACTACTAGCCGTAGGCGAAAGATTACGCCGAAGCTTCGGGTGTTGCGACGGTCCGTGCCGCTTTCTTCGCCGGGGCTCGTTTCTTCGTCACGGAATTCACCGCAGCCTTCTTCGGCGCAACAGTCGCGGCGGCTTTGCTACCGGCCGCTGCCTTTTTCGGGGCGACCTTCGTGGCGGCAGCTTTGCCTGAAGCCTTCTTGGCGCCTGCAGCCTTCGCCTTTTTCGCCGCGAGCTCGTCCTTTTCGGCTTGTTTCTCAAAACGCGCTGCGGACCTTGCGGCCTCCGATGCTTTCGCGACCTCACGCTTTGCTGCTTCAATGGCCTTCTTCGTGTCGGCCCACAGTTTCAGCAAGTGCTTCTTCGCTACCTGGGCTTCACGTACGAGCACGCTCGCCTTCTTCGTCGGTACCGTCAGCTTCTTTGCGACAGGCTTCCTCTTGGTAACCGCGCTCGTCGGCGTCGTTGCTTTGGTTGCTGTGACCATGTTGATTATCTGTTATTCGTTGGAGCGCGGAGTATAACTATTGTCGCGATCTGCAGTGATCCGGCTCGCCATGGTGTCGCGAAACGCCTGAGACACCAACCAACGATCCGATGTGTCTCAGCTTCACTCCGCTGCATCGCAGCACACGTGGAGCTTGATTCCGCCGACAAGACGGTTTACGTTAAACGCTCGGTGTGCGCATACTCAGCGCGTCCTCGCACCGAGTGCACGCAGTGTCGTTCCTACCATCCTCCGTGGAACTCCATCCACGGACCAGCAGTCGTAGTTCCTTTTTCCGCGCCCCGACAAAGGAGCCTGACATGCTCAGTCCGCATGAAATCGCCGCGCTGCTACTGCTTGGCGGTGCGCAAGACATCGACGATCTCGAACCAGAACAACTGGACGGATTGCTGGTCCACAAACTGGTGACGATGGAGCATGGCCATGGTAGCGGTAATGCCCACCCTCGCTTGACGAGTCAAGGGGCTTCTATGCTTGAAGCCCTGCGCCGCATTTCGTAACACGGCGAGTGCGGCAGTCAGTGCAATCTTCGTTCTTGGCACCGGGCATGAACGGTGTCCACTACCGTGACTCGAGATGAGTTGTAATCGAGAGGCCCCTATCACGTTGTGACCTATTTGTCGCGAAGGATAGCTAACGCCGAATGCCGCGGATCACCATTGCCTCGTTGGAGAAGCGGTATTGCTAGGCCCAGTGGTGAGCAACGTCATCGTGGACGGCCGACATCGAATTCTTACGACTGCCGCGTGCAGGTGATGCCAACTGTGGTGTTTGCATGATGGGCGCGAGCACCGCGGCTAGTTATGTATCTTGCCGAGTTAGGGCGCGGATGCCAGGGTATATCTCGGAGTGCCACCCGGAGCCAGCGAAAAGATCGTAGTGGCCGCACCGGCGCGCTGTCACGTGCTGCTTGTCGCGTGCCGCAATGCCTCGGCACAGACCGTGCGCTGCCTGGGTCTGCCCGCAGCCGGAAATGGCGTCGTGGTCGCCTTCTATGGTCAGTAGCCTAGTAGCGCGGATGTCTTGCGGACGCACGGGCTGGCCTTTTACGAACCAATTGCCGCGTGCCAGACGGAATTCCTGGAACACGATCTGGATGGTATCCAGATAGAACTCGGCCGCCATGTCGAGCACCGCATGGTGCGCATCGCGAACGCGCCGGAGGGCCTCGGCACGCTCGTAGTCACCCAGCGCGAGCTCCAAATAGTAGTTCCAGTGCGACGCCACCAAAAGACCTGGCTGTGCTGCCATCAAGCCGGCAAGCTGCAGGAAGTTCGGGTACACCTTGCGACCGGCACCGGCGTAGCGATCGGGCACTGTATAGATCAGATTCCGTTGAAACCACACGAGCGAGTGATCTGCGGCCAATTTTCCCACCGCGGTGGGGCTGCGACGCGCATCAATGGGCCCGCCCATGAGGATCAGGCTCCTGGGAGTCGGCTCGTCCGCGCTGGCCAACAGGGAAACAGCCGCCAGGGCTGGCACGGTGGCCTGGCAGATGGCGATCACGTGCAGCGGTTCCGCCGCGCCAATCTGACGGATAAACGCCTGCAGTTCGGTGACATAGTCATCCAGGTGAAACGGCCCGTCCACCAGTGGAACACAGCGCGCATCAATCCAGTCCGTCACATAGACAATATGCTCGGGCAATAAGGTTTCGACGATCTCGCGAAGCATGACGGCGTGATGCCCAGCCAGCGGCGCACAGACCAGCACAGCAGGTCTTGTAGGCGAAGCGGCGGCGCCAAGTGTGACCGGATCAGGTGCGAAGCGCAAAAGGCGGCAAAATGCCCTTTCTAGGACGACTTGCTCGACCACAGGGATGACGCAGCCGTTGTGCTCAACAGCTGCGATACCGAACCCCGGCTTGTCGTAGGTTCGTCCCAGACGGGACAGCATTTCATAACCAGTGGCAAAGGCGGGAGCGCCCGGTATCTGCGACAGCGGGTTCTCATGATCGGAAAACGCGCTTGCCGCGTTCGCTGCCCACACAGCGAATGGCGCGAACATTGCGCGCTGATACTCCATGAACCGGTAGAGCATGGAGGCCTCCAAGAAAGTACACTGGGCTGGCCGGCGGCCACGATCCAAGCTCCAGACCTCATCGGTCCAGATCGCTTTGATGAGGGCGATGTCGAGGCAGACGTACCGCGGGATCTCGTCTGCGGCCCCCATACCTATGCGGGTGCAGGGGCTGTACCAGAGTTTCACTATAGGCGGGGCAGCTATTGCTGCAGTGCCAAAGATCGGTGGAAAAAACTGATTCCTTGGTCGCGGCGATCATCGTCGTTGTGAACGCTCGTCCCTCCGATTTACGCTGTATGGCTCGAGTCGCCGATTTGGCGACGTGTGCGTGCTCATTCCTGAGCACATCACGTCGCCTCAGCTTCACGAGATCATCCAGGCGTCCATGGGCTGGACGGACGATCATCTGCACCAGTTTATGCTTCGTTGAGACGGCGAGCGGCGCACCAGACGCCGAGGCTGTCATGTATCAATAGCTTGATGCGGGTGTGGCGGGCGTTTGCAAACAGGTAAGCGTGATGAGATTGGCCTGTGCCGAAGACCTGCACCACGCGCGCCAGCAGGCGCTCGGTACCGGCACGCATGTCGATGGGCTCGACAGCCAGCCGCAGCACGCCAATGCGAATCATCGCATCCCATCCAGTCCCCGAGCAGTTGGGCAGCATTGCTGCGCCGCAGGGAGCGGCCAGTGCACGATCAGTGTGCCGCCCAGGGCGCTGGAACTCGATGCGGCAATGGCTGAACATGCGGAGGGATGGCCCCATGGACGAACCGCTGCGTCGGTCCCTGCCGGCAAAGGTGACTAGCGCGACTGTTTTCGGATGATTTCAACCTGCTCATCGATAATGGCCAAGAGCTCGGATACTGAGCCAGAGAAACGCTGTCGTACCTTCTCTCGTGTTTTGGGTGGCGTGCCAAGATACGGGGAATTCGCTATCACAAAGGGCTACGGCCGCAGATCGATCCGTGGCAGATGCCGAGATAACCGGCGGCGCTACCCGATCCGGAAAAACTCCACGCTCTGCCCCGCATTGACCGCGCGCTTCAGCCACGACGACATCTCGCCCTGCCCGTTCCAGGTCAGCCCTTTCGCGTTGCGGTGACCACCAACGGTGGGATAGAGGCCTTCCATTCGATGGCCCCATTTAGCGCTTTCCCTTAATGCCTTTCCCCAAGTGCTACTGATTGCGGTTGTGCCCATACTGATGACTCGCCGTTTCGCGTGGCGATCACTTTGAACCATGGAATCTGCCGCCATGCTTGCAATTGTTGCCTGGATCACCTGCTCCTTCGCGGTTGGCCTTTTTGCCAACGCCCTGGGACGCTCCGGCGCCACATGGATTATCTTCTCGTTGATCCTGAGCCCGTCGCTTGGGCTGATGATCGTCGCCGTCCTCGACAAGAAGTGGACCAGGTCAGCTCGCGTGATGACTGCCATTGCACCTGCAGGGGTGTCAGCGCCCGTATAGCTAGCCGGCAGGACCTTTTCAGGGTCATCGTAGACCCCACACTCCGGAAAATGTAAGGTTCGTCAGGATCTGAAGATCCACCTAAAGCAGGCCTTCGACGCGTGGTGCGGCCGGCTGGAAGCCGCCCCACTCACTTCAGCGTCTTCAACCGGTTGTTCGCCGCACGCGCGCCTTCGGTACCGGGGTACTTGGCCACGACCTGTTCCAGCGTTTTGCGCGCTGCAGCCTTCTGGCCGGACTCGAGCTGATTATTGGCAACCGCGATCATTGCGTCGGGCACTTTGGGGTGGCTTTGATCTGGGTGCAATTTACGACGGTTTGCGAACCCAGGTTTGGTGCGGGCTTGTCGATGTAAGGCTTTGATTATAAATGTATTTAAGCCATCCACTCGATCGTGCGAACGTGGGGTCAAAGCCAGTCTCATTTCAGCTTGCAGCCCTTGTTTTGGGTGCTGTCTGGGACGGCAGCAGCTGTCCGGTGTAGTGCTCAATCGGGAAGCGATAGACGCCTTGCAAGTTGATGCCCTCCAACCTCGTTGGCGCTATGCGTCCGAACAACTCGGCTGGCATGGGCTGCCGCCGGCTCATCTCCTGATCGAGCATCGACTGCATCTGGGCGGTATTCCACGCCATCAGAATATTTGCCAACAGGCTCAACGCGTCGGCAACGGCTTGCACCTCGTCCGTGCGTTTGGCTTGGGCCGCCGAGATCCGACCTGTATAAATTGCACGTTTCAGTGAGTTGACGGCCTCGCCGCGATTGAGCACTCGCAACAACTCTCGCCGAAAGCCGGCATTGACGAAGTAGTCGGCTAGAAAGGCGGTGCGCAGCAGCCTACCCAACTGCACGCCGGCTTCATAGAGCGGGTCACCACGG
Source organism: Cupriavidus sp. IDO (assembly GCF_000812465.1). Lineage (GTDB taxonomy): Bacteria > Pseudomonadota > Gammaproteobacteria > Burkholderiales > Burkholderiaceae > Cupriavidus. The sequence continues at coordinate 27,896 of NZ_JWMA01000198.1, read as the reverse complement.
GCGGCCGAGCCAAATCGGCCCAGCACTGCCACTGCACTGGCGTGTCCCGACATCACCGAGGCCGCCAGATGCACCAAGGAGTCCCAATGTGCCTCGATGGCTGCAGTATCCACGTTGGCGACGCAAACGGTTGCGATCTCATCGGGGATAGCGGTTCCGCGGCGTACGAATAGCCGACGCTGTTTGAGCTCGCGCAACCTCGGGCAGAGATCGAATCCCAGAAGCCTGGCCAAGGCCATGGCAAAGTCCGTATAGCCGTGGGTGTCGACTGCGAATTGCGTGGTCTCGATTCGCTCCTGCCGAATAACGCCCTCGATTGCCGCGCCGGCCTGCCTTTCGTTGAGCACAATCGGCTGGGCGTGGAAGATCCCCCACCGATCTCGAACGTGAGTATAGATGCCGACCGAGGCGGTTTGGCGCCGTGGGTCTTGCCGAGCCTGCCAGACACGCTGACTCGTCTCCAAGCTCATCATGTCCGAGGAGGCGAGGTCCGACCGGCCCCAGCTTGCCGCGATCGGATGGCGGTGCATGTACTCCAGAACTGCTTTACAAGCCTGGGCCAGTCGCCGCTCATCGCCCGCCCAGCGCATGGCTTGGCGAATGCTTGTGGCCGACAATTGGGGAATCATCCTGGCACACTCGGCCGCCGTCAGACTCGTGCCATGCGCCAGGATGCTGGCGTAGACCGTTAGCAGCTCCTGCTCAGACCGGGGTTCGCGGCCGAGCATGTGCCAGCTGAAGCGCGCCTGGGCGTCCACTGCCAAGATGACCTCAGGTAGCTGGATATCGCCAATGTGGCGGTCAAGGCGGGCCCGCAGCCTTGATACCTCCGGATCCTCTTCCTGTGCCGCTAGTGGTGCAAGGTGCAACTCGTCATCCGCGCGTAGCGTACCAGCGCGCGCCGCTGCCGCCACTGCGGCAATGCCTGTGCGTACACGCTCAAGTAACGGCCTGAGGAAGTCGTCAGCTTGGGCTGGCAGCGACAGCCGCGAATGGTGTCGCCGAGCTTCAGCCTGCCAACGCTCGGCTGGCAGAAATAAGCGCTCTCGACCTCTGAAGCTCAATGAATGCTCGATCCAAACCGAGCCGTTGCGCACGGCCCGACGCAAGGCAAACAGGGTGGCGACTTCAAATGCTCGGAAGGCGCGCTCGCGATCCGAACCGCTGATGGCCTCGAGCCAGGCTTGTCCTAGGCGAGGAGCGGTCACATCATCGGGTAAGCGTCGATCGCCCCTCGCATACAGGTCGCGCAGCTTGCTCAAAGCGTCGATTGCGGGGTGTTCTCCGATGGCTTGCCAGGGTAGCTTCGCGACCGCCACTAGTAACGCGCGCACGGGCCTAATAGCGTCGATCAGCCGCTGCCTGATCGCAGATGCCCGGCTTGATACGCGCTGAGCACGCTTGCCGGCTACCAGGTTAGCCAGATGCGAGCGCAGCTCCGTATCTGAAATACTCGCATCGCTATTCAAGCTGGTTAGCTCATCGAGCAGTTGCCTGTATTGTGCGGCCCAGTCGACGGGAGCCGTTACACCGTCGGCACTCTGCCGCCATAGATCTGCCACCCGGCGCTGAAACATGAGGATCAATTGATCAGTGGCAGTGAGCAGGCAATATCGTAGGAACGAGCCCACCTCGAGGGTGCGTGCCGGCTCCTTGATTCGTGCGCTGAACGATGGCGAGCGACCCGCCAAGCGATGCGCGAAGCGCCGCACCAGAACATCGTTGAGGCCGATTGGATGGCGGTCAACGCCAATTTCGACCAGCCATTCAATACGTTCGAGCACTTGCGCGAACTGTCGTGTCGAGTGCTTCGCTGGGGCAGCCCAGAGCCAGTTCTGGACGTGTTGACCATCTGGTCGTACTTGTTCCATTGCGGCTACCCATCGTCGCCAGGTAGCAGGCGGTACTGTACGAGGCAGCGGCGCGGGCCTCAAACTCGGCCAATTCCGACGCGACAAGACTTCGAAGGGCGCGCTCGTGGAAGATGATCAATCGATGCTGATACAGCCACTGGCGCCCATACGACAGCAGTCGTTCCCGATCTCCGCAACGCGATACCTCGTCGCGCAACGCCCGCACAAGGGCCGGGCGCTGGTGTGCCACCATCCGGCGAAATCCGAGCGTCTGGCAAGCTAAGAGTTGATGGTCGGATAGCGTTCGGCCGCGAGCGTAGAGCGCCCGTAACGAAGCTAGATCGGGTGTGTCGATATCTAGCTCAATAGCTAGATGGCGAAGCAGGACCGGCGGCAGGATCCCGAACGCATTCAATGGGCAACCAGTCATGCGCAGGAAGCCGACGTGCAGCGCCAGCCCCAGCTTCATCATCGAGCCCCGCCGTCGCCCGATTAGTTCGTGCTCGGCGCGGCTGTATGTGAAAAACGTCTGCAATTCGAAACTGCTGAGTTCACGCGGCACCTCCCGCGCGCCCAAGTACGTGCTCTGCCAACCTTGCATCTCGTGCGCCTCCCATGCGGTGGGCCAAACACGATACGTCAAGCAAAGGCGAACAGCAAATCTCAGAAAATCAAGAACTTAGGCTGGATGACCCAGAACCCGGTTAGGTTTGCAAACCGTCGTAAATTGCACCCAAATCAAGACACCCGGGCCCTCGCGTCAACCGTGGTTCAGTCCCAGAAAGCGACTCTCGAATGCCAGGGAACTGTTCAAGCAGCCGCCCCAGATTCTCGCGAGCTTCGATGAGCTGCCTATTGAGATACCAACTGTGGGCAAGCCACAAGACGGTCGCTGCACCAAGAATGACTCGCTCAATTCCGCTTTGAAACAATCGGCACTCCCTCTAAGGTTTCAGACCTGGCGAGGCGAAGTCTGCGTTTCGTCCATATCGCCACGTGCGTGCCCAACGGGCAAAGCGACGATCCAGCAATGGCTCCACCCGCTGGCGTTTCGATGGCAGTCCCTACTTTTGAGATGCGGGCCTGAGGCAGGCCCTGAGGGAAACCTGAGAATCCACTACCGTCATCGGTCTAACGCCAAGAAGCACCTACTTCACCAGCCCCCACTCGCGATGGGCTAGGCCACTTCCCCCAATTTGGACCGCCTTCCTTCTTGGCTCAGTTTGAGCACCGAGCACAAACCGCCGTCGGGCCCTCAGCTCATGCAGGCAAGAGCAAAAGATCTCTTCCCCCAAAGAATGGCGGTTCATCAAAATCCCCGGATGAAGCACGTGCTGCCGATTCAGATGCTCTCTGTGCCAGTATGACGACGCATTCGCGCAGATTTGCATTGGTCAGGCGGCAGCTGCGTGTCCCGTGACTATCTGGCCCCCGCGTGCCGATACTGTCGCTCGGGGTAGCGGTGCATCGCGTCAATATCGCTCGCTCGGCACCATGTCTCAGGCGCCCTGCGCCGTCGGTCGCACGACGATTTCGCTTACATCGACATCAGCAGGCTGTTCGATTGCGAATGCGATCGCGCGCGCGATCGCATCGGGTGACATTGCAAATTGATCCATCGATGCGTTGATCTGCGCCTTTACTTCCTGGTTAGTCATCGAGTCTGCGAAATTCGTTTGCGTGAAACCCGGCGAAATGACCGTCACGCGAACTTTGTCACCGGCCTCCTGGCGTAGCCCTTCTGAAACAGCACACACGCCCAGTTTCGAAGCGGCATAGACGGCCATCGTGGGCTTGATGCGATACGCTGCAGTCGAGGCAATGTTGACGAAGTGCCCGAAACCCTGCGATCGAAACAACGGCAACGCAGCCGCGATACCATACAGAACACCTTTTAAGTTCACGTCAATCATGTCGTCCCATTCGTCAACCCGCAATTCGTCAAGGGGCGAGATCGGGCCAATTCCGGCATTGCTTACCAGGACATCGAGCTTGCCATAGCTGTCGTAAGCTCGAGAAACGAGGTTCGATAAATCGTTTCGTTGTCTGACATCTGTCGGAACCCAAATTGCCTCCCCGCCAGCGGCGGCGATGCGGGCGACCAGCGCCTCCAGGCGATCCCTTCTTCGCGCACCCAGCACGACTTTTGCACCCCGTGCCGCCAACATGAGTGCGGTCGCTTCGCCAATCCCACTGCTCGCACCGGTGATGGCTACAACTTTTCCTTCCACTGTCGTCATGCTTTTTCTCCTTAAGCGGTTTTTGAGGAACGGGCGTTGCCATTGCATAGACAAGTAGGTTCCTCAATGGCGATAGTCACCATATTAAGCGCCTGCACCTAGATTTCGACAACGATCTTGCCAAAATGGCGACCGGCTTCCTGGTGCCGGAACGCTGCAGGCAATTGCTGCAACTGGAAGCTTGAATCAATTACCGGGCGTACTCCCAACGACTCAATCGCACGGATCATCTCCAGTTGATCCGTCCGACTACCGACCACGACCCCCTGTAGCCGAAGCTGTTGCGCCATGATCCGCCCTGTGTCGACACGGCCGGCCGTGCCTGCGAGCAGGCCCACGAGGGCAATGCTGCCGCCGGTCCGGCATGCCTCGATCGACTGGTTAAGGAAGTCGGCGCCGCCGACGTCCACAATGTGATCGACGCCCCTTCCACCGGTCCATCTCCTGGCCGCGCGCCCCCAGTTCGGCTCCGCCTTGTAGTGGATCACGTGATCCGCCCCGAGCGCACGAAGACGCTTGAGCTTGCCTTCCGACGATGAGATAGCAACCACCGTTGCCCCCATCGCCTTGGCGAACTGCAGTGCGAATACCGACACCCCACCGGTGCCCTGCACAAGAACTACGTCCCCAGGACGGATGCCGCCGCAGCATCCGAGCGCGCGCCACGCGACTAGGCCTGCGCAGGGCAACGTCGCGGCCTCAGCCAACGAGAATCCGTGCGGTACGCGCGTCAGCGCTGCCACTGGCACGACGGCGAACTGGCGTGCGTACCCGTCGACGTGCTCGCCTGCGACGGCGCCATGCTTCCACTGGGCGGGATCACCCTCACGCCAGTGACGAAAGAACGTTCCCAGCACAGCCTCTCCCACCCGAAACGTCATGGATGGATCGGCCTCGTCCCCGCGTAGTGCCCCTACCTCGACGACCTCGCCTGCGCCGTCGGACAAGGGGATACGGCCCCCGGCGGTTGGCATGCGGCCTGTCACCACAAGGTAGTCGTGGAAGTTCAGCGAACTGCCGCGCATCCGCACCAGCACCTCCCCGGCTCCCGGGCGGCCCGGATCCTCTTCAAACGGCACCAATTGATCAATGGCAGCCGGCGGTCCCAAGCGCATCGCTATCGGCATGTCGATGGTCCTGTGAATGTCTTAGGAGTGCAACCAGTCGTGCGTCAAGCACATAGCTGAATTGCTTTGTACTCGAGGAATTCTTCCAGCCCGTAAATGCCGTTCTCGCGACCTCGTCCGGATTGCTTGAATCCGCCGAACGGAGCGAGGGGATTCCAGCGGCCGCCGTTGATGTCGACCTGGCCCGTGCGTAATTGCCGCGCGACACCGAGAGCACGATCGTCTGTTCCGGCCCAGACAGCGCCCGACAGTCCGTATATCGTGTCATTGGCAATACTCACAGCGTCGGCCTCGGAGTCATAGGGAATGATCGTGAGTACAGGGCCGAAGATCTCTTCCCGTGCAATCGTGCTTCGAGGATCCGCGACGAACACGGTAGGCCTGACGAAATACCCGCCACCGGTCCCGGCCGGAGCCTCGGGCCCACCGGCCACGAGTTCGGCACCTTCTTCAAGGCCGAGGCGAATGTAGCTGAGCACCCGGTCCCGATGCGCTGCCGACGCCAGCGGACCCAGCTTTACACCTTCGGCGAAGGCGCTTCCGACGATGAACGAATCGGCTGCCTGGCGCGCCAATCCGCGCGCGTGGTCTAGGCGGTCGCGCGGCACCAGCATCCGAGTCCAGGCAGCGCAAGTCTGGCCTGAATTCAGGTAGCAGTGTGAAACGGTGGCTCGCACAGCCTTCCCCAGGTCGGCATCGTCAAGCACGATCGATGCGCTCTTCCCGCCCAACTCCAGCGAGACGCGCTTGATCGTCTCCGAGCCGACCCTGCTGACCTGCTTGCCGGCGCGTGTCGACCCGGTAAACGAGATCATGTCCACCTCTGGGTGTGCTGCCAGTGCTTCACCGACCAACGGACCGAGACCGGTCACCAGATTGAAGACCCCCGGCGGCAGGCCGGCCTCATGTATGACCTCGGCGAGAACGAAGGCATTGAGCGGAGCGATTTCAGACGGCTTCAGGACAACCGTGCACCCACTGGCAAGCGCCGGCGCGATTTTCTGCGTGATTTGGTTTAGCGGATAGTTCCAGGGCGTGATGGCAGCTACCACCCCCACCGGTTCGCGCACGACCAATGAGTTGCCAACGCGTGTTTCGTAGTCAAACTCCTGCGACAGTTTGGAGTAGTACGCCCAGGAATTCACTGGCGCTGTGACCTGGACTAGTGAGCAGGCCTTCAGCGGTGTACCGACCTCTGTGGCAATCAATCGCGTCAACTCGTCACCGCGCTTCAGCAGACCATCGGAAATCTTTTGCAGGAACCTTGCCCGATTGGCTGACGAGGTCTGAGACCATCCGGGGAAAGCCGCACGCGCAGCACTGACGGCCGCGTTCACATCCGCCTCGGAGCCGGCAGGGATGGTGGCAAAGAGGTCGCCCGTATTCGAGTCTGTAACCTGCATCGTCCCGGCGGAGGACGGCGTCAGCCAACGGCCGCCAATATAGAGTGTGGTGCGTTCGATCATAGTGCCTCTATCGCGTCGTTCAATCAGCACGCGGGAGATCCAACCCCGCCTGCCGCCACTGATCCAGGACTTCTCGCTTGGCGACCTTGCCGGCCGCGTTCGTTGGCAGCGCCTCGGAGCGAAGCCACCAGCGGGACGGTACTTCATGCCGCCCAAGCACCGCGGCAGCATGGGTGCGCAGGAGTTCGGCCGTAACGGCCGTACCGGGCCTTAAGACAACGACGGCGCCGACTTCCTCACCAAGGTCGGCGTGCGGAAGTGGCACGACCGCTGCTTCGACCAAATCGCCGTGTTGCAGAAGACATTGCTCAACATGCGCGCATGCGATGTTCTCGCCGGCGCGAATAACGATGTCTTTGGAACGGCCAACCAGGTACAGGTAGCCCTCGGCATCGAGCCAGCCGCGGTCGCCCGTGGCAAACCATCCGTCCGGATCGGTCATCGGCTCAGGGTTGCGAAGGTATCCACGGGTCATCGTGGCGGTGCGCACCATGATCTCCCCTACCCCCCTTTCGTCAGGGGCATCGATCCGTATCTCGGCGAGGGGTAGCGGCCTGCCAACACAGCCTTTGGGCCGGCCTTCGATCTCCACGCTGGAGGCAGCCGCCACCACTCCACCAGCTTCCGTCATCCCATACAGGCTACCCACCCGCTTCTGCAGGGACGGGAACGCCTTCTGGATCTTGGCTCGAAGGTCGTCGGACAGCGCCGCTCCGCCCATTGGGATCGACCTCAAGCTGCTGGTATCGAACTTGCCAAACAGTTCGTGTTCCACCACGCGCGAGACCATCGTGGGCACACTGCCCCAAACGCGTACCTTTTCCTGATCGATGAGCGTCAGCACTGTAACCGGATCGAAGCGCCCTTCCAACATCACAAGGGTGCCTCCGGTCAGCAGGGTGGTCGTCGCAATCTGGATGCCGCCCATGTGGAACAGAGGCATCGTTAGCAGACTGACGGTCCCCGTCGCCCCAGGCGCGAGTTCGTCAGGCAGGCGTCCGGTCAGGACCAGAAGATTCTGGATATTGGCGATGAATGACCGGTGCGAGATCACCACCGCCTTGGCGTCGCCCGTGGTGCCGGAGCTGAACATGATAACGGCGGTCTCGTCCTCCATGTCAGGCGCAGGCTCCAGGCATGGCAACGCCGCAGTCGTGTTGCGCAAGGCCGCGCCAATCTCATCGAAGGAAGCGGTCAACCACGGCCCCCGGGGCGACGCCGTCGCCCTGTCCGTAATGAGCAGCGCCGGTTCAGCCAGCTCCGCGCAAGCTTGCGCCTGTGCATTGCCCCACATTGCATTACCAAGGACTGTCACGCCGCCAAGACATTGCACCGCCCAGAACGCAAGCAGCCACTCCAGGCTGTTATGGCCCAGCAACATCACGCTCGTCCTGCGGCCAATCCCCTGCGCGGCCAGGAAGCCGGCGACGCGCCGTACGGCGCATTCGAATTCCCGGGTGCTCAGGCGCAGTTCACCTTGCACAATGAATGGACGGTCTGCCCAGCGGCGCGCGTCGAGCAGAAACTCGGCCAGTGACGTCGGACGATATGTATAGACCAGTGTTGAGTGGTTCTCAACTCTTGCTCTCGCGACGTCGCGAGACCAGCGTCGTGGGGTGATCATAGGAGTGGTACCAATGCAGACGACTAGGTTGACGGGAGTCCAGCCACCAGGCCTCGACATCCGGGGTCGAGGCCATGGCCCCACGCGGTACCGACCATTGACCGGGATACCCCGATGCTGATCGCACATCGCATGGGTAGTAGTAGACCCCGTGCGCTGGTGGCGATCAACACAGCGGAGCGAACAAGAGTACTTCGTCAGGCGAGAGATGCAGCGCGTACCGGATTGGGCGACGTGATTTCGCCGACCGGGGATCGCGCCCTACAGACGTTGCGCGCGCCTGCCTGCCGGCGCCTGCGCGGCTTCGTCCAGGCGCGGCTGGCTCACGGTCATGCCACTCCAGCCCACGGGAAGCACGCGGGACAGGAACTCGACGAACGCCTTCACTTTGGCGTTCCGGCCCTGTGCTGGCGGGTAGACCGCGTACAGGGTCTGCCCGCGCGCGACGTACCCGGTCAGGACCTGTTCAAGGCGCCCGACGCTGACGTCAACATCGAACAGGATCGATGGGCCCTGGCCCAGCCCCAACCCGGCAAGAACCGCTTCCCGGTAGTTGTCGCTGTTGTCGAACGCCAGGTTGCCTTTCACGGGCACCAGGCGTTCTCCCTCCGGCGTCTGAAAGAGCCACGAGCGCCCGCCATGAAAGAGGTCCGCAGTCAGGCAGTTGTGGGACGCCAGATCCTCGATGCGTTCGGGTCGGCCGTAGCGGTCAAGATACTCCGGCGTCGCGCAGGTGACGCGCAGGTTCCGTGTCAGCGGGCGTGCGACGAGCCGCGAGTCGGGCAAATCGCCGCCCCAGACGGCAATGTCCAGGCCGCGTCCGATCAGGTCGTGCTGCAAGCCGTCGGCTTGCGTGATCTTGAGATTGATTCCCGGGTACTGCGCAACGAACTCACTGAGGCGTGGCACCACGTGCAGCCGCGCCACGATCAGCGGAAGCTGGACATGCAGCCGGCCGACCGGATCATCGCAGGCACGTTCCAGCTCCTGTTCCGCCTCCTCCATGGAGGAAAGGATTTCGCGGCAGCGCACAAAATACGCCTCGCCCGCCGGCGTCAAAGCAAGCTTTCGGGTATTGCGCACGAGCAGCGGCACGCGCAATTCCTGCTCCAGGCTTGCGATCCGCCGGGTCAGAATGGACGCCGTCACGCCGAGCTGGCGAGCGGCCGCCGAGAAGCCTCCCCTTTGCGCAACGGCGACGAAGGATTGAATAGCTGCGAACTTATCCACTAACCTTTGCTCCTGCGCCCAGTACTGCACTGCACTGTGCGCACGACATCCAGGCCAATTAGCGTCCCTTGAATTGCGGCGCGCGCCGCTCGGCGAATGCCTTGCAACCTTCGACAAAGTCCTCGCTCGCGAAGCAGGCAGCAATAGATTCGTCCCAACGCTCAGTATTCCAGTCCGCGGATGACCTGTCCAGATCACGGTCTATCAGCTTGATTGCCCGGACAGTCAGGGGTGCTGCGGCGGCAATGGAGGCGGCCACGCTCCCGGCTTCCGCAGCCAGGTCCCCATCGGGCACGACCGTGTTGACAAGTCCAATGCGCAGCGCTTCCGAAGCAGAGAACTGGCGTCCGGTCAGGAGGATTTCCTTCATGAACGCCGGCCCGACGAGCGAACGGATCTTCGCCATGCTGTCACCCGGATAGCCAACTCCCAGCTTTACAGCAGGAATGCCAAACCGCGCCGTTTCCGATGCGATCCGAAGATCGCAACAACTCGCCAGCGCCAGCCCCCCGCCGAGGCAGTAGCCACGGATCACGGCCACGGTCGGCTTGGTACAGTCCCAGACTGCCCGGTAAGCCTGCAGCGCACTGCGCTCGACCGTGCGCACGGCATCGGCCTGCGACAAGCGGCTGTTGAACTCGGCGATGTCGGCGCCGGACATGAAGTCGCGTCCGCCGTCGCCCTCGATCAGAATGACCCGGATATCCGGGTCACCAGCGAGCGAATCCAGGGCCGGCGCCACGGCGCGCCACATCGAGTCCGTGCCTGCGTTGCGACGGGCGATATTGCTGAACACAATCCGCCCCGTCGCACCGTCGCGCTCGAAAATCAGGTGTCCCCTGTTCTCCATCATATGGTCCGGTTTTCGTTTCAAAGCGCCAGTCGCGCCAGGTATCCGCATCAAGGCCGGGTCATTGCTCGTCGCCCTCGACCTCGATGGCGAACTCAGGGCAGTTTGCCCAGGCAAGCAGCGCCTCTTCCTTCAGGGCCGGCGGCACATCGCCACTTCCCCTGACGCGCGCATAGCCGTCCTCCCCAACGATGAACAGTTCCGGCGCCGCCCGGACGCAGTTCTGATGCCCTTTGCATCGTGCCGATTCAATTCGAATTTTCATGCTCACTCCGTAGTCTGTGGTCAGGTTGGCGCGCTCGTCCACGATCACACCACGTGACGCTCGCGCAAGTCCGAGATCTGTTCCGCGCTATATCCCAGTTCCATCAACACCGCTTCGGTATGTTCGCCTCGCCCAGGCGTTGCCGTGCGCATCTGGCTTGGCGTGCGCGACAGCGTGTACGGCTGCGCCACGACCTTTATCTCCTGAAGCTCCGGATGCCGCAGGGATACGGCCATGCCCAGATGCTGCGTTTGCCGGTCCTCGAATACCTCGTCCATCCGGTAAATGGGGCCACAGGCAACGCTCGCCTGCTCGAAGGCCCGGATCCATTCGGAACTTGTCTTGCGCCTCGTGTATTGCGCAAGCTCGCCTTTCAACGCCTCCCGGTTCTTTGTGCGCAATTCGTTGCTGCCATACTCGGCCCGCCCGAGCAGCTCGGGCGCCCCGATCGCGTTGCACAAGCGCCGCCACATCTCCTCGCCTGCCGTGGCAATGTTGATATGGCCATCGGCGGTCGGGAACACGCCGGTTGGCGTCGCAGTGGGATGATCGTTGCCTGCCGGCTCCGGCACCTCACCGTCCATCAGCCATCGTGCCGCCTGGTAGTCGGTCAGCGCGATCATGCCCTGCAACAGGGAGGTCTGCACCCATTGCCCACGGCCCGACACTTCACGCTCGAGCAGGGCCGTCATGATGCCGAGCGCCGCGTACAGGCCGACACCGGTATCCGCCAGCGAGATCCCGGTCCGCAACGGCGGCTGCCCCTTTTCGCCGGTGATCGCCATCAGCCCGCCCATGCCCTGCACAATCTGGTCGTAGCCCGGCCGGTCGGCATACGGGCCGTCCTGCCCGAAGCCCGAGATGCTGGCGTAGACGAGCCCGGGATTGCTGCGCTGCAAGGTTTCATAGTCCACCCCAAGCCGGGTCTTCACGCCTGGCCGGAAATTCTCCACCAGCACGTCAGCGGCCTCGACCAGCCGCTGGAGAATCCGCACGCCTTCCGGATCCTTGAGGTTGAGCGTGATGCTGCGCTTGTTGCGATGCAGGTTCTGGAAATCCGAGCCGAGGCGGTCCCCGATCCAGCCGTCGCTGACGTCAAGCGCCTCCGGGCTTTCAATCTTGATGACATCCGCTCCCCAGTCCGCCAGCTGCCGTACCGCCGTCGGGCCCGCTCGCAGGCGGGTGAGATCGAGTACACGAAAGCGCTCGAGCGGGCCCTGCCGATTGGAGGCACTCATGACGCGGTACTCCCCATGGCTGTGCCGGGCAGCGGGCTGAAGGCCGGCGGCCGCTTGTCCTTCATGGCCCGCATAGCTTCACTGAAATCCGGCTGTTTCATCAACTGCCCCATCAGTTCCCGGGAATCCTCGATCGCGGCGCCCGCGTCGTGCCTCATGAGGTCGGCGTAGAGCTGACGCTTGGCCGTTTTCACGGCCACCGGCGAGGTCGAGTCCGCCAGTCCGCGCGCGATCCGGAGGACTTCCTCCTCAAGGGTTTCACGCGGCATCACGCCGTTGAGGAACCCCATGGCGCGTGCCTCTTCCGCCAGGAACACGCGCCCTGACAGCAGAATGTCGGCACTGTGGGTCAGGCCCACGATACGCGGCATGATCCAGGACAGCCCGAATTCGGCAGGCAGCCCTAGCCGTGGCGTTGAGGTCGTGAGCTTGGCGCCTGCCGCGGCATAGCGAAGGTCGCAGTAAGCGGCGAGCGCGACGGCGATGCCGGCGCAGGCCCCGTTGATGGCGGCAATGACGGGCTTTTGCAGGCCCCAATGCCAGATCAGCTCGTGCTCGTACTCTGGGCGTACGCCGTGACCCGGCGTTGCCATCACGTCATTCCTGAAGCTTTCGAGATAGTCCTGATCGGACTCACGGTAATGGTCCAGCGCCTTCGTGTCAGCGCCGACGCAAAACTGCTGGCCGGCGCCGGCGACAACAATCACACGCACGCGCGGGTCGTCATCCAGGCATGACATCAGCCAACGATACTCGGCATTCATGCGCGTAGTCCAGGAATTTCCGCGCCCGGGGCGGTTGAGCCGAACCAGGCCGACGCCGTTGTCGACGCTCAGTTGGGTGACATGCAGTTCCACGCTGTCTCCTTATCAGGGTGATGGGCAATGACGCGCAGGTGGGCGGCGTCGTTGCCGGCCGGGCCTCGCCTCAGTCGGCATCCCGATGGTTCATGTCGCGCAGCTTGAAAGTCGCGGTTGTGCCAGACTCCCTGCGCTCGCGCAGGAAGTTGAACTCGTCGCTCTCGAACCTCAGGTTCGTACCGAGCGTGTGGCCGACAAAACCGCGTGTGAACTGGGCCGCGCAGCCCAGGCTTTCCAGCGCCATCTGGTGCATGGCCTTGCCCGTCACCAGGGCGTCGCGCGGGTGCTTGGCGATACGTCCGGCCCAGTTCTCAACGGTAGTCTCCAGTTCAGCCAACGGCACCGCGCGATTGACCAGACCGAGCCGGCAAGCCTCGCTGCCATTGAAGCGCTCGCCCAGCAGCATGAGTTCCCGGGCAACCTTGGCGCCATACATCAGGATCTGCGAGTTCATGTGCCAGGTATTGCCGGCGAGACCAAAGCGCTGTTCCGCATGGCTGAAGCAGGCATCGTCCGCGGCAATCGCCAGATCCACCAACTCCACCAGGTAGATGCCCACGCCGGTGCAATGGCCATGGACCTGCGCGATGACCGGCTTGGCCGAATTCTGGAACGCCATGTAGCTCATGCCCAGGCGTCGGTCCCGCTGCAAGCGCGTTCTTTGGTTGGGGCGCCGCGGCTTGCCGCCGTCCGGGGTTAGCTCCAGCCCGTACGACTTGACGGCATCGTTGTAGTCGTGGCCTGCGCAGAATGAGGGCCCGTTCCCCTTCAGGATGATGACTTTGATGTCATCGTCGTACTCGGCATCCCGCAGGGCCGCAACCAGGTCGTCCATCTCATCGAAGCGCAGGGCATTGTGCTTCTCCGGCCGGTTCAGGATCAGTCGCGCCACCGGGCCGTCCTTTTCCAGGATCACTGTGCTGTTCAACGTCGTCTCCTTGTTCTGTATCCGCTGGGGCATCCAGGCGTCAAACTACCCGGATACGCACGTTCTCAGGACCACGGGCATTGCCCGCAGACCACTTGACCGCGCCGGATATGCGCTCAAAATTCGGAATCGCCTTGAGCCATTCCTCGATGGCGACGCGCATTTCCATGCGGGCGAGGTGGGACCCGAGGCACCGGTGCACGCCCACCCCGAAGGTCAGGTGTCGGTTACGCTTGCGATCAAGCTGCACTTCGTCTGGGTTCTCGAATACCGCCGGGTCGCGATTGGCCGCCGGGTAAGCCAGAATCACCCGCTCGCCAGCACCGATGCAGCGCCCCTTCAACTCCACTTCCTCGGTGGTGACGCGCGCGATAGACAGCGGCGCGTAGAAGCGAAGCAACTCCTCCACCGCAGTCGTCCTCAACAGGCCTGGCTCATTGATCAGCGTCGCCCGGTCGGCCGGGTGATCAGCCAGATGGTTTAGGCTCGCGTTGAGGGCGTTCCACGTGGTATCGGCGCCCGCAAGGACGGCCAGCAGCAGACTACCGATACGGTGCTTGCGCGAGATCGGCTTGCCGTCGATGGTGGCCAGTGCGATATGGCTGACGAGGTCTTCGCCCGGGTCCTGCTCCCGCTCTTTGAGCAATTGCTCAAGATCCGCGAAGGCTTCATCGAACGCCGCTTTGCGCAACTCCTGGTCGAAGGGTCCATACTTCAGGACCCGGATTGCCCAGTCCATGAAGCGCTCCTGACGGTCGTCGGGTACGTCGAGGAAGCGTGTCAGCAATGACAGGACGAAGGGCTTGGAGTAGTCCTCGCCAAGGTCCCCTTCGCCTTTGACGGCGACCCGTCGCGCCAGGTCGCGCGCGAGACTCTGTGCGTACGGCTCGATGGCTGCAACGCGCGCCGGCGTGAAGTAGGGCTCGAGCAGGTCACGGTGGATCTTGTGATCCGGCGGGTCGCTGGTCAGCGGTGGCAGCACCAGGCCCGAACCTTGCGGCGGCACTTCGCCCGCAATTTCCGCGGCGCGCGATGAGAACACGGCGGGATTCTGGGCGACGTGGTGGATGTCGTCGTATGTGGTCGGCAGCCAGGAGCCGCCCCACTTTTCGCTATGCGCCACCGGGCACCCGCTGGAGCGGATGTCGCGCCACAAGACATGCGCCTCCTGCACATAGTGGTCGGAGAGAAGGTCGTACCCGTCATGGGGTAGTGCGTGCGGTTTGGTGTCGGTCACCTGGGATCTCCTGGAAAAGGTCAGTAGGTTTCAACGTGATAGCGTCCGCTGGCCAACAGGCTTTCCCGGACCATTGGCCATGCGGAAGCGCCATCGCCGCCGAGAGCATCCGCGAAGGCCTCCTCCACGCCGGCTTCCATGCCCTTGCGGCCACACAGGAACACATGCGTGAGCTCGTCCTGCAGAAGCGCACGGATCCGCCTGGCGGCAGCCCGGATCCCGTCCTGCACATACATGCGGGGCTCGTCCGGTTGGCGCGAGAAGCAAAAGTAGTGCTCGACAAAACCATCCGGCAAGCCGTTCTCCTCACCGGAATAAGGCAGTTCCACAGGCCGGCGGCCGCCGAAGAACAGCATCAGGCTGCCGCTGGCGTCGCGCATGCTGCGTAGGCGATGCTGGATGAAGCCGCGGAACGGCGCGACGCCTGTGCCGGTGCAGACCATGATCAGGTTGGCAGAGCTTTCCATGGGCATCAGGAAGGTATCGCCCAGCGGGCCCACGACCCGCACCGTCTCACCAGGGACCAGGCCGCACAGATAGTTGGAACACAGGCCGCCCGGCTTGCGGCGCACCGTCAGCGCCACGGTGCTCGTGCCTCGCCGCTCTCCGGTTCGTGCGCTCGCGACCGAGTACAGCCGCTCGATATGCGGGCGCCCGTTGGCATCGAGGCCGGGCGGCAGGATGCCAATGCTCTGACCCTCCAGGACTGGCATCGCCTGGTTGCCGAAATCCAGCACGATGTGCCAGACATCATCGTCCGCATCCAGCGCCGTGGCCCGCTCGCGCAATGTCACCGTGGCAACGGCCGGTGCTGCCCGGCTGTAAAGGTGCAGCGCCGGCGTGCTCGCCGACGCAGGCGCTCTCACGAGGACCGGACGCTCAGTGGCACCAGTCTCGGTGTCCGATTGCATCGGCGGCGGCAAGTCCTGCCACGAGAGCTGCTGCGCAAGCGTGTACGGCTGCTGCACCGCGTACCAGTGATTGATTGCACCCGTTGGGCACGGCGGAACGCATGCACGGCAATGGTTGCAGCGCTCGGCATCAACCACGTAGTTGTTGTGGTCGTGGGTGATCGCGCCGACCGGGCAAGACTCCTCGCAGCTGTTGCAGCGTATGCAGATGGCCGGATCAATCAGGTGCTGCGAGATCGATGTTGGCGTGGGAAGCGTCATGGCTGTTCCTATTGGTTGGCGGCGCCGACGTGGCGAGGTGACGTTGCGCGTAACCTCATGGCCGCACGATGGCCCTACCGCCGGCCTCCGTGGCGCAATGCGCCATGGCCTCGTTGACCTGGTCCAGCGAATAGATGACCGACGCGAGGTTGTCCAGCTGCAGCTTGCCCGCGCCGTAGAGGTCTACCAGCCGCGCAATGTCGCGGCGCACGTTAGCGGAGCCATAGAGCGAGCCACGGATGGTCTTCTCGGTGAGAACCAGGCCGCCGAACGCGGATATGTTCACCACCACGTCCTTGCCCGGCGCACTGACGATCACGGCGCGACCGCCTCGCCTGGTCATCCGTATGGCGTCGTCGATGGATTGCTGGCGCCCAGCGACTTCCAGAGCGACCTCAACGCCGCGCCCGCCGGTCAGCGCGCGTACCTTCTCCACCAGGCTGGGCCCTGGCTGGAGCTGATGGGTCGCACCCACTGACCGCGCCAGCTCCAGGCGATCCGCGCGGGGATCGATAGCGATGATCATGCTGGCCCCGCTGATACGCGCACCCTGGATCGCATGCAAGCCGACACCGCCGCAACCGACGACGGCCACCGCCTCGCCGACTTCGACCCTCGCCGTGTTGACCGCTGCGCCCCAGCCCGTCATGACGCCGCAACCGAGCAATGCCGCCTGTTCCAGTGGCAGCGAGTCCGGGATCGGGACGACCGATGTGGCGGGTACGACAACCCGCTGCGCGAGCGTTCCCAGGCCGGCCATCTGGAATACCGGTGTGCCACGCCATGCAAATCGCGTCGTGCCGTCTGACATGGTGCCCTGCAGCATCGATGGCTGGCCCGACTCGCACAGCACTGGCTGGCCGTGGTTGCAATAGAAGCAGTTGCCACACTGGGCAAGCAGGCTGAGCACCACGCGATCGCCGAGCGACAGGCCCGACACATGAGATCCCATGCCTACGACAACGCCTGCACTTTCGTGTCCCAGGATCACCGGCAACGGCGTCGGCAGCACTGCCTGGTACACAGACAGGTCCGAATGGCACACGCCTGTCGCGGCAATTTCCACCATCACTTCGTTATCGTGTGGTTCATCCAGGTCCAGCAACTCCACCTGGAGTTCGCGGGCCTTCACCATCACGGCAGCCTGCACCTTCGTTCCCATCGCTTCGCCTCTTGTTTCCGGTCTTCAGTCGCTTGAAGTTTAGAGGCGGACGTCCGGGCGCATTACGCCGTTTCACGAAGTTCTTACTTGCTCAATTCGAGCAATTCCCGCCTTCCTTGCGTTACCGGGCCGGGCGCGCCATGTACCGCTGCACTGCGTCAGCGCGACGCTCGCTCGCCGGGCCATTCGGCAAGCGCGGGCGCTGCATATCGCGTTTTGCGAAGTTCTCATCTTCATCGGTTCCTGTTGGCCGGCCAGCGCGCCGTTCCTACACTTCCGAAACATGACCAGGGACGGCATGGTCCGCGCAATCCGCAAGGTCGTGCCACATGAACAACCACTAGACCGGAACGCCAATCCACTATGTACATTGAACCTTCCAACGCAGCCATCGCATCTGCTGCCGGGACCAACCCGCTTGCGCCCAAGAGCGAACTCCGCGACGTCTTCACCAACATTGCGCGTCAACGCCGGATTGCGGAATCCGACCTTCGCAAATACCTTGCAGACGTCGACCCTGCCCTGCTGCTGGCGTCGCTTGTGCATATCACGCGCGACCCATCGCTGCTCAGCCGCTACGCGCCGGAACTGAAGATGCCGGACAAGGGCGATCTCATGCCTGGCGTGAAGGTCGTCGAAACGCTGAAGGGCTTTGCCCAGGTCGCCACCATCCCTGGGGCTATCCGGCAAGAAATGATCGAGCTGGCGGTTGCCGCGCTGGACAAGCCCGCCTCCGAACAGACGGAATACCTGTCCGGTTACGATCTGGCGCCCGATCTGTTTCTCAAGATGGCCGCGATGGTCACCGGCGAGCCGATCGATGCGGAGTTCGGCGACATGCTGCTCGAACAGGCCGGCTTCGTGCGCAACCTGCCAGTGCTGCCGCAGCGCGGCCGCCCAACCGAGCGGATCGAGCTGGCCATCATCGGTGCCGGCATGACTGGCATCGCGGCCGCCGTCCAGGCGAAGGACCGCGGCTTCCGCTACCGTATCTTCGATAGCAACAACAAGGTCGGTGGCGTATGGGCCGCAAACGACTACCCGGGCGTCGCGGTCGATACACCCGCCACGTATTACTCCCTGTCGTACGAGCTCAATCCGTCGTGGAGCAACTATTACCCGGTGGGCTCCGAGTACCTGCGCTATCTCGAAGGCGTCGTCGAGAAGCACAACCTCAGTGAATGCATCGAGCTCGAGAGCGAAATCCTGAAGATCCAGTGGATCGAAGAAGACCAGGAGTGGGAGCTGATGGTTGTCAAGAAGGGGCGCGAGGCATCGCGGGTGCGCGCCACGGCGGTCATGTCATGCCTGGGCCACCTCAACCGCCCGAACTATCCTGACCTGCAAGGCCGCGAGACGTTCAAGGGCGTATCGATCCACGCCAACCGCTGGAAGCATGACGTCGATCTGCGCGGCAAGCGGGTCGGCATCATCGGCACAGGAGCGACGGGCGTGCAGGTGATTGGCAAGATCTCACAGGAAGTGGACCATCTCACCGTCTTTATGCGCCAGCCGATGTGGATCATTCCCAACCAGGCGGGAGACGGGGATATCCCGCAAAGCAAGCGCTGGGCGCGCCAGCAACTGCCGTACTTCCTCCACTGGGACAGGCTGAAGTCGTACTGGACCTATAGCGACAAGGTCGGATATCCGATCGTTCGCGCGGATCCCGAATGGGCGAAGACGCACGTCTCCATCTCGCCGGCCAACGACCGCCTGATGCAGTTCTGCATCAACTACATCAACTCGTGTTTTGGCGAGGGTAGCGAACTGGCCCGGAAGCTGACGCCGGACTACGCACCGCTGGGCAAGCGCAGCGTGCGCGACCCGTACGACTTTGCCCCCGGCGGCTTCTACTATGCGCTGTCGCAGCCGAACGTGGACATCGAGACCAGCAAGCTGGCGCGCGTGGTGCCGGACGGCATCCTGACCGTGGACGGCAAGCTGATCGAGCTCGACGTCATCATCTACGCGACCGGGCTGACCCTCGACTGGCTGTCGCCGATCGAGGTGGCGGGACGCAACGGGGTACGGCTGTCCGACGTCTGGCGCGACAACAATCCGTCCTCGTACCTGGGCGGGATGGTGCCGAAGTTCCCCAATCTCTTCATCAACTCTGGCCCGCATACCGGGGCCGGACATGCCGGCGGGCACAACTTCATGGCGGAGGTCGTCAACCACTACGCGATGGAATGCCTGCAGATGCTGGTGGAGGAGGATGCCCGCTCGCTGGAGGTGACCCAGGAAGCGTTTGATGAACACAACCGCAAGCTCGACGAGAAGATGACGGGGGCGATCTGGGCCTGGGAGCGACGTGCCCACACCTATTACACCAACCAGAAAGGGCGGCCCATCCTCCCGACGCCATGGCGCCACGTGGACTTCTGGCGCATGACCCGCGAGCCCAGGAAGGAAGCCTTCATCCTGCGCTGATGCAGTGCCGTCGGCGCCCCGCCGCCCGGACGCCTGCCTGCCGGCAGCCCTCCGGCGCGGGGTTTTAGACCAGTCAAGGTAACGGGAACTTAGAGCATGAACCGCGGTTTGATACTTGGGGGCGGTGGCGTCCTCGGCCTCGCCTGGGAGATTGGCGTGCTCCACGGGCTTGCGTCTGGCGGCATTGACCTGCTCGGCGCAAGCGAAGTCATCGGGACATCGGCCGGCGCCTTTGCCGGCTGCGCACTCCTTGACCCGAGGGGCATTGCATGGGCGTACGCGCGGCAGGCCGCTGCGAGCGTACAAGAGGTGCCGGTCGCCTCATCCTCGGATGTCATCCAGACCCTGTCAGCAATGCTGAAGGAATGCGCCGGCGACGCGGCCCGCGCCGGACGGCGCATCGGCGAGTTTGCGCTGGCGGCATCATCCGTCGCGGTCCGGCAACGCCTGGCTGTCGTGCGCGACCGGCTCGACCGCGATGACTGGCCGTCCGACCGGCTGATGCTCACCGCCATCGACGTGGACAGCGGCGAGCTGCACCTGCTTACCAGCGACTCGGGCATCGACCTGGTGCACGCCGCCGCTGCCAGCGGTGCGGCGCCGGGAATCTGGCCCGTGATCTCCGCCGGCGGCAAACGTTGGGTGGACGGCGGCAGCGTATCGGTCACCAATGCCCACCTGGCACGCAGATTCGGCCAGTGCATCGTTATTTCGCCCCGGCCGGGCAACCTGACCGGCATCACCGTGCAGTCCGAGATCGACGCCTGCGGCAAGCGCGACGATGCCGTGCTCATTGTTCCCGACTCGCGCAGTGAGGCCGCGATCGGTCAGAACAACTTCGACCCGAGCCGGCGCCAGGTGGCAGCCGAGGCAGGGAGACGACAGGGTGAACGACTCGTCCGCGACATGCCGGACGCATGGCGGGTGTACTGACGTGATGGGCCCGGCGGTGGCAGGCATCGTTCACGCGACACCGCCGGGCTGTACAGAAACTTCGGGGAACAATATGACAACCGAAAACGGGGACAAGGCGCCCGGTCCGTGCGCAGGATTGCGCGTGCTGGAATTCGCAACGATGGTTGCCGGGCCGTTCGCCGGCCAGATGCTGGCTGATCTTGGGGCCGAGGTCATCAAGATCGAACCCATCAGTGGCGATCCTATGCGCAAGGGACACCCGCAGCACGAGGGGGTAGCGGCCGGATTCGCGCTGTTCAACGGTGGCAAGCGAAGCATGTGCATCGACCTGAAGTCCCCTTCGGGACAAGCGCTGGCGCGCGAGCTGGCGTTGACTGCCGATGTGCTGATTGAAAACTTCCGCCCGGGTGTGATGGCGCAATTCGGTCTCGGGCATGAAACCCTTTGCCAGGCCAATGCAAAGCTCATCTATGCGTCAATCAATGGCTTCGGCGTCGACGGACCGTATGCCGCACGGCCCGCATACGATCACGTGGTTCAGGCGCTGAGCGGGACCATGCCGGGCATCGGCAGCCAGGACCAGCCCGAGCCGGTCCGCAATTCGGTCGTCGACAAGATTACCGCTGCCACCGCCGCACAGGCGATCCTGGCCGCGCTCGTCCACCGCGAGCGCAACGGCGGCAAGGGCCAGCGGGTGTGCGTGTCGCTGCTGGACGCCTACGCCGCCTTCATGCTGCCGGATCTGATGGTGAACCACTACTTCCAGACGCCAGGTATCGGTGCGCGCGCCCTGCCCAACACCTACTTCCCGATCCGGACCTCGGACGGCCACGTCATGGGCCATATCTTCACCGACGAGCAGTTCAGGAATCTCTGCCAGATGTTTGACCGCCTGGACCTGATCGACGATCCGCGCTTCGCAGGCGTGAAGGAGCGCCGCGATCACTGTGAGGCAATGTGGGATGAAATCCGGCAAAGCGCGCGGCGGCTCGACACCGCCGCCATCGAGCTGCTTGCCGAGAAGCACAGCGTCCCGCTTGGACGCGTCAACGACCTGGACGGGTTCTTCGCCGATCCGCAGGTCCGGCACAACGGCACGTACTCGGACGATGACGATCCATTGCTCGGAAGGGTGCGTCAACTACGGTCCCCCATCCGCCTTGCACTGACGCCAGCGGCCAGCCGCGGCCGGCCGCCCCTGCTCGGGGAGGACACCGGTGCACTCCTCGCGGGCCTGGGCAAGACGGCATCGCAGATCGACCAGGCCTTTGCAAGCCACGTGGTCTCCGGCCGCATGGACGAGGCGGATGGCGCAGGCAAGTCCGCCGTGGGAGCACAAGCATGAGCGGCCCATTGAAAGGCGTCAGGATCATCGAGTTCGGCGCGATCGGGCCAGCACCGTTCGCCTGCATGATGCTGGCCGACAACGGCGCGGACGTCATCCGCGTGGCGCGGCATGTATCGGCCTGGCGGCAAGGCATCATGGATGCAAGCAAAGATGTTCTGGCACGTTCGCGCCGCGTCGTGCACCTTGACCTCAAGACGCCCGAAGGCGTGCGCGAGGCCCGCGCGCTCGCAGCCGACGCGGACGGCATCGTCGAGGGCTACCGCCCCGGCGTCATGGAAAGACTCGGGCTCGGCCCCGAGGTCTTGCTGGCAGACAACCCGCGGCTGGTGTACGGGCGCATGACCGGATGGGGCCAGGACGGACCGCTCGCACAGCGTGCCGGGCACGACATCAACTACATCGCGCTCGCCGGTGCATTGCATGCATTCGGGCGCGAAGGCGGCAAGCCAACGCCACCCGCCAACCTGGTCGCCGACTTCGGCGGCGGCGGGATGCTGCTTGCGTTTGGCATGGTCAGCGCCATCCTGCATGCACGCACCACGGGGGAGGGCCAGGTGGTGGACTGCGCCATGCTCGACGGCACCGCGTTGCTGATGAGCATGATGTGGTCGCTGCGTTCCGCCGGTGTGTGGCGCGACGAGCGTGGCGTCAATCTGCTCGACACTGGCACGCATTTCTACGAGACGTATGAGACCAGCGATGGCAAGTACCTCGCCATCGGCGCAGTTGAGCCCGAGTTCTATGCGCTCCTGCGGGAAAAGCTAGGTCTGGCCGACGACCCGGACTTCGACCGCCAGCGGGACCCGAAAGCCTGGCCGGATCTCAAAAGCAGGCTTGCCACGATCTTCAAGACCCGCAGCCGCGAAGAATGGTGCCGCATCTTCGACCCCACCGATGCCTGTGTCACCCCGGTACTGTCGATGAGCGAGGCGCCCGATCACCCGCACGCCCGCGCGCGCGGGGTATTCACGACCATCGACGGTGTCGTCCAACCCAGCCCGGCGCCGCGCTACTCGCGCACCGTGAACGATACGCCCAGGATGCTTCGCCCTCAACAGGACGATCGCGACGCGATCCGCCCGGGCGTCGCACAGCTCCATGTGCAAGCGACCGATCAACCAACAACTGAGGGACAAGCGAAATGAGCAAGATTGCATTTATTGGTCTTGGCAATATGGGCATGCCCATGGCCCTGAACCTTGTCCGTGCGGGCCACAACGTGCGGGGATTCGATATCTCGGAAGCCGCATTGGCCAGCTTCGCTGAACAGGGAGGGCAATCACATCGCTGCGTGGCATCGGCGGTCGAGGGTGCGTCGATCGTGATTTCCATCGTGAGAAATGCCGATGACGTGAAGAAGCTGTACTGCACGGCAGGCGGTGTCCTGGACGTCGCAACGCCGGGAGCCCTGCTGATCGAGAGCTCAACCATCGGGCCTGCCGCCGCACGTGCTGTCGCCGCGGAAGCGGCGCAAGCCGGCTTTCCGATGCTGGATGCTCCTGTGGCCGGCGGCCAGGCAGGCGCCCGCGATGCCCGGCTGACATTCATGGTCGGCGGCGACCGCACGGCCTTCGGCCGGGCTGAACCAGTCCTGGGACAGATGGGCGCCAGGATCTTCTATGCCGGGGACAGCGGCAATGGCCAGATTGCCAAGCTGTGCAACAACCTGATTGCGTGCGTCAGCAGCGCCGTCGTCTCGGAAGCCTTCATCCTGGGCCGCAAGCTCGGCATGGACTATCAGACGATGTACGACATCATCACGCAGTCTACCGGCCAGTGCTGGACCCTCTCGCACAACTGCCCGGTGCCGGGCCCCGTACCGTCGTCGCCCGCCAGTCGCGATTACGTCCCCGGATTTGCGGCGGATCTGATGCTCAAGGACCTCTCCCTCGTCGCGTCTGCCGCCAGTGAGGTGGGCGCCGCGACGCCGTTTGGCGCCAGGGCCATCCAGCTGTATCGGCAGCTAAGCGAATCTGGCCTTGGCGCCCGCGATTGGACCGTGGTTGCCAGGTTGATCGAAAACAGCGCTTCTCTCAATTAATGCTGCATAGCCCAGGAGACCTCTGTGTCAGCTAACCCCCTCCATCCCAATCTCAACGCGGAAGATCTGGCCCTAGCCCTGAGCGGGCACAATTTCATCGACGGCGAGCTTGCGCCCGCACGCTCGGGCAGGACGTTCGCCGTGATCAATCCCGCCACCGGCCGCAAGATCGCGGATGCGCCCTTCAGCGTTGCCGATGACGTGGATGTCGCCGTCCATGCCGCGCAGCGCGCCCAGCGCGAATGGGCCAATACACCGGCGCGCAGGCGCGGTGCCCTGGTCATTGAATGTGCCCGGCTGCTGGCCTCGCACGTCGAGGAGCTGGCACGGCTCGTGACGCTCGAGACCGGCAAGGCGATTCGGACCGAAAGCCGTCCCGAAGCGGAAGGTATCGCCGACATGCTGCAGTACTACGGCGGCCTGGCCCCGGAGCTGAAGGGCGAGACCGTGCCCCACCGGCCGGATGTCCTGACGCTCACCGTGCGGGAACCGCTCGGCGTCGTTGGCGCGATTTTGCCCTGGAACGCGCCAATGTACATCCTGGCGATGAAAATCGGACCCTCGCTCGTGGCCGGTAACACTGTCGTGGTGAAGTCTGCCGAGGAAGCACCCCTGGCAGTGTTGCGCGTGTGCCAGATCCTGAGCCAGGTGCTGCCCAAGGGTGTCCTCAACGTGGTTGCCGGCTACGGCCCTGAATGCGGCGCGCCGCTGGTCTCGCATCCCGGTGTGCACAAGGTCACTTTCACCGGCTCGGTGGAAACAGGCAAGATCATCTACAAGACAGCGGCCGACAAGCTGATCCCCGTCACGCTCGAGCTTGGCGGCAAGAGCCCGATGATCGTCATGCCCGACGCTGACCTGGATCAGGCTGCCGCCGGCGCGGTGGCCGGCATGCGGTTCACCCGCCAGGGCCAGAGCTGCTCGGCCTCCAGCCGGATGATCGTGCACGAGTCGGTGCATGACGCATTTGTCGGCAAGGTGAAGGCACTGGTCGATGCCATGAAGATTGGCGATCCGATGGACGAGGCCACGGACATCGGCACTATCATCTCGCCAGCCCAGTACGACAAGGTGTGCGGATACATCGAAGCGGGACGATCCCTGCCCGGCACAACCGCGGTGGAATGCTCGACATTGCCAGCAGACCCGGCGCTGGGAGCCGGACTGTTCATCCGCCCTGTGATGTTCACCGGCCTGACCAATGATAGTAAGCTGGCGCGCGAAGAGATCTTCGGTCCGGTCGTCTGCGTCATAAAATTCTCGAGCTACGGGGACGCGTTGGCGATGGCCAACGACACAGACTACGGCTTGACGGCGTCAGTCTGGACTCGGGATCTGAAGACGGCGATGGATGCCAGCCTGAGGCTTCAGGCCGGCTTCGTCCAGGTGAACCAGAATCTCGTTGCCCAGCCTGGCCTCTCGTATGGCGGCTACAAGAATTCCGGCTTGGGCAAGGAGGCATCGCTTGAGGCAATGCTGGACCACTTCACACAGATGAAGACCATCCTCGTGAATCTCGCATAGCACCAGCGGCGCCGCAGGCGCCGCTCTGCCCCAGAAAATCATTAAGGAGACACCGGTCATGAAAAATTCGATTGCGCTGCTGTTCTGTGCCTTGGTCACGACAGTCTCGATGCCGTCTCACGCCAATGACAGCACGACGCCCCGTCGCCTCATCGTTCCCTATACCGCGGGCGGAGGCAGCGACACGCTTTCCAGGGCAATCGGCCAGAAGCTTTCTCAGGTACTGGGCGAACCTGTTGTCGTTGAGAACCGGCCCGGGGCAAACGGCTACATTGCCGCTGGTGTTGTCGCCAAGAACCCACCAGACGGCCGTACCTTGCTTGTCGGCGGCAATGCGCTGATTATCGGGCCGATGTTGTACTCATCGCACAAGCTTAATGCGCTGAAGGATTTCACCCCTATTGCCAGTCTGGTCAGGGTGACTCTTGTACTGGTCAGTAGTCCGGGCCTTCCGGCCAACAATGGCCGGGAATTTGTCCAGATGGCGCGAAAAGAGAAAGACCTGAGCTATGCCTCGCCGTCGCCGGGCATCATGTTTGCGACCGAGCAAATCAAGGCGCTGGCCGGTGTCGACCTGATGCGCGTGTCGTACCGTGGCGCGCCGGAAGGCTTTATCGATGTGACTTCCGGCAGGGTATCCGTGATGTTTGACAGCGTTGCCGCAGAACTGCCAAACATCAAATCGGGCCGCGCCAAGCCTCTCGTGGTGACCAGCGACAACCGGCACCCGCTCCTTCCCGACGTTCCGACACTTGCTGAATCTGGCATCCCGGGCTACGTGGAGGACAACTATATCGGCATACTTGGTCCGGCCGGCATGGATCCGCACGTCGTCGATACACTAAACGCCGCATTGCTCAAGGTCCTGCGAGACCCTGAATTCAAGGCCTTTGCAGAGAGGCTGGGATTTCTCCCTTCACCTGCATCTCCCAAGGCCTTCCGGGATATGCTCGGCGCGACAACAACGCGGTACCAACAGATTGCCGATCATCTCGGCCTCAAGCCTGAATAGAGAAGCTGCATGCATTGGTGCGAATAGCCTGATGTGTCTGTCCCCAGACACATCGGCTCGGCGCCGCGCTGGGCGCGAGCAGTGCGGCGGTAGATGCGGGGTACGCGCGGATGAGATGCTAACCCGTGAAGCACTCTGCCAGCAGCTATCGGCGCTGGCCGACGCGGCGCTTAACCGGCGTGCGCCCAGCCGTGCCAGCCTGATCCGCGCGCACCTCCTGTCGCGACACCGCCAGGCTCGGGCATTGCTCGGCAGGTTGGTTCTGCTGCCATTCTCCGCCCTGTCAGCACACCTGGTGACAGAAGCGTTGGCAGTGCTCCAGGAACTCTACGCGCGGAAGGCCGATCATCTTCCCGACCAAATCACGATTCGACTTGGCCGCGCATGGCAACCCGCTCTGGAGGGACAGGACCGTCAGCGGGCCCTTGCCGCTTTCGAATGGGGGTCATCGTACTTTCCGTGCATTTTCTGGCGGTATGCACCGGAAATGGCCTATCTATCAAGAGCTTACAAATACGTTGTCGGCAGTGAATCATTGCTCTGAAAAAGCCATACTACAGGCGGGTCTGCGGTCTGCTACCGCCATCTTTTTCACGGAAAGTACGATGACCCCAACTACTGCAGCGTGTTTCGGCCGGACGACATCGACTTCCCCAACGTTATCGATGTCCGGGATGCCGTTTGGTTCGGACACTTTACGGCCATGCTTTATCGCGCCTGCCCGATGGTCAACCGGCATATCTTGAAGATCAGATCACGACCACGACGTTCGTGCGCTCAGCAAAGATCGGCCGTGTCCTTCTATCCCGGGACCTGCTGATGAGCACCGTAGTCATCGCGTTCAAACGGGGCACTCCGCTCCATCCGTAGCGTGCAAACAAGCCTTCATTGACACTTTCGCCTGGGCGCAGCGTGAGGAGTGGCCCCTCGGCCAGGCGCAAAACTGGAGCGGCTGGCGCGTGTACGTGGCGACCCGGCAGGCGCACCATAAAGCACTTGCCGAGTTTGCAGAATGGGGGCGGACCGGCCGCGCCCGCCAACCTGTCGTTCAGTACAAGAGATCGATTAGGAAACGCTCGGGCTTCTTGCCAATCCACGCGGGAGCCCTACCGCGCCCCGACCAGGTCTGGCCCGTCTTGGGGTTGCGGTACCTCGGAGGCGGCGCGGCCTTCGTCTTGGTCGGAACAGCGCGGGCAGCGGGCTCAACACTGGGCTTGCCCGCAATGTCCTCAATGCTGAGGTCGTAAGCCTGCATCAACTGCTGAATCTCCTCCACGACCTTTGGCACTTCCGCGGCTCGCAACTGCTCAAGTTGCGCATTGACAGATGCCAGTTGAGCGAGCAGTGAGGATTGGGACGGGCTTTGGGTTG